>CAJTKA010000001.1 GCA_910576815.1 uncultured Lachnospiraceae bacterium
ACGAAGACTATGCCTGGGAGAAACAGCTTAGCTCAAAAGTTGTAAAGTGGTGTAAAGCTGTTAATAACGATGATATGCAAGAAGGTTATGGAGAGTGTTTATATGGTTATAAGAATGATAGAATTGTAGATTTAGTTGGTCCAATTGGAGTACGCAAATTAACAAAAAGGGCGGGCGCTGATGTTGATTTACCAGATAAAATAGAAAGACCGTATATTTCACAAGTTATAACATTTGATGTGCTATATTATGTTGAGGAGGCAAAGGAAGAACTGCAATATTTATTTAGTATTATTGATATGTTTGATTTGTCAGATGAAGATAAAAAACAGTTTTTACAGGAGATTTTACAATATTGGATTCTTTCTGTTAAAGATAGTAAATGGGAAACTGAACGAGAAAGAAGATATGTGCTGTTCTTGTATGATGATTATACATACAAAGAAACAGAATTTGATGATACGTTTCTGAAAGTGAAAACATCGTTGTTCATAACACCGGATTTTATTATAGTGAAAAATCCGAGTAGGTGGGAAATAAAAAGGCAATTAGAGGCTAAAAGAAAGGCTCTTTATAGTAAAGAATATTTGTTTTGTGAGAATTGCCTTATACAAGACCATGATGCGGCGGTTTTTAAACAGCCGGATAAATGCCCAATATGCGGATCTAAAAATATAAAAATAATATATCGTGAAAATTCTTAGTAGTAAGAATTTCCGTTTTACTACTAATTTCGAGTCTGCTTATAATGGATTCCTTGACGGGAGAGGGCGGCAGTGCTATATTGGTTAAAGAACTGTATCAGGCGTATGACAATGTTCGTAGAGCATACGGGAGAGGAAAGAAAGGTATCATGATAGACGGAAATAAAGTATTGTTCAGTGGAATGCAGGCCACGGGAAATCTGACGCTGGGGAACTATCTGGGAGCCTTGAAGAACTGGGTGACGCTCTGTGACGAGTACCAGTGTTTTTACTCGGTGGTAGACCTTCATTCCATTACCATCAGACAGGATCCGGCGGAACTGCGCAGAAGGGCGAGAAATCTGCTCACGCTTTATATTGCGGCGGGGATCGATCCTGAAAAGAACTGTCTCTATTATCAGTCTCATGTATCGGGACATACGGAGTTATCATGGATTCTGAATTGCTTTACGTATATGGGAGAGTTGAATCGCATGACCCAGTTTAAGGACAAGTCAGCGAAGCACGCGGATAATATCAACGCAGGTCTGTTTACCTATCCGGTGCTGATGGCGGCTGATATCCTGCTCTATCAGTCGGACGTGGTGCCCGTCGGTAAGGATCAGCTGCAGCATCTGGAGATCACTCGTGATATCGCGCAGCGTTTCAATGCCATTTACGGCGATGTGTTCACGATTCCAGAGCCCTATGTCGGCAAAACGGGAGCCAGCATCAAGAGCCTGCAGAATCCGGAGAAGAAAATGTCAAAGTCCGACGAGAATCCCAATGCCAGCATTTATCTGATGGATGATCCGGGCACTATCATTCGCAAATTTAAGCGGGCGGTGACGGATTCGGAAGCTTGTGTGCGCTACAGCGAAGAACAGCCGGGCATCAGGAATCTGATCGATATTTACAGCGCCTGCACGGGAAAGACGCCGGAGGAGACAGAGAAAGAGTTTGATGGCAAAGGCTACGGCGACTTTAAGATGGCTGTGGGAGAGGCTGTGGTAGGGGTATTGAAGCCCCTTCAGGACAGATACGAAGAATTGAGCAAAAACAAGGATTATATCGATAAAGTGATTAAGGATAACGCTGAGAAGGCAAATTATTATGCTGCGAAGACGCTGCGAAAGGTGCAGAAGAAGGTGGGCTTTCCGGAGCGTATCCGCTAAATGCAAATGAGATGCAGCAATTTTTGCGGTACAGGTAAATCAAATATATCATGAAAATGGAGGAAAAGATGGACGGTCAATGGAATCAGAACCAACAGCAGGGGAACCCGAATCAGCAGCAGGGGAATCCGTATCAGCAGCAGGGGAATCCGTATCAACAGCAGGGGAACCCTTACCAGCAGCAGGGAAATCCGTATCAGCAGGCAAATCCCTATATGGGTGGCGGCGGTGCCAATTACGGTGGCGGCTTAGGGCCGGAGAAAGCGCCCAATATCTTTCAGCAGTTTGCGCTTGCGTTTGTACCGCCGAAATATAATTTACTGACGAAGGTAAAGGTCGGGAGCATGATCGGTTTTGTAACGCTGCTGGTACTGATTACTACAGTGCTTTCCTTTGTATCTCTGGCAGTGGAGTTTTCGTCGATCAATATGGAAGCAGTGGCATCAGCCCTGCCGGATTTTGAAGTCAAGAACGGCAGACTGTATCTGGATGAGGACTTCCGGTATGACGATGACGGGTTGTTTGTTTATATGACGGAAGACATTGACGGATTCAGCTATGAAGATGCGGCGGATCTGGCGGCCGAGGGATATTATAATATTCTTCTGGTCGGCCGGGACAGAATGTCTCTTATGCAGAATACAGAATATCAACAGCTTGATTTCAAGGATTTTGGAAGTACGCTGGAAATCAGCAGATCATGGATCGTCACCAAGCTGGTGCCGTTTATGCTGATCGCGGTGGCAATCGCGTATGTGTTCTTCTTTGTGGGGAGAGTGTTGTGGTACTTCCTGTGTGCGGCGATCTATATGCTGATCGGGATGGCCATTGCCGCTATTGTGAGCAAACATATCGAGACAGGGGAGCTGTTTCGGATCGCGGTATACGCAAAAGTACTGTTCTTTGTGATCGCGACAGTCATCAGTCTGCTGCCGTTTGTAAATTTTGCAATTCCCCTCTGGTTCAGGATCGCTGCCACAACAGCGTTTATGGCCTTTGCAATCGTGAAGCTGCCCGGCAGGAAGCTGAATACGGCGCCGCCCATGTCGATGGGAGGTCAGGGATGGCAGTGATCGTCATCCCTGAAAGACGTCTGTAAAATAACCTGCGGTGGAAATCTGCTCGCCGCCCTGTGATAAATGACTCGTGTCACCGATCACCTGTGCGCGGAAGTGAGCGATGCTATTTTGCCGCTCCTCCGTGGCCAGTACGGTTACCGAGGTGGGTGCCAGGAAGAAGTCGTGAAAGAGCAGCGCCGGCGAAAAGCCGAGCAGATGGCTCATCATCACGCAGGTGATGCCCAGATGACAGAAAATAACGATCGTATCCTGTTTCACAGTCCCGTCCGCAGCGACGGGATTGTTGTTTTTGTAATAATTGTGTTCCCGTTCATAGCCATAAGAAGACAGAACTGTGTCAAGCCCCGCACAGACTTCATCGTAGGCGGGGATCAGCTCCGGATTGGAACGGTAGATGTCCGTCTTACGCCAGTTTTCTTTGTCATACATTTCAGGTATCGCGGTCCAGTATTCCGGCATAAAGTCCCAGGGTACGCCATGGCGTCCCGTTGTGGGATCTTCGATCTTATACATAAATTCTTTCATCCATTCATAGGTGACGGCTTCTTTGCCGACGGCAGCAAGGGAGTAGGATGCGGTCTGTTTCGCCCGTCCCAGAGGAGAACAGTAAAATTGTGTGATATTTTCCCACTTTGCCACCCGCTTTGCGAGAAGCTTTGCCTCCCGCTCTCCCTTTTCCGTGAGGCAGTCGTTTTCATAGTTGGGGTCTCCGTGCCTGATAAAGATGATTCTCATGATGTTTCCTTCCTTTCCTGCAAATTTGTATATTTCGCAATTTCTTTTCTTGGAATTTAGTAAAATTTTATATTTATTTGTAGGTATTATGTTATAATCATCTATAACATAAAACATCATATAACACGCAGACGAGAAAAACAAGGACTCTGTTACGAAAAGAAAAGATTGAAAATTAAAATTTTCAATCGCGAGATTTGTGTCGGCGCACTGCTTGACACAAACTCGTTCATGCGCAAAAAGCAGCGCAGAAATGGAGAAAGATCATGTTAGGAAAAAGCAGACCAAAAGTTAATATTCCCAAAGGAAAGGGCGCGACGGCAGTGAAGATCATAGTAGTTGTCATTCTTCTTCTCATACTGGTCAGTGGCTCTTATTATTCGATCCAGGAGGAGGAGCAGGCTGTCGTCTGTACCTTCGGTTCGCCGAAGGCCGTCTCTGCACCGGGGCTTCATTTTAAGATCCCCTTTATCCAGACGGTGACGAAGGTCAACACCACCATCCAGGGCTTTCCCATTGGCTATCGGCAGAATGAGGAAGGAGAGAGTGTAGAAAGCGGAGAGGACACGATGATGATCACCTCCGACTACAATTTTATCAATGTAGATTTCTATGTGGAATACAGGGTGACTGACCCGGTCAAAGCCCTGTATGCCTCCCAGAAACCGGATCTGATCCTGAAAAATATCGCACAGAACTGCATCCGTACGACCATTGGTTCCTACGGTGTAGACAGTGTGCTGACCACGGGCAAAAACGAGATTCAGTCCAATATCAAGCAGATGATCTTGGATAAGCTGGAGATCTATGATATCGGCATCCAGCTTGTCAATATCACGATTCAGGATGCGGAGCCGCCGACTGCGGAGGTACAGAGCGCTTTTAAGGAGGTAGAGACCGCAAAGCAGGGCAAAGAGACGGCGCTAAACAACGCCAATAAATACCGCAACGAGCAGATTCCCAATGCGGAAGCGGAGTCGGATAAGATTCTGCAGGACGCGGAGGCGAAAAAGCAGGAGCGTATCAACGAGGCGAATGGTCAGGTCGCCCGCTTCAACTCCATGTATCAGGAGTATGTAAAATATCCGGAAGTGACCAAAAAGCGTATGTTCTATGAAGCGATAGAGGATGTGCTGCCGGATGTCAAGGTTGTCATTGAGGGCGAAGGCGGGAAGACCACCACAATGCTGCCGCTTGACAGTTTCGTTTCGGATGGCTCCTCGTCCATACAGGATGCGGAGAGGACGAACGAGGCAAATACGGCGGAAACGTCGGAAACGGAGGAAGATTGATCATGGATGTAAATACACAGACCTTCGAGCGTTTTAACTCGGACGGAACGAAGAAAAGGAAAGATAAGGAAAAGAAAAAAGGCGGAAAACTCGGCATTTTTCTGGGGATACTTGCAGTTGCTGCCATTATTTTACTGGCAAATTCCATGGTGGTGACCAAGCAGAACCAGTTTAAGCTGATCAGACAGTTTGGGCGTGTGGACAGGGTGGTGTCGGTTCCGGGCCTCTCCTTTAAGATCCCGTTTATCGAGTCCGTAGACACGGTTCCCAAGGAGCTTCTGCTCTACGACCTGCCGCCCTCTGACGTGATCACTTCGGATAAGAAGACGATGATCGTGGACAGCTATGTGCTCTGGCGGGTGACAGATCCCCTGAAATTTGCGCAGACCTTGAGCTGCTCGGTGACAAATGCGGAGAGCCGTATTGATGCCATTGTCTATAATGCGACCAAAAACACCATCTCCAACATGAAGCAGGACGAGGTCATCAGGAGCCGCGATGGAAAGATGACCATCACGGTGGATGAATCAGGCACTGAGCTTCAGGGAAATGATCTCGATCTTTCGGGGGCTCATGAGGAAGTGGTGAGGATCACCTCGCTGACAGAGGCGGTCATGGGACAGATCAACCATGTGGAGAAGCAGTACGGCATTGAACTGGCGGCGGTGGAAGTCAAAAAACTCGACCTTCCCGACGACAACAAACAGGCGGTCTACAACCGCATGATCTCGGAGCGCGGCAATATCGCGGCACAGTATACGGCGGAAGGAAAGTCCGAAGCAAAGATGATAGAGAACACCACCGATAAGGAAGTCTCCATCATGATTTCTGATGCGCAGGCAAAGGCGGAGGCAACCATTGCTGAGGGAGAGGCAGAATACATGCGCATTCTCTCAGGTGCTTACTCCAATCCAGAGAAGACCGATTTTTACTCTTTCGTGCGTGCACTTGATGCACTTAAGGAAAGCGTGGTAGGAGAGAATAAGACGGTGATCCTCACGGAGGATTCCCCGATCACCCAGATTTTTAACGGCAGATATTAAGGAGCGACCCCGCAATGGATATTGACTGCTTTTTTCAGGAACTGGATTCCTATTTTGAAAAGAATGATACGGCAGGTGTGGACGCCTACCTTATGACTTCCCTGCAGAAGGCTAAGGAGGAAGAAGACTATGCCGCCTATATTTCGATCGGCAATGAGATGATCGGCTTTTACCGCAGTGTGTCCGCCTTTGAAAAGGCGTATGTGGCGGCGGAGGATGTCCTCCTGTTAATGGAAGAACTGAATCTGGAAGACAGTGAACATTTTGCCACCACGCTCTTAAATGCGGCCACCGCTTACAGCATGGGAGGAGATTTTGCCCAGGCGATGCGGTTTTATCGGCAGGCGGTGCGGATCTACGAGAATCGTTTGTCCCCCGAGGATTACCGTTTTGCGGGGCTTTATAATAACATGAGCATCCTCTTAGAAAAAATGGATGAGAACGAGGAGGCTGCTGAATGCGCAAAGAAAGCGCTTGCCGTGATTGAAAAACAGGAGGGAAGCGATGCACAGACAGCGACCACCCTCACAAACCTGGCCCTGATCTGTTTTAAGCTTTCGCGAAACGAGGAGGCAAAGGAACACCTGACACGGGCGATCGCCCTCTTTGAAAAGGACGGCGATACGCCGAATGAGCATTACAGTGGGGCACTTGCCGGTATGGGGGAGGCGTGCTTTCGTGACGGCGAGTACGAGAAAGCCCTGTCCTATTATGAGCGTGCGCTGGAGGATGTGAAACGGCATTATGGTGAGAACATGAGCTACGGCGTTCTCTGTGAGAACTGTGCTGCGGTCTGTGGCGCCATGGGTGCTTCTGAGAAACAGGAAACTTATCAGAAGAAGGCACGGGAAGTGATTGAACGGTTTCAGGGGAAAGCATAGGCGGCGGATTGTCGGTATTTGTGTGAAAAAGGAAGCGGGAAGAATGGTGAGATAGATGAAAGGACTGGAATTATCGCAAAAATATTATGAAACATACGGAAAACCGATGATAGAAGGACGGTTCCCTGATATTGCCGATCAGACGGCAGCGGGCCTGGTCGGCTACGGTTCCGAATGTCTGGGGTTTGACGATGAGATATCGAGGGATCATGACTATGGTCCCTCTTTTTGCATCTGGCTGCCCAGAAAGACGTACCGGCAATTTGGGGAGGCCATGCAGACAGCCTATGACGCCCTGCCAAAGACCTTTTTGGGGGTTTCCGAGCGAGTAGAGCAGGAACAGGGGAAAGGACGGGTGGGTGTCCTTTGTCTGGAAGATTTTTACAGAGGGATCCTCGGCAGGGAGACCCTGCCCGAGACCGATGCGCAGTGGCTGACAATCCCCGAGGAAGCGTTGGCAACCGCCACGGGTGGCAGCGTGTTTGAGGACAGACTCGGAGCGTTTTGTGCGATTCGGGAGGGGCTGCTTGGGTATTATCCCGAGAAAGTGTGGCGGCGAAATCTGGCCGATGCGCTGGCAAAGGCGGCGCAGGCGGGACAGTACAACTATGCCCGTGCCATGCGGCGGGGTGAGCGCGTGGCAGCGGAGCTTGCCCTGAGTGAGTTTGTGCGGGAAAGTATGCGCCTGGTCTACCTGTTGAACCGTACTTATGCGCCCTTTTATAAATGGATGCACAGGGGGCTGCGCGACCTTCCGACGGGAGGGGAGATCGGCGATATGCTGGGACTTCTTTATCAGACAGATGCAGAGGGGGACAGGATCCTTATCATCGAGGCGGTCTGCAGTGTTTTGGTACAGATTCTGCAGGAGAAGGGGCTGTCCGCGGGAACGGATTCTTTTTTGCAAAACCATATTGGAGAAGTGCTGACGGGGTGCGTATAGAGGGTGGCCGTATCGGATGCGGGACCCTCTTTTTTTCGCCATCTAATCTTGTAAAAGGCAGCAAGTTGTGCTACACTGTTAAAGGTTATAGTTAAATGGCAATACTGTACTATTTTTAGGATAGAGAGACAGAGAAGGGGTAGAAAGAGGGATGAAAACCATGAAGAAGACCAAGATTTATCGAGTGGGTGCGGCACTTATGGCGGCGCTGATGGTGTTTACCGGTATGCCGCAGACCAGCCTGTATGCATGGGCGGAAGAAGCTCCTGTGGAAAGCGAAATGTCGGAGGATGCAGGTACAGAGATCGGGCTTGAGCAGCCGGAGCAGACAGCTGCACCGACAGAGCCAACAGCGGCGCCGACGGAAGATGCGTCCACATCCCCTGTCTCGGAGGAAACGGCAACGGATATCAATCCGAATGCGGATCCGGCAGATCCGCCGGTGAAAGAGCCGATTCATGTGGAGTCCATTACCCTGAATCATGAAAAACTTACCATACAGAGAAAAGAAAGCGCAGACTTAAAATATACGCTTGCGCCCAACAATGCGGATGTGGATGACGATAAAGTGGTAACATTTTCCAGTGCCAATCCCGCAGTGGCGACGGTTGCTCCAAAGACAGGCGGCGCTTCGGTGGTTGCTGTCAGCGTCGGTAAGACCACGATCACGGCGACGACAGGCAACGGCAAAATGGCAAGCTGTGAGGTCGAGGTGACGCCGATTCCGGTGGAGAAGGTGATCATTGATCCTTCCACATTGAATCTGGATATGAACGATACGAATAAATCATCGGGGACGCTGGATGTGATCGTGTCTCCGGAGGATGCTGACAATACCAAGGCGAGCCTGCGGGTGAATTATGACGACACAGTGATTCAGGCAACCTATGATGATACGACAAAAAAGATTTCTGTCACAGGGAAAAAAGGCGGAAGTACGACCCTTGTCGTGGTCTCTCAGGACAATAATAAGATTTACGGCAGCTGTGAAGTTATGGTGGAGGGAGAGACGGTTACGCTGAATAGTCTTTCCGCAAAAGACGGCTATCCGACGAACCTGTATGAGGGAAGCAATATTAATTTAAAGCCTTATGTGATTTTCGATCCGGCAGGCGTGACCGACAAGGAATTGACCTGGTCAGTCAATGAAGCTGATTATGCGGAAGTGAATCAATACGGACGGGTGACGGCAAAGTGGAAGACGGGTGATGCGAACGACAAGCATACGGTGACGGTCACTGCCGCAGCCAAAAAGGATCGCACCAAGACAGTAGATTTTACGATTGATATCCATAGAAACAACGTGCCCCTCAAGGCGCTTTACGTGACGCCGACGGACCTTACCTTGGAGGATGCCGGAAGCAGGAACAGCCGTACGATCAGCGTGAAGCTCGATCCGTTGATCAGTACGAACAGAGAAATCACGGCCATGGTTCTCGGAGAAGATGGAAAGCCTTCTGCAGTTGCAGTAATCAATGCGGGCAGAATTTATAACGAGGACGAGGCGGAGGACACCGCTACGGCTACGGCGGATGGAAGCGGCGTGGTATATTTTACCGTAACGGCGAAAGAGTTAGAGGGCCTGAAAAAACAGGATACCTGTACTATTATTTTTGTGAAAAAGGGAGACGAAGATAAGATAAATTTGGCCACAACGATCAAGGCCGGATGTAACGTAACGGTCAATAAGTTTGTGACGCCGGTGGATAAGCTGGTATTATTGCCGTCTGTTCTTGACATGGAAGATGGAAGCGAAAAAACGCTGACGGCGGTCATCGAGCCGGTGACGGCTGAGGACAGAAATATCGTTTGGGCGGTCGATGATCCTGAAATCGCGTCCATCGAAGGCGTGGATGAGAACGGCAGGATCGAAGCGACAAAGGATGCGTCTACCGGTAAGCTGACAGCTATCATAACAGTAAAGGCAAACATGGTCGGAAAGTGCAAGATCACAGCCACGGCTGCAGGAGATGTGACAGAGACCTGTAACGTGACGGTGACAGAGAGTGCTGATCCGGCAACGGGTCTTACGATCAAGTCCACCGGCATTGCCGATGGTGAGACGACGGAAATCACCTTAAAGAAGGGGCAGACCTATAACCTGATCCCTACGGTGACACCTGAAACGGCGGCAAACAAAACTGTAAAGTGGACGTCAAACAGTCCGGCTGTGGCAAGCGTGGAGAAGGGAACGGGCGAAACCGGCGTTGTGACGGCAAATGAGCTCGGTAACTGTATCATTACGGCGCGGGCGAGCGGCAGCGCGGCGGAGTGTACCAAGACGGTGCAGGTGCATGTGGTCAGCCCGCATATGGAAGTAACGCATCCGGCGGACTGGAGTTATGTGCCGGAAGATCAGCCGATCACGGAAGATATGCTGAGAAAGGAACTAAAGGTTTCCTTTTATCCGATCGAGAAGCCGATCCCGGAACAGGATAAGTGGGTGCTGGAAAACGGCAATCCGCATAATTATGAATTGAAGATCCTCGGTGAAGACGGAAAGACGAAAAAGCTGTATACGCCGGAAGACATGGAAACACCGGGACTCAAGGTTTTACTCGTCTGCTTTACTTATGACGGGGTGACCTATGAGGAATCTGTTCCGGTGGAGATGAAAGAATTTAATGAAGCGGACTTGATCAGCGTCACACAATTAAACGGGGATGAAGCTGAGGTATGGAACGTGCCCAACGGTACGCCGGCATCTGCCCTTCCGCTGGCAAAGACTACGGAAATCGTTGTTGGAAGAAAGATTACCGTAGATGGTGTGGAAGAAGTGAAAATGTCTAGGCTGGAAGCTGAGATCGAATGGCGGGTGTCGGAGAGCGGTTATGACTCCGCAAATACGGAAGAGCAGAGTTTTACGGTGTTTGGTGACGTAAAGCTTCCGGATTATGTGACAAACAGTAATAATGTGTCCCGACGCGTGCAGGCACTGGTGCATGTGCGTGAGCTGGCAGCCAGCGGAAAGAAAACGGCAAGACCGACCTTTTCCGTGTTGGATGGTGAGCAGATTGGAAACCAAACTACGGTGACAGTGCCTTACGGGACAAAGATCGTGCTGGCAAGCGCTACGGACGAAGCGGAGATCTACTATATGGTGGACCGTCGTCCGGACGAGAACAGAGGCGTGCCCAAAGATGCGGAACACAGGTATAAAAGCCCGATCGAGATAACAGCCAAGACGACGACCATCTATGCTGTCGCGGCTAAGCATGGTTTTATTGACAGTGACTGCAGCGAATGCACCATCAAGCTGGTTCGCGCGGAAGCTGTTGATCCGGATGATCCGGATGCGCCGCTGCCGGATGATGTGACGGACGAGGACAGGGAGCAGATCGGCGGCAAAGTGCCCGACGGCCTGTGGGCTGCCGTGCAGATGGAAGCGGACGAAAAGGATGGATTTGCCTATACGGGTAAGGCCATCAAACCGTCAGTGCATGTCTATGACCGCACGATGCTTTTGAAGGAAAAGACGGATTATACGCTTGCCTACAGCAATAATATCAATGCAGGCAGTGCAAAGGGCTCTGCCAAGCCGCCGACGATCACGGTAACGGGGAAAGGCAATTACGAAGGAAAGGCGCTTGTGCACTTTACCATCAAACCGCAGAGTATTGAGGATGACGCGGTGCTGATGGATGAATCTGTGGCAGTGGCTTATAACGGAAAGGCACAGAAGCCGAATCCTACTCTGACTTGGAACGGAAAGAAACTTTCCAAGAACAAGGACTATACTTATACGGATGTGTCCTATACGGAGGCCGGTGTCTATAAAATCACGGTAGAGGGGACCGGTAATTATACGGGAACTCGGACGATGGATTATGAGATTTTTGAAGGCGGGGTTGCCATTTCAAAACTCATTTTCTCCAAGATCGCAAACCAGAAGTATACGGGCACAGAGATACGACCTGTCGTGACTGTGACAAGAAAGGTAAATAATAAAACCATCCTGCTTACAGAGGGTACGAAAACGAGCAATTCCGGGAATTACTGGATCAAATATGAGAATTGCACGAATGTAGGAAATGCTTCCGTTGTCATTGTCGGAAAAGGAAATTATAAGGGCTCCAAACGGATTAATTTCAAGATCCTGCCGGTGGCAAAGATCAATCAGGCAGGAATCACACTTGATGTACCGGCTGCGGGAGTCGCATTTACGGGGAAACCATATACCCCCAAGTGTACCGTGAACTATGCAGGCACGGAACTGAAAGAGAATCGGGATTATAAGCTCAGCTATCAGAATAATACCAATGCGGGAACGGCAACGGTCGTGATTACCGGTATGGGACCTTATACCGGGACGGCGAAAAAGACGTTCAAGATTCTGCAGAACGATATATCCGGGCAATCTGCAGTGATGGGTACGAGCTTTGCTTATGAAAAAGGCGGCTGCAAGCCGAAGCCGGAAGTTACCTTCGACGGTATGAAGTTGATCGAGGGGACGGATTACACCTTGATTTACAAAAACTATAACAAGATTGGAAACACAGCCAGTGTAACGGTGAAGGGCAAGGGTAACTACAAGGGGCAGATCGTTAAATGTTTTGAAGTGACCATGCAGGATATTTCCAAACTCAAGGTAGTTGCTGCTGACAAAGCGTTTCAGGAAAAGAAAAATATCTATAAAACAAAGGTGCAGGTGATCGATCTCAATGGCAAGGCTTTAACGGCCGGGAGCGATTATGCAAAAGATGTTTACTACACCTATGAGAGCGGCGCTAAGGCAGGACAGCCGGTGCTTTCTACGGATATCATTCCTGTAGGGACAGTGATCGGTGTGGATGTCCGGGTAGCGACCCCGCGGTTTTATCAGGGAACGGTACACGGTACTTATCGGATCGTGCAGGCTGATATTTCTGGAGCAAAGGTGGCCATTGAGCCGCAGGAGTATACCGGCAGGAGCATCAGACCGAAAAAAAGCCAGATTCAAGTGACGTTGAAAGGTGTGCTGCTTCGAAATGATGATTTTGAGATCGTCGGTTACGAGAACAATGTGAAGCAGGGAAATGCCAAGATAACGATTCGCGGCGTCGGGAGCTATGGCGGCACAAAGACGGCCACTTTCAAGATTAAGAAGAAAGGTATTTTGGGTTTGAAATTCTAGCCTTTTGCCATTCTTTGGAAATAACTTGCATATTTCTAAAAAAAGAGTAAAATAAAAGTATATGCGAATCGGTCGAAATGCGTATTGGCGTGTTTCGACCGGGCATATCTAGTATAGGGAAAAGGAGCGATCCCCATATGTCGGGGTATGAAGCGGCGGGAAGAAGGTTTCGGACGGAAGCCGAGTACAAGGCGGCAAAACGGGATCTGAAACTGATCGAAGAAATCAAGTCGAAGGTGCATATGGATCAACCCGGGGAGGTCATATCCTTAAGTGAAGCTTTTGCGGCAGGACAGTATCGCTTTGAAAGCATAGTCGGAAATGATTTCGACGACGAAGTCTATGAACTGGCGGAGCAGTTTAAGAGCCGGGGATATTCGAAGAACAGCAGACTTCCCGAAGGGAGAAGGGCACGGAAGAAAGCGGACAAAAAGCAGGCCGGGAATGTTAAAAAGGCAGGCAAAACACAAAGAGGCAGGGACAAAAAGCAGGCGTCACTTTCCGATTATGACGCCGATATGCAGAAGGTTATCCTTGCCGAAATCAAAAAAAGAGAAAAACGCCGTAAGCTGTTAGTCGTACTCTGTGGGTTGATTGCAGTGGGCTGTTTTGGCTATTTCGGTGTGTATTCCTATTTTACGGACAGAACGCAGATGGATTATGAGAATCTTGCCATGTTGAAGGGAAGCAGCAGCCTGGCAGGAGGAAGTTTTCAAAGCACGGGAGTCACGATCCATTATACGGAGGAAGAAGATCGGGTGCTTACGGTTCTTCCCGAGTATGAAACACTGTATAATAAAAACAAAAAGCTTATCGGATGGCTGCAGATTGACGATACAAATATTGATTATCCGGTGATGCAGACAGCAAATAACGAATATTACCTGGATCATAATTTTAATCAAAAATATGACAAAAACGGAAGTTTGTTTCTGGACGCCGCCTGCGATGTGGTAAACAGGAACACGAATCTGATCATATACGGGCATCATATGAAGTCCGGAAAGATGTTTGGAAATCTGAACAATTACAGCAGCAGGGAATACTGTGAAAAACATTCCACGATCCGTTTTGATACGATCTACGAAAAAGGGATCTATGAGGTAATGTATGTGTTCCGTTCCCGCATCTATAATGAAGACGAAGTGGTCTTTAAGTATTACAAGTTTTTTGATGCGGCGTCGGAGAAAGAGTTCGATTCCAACATGAAGGAAATGGCAGCGCTTTCGCTCTATGACACAGGAGTGACGGCAGCATATGGAGATGAGCTTCTGACCCTCTCCACTTGTGACAGTTCAGAACAGGATGGTCGGTTTGTAGTGGTAGCCAAGCGGATCAGGTCAGGACAGTAAAGCAGTGTTACCTTCTTTTCGATAGAGACAAAATAGTGTAAGGGAATGAGGAGAAAAAGTACCATGGCGAAGAAAACAGTGACAAAAAAGCCAAAGAGGAGACTGAAAAGAACTGTCAGACGCAGTATGGCGGCGGTTCTGATGATTACCGCTATCGTGGTAGCGGCGATTCCCGTGCCGGAAAACCGTGCAGAAGATAATGCGCCCGGGCAGTCTTCGGATGTGCAGGCGGCTCTTACCTATGTGCCGGCGTCGAAGGATAACGGCTATGTGGAAAATGCAGGCGGCGAGCATCATATCAGCAGCACTTCCGGAAGAGACTGCTGGGAAATCGATGTCGATCGGAAAAACAATCCCGGCGGCGGTCTTCCCACGGAGCTGAGTACTGCCCTGCAAGGCGGTGATTTGCGGGCAACTGTCAGATCGACCTATCGCGACGGCAATGTCCTTTATCTGGAATGGGAGTTTCTCTATCATCCCGGCAAAAAGGGCAGTAAGAAAGCAACTCTCTGTAAATACAATAACGAGAAAGATCGGGAGAAGGTGCGGGTCGGAGAACTGCTGCGCACCGATTACCAGACTGTGACCAGGGATCAGTTTAATGCGTATTTTAGCGATAATCCGAAAGGTAATTACACGGATACGGTTAGCAATCCCATGGATAATCTGAAAGAAACGAATGCACTGTATCCGAATACGCAGATTACATACGGTATTTATCATCAGACCTTAAAGGCGGAACATAAAAAATTCCTCGAGAAATATTTCCCGGAAAAGTATGCGCAGGCGAAAGCGGATATCGATGCGTGGAATAACAATGTTTCCGGGGAACCGATGGAGGAGCCGGCAGAACTGGTCATTACGCCCAGACTGGATTTGAATGATAAGCAGAAGATTGAATTTTATTGTGAACATAATGAAGTGTTGACTTATTTTGATACGGCAACCTTTACACTTGCGCTGGCGACGGACTTGAGACTGCAGGATAACGGGCAGGAGGCATCCGGTGAAGCCGTGTATGTGGCGCAGAGTGAGACCAAAAGCGCAGATCTCGGCGTATGCGAGATCGTGTTTGACCATGACGGTCGTGCCGTGCCTTATGTGATCGATGAAAACGGCTGCCTGGCAAAGAAAGATCCGCTCAATATGCTGGATACCATCGGTGAGCGTGCGTTTGCCGGGGTTACCAATGTAGGCGAGATCGAGATCCCCAATGATATCGCGGTGATCGGTGACCGTGCGTTTGAGGGAGCCGGTATGAGAAGCGTGCAGTTAAATAACGACGCTGTGATCGGTAATCGTACCTTCGCTCAATGTACCCAGTTGACGACGGTAAAGTTTGGAGAAAATTCCGGTACTTATAAGATCGGTGCGGAGGCATTTTATGGCTGTTCCAAGCTGACGGATGTGAAATTCCCCTGGTCGATGCAGGAGATCGGCTACGGTGCGTTTGCAAACTGCGAGTCGTTGACGGGAGTGGATTTCAGCGTAGTAAACAGCGGTGATGGCTGCAGACTTGGAGATTTTGCCTTTTATGATGATAAGTCGCTGACGGACAGCGGATTGAAATTTGAGGGCTCGAGCGTTGTTTCCTTGGGGAAGGGCTGCTTTGGCCTGACATCCATGGGCGGCAATACGGCGATGACGAAATTTAAGTTCCCGGCGAAAATCACCGGCGGGAGCGATAAGAAGATCGGGGAGTATGTGCTTGCCAATCGGGAGAAGATCACCGAGGTGACCATGCCTGAGAACTATCAGGGCGAGATACCCTCTACGACCTTTTATAACTGTATTGGCCTGCACAACGTGATCTTCCCGGATTCCTGCGGGGCGGCAAGCTTTAAGCCGGATCTGTTTGCGCATGTGACGGACGAGGGCTTCTTTGTACGAGGCCCGGAGCTTTATAACAACGATCCTTCCCAGCCGAGACAGAGTACCTGGTACGCCAGCACGAGAGTGAGCGGCGAGACCGGTGTGCCCTATGTCTACACAAAGGACGGTAAGGACTGCTATGAGGTGGCGATGAAGAGCGGAGATAATATCTACCGCTATGAAATCGATGGCGATGGCACTCTGAAATCCTGCGTGCTGGTCAAGCAGGGTAAGGACAGTGTGGATATTGTGATTCCGAAGAGAGTGGGCAATTATGATGTGCGCAGCATCGGTAAGGGATGCTTTGACAATGAGCAGCTGCGCAAGAGGATCCGCAGTATCACGATTCAGGACGATTCTATTACGAGTATTGACGATGAAGCCTTTATGGGGCTGCCGAATCTGTCAAAAGTGCGTATCGGTAATTCGGTGGCAAAGATTGGCGAGCGAGCGTTTGCAAATTGTACACAGCTGTTTAATGTATATTTTAATACACCGAAGGCCGGGTACGGAAGCGACAGCTTCCAGATGGCGGAGACAGCTTTCCAGACCGGAGGGCGGGAGCTTACCTTCCACGGGGACATCGTGAAGGGGTATGCACCTTTTGAGTATGCCATGAATCCGAGTCATGTGTTGAAGAATCCGAATGACAAAAATGAGCCGGAAGTCAATGTGTGCTATCAGAGCCTGTGGAACAGTGAGGCGGAGGGCACACACCTGACGGTGATGGTGGACAGAAGAAACGGTGATGTGGTTCTTCTGGACTACCCGAAGCTTCCCGATCTGTCTGAAACGGGTGTCCTTCAGGATGAAGAGTTGAAGGATTACTGTAAGGATATGGAGCGATACTATTATGACAAGGTTTACGATGTTGACAGCAATACCGTAAACAGTAAGGGCAAGAGCGTAGGAGAGCTGCGTCGGGAATATGCAAGACTGTTGTCGGCGGCGGTTCAGGGCTTGGATATGGCGGACCTGAATGGAGATGGCGTGGCTGAAACGGCTGTGACGGACGAGGAATTTGAAAAACGTTATGGCCCGTGGATCAATGAGCGCTTCCTGGAGGTCGATGAGGAAGGGCACTCCAACTGGGCAAACTGGATCGGTGACAATCAGACCGCCAGCCTGTCTGATACCAGTACGGTCCGTTTGGCAGCCAACGATGTGTATGATTTCTTCTTCGAGCCTATCGTGGCGCAAGCGGCCGGGGCTAATGTTTCAAAGTGGTCCAAAAAGCCTTATTTTGAAACCTATCCTTATAACTTTATGAAGAATTATCAGTTGATGCAGGATAATCCTTCCGGGATCGGGCTTGACGACTACCAGACGGTGGGCGGTGCGAAGAAATTTATTGACGGCACGGAGACCATCATTGTGCCCGAGGGCATTACTTCAATCGATGTGACAGGTTATGCGGATTCTGCGATCAATGCGGAAAATTCCTATAACTATGACAGATATATCGGCAAGAGCAAGACCGGACCGACTTATATTCGCGATACCAGTACGGCAGGAAATTCAATTCCCGGTCTGTTCAGCGGCAGATATGTGGATTATCGCGATGAGAGCGGAGCGGCAAAGAAAGATCCTCACGAAGAAGATCCCAGAGGTAACGATGTCGTTAAGAGAATCGTCCTTAAGAGCATTAAAAAACTGCCGGATTATGCCTTCGATAACTGTGAGCAGTTAAAGACGGTGGAACTTGGCGCAGTGTCTGAGATCGGCGTGCTGCCTTTCCGTGGCTGCGGCAATATGACAGAAGTAATCGGCAATGAGAATTATCCTGTGGAGAAGGGTATCTTATTTGAAAGACAGACCGGTGAAAATGCAGGGAAATATAAGATCATTGAGTGCCTGATGTCCAAGGGACGCCCCGGAACCAACGACGAGGGTCTGGAAGAAAAGAATGTGGATGCGGCGCGGATCACGCTTCTGAAAGATGTCAATGAGATCGCAAAGGGCGCGTTTGAAGGCTGTGATTATATTTTGCTGGCAGACTTTACCGGAGTGGATAACCTCAAGGAGATTCCGGAGGGCTGCTTTAAGGATTGTACCAATCTGTCAGATGTGATTCTTCCTGTTTCTGTCAACAAGATTAAGGAAGGCGCGTTTGAAGGTGTGACGCAGGCTGACGGAAAACATACTTTAGACGTTACCATCAAGGGACGCGAGGTAGATATTGCGGATAACGCATTTTCACCGAAGAATGGCGTGATCATCAGGTCTTACCTGGATTCGGCAGCGAAGCGTTATGCTGACCGTTATCATCCGCCTGTGGAGTTCAGAGAATTAGGGGCTTACCGTGTGAAGTTCTTTGATTATGACGGCACACAGATCGGGGCGACGCAGGAGCTTGAGAAAAAAGATGGTGTAGCTGTCTACGCGAGGGAGCCTGAGGAAGCTAAGAAACTGTACGAGACGAATCACAGACCCGGATTTACCTTTAGCGGAGAGTGGCTGGCATTTAATTCTAAGAATGAGCGGCTCAGCTTGGCCAGTCCGATCGAAGAAGACCTGACGACCTTTATCGCACAGTATGATTCTAACGGCGGTGCAACGCCGAGCGGTCAGTATGTGGTAGAGTTCTATGACGGTGTGGACGGTTCGCTTCTGCCGGGAAGCAGAGGCGCCAGCGGTGACGGAAAGTATTATGTGGATGCCGGTATGAGCTTTGCAGAGCTTGGGTGGGATCCTCCGGTACATAAGACGCAAACAGGGTATGAGCCTCTCGGTTATAGTGATAATTGGACGATCAACACGATTATTGACAGGAATATGTCGATCATAGCGCTGTATAAGGCAGCTCCCGCCGGCACCAATCCCAGCGGCGGCACGGCGCCTACCAGCAGAAACACAACTAGTGGAAACTCCGGTAATACCAGTAATAATTCCGGTAATACCAGCAGTTCTTCCAGCTCGAGCAGCAGCTCCAGCTCAAGCTCAAGCAGCACGAGTTCCACCAGCACGACTTCCGGTACTTCCGGTCCCGGTCAGTTTACGGTATTCGTGGAGAATGGTTCAGGATCCGGCACCTATACGCCGGGAGCTACAGTTATCATTCAGGCGAGTATCCCTGCGGCGGGTATGCGGTTTGACAAGTGGACGACGGAGTCAAATGGTGTGACGCTGGCAAGTGTAAGTATGGCGGCAACTACCTTTACGATGCCTTCCAACAACGTGACGGTGAAGGCAAATTATGTGGCCGATAACACAACGGTACCGTCCGGAACAACCGGAACAACCGGAACGACCAGCACAACAAATACGACGGATACGACCGGCAACGGTCATACCAGGGTGGATATCGAGAAGCCCGGCATCTCCAACAGAGACCTGGCAACGGCAAACACCAACGGTTCGACGGATAACTTTATCGTAAAGATATCAGAGACTGACGAAGCAACCCGTGCGGTGGCGGCAGCGCTCACGAATAAGTATGGCACGCTTGACAATATCCTGTACTATGCGATGGATATCAGCCTCTATGATTCCACCGGCACCACAAAGATTACGGATACGACAGGGCTTTCCGTGGATATCACGATCCCGATTCCGGATTCTCTGGTGGCTTATGGCGGAAATAATATGGCAGGCGCCGTGATTAATGGAGATCAGCTGGAAAGCCTGAACGAGAGCTTTACCACAATAAACGGTGTACCGTGCATCCGTTTCCGAGCTACCCATTTCTCGCCTTACACGATTTATGTGGACACGGGAAATCTGGTGGAAGGTATGCTTGATGTAACGCCTAAAACTGGCGACCCGATTCATCCGAAGTGGTTCTTATCGCTCGGTTTGGCCTGTCTGTCCGTGATCCTGTTCTTAAAGCGGGACAAAAAAATAAAGGTCAAGGCGTAAGGGACTTATGATCCCAGAGGGGGGGAGTCCTATGGGAAAACAGATCAGAAAACTGATGGGCACGCTGCTCCTTGTGACAGCGCTTGTCGTAACACAGATTCCTGTAGCAGGTGTGGAGGCGGAGGAACCCTCCGCCGCACCTGAATTTCAGGTGAGCGGAACTACACTTGTGAAGTACAATGGCACGGCTGAGGACGTGTCTGTTCCCAATCATGTAAAAAAAATCGAGGCGGAAGCCTTTGCGGGCAATGATACTGTGCGCCATGTTACAATGGGCGAGGCAGTGGAAGTCATCGGCGCGAAGGCTTTTTCTGAATGTCCGAATCTGCAGAGTGTTACGGTTTCCGATTCGGTAGAGATCATTGAGAATGCAGCATTTTCCGGCTGCCCTTCCTTGCGGAGTGTCTCCATTGGCAAAGGGCTTAAAAGCCTTGGAAATGGCGCCTTTGCCGGAGATTACAGTCTTGCTTCCGTAGCGATTGACAGCAGCAATGCGGACTTTGTCTGCGACGATGGCGCAATCTACAATAAAAAAGGCTGGGATGTGCTCTATCAGGTGCTTGCAGGCAGAGGGGGCGACTCCTACAGTATGCCTTCTTCCGTGATTAAGATCCGCCCTTACGCATTCTGGGGTGACTATAACCTGCAGAGTGTAAATATCAGCAGCAATGTGTCGGAGATTACCGGCTATGCGTTTTCCAACTGTAAAAATTTGAAAGAGGTTTTGATTCCCCATTCGGTAAAGGGGATCGACATGAAGGCCTTTGAGGACTGCGTGAGACTGCGCGAGCTCACGATTCCGATTTCCGTGAGTAAGATTCATGCGACGGCTTTCGACGGCTGTACGAAGCTTAAGATCAACGGAGAGGCGGGCTCCTATGCAAGGCGCTTTGCGGAGACGCTGATTCTTGAGGATATCGATGTGTCTGAATATGAGGAAGCACCAATTCCCGGCAGAGAGTACGAGGAGGAGCTGGAAGAAGGGCAGATTCTGGGCCCCGTGGACTATTATCACGAGGTTACTCATATGAACGCCATGGAAGCGGAAGAAGATGACTCCCGCGTGAAGGCAAAATCCCGTGTCATTGGGCAGGAAGTCTATGTGCTGGTAGATAACGCGAAAGCTACCGTGAATGTGGGCGGCACAGGAGAGATTTTGGGCGGAGAGCCCGTGGTGGAGGAGCCTGATTTGGACACGATTCCGGGGCTGGCCGGTTCTGAGGATGCGAAAGGCGGCTCTTTCCCTAAATATACGGTGGTAAATGGGGAGATCATCGCATCACAGGCATACTATGATGAGGATATGACATCCTGTGATATTCCTTCGGGAATCCGCAGGATCGGGGAATTTGCTTACGCCAGAGCATCCCTTGCTTCGGCGCGGATTCCTGACGGCGTGGAGGAGATCGGCTACGCTGCTTTCTATCACTGTGATGAATTGACTGACGTAGTCATCCCAAATAGCGTGCGTACGATCGGGGTTTCCGCCTTTGATAAGACGCCCTGGCTTTCCGGTTGGAAGGCAAATGCGGAGGAAGCGGGTGAGTTTTTGATCGTGGGCGATGGCATCCTCTTAGCCTACCGTGGAAGGGGTGGAGATGTTTCGATTCCCGATTCAGTCAAGAAAATCGGTCCCGAGGCGTTCCGCGGACTGTCAAGTATTACGGCGGTGCGGATACCGAACAGCGTGCAGGAGATCGGCGAGGGCGCTTTTGAAAACTGTGATAAGCTGGAGCGTATTGAAGGCGGCTTGGGGCTTACGAAGATTTGTGACAGGGCTTTCGCGGGCTGTCCCGTCTCGTACTTGTACATCGGTCCCTCTGTGGAATCGATCGGCCTGAGGGCTTTTGACAATGAAAAGATAAAAGATGGTGTCGTCTACTTTGCGGGAGATACGCTTCCTGCCCGTTCCTATGAGAGCGCGGCGACAAAGCTTTACCGTGATAGCTACAGGGGATCTGTCTTTACGGGGACACGTATCGCGGTGATTCCTGCGGGCGTGACGGATCTGACCGATACCTGCCTGTCATCTGCGGGCGGCGCTTTTCAGGGCGCAATTTGCATCAGGAAGGATGATTTAGCAAATTTGTCGGCTGAGAATGGAGAAGGCAGTGAGTCTTCCGAGGATGGAGCGGCAGAACAAAGTGCAGATGCTGCGGACAGACGAACGCGCGAAGCGGCAGAGCAGGCAGAAGAGGAAGAAACGTCGGCAGCTGCGCGGCGGACGGCGGATAGCACCACAGACGAATCACAGACAGAGACTGCGGAAGATGAGAACAACGTGCTTACGATCCTGAAAAGGACGAAAGAAGCGCCCATAGCCGGCGAAACCGTGAAGATAAACGGGAAGACCTACACTTTGGAAGATGCGGAACCGGGAACGGTGAGCCTGACGGATTCAGAGCGGGCAATGGCATCTGCTTCAGGGATCGAGGTTGTAAACAACAGTTATTCGATTCCCGGAGAGGGCACGATTTCTGCGGTCATGGAGGGCAGCGAGGGGAGCTATTGTTTAGCGATCGAAGACAGCGAGGACGCGAAGGCAAAGATCAGTGAAGTGTATCGGTCGATTTACGGAGGAAAGCTTCCGCATTCACTGCACGCTTACGAGATCACGATGACGGATCAGGCGGCGGATGTGCCGATCACGGGGCTTGGCAAACAGCGGGTAGAGATCACGATGCCGCTTCCGCAGGGCGTTTTGACGGAAAATCTTCATGTAGTATGTCTTGACTCAGATGGTCAATTGGAGGAAGTGGACAGTCGTATCGTCTCCGTGGATGGGCAGGATGCAGTTGCCTTTATGGCGGCACACTTCTCAGCCTATGGCATCTACCATTACGGATCCGGACCGACGGTCGCGGACGTGAAGGAGGGGCAGGCGGTATTCCTTTCTCTCGGACAAAAGGACGACTCTCCGGATACGGGAGATTACAGCATTCACCCGAAATACGTCTTGGTGGCAGGTCTGTTCTTTGCATCGATGGCAATGTTTTTCTATCGGAAGAATAGTCTGGTGAAGTTAAAGCGGCGGCTGGTAAAACCGTTTAAGCAGAAACGTCAATAAAAGGACGGTATCATCCGCAGGACGTCTAAGTCCGATGTTTTGTAAAATTTTGTAAGAAAAGCGCATAAAATGACTCCCGGCATAGTATATAACGAAAGCCGGGAGTTTTTATGTACCATGGACAGGGTGAAAAGACAGCTTGGATGTAGTGCGAGGATACAGTACAGCGCGGCCACGGAAGATATCTGCGTGGCCATTTTGGATACCGGGATCGGAAACCATCCTGATTTCGGCGAGCGTATCGTTGCCTTTCGGGATTTTGTCAATGACAGACAGACGCCTTATGATGACAGCGGTCACGGCACCCATGTAGCAGGCTGCCTTTGCGGGAGCGGTCTTTTGTCACAGGGACGGTTTTCCGGGATCGCGCCTACCTGCAGGCTCTGCGTGGGAAAGGTACTTGATCATAATGGTGAGGGCAGCATTGAAAGTATGTATTATGGCCTTTTGTGGGTCTTGAAGAATCGTCTGCGTTATCAGATCCGTGTGCTCAATATCTCGGTCGGCATCGGAGACAGCGGCGAACGGGGCAGGATGGAGGAATTAAGGGGGCTTCTGGAGCGGGTCTGTGAAGAAGGAGTGGTCGTAGTCTGCGCCGCCGGCAATAAGGGACCGGCGGAGGGAAGTCTGTCGCCTCTGGGAGAAAGTTCGAACGTTATTACAGTCGGTTGTCATGAGGGCGGATTTTTCGGGAACAGAAAGAACCTGTGCGAGTATTATTCAGGCCGCGGCTACGCAGGCCGGTCCGGTCGCAAGCCGGATATCGTTGCGCCTGGAACCGATATCATATCCTGTAATCTGCGCTGGCAAAGGGACAGGAGGGGACGTTATCGGGATGCTTATGTAAAAAAGAGCGGTACTTCCATGGCAACTCCCATTGTTTCCGGAGCAGCTGCCCTGTTTTTACAGAAATATCCGTATTGCAGCAGTATGCAGTTGAAGCGGAGGATGCTGCTGGCGGCGAGGGATCTGGGGGAGGAAGAGAACAAACAGGGGTGGGGAATGCTGGATATAGAAAAGTTGTTTGCATCATATTGACAGAAACGTTTAGATTGTATACAATTATACGAGGTTATATAGAATTGTGTCTGCGTACACTTGACACAAACTCGATATGCGCATAAAATGTGCGCAGAAATGAGGAACAGCATGACAAACTATGATAGCAAGTACGATGCGAACGATAAGTATTCCCTGCGCGGGCGGGTGTTTCAGAAGCTGCGTGAGGATATCTTAAGCGGCAAGTACAAGGAGCACGAGGAGCTCAAAGAGGTTGCCATTGGCGAGGAGCTGGGTGTGAGCCGCACCCCTGTCAGAGAGGCTTTCAGGCAGCTTGAATTGGAAGGACTGATACAGATCATCCCCAATAAAGGGGCCTACGTGACAGGGATCACGGCAAAGGATGTGAAAGATATTTACATGATCCGCTCCCTGTTAGAGGGACTCTGCGCCCGACTTGCCACGGAGAAGATCTCGAAAGAGCAGCTTGAGGAAATGGAGGAAAATATCTATCTGGCGGAGTTTCATGCACAGAAGGGACATCTTGACCAGATGGCAGAGTTGGACAATCGTTTCCATGATATCCTTTACGAAGCCTGTGATTCGAAACTTTTGGAACATACGCTGCGGGACTTCCACCGCTATGTGCTGCGCGTCAGGCAAAAGACATTGGCGACCAATACGAGAGGGCTGGCATCTAATGATGAGCACAGGCAGATCATGGAGGCAATCAAGGCGGGAGACGCCGTGCTGGCGGAGCAGCTGGCCAATCAACATATGATCAATGCTTACGACAATATGGTGAAGAACGGTTTGAAGGAGATTTACGGGGATAACACGGAAGACACGACAGAGAGTCAATAAGAGCTGTTCTTCAAAAAAGTTTCGGAAAAACATACGGCGCGGACAATGCGGCGGGAAAGGTGAAGGAGCGATATGGAAAAAATCAAGATGACGACCCTTCTGGTAGAGATGGATGGGGATGAGATGACGAGGATCCTCTGGCAGATGATCAAAGACGAACTTCTGCTTCCTTACATCGATTTAAAGACAGAGTATTATGATCTGGGCTTGGAGCACCGCAATGAAACAGATGATCAGGTGACGATCGATTCTGCGGAAGCGACGAAAAGGTACGGCGTAGCTGTCAAATGTGCCACCATCACGCCCAATGCGGCCAGGATGACGGAGTACAACTTAAAAGAAATGTGGAAAAGCCCCAACGGCACCATCCGCGCGGCGCTTGACGGCACAGTCTTTCGTGCGCCTATCGTCGTGAAAGGGATCGAGCCCTGCGTGAAAAATTGGGAAAAGCCGATTACGCTGGCAAGACATGCTTACGGCGACGTTTATAAAAATACGGAGATCAAAGTACCTGGTGCGGGCAAGGCTGAACTGGTGTTCACCGGAGAAGACTGCACCGAGATCAGAGAGACCATCCATACATTTGCGGGCCCCGGAATTTTGCAGGGCATCCACAATACGGACAAGTCCATTTCAAGCTTTGCAAAGGCGTGCTTTAATTATGCGCTGGACACGAAACAGGATCTCTGGTTTGCGACCAAAGACACGATCTCCAAAAAGTATGACCATAATTTCAAAGACATCTTTCAGGAGATCTATGACGCTGAGTATCAGGAAAAGTTTGAGGCGGCGGGTATCGAGTATTTCTATACGCTGATCGATGATGCGGTAGCCCGCGTGATGAAGGCAAAGGGCGGCTTCATCTGGGCCTGCAAAAACTATGACGGCGATGTGATGAGCGATATGGTTTCTTCCGCCTTCGGCTCTCTGGCAATGATGACCTCCGTTTTGGTCTCACCTGACGGGGTATATGAATACGAGGCGGCGCACGGCACGGTGCAGAGACATTACTATAAGCACCTGGCAGGAGAGGAGACCTCCACAAATTCCGTCGCTACCATTTTTGCCTGGACGGGTGCGCTCAGAAAGCGAGGCGAGCTGGACGGGAACAAGGAACTGATGGCATTTGCCGATAAACTGGAGAAGGCCACGATTCAGACCATTGAAGACGGGAAGATGACGAAGGATCTGGCGCTGATTACATCTTTGAAAGATGTGACGGTGTTAAACAGCGAGGACTTTATCAAGGAAATTCGGAAAACGCTGGAAACATTGTAGAAATTGTAGAATGTAAATAGCGGGACGCGCGGCAAAATTCTGTCGGCGTCCCGTTTGTATTTGCAGCTCTATATATCATGCCTCTATCGATAATTGCTCCCACATCTCATACAGTCCGGCAAGCTTGGTTTCATTTTCCACTTTTTCGCTGTTTAGCTCCTGTAGCTTAACGACGTCGGTGCAGATTTCTGGAGATGCCATCAGCGCGTCGATCTCCGTGTTTCGTGTCTCCAGCGTCTCGATCTGCTCCTCGCATTTTTTTAGCTCATTTTCGCGTTTGCGTCTGGCCGCCTGTTCCTCTTTCTTGGCCTTCCAGTCCTGTTTGGCGTCGGAACAGCCCACGGAAGCGGCAGTGCCTTTTCCGTCAGCGTGTTCGGCTTGAGAAGCGGCAAGCGCCTCATCGATTTTGGCAAGCTGTTCCTCTTTCTTTTCCAGATAGTAGTCATAGTTTCCCAGATAGTTTGTCAGCACACAGCGGTTTAAGTCGAGGATGCGGTGTGCGGTCCTGTTGATGAAATAACGGTCGTGGGAGACATAGAGTACCGTTCCCGTGTAAGCGTTCAGCGCATCTTCCAGGATCTCCTTGGACTGGATATCCAGGTGGTTGGTCGGCTCGTCCAAAATCAGGAAATTTGCCTCGGAGAGCATGAGTTTGGCAAGGGAAACCCGGCCGCGTTCTCCGCCGCTTAACGTTTTGATGGGCTGAAAGACCTCATCCCCGGTAAAGAGGAAGGCGGCCAGCGTATTTCTGATCTCCGTATTATTCAAAGACGGATATTCGTCCGAAATTTCTTCAAATAGTGTCTTTTCGGGATGTAGGACGTGATGCTCCTGGTCGTAATAACCGATCTGTACATTGGCGCCGAGACGGATGGTGCCTGCATCTGCGGGAAGCAGCTCATTGATGATCTTTAAGATCGTGGTCTTTCCCGTGCCGTTGTCACCGATGATGGCAGTATGTTCTCCTTTTTTCAGGGCAAAGGAAAGGTCGGTAAAAAGGGTGAGGGAACCGAAGGCCTTTGCTAAACCTTCGACCTGCAGCACGTCGTTGCCACTTTCTTTTCTGGGCGTGAGTGTAAGGTGCATATCGGCGCGCACCTCCGTAGGCTTGGCGATCACCTCTATCTTATCGAGCATCTTTTCCCTGCTTTCCGCGCGTTTAATGGATTTTTCGCGGTTGAAGGATTTTAATTTCTCGATTACCGACTCTTGATGCTTGATCTCCATCTGCTGTTTTAAGTAGGCGTTAAGGGCAGCCGTGCGCTGGATTTCTTTGGCGGCGGCGTAAGCGGTGTAGTTGCCGGAAAAGACGCTTGCCTTTGTGTTGTCGATCTCGATCACCTTATTGGCGATGCGGTCGAGGAAAAAGCGGTCGTGGGAGACGATGATCACGGCTCCCCGATAGTTCAAAAGATAAGTTTCCAGCCAAGTGATGGAGGAAAGGTCCAGATGATTGGTGGGCTCGTCCAAAATAATGAGATCCGGTTTCAGCAGCAGAAGTTTTCCCAGCGCCACGCGGGTTTTTTGACCGCCGGAGAGAGTGGAAACAGACTTGGAAAACTCGGCTTCCGTAAAACCAAGCCCCTTTAAGACGCCTGCCAGTTCACTTTGGTACGCATAACCGTTTTCTCGTTCATATTGATGTGTTAGGGCGGCATAGTCTTCCATCAGCTTTTCGAGACGGTCTCCCTGCACGGTCTTCATTTGCAGTTCCATGGTATGCATCTGCTGCTCCATAGTGAGAATTTCCTGTTTTACGGACAAAAGCTCCTGGTAGATGGTGTTTTCACCGGAGACAGCTTCCCGCTGAGAAAGATAGCCGACGGTCTTGTCCTTGGCAAAGGTCACAAGCCCTTCGTCTGCGGCAAGCTCCCCCATAATGATCTTAAGCAGTGTCGTTTTGCCCGCGCCGTTGATGCCGACGATGGCTGCCTTATCGTGATCTTCAATATGAAAGGATACATTTTTCAGGACCGGGATTTCCTGAAAAGATTTATGAATATTATTAACAGATAAAATCATGGGTTCCTCCATGCCGTAGCTTTTTGTGATTAAATATCAGTTCATTGGTGTTATTTTTCAATTTTACAAAGGAAGGGCGTCTGTGTCAATTCATTGACAAGAATTTCACGAGGTTGTAAACTAAATACAGTTGGAAGCGTGAAAAGTGCTTCTAAAGACGTCCCGCCATTGGACGTGACGCCAAGAAGCACAAAGTTTCACGCAGGAGAATGCCTGAAACGAGGCATTCTCCGCACAGCATGGGCACAAACTTGTTTATACGTGAAAGGATAAAGTGAGGTAGCGGCATGGCCAGGGCGGACGATAAATTTAAGCCGGCACTTGTCGGGAAAAAGATCCCGATTTTGACGCTGGATCATAAATGGCACAGGCTTTTTACCCAGTCGGAGTTTACGCCGGAACTAAAGGGCCTGGAAAAGAATTTGAATGATTTGTTAAAGAGACAGGCGAAACTTAACACGGAAAGTAAGGAGTTAAAAAAGCTTAAGAAAAAATTGATGGATGACGTGGTCCTTCTTGCAGATGCCATGGGGGAACATCCTACGAAGAAGCAGGATAAGGAGATGTCCGAGCACAAGCGTCTGATCGAGGAGTGTAATGAAAAGATGGACGCCTACGAGGAGGAGCTGGTGGAGCTGCCCAGACAGATCAACCAGCTCAATAACCAGCTCATGCTCATCACCATGGATATCTGTTACCGAAAGCTCAGACAGAGCACGGAGGAATTGTCTGAGATAGACGAGTGGATCAGCAATATACGTAGAGAACTCAAAAAAAAGGTGGTCCGCAAAAAGGAAAAAGAGGCCGTGATCGCCAGACTCTACGCCTATATGCACGATATTTTCGGCGCGGAGGTGATCGAACTTTTCGATATGGAGTACGATCCCGATCAGAAGTACGCGAAGAAGGAAGCAGAGCCGGATGTGAGATCCGCACTTGAGCGGGGACAGACATCGCAGACGGAAAACGGAAACGCTCTTGAAAATAGTACACAGGCTGAGACGAAAAAGGAAGACGAAACAAACAATGGATGACAGAGACGCCGAAGTCGCAGGATTTTGGCGTTTTTGACGTCCTTTGTCATTGTGGCAGATTTTGAATATGATGAAGTAAGGGAGAAAAGGCAGGATGCTGGAACAGTATCAAAGAGTGTATGCAGCGGTCGATTTATCCGCGATCCTCTATAATTTGGAGCGGATGTATGAGCATATCGCTCCGGAAACGAAGTTGATGGGTGTGATCAAGACGGACGGCTATGGGCATGGCGCCATCCCTATCGGCAGGGAGTTGGAGCAGCTTCCCTATGTGTTTGGCTTTGCCGTCGCCACGGCGGAGGAAGCGTTTTCCCTGCGGCAGGCCGGGCTGAAGAAACCGATTCTGATCTTGGGCTATGCGTTTCCCTATGCCTATGAAGCGTTGACCTTGCAGGAAATCCGCCAGGCGGTATTTCGTGAGGATACGCTTACTGCGTTAAATACCTGTGCCGGAAGACTTGGACGCAAGGCTAAGGTGCATATCAAGGTAGATACAGGTATGAGCCGCGTGGGGATCCGCCCGGACGAGGAGGGGCTTGCCTTCCTGAAAAAAGCCTGCAGTCTGCCCCATATCGAGGTGGAAGGGATCTTCACCCACTTTGCCAGAGCCGACGAGCGGGATAAGACATCGGCGAGGACTCAGCTTTCCACATTTTGCTCTTTTGTGGAGGAGGCTGAGAGGTTGACCGGATTAGTCATTCCATTAAAGCACTGTTCCAATAGCGCAGGGATCCTGGAGCTGCCTGAGGCAAACCTTTCCCTGGTACGGGCAGGCATTACCTTATACGGTCTTTCTCCTTCTGAGGAAGTACCAAAGGAGATTTTGTCCCTGCGCCCGGCGCTTTCCCTAAAAAGTCATCTGGTCTATGTAAAAGAAGTGGAAGCGGGAACGCCGGTGAGCTATGGAGGAACCTTTGTAACGGATAAAAGGATGCGGATCGCCACCGTGCCCGTGGGCTATGGCGACGGCTATCCCAGAAGCCTCTCAGGAAAGGGAGACGTCTTGATCCGGGGCAGGCGGGCGCCCATTCTCGGAAGGGTCTGCATGGATCAGTTCATGGTGGATGTGTCGGACATACCGGGAGTTTTGGAGGGTGACGAGGTGACGTTGATTGGAAAGGACGGCGCAGAGGAGATCACCATGGAGGAACTGGGGGCAGTCTCAGGGCGATTCAACTATGAGCTTGCCTGTGATCTGGGGAAACGGATCCCACGGGTCTATTATAAGGACAAAGGGGTGTATACGACCGAAAAAGGCTGGTAATACTATTGCCAGAACAAAGCACTGCCGTCAGGCGGCGAAGGCTTAGTAAATGGCAAAGGAAGTGTTTGAAAATGAAAAGAGGAGATATTTATTACGCGGATCTTCGTCCGGTCGTTGGTTCGGAGCAGGGCGGTGTGCGCCCCGTGCTCATCATACAAAACGATGTGGGGAATCGTCACAGCCCGACTGTGATCTGTGCAGCCATCACATCGAAAATGAACAAAGCGAAGCTTCCGACTCATATTGAATTGAGTGCTGGCAGATATGATATGGTGAAAGATTCCGTGATCCTGCTGGAGCAGCTGCGCACGATCGATAAGCAGCGTCTGCGGGACAGAGTATGTCATTTGGATCCCGATATCATGCGGGCAGTGAACAGAGGACTGATGATCAGTCTGGAGCTAAGTACATAGGATGAAGCGGCGGATTTGACACAGAGGATAAACCTTGTTATTATGTATTCGAATATCAGTGGAATCGAAAGACGACTCAGACAGGATATATGCTTGCACACAGGGCTGTCTGTGACGGTTTACGAGGAGCAACGTGAACAGTCCCTGCTGATATCATAACAATGTATAAATGTATAAAGGAGAAATCAGAACATATGGACGACGGAGGTTCGGGCAGTAACGGCATCCTGTGGTTTGTCGTAATGTTGGCACTGGAGATGATGTTTTACGGGTTCAGCGCCGCCATGCAGAATCACAGGAATGTGGAGAAAGAGGAAAACAATACAGGAGGTGAGGAGCCTCGGGAGGAGACAGGAAAGCAGAATAAGAAACAGGTCAGACTTTCTTATATGCTGGAGCACCACGCAGCCTATGCCACGGCGACGCAGCTTGGCGTGGTGACGATCAATCTGCTGTTGGGAGCCTTTATCCTGTATCGGCTGAACGGATATGTTTCCTTTCTGGTATCGGATCAGGCCAGTGTTTATATGGGGCCGCTTTCCTTGATGCAGCTGAAGGTGATCGTGATGACGGTGCCTGTTTTGGTGACGATCCTGCTTCTGTACATAATCATGACCGTGGGTGTCATGGTACCCAAAAAGGCGGCGGCAAAGTATCCGGAGCGATGGATCAATGCGTTGATCACTCCCTTTTATTACTATGTGCGGATCGTATCCCCTTTCAGCAGCCTGATCGCCGCGACTTCACGAGGGCTTTTGTATTTGTTCGGTGTTCGCAACGCGGACGACAGAGAGGATGTGACGGAAGAAGAAATTCTCTCCATGGTGAGCGTCGGACATGAGCAGGGGATCCTGCATGCGAATGAGGCGGAGATGATCACGAATATCTTCGAGTACGGCGATAAGGAAGCGCGGGATATCATGATAAACCGTAATAATCTGATTGCGATAGACTGCACCATGACACTGCAGGAGGCGGCGGCTTTTATCGTAGATGCCCACAACAGTCGTTTTCCCGTTTATGACGAGACGATAGACCACATTATCGGTATCCTGCACTTAAAAGACGTGATGCGGATGCAGATGAATGAGAAGATGCGTACACGTCCTATCGGTAAGATCAAGGGACTTTTGCGGGAACCTCTCTTTATTACGGAAAACCGCAAGATCAATGATCTCTTTCAGGTCATGCAGAAAGAAAAGATCCAGATGGTCATTGTCATCGACGAGTACGGCCAGACGGCGGGGCTTGTCGCGCTGGAGGATATCCTTGAGGAGATCGTCGGCAACATTCAGGACGAATACGATGAGGAAGCTACTTATTTCAGGGAGAGCGGGGCGGATCATTATGTAATCGAGGGCATGATGCCTCTGGAGGAGCTGGAGGAGAAACTGGAGATTTCCTTTGAAAATGAGCCTTTTGACACGGTGAACGGTTTCGTGATCTCCAGGCTTGAGCACATCCCCGAGGAAGGGGAGGATTTCGAGTTTTCTTACGAAGGCTATACCTTCCGCATCCTGGAAGTGAAGGACCGCATGATTCAGAGCGTGTCGGCAATGCGAGAAAAGCAGGCTGATGAGAGCGAAGATGCTTCGGAGGATGAGAAGGGAAAAGACAGCGGACAGGAGACTGCTGTCGAAAAAGCATCGGCGGGAAACGACGAAGCGATAAAGCAGAAAAAGTGATAGAACTGAGAAATATATGAAACAGAAGAAAGGATGAGAGGATATGTCAGGACATTCAAAATTTGCAAACATCAAGCATAAAAAGGAGAAAAATGATGCGGCTAAGGGCAAGATCTTTACCATCATCGGCAGAGAGATTGCCGTGGCGGTGAAGGACGGCGGTCCCGATCCGGCGAATAACTTTAAGCTGGCGCAGGTCATCTCCAAAGCCAAGGCCAATAACATGCCAAACGACACCATCGAGCGCGGCATCAAAAAGGCGGCAGGCGAAGGCGGAAGCGTGGATTATAAGTATGTCACATACGAAGGCTACGGGCCGAACGGCGTGGCCATTATTGTAGACGCTCTGACGGATAATATCAATCGTACCGCCGCTAATGTGAGAAGCGCTTTCACCAAGGGCAACGGCAGCATCGGTACGCAGGGCTGCGTGTCCTTTATGTTCGATAAAAAAGGATTGCTCATTGTCGATAAAGAAGAATGTGATATGGAGGCGGACGATCTGATGATGACCGCGCTGGATGCGGGTGCGGAAGATTTCTCCGAGGAGGAGGACAGCTTCGAGATCTACACCGACCCCGACCAGTGGAGTGAGGTGGATGCGGCCTTAAAGGAAGCGGGTGTGACGCCTGTTTCATCTGAGGTGACGATGATCCCCCAGACCTGGGTGGAACTGACGGACGAGGGCGCTGTCAAGAACCTGCAGAAGACATTGGATCTTTTGGAGGACGATGACGACGTACAGGCAGTATATCACAACTGGGAAATGTGAGAAGGACAGCATTCTCTGTATTGTAAAGGAGAAACTCTATGCAAAAAGAAACGATTTGTATTCAGTCAGGCTGGCAGCCGAAGAACGGGGAGCCGCGTGTGCTCCCGATCTACCAGAGTACGACTTTTAAGTATGAAAGTTCCGAGCAGATGGGAAGGCTCTTTGATCTGGAGGAAAGCGGGTATTTCTATACCAGGCTGCAGAATCCGACCAATGACTGCGTGGCGCAGAAGATCTGCGAGCTGGAGGGCGGCGTGGCGGCCATGCTTACGTCCTCCGGACAGGCGGCAAACCACTATGCCGTCTTCAATATCTGCGAGGCCGGTGATCATGTGGTGATGAGTTCCACAGTCTACGGCGGCAGCTTTAATCTGCTTACCTGCACCATGAAGAAGATGGGAATCGAGTGCACCGTGGTGGATCCTGACGCGCCGGCTGAGGAGCTGGAGAAGGCTTTCCAAGAGAATACAAAATGTGTGTTTGCGGAAACCATCGCCAACCCTGCACTGGTGGTGCTCGATATCGAGAAATTTGCGAAACTGGCGCATACCCATCAGGTGCCGCTGATCGTGGATAATACCTTTGCGACGCCCATTAATTGCAATCCCTTCCGCTGGGGGGCGGATATCGTGACACATTCCACCACAAAATACATGGACGGTCATGCCATGTCTGTGGGTGGCTGCATCGTGGATTCCGGTAATTTTGACTGGGCGGCTTATCCTGATAAATTCCCAGGGCTTTGTACGCCGGACGAGTCCTACCACGGCATCGTCTATACAGAAAAATTCGGTAAGGCGGCCTATATCACCAAAGCGACCAGCCAGTTGATGCGCGACTTAGGTTCCATCCAGTCGCCGCAGAATGCCTTTCTTTTGAATGTAGGGCTGGAAACACTTCCTTTGCGGATGGAGAGGCATTGCTATAACGCTTTGAAATGCGCAGAGTTTTTGGAGGCGCATGAAAAGGTTGCCTGGGTGAATTATCCCGGGCTGCCCGGAAATAAATACTATGAACTGGCGAAGAAATATATGCCAAACGGTACCTGCGGCGTGATTTCCTTCGGTTTAAAGGGCGGGAGAGAGGCAGCTGCGAAAATGATGGACCGCCTGCAGCTGGCCGCGATCGTGACCCATGTGGCTGATGCCCGCACGAGTGTGCTGCACCCGGCGAGCCATACGCACAGGCAGATGAACGACGAACAGCTTAGGGAAGCGGGAGTAGCACCCGACCTCATCAGGCTCTCCGTGGGCATTGAACACATTGATGATATCATTGCGGATCTTGCACAGGCAGTTTCGGCTGTATAGACCGTATAGAAAAGGATGAAGCTATGACTTATCGAAAAACCAGACTAAGCTACGTGATCTGGCTGCTCTATACCTGCCTTTGCGTGATGCTTTTGGCTTTTGTGGGCTATTCTGTCTATGATGCTTATGTGAAGGCAGCTCCCGCAAAGTTAGGTGCATTACTTGTATTTCCGTTGCTGTTCTGTATCTATCCGGCACTTAAAAAGAGTGCTTTGATGCTCAGAAAGAGGCATAGCATCTCTGCGCACAGTAAACAGATGATAGAGGCACTTTGCGTGTCGGTGGCTTTTGTATTCGGGTTTCTTGTAAGGCTGCGTATGTTCCGCTATGCGGATGCGCTCCTTTCTTCCGGTGAGACACTGGGCGGCGGCTTTTTGGAAAAAGCTTTTGTGCGGGCAGGAGAGAGCATCGAACCGATTGCGCATGGGGTCAGCTACTTGTATGTTCTCATGCTTTCGGCGGTTTTTTCCTTTTTGGGAAACAGCATCGGGGCGGCAATGTTTTTGCAGATCGTGCTGCAGCTTCTTTCCATGCTTCTGGCATATCGACTGGTGAAGGCGGCAGCCGGGCAGTTCACTTCCTGCCTGACCCTTCTTTTAATGGCGTTTTCACCGGTCTATGTGGAAAAGATCGCTGTCATTACGCCGGAATGCCTGTTCCTTTTGTTCTATCTGTTCGGACTGTCGATCATTGTGTTTTACGCACGGGCTGTCCTTTCAGACAGATCTGTTTTTCAGAATATCTTTATGGCGATCCTGCCGGGATTGTTGGTTGGGATTTTAATGTTTTTTGAACTGTCCGCCGTAACCATCCTCGTTTTCCTTGTCGTACTTTTTGCCGGGAAAAGAGGAGAGGTGCAGACGGGCGAGATCGGGAAGAACATTCTGCGACTTTTGCTGGCGATCGTGTCATGCGCGGCGGGGTTTTTTGGTTTGATTGGGGTGGATGCCATTGCAAGCGGCGTATCCTTGGGAAGGAGCCTGTATGTTTGGGCTTATCCCTATAGGCAGACCTTCGGGCCCTTACTGCATTTGGGAGAGTTGTATGGGAATGTCCTGTTTTGTGGGGCGCTCATTCTACCGGCTTCCTTTTTGGTCTTTGAGTTTTCCAGAAGCGGGAAGGAGCAGGATCATTCTCCCTGGCTTTTTTTCAGCATCCTTTTTACGCCCTTTCTTTTATGGGAAGTTTGGACGGTTGAGCTCTCCGGTCTGGCGCTCTTTTTCTGGAGTGTGACAGCAGCTCTCGGCATTAAAAACTGTGTGTTGGGCGGAGAGGCAGAGGTGATGCAGGCAAAGATCGAACAGATCAATGCGGCGGCAGCACCCGTTCCCGCAATGGAGGAGCCGGTGACCGGCTTAGTACAAAAACCGCGATTCCTTGAAAATCCCCTGCCTTTGCCGAAAAAGCATATCAAAAAGGAGATGGATTATGATTATCCCGTGGCAGCGGAGATGATGCACTTTGATTTGGAAACGGTGGATGGGGATGATTTTTCCCTGTAAAATCGCATCAGGACACGGAGAAGAACAGATTGACTGCATAGAATTTCCAAAAACAGCGATACTGATACTAGAAAAGAACCCATTTTAGGGTTCTTTTTATTAGGAAAATATGGCATGAAAATATGGAGGTATGGCTGATAATGGGAAAAGACACTAAAAATAAGGGTGAACGAAACAAGGACGAGAACGAGAAGGAAAAGAAACGCGAGAACGAAAAGCAGAAGGATGAGCGTGTTGAAAAGATAGGCCAGATGACGCTTGACGAAAACAGAGAGCATCATAAGATTCATCTGCTCACCATCATTGGCGAGGTGGAAGGGCACGATAACTTAAACAGCAATGCCAAGACCACCAAGTATGAGCATATCCTGCCGCAGCTTGCGGCCATTGAGGACAGCAGCGAGGTGGACGGGGTGTTGATCCTGCTAAATACCATGGGCGGCGATGTGGAGGCGGGGCTTGCCATCGCGGAGATGATTGCTTCTCTAAGCAAGCCAACCGTTTCTTTGGTATTGGGCGGCAGTCATTCTATCGGGGTGCCGATTGCGGTGAGCACGGATTATTCCTACATTGTACCAACGGGCACCATGGTCATTCATCCGGTGCGCCTTAGCGGCATGGTGATCGGGGTACAGCAGACCTTTGATTATTTTAAGCAGATTCAGAACCGCATTACAGGCTTTGTCTGCAGCCATTGCAGGATCCCGAAACCGAGGCTGGAGGAGCTGATGATGGAGACGGGAATGCTCACGAAGGACGTCGGCACCGTGCTGGTGGGTCGGGAAGCCGTGGATGAAGGCATCATCTGTGAGGTGGGCGGCATCAAGGACGCTATCGCAAAACTGCATGATATGATCCCTGATAAAAGATAAGATTCTGCCTTTGACGGCGCAAAAAGTGAAGGCCCCACAATCAGCGTAAATACACTGTTTGCGAGGTCTTTTTCGTTTTAGAAAGAATGGAACGTCCCGGCTTAATGAACCATTGGAAAAAACGCTTTTTATTGACTGAGCTACAGATACATAGTACTATAACTGATATGTGAAATGTTAAGGAGGCTTGCATTATGGATGAAGTAATACTTTCTGATTCCGAGAAAGAGATTTTGGAGTGGATGTGGAAGGAAGATAAAGAATATTCTTATAAGGAGATTGCATTACAGTTTGGAGAAGATTCGGATAAAGGATGGAAAAAACAGACGTTGTCTACATTTTTAACCCGCATGGAGCAGAAGGGGGCCATATCTTGATAGAGAATTTAGCTTTACTTTAAGAAGTATGTTTTGGGAGCAGGATAATTTGGTTTCCATGAAGTTACCTGTTGAATCGATGTGGACAGCCGATCTACAGTCCCAAAAGGCATTTACGCTTACTCCCGTATTGAATGTATATTATGTTTATCCTGTATATGATCGTAAAGTGCAGCCGTATTAAACGATATATTTAAGGAGAATCAGCAATGAACGGTATGGTTAACTGGAAAAACATAAATTCGAGTCCTATGTCAACGTATAACAGAAACCAGCGGCTTTTTGATGTTTTGTTCGGGAAGCGAAACACAGCCAAGAAGGGACAGCGGGATTCGTTCATAAAGGGCAATAATCTTATTGATGAAATAGGGTTATACACAGCTCCAGTATCAAAAGCAAAAGGGGTAGTCAATAAAAATATTCTGGATATGAGGGACTATGAGCCTGGCGCTGTATTTCAAGTCGGCGGCAAGGAATATGTCCTGAGTGAAGATAAAAAGTTAAATCTTCCATATGGAGCAGATGTTTATGACGTGAAATGGCCGCCACGTAAAAAAAAGCAGGCGGATAGCACTGTGTAGAAAAATGTTGTTTATTGAGGAATCGGACAAAAGCCCTGACAATCACCAAATCTGGTGGCGGTCAGGGCTTTGGGGCTTATGAATCCCAAATTGAACCGGATTTTGGAGAAAACCGGAGGAAGTTAGCATGGAATATTTGTTGGTAATGTCGTTTTCCGGAAGCACGATGATGGGTATTTATTTTTTGCTAAAGCATCTGTTGAAGGATAAAGCCAGTTCAAGATTATTTTATCTGATCATAAAGGAAGCAATCCTGTTTTTTTTTGATGCCGCTGCAATTTTCGAAGGGCTGGTATCGAAAGATAATTTGGGTTGCTTTACTGAAAGGACAGAGGAAGGGGGTACATATACCGATTACATGGACGCAGTATGCAGTGCACGCGGGAGAAAAGACGTTTGTTAATTCCTTCATGATGATTCAGATGGTAGTGGCGACAGCATGGCTGATTGTAGTCTGTGCTCTAATGGCGAGGATGCTTTTGAAATATTATCGGATACGACAGCTGATTTTAAAAAATAAAAGTACAGAGATAACGGAGGAGCAACAATCATTTCTGGCAGAAATTGGAAGATGTAACAGAGTATCTCAATGTGGATGATTTTTCATTTATGCCTGACGGGATGGATGAATCAAAGGTAAAGATGTTTGAACCGTTAAAAGAGATGAATATTGTATATGATAAACAGTTTGTAGATGAAAAAGGGGAAATATATCCGTATTCGGATGAAGAAACCATAACAACTTACAGAAGTTGTAGTCATGATTTTGTATCCGGAACGGCAAATGAACATACGAAATATTCAGATGGTAGTTGCAAGGTGATTGTGTATCGTGCACGAAGATGTAACATTTGCGGTTATGTGAATAGAGATGATGTAATTAAGACAGTTACATATAAGGTATGTCCTCATTGATGGTGGGATAAGGTAAATGAAAATTGGTTGGCAGCTATGGCAGCAAATCTGACCGATTATTATAGTAAGCGCTGCAAGCAGGCAGCGCTTATTTCATTATAAGACAAATTTTTGGAGAAAACTGCATGATATGGTAGGCAACAAGCACAAAGCCACAAAATAAAGGGGTGACAACCCCTGGGGAAGGTGCTATACTAAAATAGATATATTTTGGACACAGGCAGGAGGCAGTCATGGCGGGTCAGGGTACGAGGGGTTCGTCTGCGAGAAAAAAGAATACGAATACGAGTCGGAGCAGGGCGGCATCCGGCCGTGCAAATACCAGGCAGAGGCGGTCTGATCCGCCTATGGATATGGCGATCCGCAATGAGATCATGCTTTTTGTGCTGGCGGCGGTCGCCCTCATTTTGTTTCTCTGTAATTTCGGCGTGATCGGGGCGGTGGGAGATGCCATCAGCGGCGTAATGTTCGGGTTGTTTGGGCTGCTGGCATATGTAGCGCCTCTCCTGATCTTTTTGATGATCGCCTTCGGTGTTTCCAATGTCGGGAACAATATCGCGACCAGGAAGCTGATCGCGGGAGCCATATTTTTCCTCCTGCTTGGCATTATTTTTGAGTTTTTCAGTACCAACCCCGCGCAGGCGGAAACCTATCAGATCACGGAGATCTACAGCCGCTGCAGTGAGAAAAAGCAGGGCGGCGGTGTGCTCGCAGGGTCGCTTGCCTATCTTTCCTGTAAGCTACTTGGCATGGTAGGCACTGTGCTCTTCGTTTTGGTGCTGGGCATCGTCTGTCTGGTCATCGTCACGGAGAAATCACTGATCGGCGGTATGGCGGCGGGTGGAAAACGAGTCTACGAACGTTCCAGAGAGGATGCCGCCTGGCGCAGGGAGCGGGCAGATGAGCGGCGCAGAGCGCAGGCGCAGAAACGGGAAGAAAGTGAGCGGGAACGAAGGGCGAGGGAAGAAGAACTCGAGAACGAGAAACTTCTGCGCATGGATAAAAAGGTTTCCGGTGTCATGCTCGATACGGCGCTCGGGCGCGAGGAAGAGAGGGTCAGAGAAGAAAAGATACGGGATGATATCCACGAGATCACTCTGCTTGATGAGGAGGATGATGAGAGAGAGGAGACCGCCTCTGCCGGTGCGTACAGACGTCCTTCTCATCATTACATAGAACAGGAAACCGAAGAGACAGATGAGATGAACGAGATTACCATGGAAGACGAGACAGATGGTAAGGCAGAGCAGCCCACGGATTCCTGGCAGCCCATGACAGGCAATCAGATGAAGCCGTCTTCCGGCAGACCGCGCGCTGTCGCGGCAAAGAAACCGCAGGCGGAGACGAAAAGCGGCGCGGATGTGCGCTCACGTGGCGGAAGGGACACTTATCGCTTCCCGGGAACGGATCTTTTGGATGCCAGACAGGGCAAAAAAGGAAAAGATTCCGACAGAGAGCTTGCGGAGACGGCACACCGTCTGGAACAGATCCTTTCTGATTTCGGCGTGAAGGTGACTGTCACTCAGTACAGCAGAGGTCCCTCTGTGACCCGTTACGAACTGCAGCCGGAGCAGGGCGTAAAGGTCAGTAAGATCGTGGGACTTACCGATGATATCAAACTAAATCTGGCGGCTACGGATATCCGTATCGAAGCGCCGATTCCGGGCAAGGCGGCTGTCGGTATCGAAGTGCCGAATAAGGAAAACACGGCGGTACCCTTCCGCGATCTCGTGGAGTCTGCCGAATTTAAGCAGTTTTCCTCTAATCTGGTCTTTACGGTGGGTAAGGATATCGGCGGCAAGACCGTGCTTGCCGATATTGCAAAGATGCCGCATCTTTTGATTGCGGGCGCGACGGGATCGGGTAAGTCTGTCTGTATCAATACGATCATTATGGGTATTCTGTTCAAGGCGCATCCGGATGATGTCAAGATTATCATGATCGATCCTAAGGTCGTGGAGCTCAGTGTTTATAACGGCATTCCCCACCTGCTCCTGCCTGTGGTGACAGATCCGAAAAAGGCGGCGGCAGCCCTGCATTGGGGTGTTGCCGAGATGACGGAACGCTACAAGAAATTCGCGGACTTCAATGTACGCGATTTGAAAGGGTATAATAAAAAGGTGGAGGGCCTGAAGGCATCGGGAGATCCCGACGCGCCCGATAAGCTCCCGCAGATCCTTATTATTGTGGACGAGCTGGCTGATCTGATGATGGTATCGCCGGGAGAGGTGGAGGAATCCATCTGCCGTCTGGCGCAGTTGGCAAGGGCCTGTGGCATCCACCTGATCATTGCCACCCAGCGGCCTTCCGTGGATGTGATCACGGGGCTGATCAAGGCGAATATGCCAAGCCGCGTGGCTTTTGCAGTTTCCAGCGGCGTGGATTCCCGCACCATTCTGGATATGGTAGGCGCGGAGAAGCTTTTGGGAAAAGGTGATATGCTTTTCTATCCGCAGGGTTATCCAAAGCCTTCCCGTATTCAGGGACCTTTTGTCTCAGACGACGAGGTGTTCCGGGTAGTGGAGTTTTTGAAGGACTATGCGCCTGAGAGCGCGGGAAGCGACGAGGTGGAGGAAAAGATCAACAGCATTGCCGTGGAGACGGGACCCGTGGGCGGCGCTTCTTCCGGGGAAGGCAGTGACGGATACGACGAGTATTTCGTGGAAGCCGGGCGGTTTATCATCGAGAAGGATAAGGCTTCCATCGGTATGCTGCAGCGGATGTTTAAGATTGGCTTCAATCGGGCAGCCCGCATTATGGATCAGCTGGCCGAGGCTGGGGTCGTCGGTGAGGAAGAGGGCACAAAGCCCAGAAAGATTCTGATGAGTGCGGCGGAATTTGCGCAGCTGACAGGTTCGGAGGAGCAGTCCGAATTTTAACAGGGGATAGAGAGGGAAAAACATGAAGACAGATATTGAAATCGCACAGGCGGCCGAGCTGCTTCCCATCGCGCAGGTGGCTGAGAATATTGGTATCGAAGCGGATGATCTGGAGGTTTACGGGAAATATAAGGCGAAACTATCGGATGCTTACATAGACAAAATTAAAAGTAATCCGCAGGGACGGCTGATTTTGGTGACGGCGATCAACCCCACGCCCGCAGGGGAAGGAAAGACAACCATCACTGTCGGGTTGGGGCAGGCGTTTGCGAAGCTGGGAAAGAAAGCGGTGATCGCGCTGAGGGAACCGTCGCTGGGGCCCTGCTTTGGCATCAAAGGCGGCGCGGCAGGCGGCGGTTATTCGCAAGTGGTGCCGATGGAGGACTTAAATCTTCACTTTACGGGAGATTTTCACGCCATCACTTCCGCGAACAATCTGCTGGCAGCGCTCCTTGACAATCATATTCAGCAGGGAAATTTGTTACGCATCGATACCAGACAGATCATTTGGAAGCGTTGTCTGGATATGAACGACAGAGCGCTTCGAAATATCGTGGTGGGGCTGGGCGGTAAAACGGACGGCATGGTGAGAGAGGATCATTTTGTGATCACCGTGGCGTCTGAGATCATGGCGATCCTCTGTCTGGCCTCTGATTTCAAGGACTTAAAAGAGCGGCTGGCCCGCATTATCGTGGCCTATAATGACAGCGGCGAGCCTGTGACGGCAGGCGATTTACAGGCAGTGGGGGCGATGGCAGCCCTCTTAAAGGATGCCATGAAGCCAAATCTGATCCAGACGCTGGAACATACGCCGGCGTTGGTACACGGCGGTCCTTTTGCAAACATTGCGCATGGCTGTAATTCTGTGATGGCAACGAGGACGGCGCTTAAGATGGCGGATTATGTCATTACGGAGGCGGGCTTCGGCGCAGATCTGGGTGCGGAGAAATTCTTTGATATCAAGTGCCGTATGGCGGACTTAAAGCCGGAGGCGGTGGTGCTTGTCGCGACCATCAGAGCCTTAAAATATAATGGTGGCGTGGCAAAGGAAGATCTTTCCCGTAAAGACTTAAAGGCGTTGCAGGCGGGAATTGTCAATCTGGAAAAGCATATCGAGAACATTCATAAGTATGGGGTGCCCATCGTGGTGGCACTCAATGCCTTTGCTTCGGATACGCCGGAGGAGATTGAATACGTAAAGCATTTCTGTGAGGATAGGGAATGCGCCTTTGCCCTTTCCGAGGTCTGGGAAAAGGGCGGTGAGGGCGGCAAGGCGCTGGCGGAAAAAGTTCTTGATACGCTGGAGAAAAAGGAAAGCTATTTTGCGCCGCTCTATGAGGACGACCTGCCTTTGACAGAAAAGATCCATACTGTGGCATCGGAGATTTACGGTGCCGGCAGCGTAACCTACACGGCGGCGGCAAAAAGACAGCTTGAGAGATTGACGAGGGAAGGGTTTGGGCGACTGCCCGTCTGTATCGCAAAGACGCAGTATTCCCTCTCGGATGATCCCAAGCTTCTGGGACGGCCGGTGGGCTTTGAGATGCATGTAAGGGAGGCCTATGTCTCTGCGGGAGCCGGCTTTGTAGTGGTGCTGACAGGAGATGTAATGACTATGCCGGGCCTTCCCAAAAATCCGGCAGCTTATCGGATCGATGTGGACGACGAAGGCAGGATCGTAGGATTGTTTTAGTAAATGAAAGAGAGGATAAATCATGCCGCAGATTATTGACGGGAAAGCCATTTCAACGCAGATCAAGGATGAGGTAAAGGAAAAGGTCGCAGCCCTTAAGACGCAGGGAAAGAGCGTGTGTCTGGCCGTGATCCAGGTGGGGGCCGATCCTGCTTCCAGCGTTTATGTGGGCAATAAAAAGAAGGCCTGTGCTTATGTAGGCATTGAATCTCTGGCTTTTGAACTGCCGGAAGAAACGACACAGGAAGAACTTTTGTCTCTGATCAGAGACTTGAATCAAAAGAATGAGGTAAACGGCATCCTGGTACAGCTGCCGCTGCCGGCACATATTGACGAGGATGCGGTGATTCGTGCCATTGATCCGCGGAAAGATGTGGACGGTTTTCATCCCCAAAGCGTGGGTGCGCTCTGCATCGGACAGCCGGGCTTTGTTTCCTGCACGCCTGCGGGCATCATAGAGCTTTTGAAACGTTCGGGGGTAGAGATCGCAGGGAAGGAGTGCGTGGTGATCGGCAGGAGCAATATTGTCGGCAAGCCCATGGCCATCCTTTTACTGAGAGAGAATGGCACAGTCACGGTGACACATTCTAAAACACGTGACTTAAAAGAAGTGACGAAGCGGGCAGATATCCTGGTCGTGGCAATTGGCAAGCCTAAAATGATCACGGGAGATTATGTGAAGGAAGGCGCGGTGGTGATCGATGTGGGAATCCACCGTAATGAAAACAATAAACTCTGCGGAGATGTTGATTATGAGGATGTTGCGCCCGTATGCAGTGCCATCACTCCCGTTCCGGGCGGTGTCGGCCCCATGACCATTGCCATGCTCATGTACAACTGCGTTCGTTCTTTGGAACTGGAGTGATTTAAGAGAGGAGCGGCCTATGAAGTGCCCTCATTGTGGACAGGAAATGCCGGACGGTCATCTTCTCTGCGATCACTGTGGAGAGGAGATTCAGATCGTTCCGGATTTTGAACCGGAAATTGAAACAGAAATCGAAAACAGCATAACGGAGACCCTTTCCGCCCTGGCTTCCATGCAGGGGGACGAGACAGCGTCGAAGGAAACGGAAGATGATATGGCAATGGCTGAGCCGGATTCCGAAAAGGCAGCTGTAATTGCGGCGGTAAAAAGCTGGAGACCGCAGATCATTTTAGGGCTGGCCATTCTTTTTGTTGTCGCACTGGTTTCTTATGCGCTTTATGCTTATCATATCCATACGGTGGATTATCAGATCAGCAGGGCGCAGGGATATGCGGAGAAGGGCGACTATAATCAGGCAATCTCTTGTTTGGAAACAGCGCATAAGGAGCATCCTGAGGTGGCAGAGATCCTTTTTCTGGAGGCAGATTATTATTATTTGCAGCAGATGGATGCCTATGCACTTTCGTCCCTGATGCAGATCATTGACAATGAACAGACCGCGCCTTATACCGCTGAAGATGTGGAGGAGGCCTACGGCAAGATCGTTACCATTTATGCCAATCAGGAAGCTTACGCACAAATCAATGAACTGCTGCAGAGTTGTGACAATGAGAGGGTTGTGAACCGTTTCCAGAGCTATCTGGCCATGGAACCGGAATTTAGCTATGTGGAAGGAAATTACGCAGAAGTAATTCCCCTGAAACTGAGCTCAAACACCGCGGGCACTATCTATTATACGATGGATGGATCAAAGCCGGACAGGAACAGTCAGGTCTACACGGCGCCCCTTTTTCTGGAGACGGGAGAGTATACGGTCAGCGCCTTTTTTGTCAATGATTACGGGATCGAGAGCGGCGTTGTCACCAAAACCTATGTGATCAACCTTACCGTACCGAATGCTCCGGAAGTAGAGCTGTACAGCGGCGAGTATACGGAGGCGACCATGATCGCCGTGGAGCCGGTTCCGGGTTGTAAAACCTTTTACACCACGGATGAATCGGAGCCGACGGCGGACAGCGTGCCCTACACGGGGCCGATTCCCATGCCGCTTGGGAAAACATTATTTAAATTTGTCAATATCAGTGAGGAGGGGATCGCCAGTGAGGTGACGACGCGCACCTTTACCTTAAGTCTGCGGGGAGCAATCTTGCCGACAACGGCGGTGACTACTTTAGTTGATCGCCTGGTAGAGACAGGGTATCTTGAGGACACGAGTGGGAAAAATCCACGCCAGAGCGGAAACCTCAGCTATCGTTTCAGCTCTGTGGTAAAGATAGGAGAAGACCAGAATTATTATACCATCAACGAGTATTACGACGATGGAGCGGGGATGCCGAGCCGTACCGACAAGGTCTTTTTGGTGCACGTCTATACCGGAGAAACGGCACAGCTTGGGTATGACGAAGCGGGCGAGTTCGTGGCGAACCCCATTTGATGAGCCTATGGAATATATTTATACTTGCAAAAGCGGCGAACTTTCGCTATTATGGAATAGTTCGAGAGGAGGAGTAAGATGTACAGGATTACGAAAGCGGAAAAACTTGCGGAGAATATTTATCTCATGGATGTAGAGGCAAAGCGGGTGGCAAAAGCCTGTGAACCCGGGCAGTTCGTGATCGTCAGAATGGACGAGGCGGGCGAGCGGATTCCTTTGACGATTTGTGATTATGACAGGGAAAAAGGTACGGTAACCATCGTATTTCAGGTGGTGGGCGCGGCTACGGAACTGATGCGTGGTTTAAAGGCAGGCGATGCGTTTCACGATTTTGTGGGACCGCTTGGCTGTCCCTCCGAATTGATTCACGAAAAGAAAGAAACTTTGAAACAGAAAAGGATTCTCTTTGTAGCAGGGGGACTCGGTACGGCGCCGGTCTATCCGCAGGTGAAATGGCTGCATGAGCAGGGAATCGCGGCGGATGTGATCGTGGGCGCGAAGACCAAGGATCTGCTCATCATGGAGAAGGAGATGGAAGCGGTCGCAGGCAATCTCTATGTGACCACCGACGACGGCTCCTATGGCAGAAGCGGCATGGTGACAAAGGTAATCGAGGATTTGATCGAACAGGAAGGAAAACAGTATGATCTCTGCGTTGCTATTGGCCCGATGATCATGATGAAATTTGTCTGCCTGACCACGAAAAAATATGACCTTCCCACGATCGTCAGCATGAATCCCATCATGGTGGACGGCACGGGAATGTGCGGTGCCTGCCGCCTGACAGTGGACGGCGAGGTGAAGTTTGCCTGTGTGGACGGTCCGGAGTTTGACGGCCATAAGGTGGATTTCGATCAGGCCATGAAGCGCCAGCAGATGTATAAGACAAAAGAGGGCAGGGACTTCTTAAAGGCCAAGGAGGGGGATACCCACCACGGCGGCTGCGGAAACTGCGCATCATAAGAGGGGATAAAGAGGGAGGATTAACGATAACTATGACGACAGATGTATTGAAGAAGGTCCCCGTCAGGGAACAGGACGCGAAACAGCGCGCGGCAAACTTCGAGGAGGTTTGTCTTGGTTATAATAAAGAGGAAGCCATGTGCGAGGCGACCCGCTGCATCAACTGCAAGAATGCACAGTGCATCAAGGGCTGTCCCGTGGCAATCAATATCCCTGGTTTTATCGAGAAGGTGAAGGAGGGCGATATCGCGGCAGCTTATCAGGTCATCAGCGAAGCATCCGCGCTTCCTGCAGTCTGCGGCCGTGTCTGCCCGCAGGAGAGCCAGTGCGAAGGCAAGTGTATCCGCGGTATCAAGGGAGAGCCTGTCTCCATCGGTAAGTTGGAGCGTTTCGTGGCGGATTGGGCCAGAGAGAACGGCATCAAGCCCGAAGGCGCAAAGGAGAAAAAGGGCAAGAAAGTGGCTGTCATCGGTTCCGGTCCCGCAGGACTGACCTGTGCGGGCGATTTGGCAAAGATGGGCTATGAGGTGACGATCTTTGAGGCGCTGCATGAGCCGGGCGGTGTGCTCGTTTACGGGATTCCCGAGTTCCGTCTGCCAAAGGAAGCAGTCGTTGCCAAGGAGATCGAGAACGTAAAAAGCCTTGGCGTCAAGATCGAGACCAATGTGGTGGTCGGCAAGTCCGTCACCATTGACGAATTGATGGAGGAGGAAGGCTTCGACGCCGTATTTATCGGTTCCGGCGCGGGTCTCCCGAAATTCATGGGCATTCCCGGAGAGCAGGCGCTCGGCGTCTTCTCCGCGAACGAATATCTGACCAGAAGCAACCTGATGAAGGCCTTTGACGAGAGTTCCAACACTCCGATCATGCACGGAAAGAAAGTTGCCGTGGTGGGCGGCGGAAATGTGGCCATGGATGCGGCGAGAACGGCGTTGCGTCTGGGCGCGGAAGTGCACATCGTCTACCGCAGGAGTGAGGAGGAGCTGCCTGCCCGTGTGGAGGAGGTACACCATGCGAAGGAGGAGGGCATCATCTTTGACCTTCTGACCAATCCCACGGAGATCCTGGCAGATGAAAATGGCTGGGTATCCGGCATCAAATGTGTGCGGATGGAGCTGGGTGAGCCGGATGCTTCCGGCAGACGCCGTCCGGTAGTAATCGAGGGCTCCGAGTTTACGATGGAAGTGGACACGGTGATCATGTCGCTGGGCACTTCGCCGAATCCGCTGATTTCCTCTACCACCAAGGGGTTAGAGGTCAACAAATACAAATGTATCGTAGCCGAGGAGGATTTTGGCGCGACCACGAAGGAAGGCGTTTATGCGGGCGGCGATGCGGTGACGGGCGCGGCTACCGTGATTCTGGCCATGGGTGCGGGAAAGGCTGCGGCAAAGGGCATCGACCAATATCTGTCCGGAAAATAGAAAAATGCTGCCTGTCGGAAATCGGCGGGCAGTTTTCTTTTTATGTAGTATTTCACTAAATAAGAAATTCTTAATAAAGAATGTGTACAATCTTCAAAAATATCCTGTATGCTGAGAGTGTAATTGGTTTGGAAGGCATTTATTTCTGACAAAAGGATTACACGGTGTGCAAAACAGTTGAAAATATAAGAAAGGTATGGGTATCTTATGAAGTTAGATGAGTATGAAAACGAAAACGATCGGGAAGACAGCAGGGAGAGCGGGGAAACTTTTTTACAGAGCAAGGCGACGACAAAGTTTCTTCTCTGGATCATTGCGCTTCTTCTCATCTGTATTGTGATTCTTTTGGGGGCAATTTTTCTGCGCGGCAAAAAGGACGATGTGGTAAATAGAGATCTCCAGCAGTCTATTACGGACTATGCCAAAGAACAGCAGGAGTTGGAGCAGCAGACGATTCAGGACAGCGATGTTTTAACCAACCGGGAAGAAGATGCGGCTGAGAAGGAAGAATTCGTGCAGACGACGCTTACAAAGGAACCTGTGAAAGAAACAGTTGAGGAAACGGAGGAGCCCGTCTCCGAGGCGGAGGAGATGAAGGCGGTCGTGGTGGATATCGAGAATGAGGACGACGAGGCCTATACCAAGGAATTTATTTTAAAGGAGGCTTATCCCCACTTTGAGGCAAACAATCAGGACGCCATTTGGGATCTGGCGCACCTAAAACGCTATGTAAAACTTTCCAGAGGGCTGCTTGGCACTGGGGAATATTATTATCAGGGGGATGTGGATAGCGACGGGAAACCGCACGGAACAGGGCTGGCCATCTATGAGAAGAACAGCTATTACTTTGGAGAATGGAGCCACGGAAAGAGGAGCGGCAAAGGTGCCTGGTTCCGCTTCTACATCGGTCAAAAGAATAAACAAAACGCCATGGGTGCCTATGTCTCCCACAGCTATTCCGGCGAGTGGGCAGACGATTTGCCAAATGGAGAGGGTGCGGAGCACTATGAGGTAGATATCTCATTGCTGCAAAAGTCCGGGAAATTGATGATACAAAACGTAGTCGGAAATTTTACGAATGGGCTTTATGACGGTAATCTGTTTGCCAATACCGTGGATTATACCGGAACGATCCAGGAGTGGGACGGTATCGCCAAAAATGGAATGTTTACGCTGTGGCGGGATATAAGCGCGATCGGGGAGTGTTCTGTTTGGCGCAATAAGGACGATCATGACTGGTGCCTGGACATCGATAAATCAGAGAATAAAAACCAGGGTCTGCGGGAACTGCTAAAATAGTTGCAATTTAGGAGGAATAAAGCTAAAATAAAAGCGTGAGTGAATACGTCAGATAAGGAGGGTATGCGTATGCCCCGATATCAAAGCAGCACAGAGAAGGCGGAGAATCATCGTTCGTCTGCTTACACGCTTTTGGCAATTGGCGGAATCGGTTTTATTGCGATCGTGCTGGTCTTTTGCAATGTGATACCCGTTTATCGAAATGCCGGGATCAACCGCTATCTGGTTTGCGGCGTCATGGGCGCCATGTTCATTCTCTTTATCGTTTTTGGAATCGTGTCCATGCGGGATTCCAACCGCTTCCTTGTGAAGGCGAAATCGGAATCGTCTCTGGTTTCGGAGATTACCAGATGGTGCGCGGAAAATCTGCATACGGATACCATTGACAGTCTGCTCGCTTCGGAAGATGAGGTCTTTGAGGAACTGTCTGACGAGGAAATGTATTACCGCCGCACAGAAAAGATGAAGGCTCTGATCGAAGATAAGTTTATGAATCTGGACGAGGCTTTCGTAGAAGATTTTGTAGAAAGATATTATCAGGAATTGTATGAAGATAACAGTGATCGCAGTCGGTAAAATAAAAGAGAGTTTCTATCGGGAGGCGCTTTTGGAATATCAAAAACGCCTTTCCCGTTATTGCAGTCTGAAAATCAGGGAAGTGGAAGACGAACGCACACCTGATAAGATCTCCGATACAGAAAAGGAAAATATCCTTAAAAAAGAGGGCGCCCGAATCGAAAAATTCCTGCCTGAGGGCGTTTATGTCGTCACGCTGGAAATCGGAGGCAAAGGTTTTACGTCCGAGGCATTTGCGCAGGAGATCACGAATTTGGGTCTGCGCGGGCAAAGCCACATCGTCTTTGTGATCGGCGGCTCACTTGGTTTACATAACACTATAAAGAAGCGGGCTGACCTGGCAATCAGTTTTTCAAAGATGACATTCCCACACCAGTTGATGCGGGTTTTTTTGTTGGAGCAGATTTACAGGGCCTTCCGCATTATTAACGGGGAACCCTATCATAAATAGCGGGTGAAAGTCACAGGCATCAAATCATTACGGATAGAAAAGGTGTGGATAGAAAGATGATAACACAGGAAGACATCGGCCGGCATGCGAAAGCCCTTCTTGCATTCTGCGGGTATCCTGCCGTTCATTACAAGGTAAAATTCTCTATCTTAGGTGTTCCTTACGAGGATAAGGAACTGTCTTTGTTGCGGGGCGATTTTTTGAAAAGCGATATCGTGGAAGAACTGTATCAGACGCAGGATGAGCGCGGCGGCTGGGGGAATTTCCAGTCAAAGGATTATTCCGTGAAAACAGTGATTCCGACTTCTGCTGTGGGGATCGAACGCTGTCTCTATATCGGGTTGACAGTGGAGGATCGGGATATTTTGTTTATGGCGGAGGAATATCTGAAAGAGCTGCTTTTGGATCCCAGTCATAAAGAGGTGCGGGAGAAAAACGAGCGGGCGATTCCCTGGCATATGGCAAGTGTCTGTAATCTGCTGGAAGCCATTGCGCCGCATTCCCCGTTATGTGATGAGACGTGGCAGCAATGGCTGTTTATAGCGGGAAGGGCCTATGAAGACGGGGAATACTCCCATGAGAAGGATCAGGCGGCGCAGCATGAAGTGTTCCTGACCAAAGAAAGCAGGCTGGTGCCCATGCAGAGCGAACTGCTGTTGAAGCGGCGAGAGGAACTGTCCGATTTTCTCGAAGGCGCCATGCTGCGACATTTGGGGCGTCATGCCGCCGAAAACGGACATTTTTGGGATAAAACGCCGGAGAGACTGCCGGAACGTTTCACAGATCCCCAGACCAGAAGATGGTTTAAGACCTTCAATTATATCAATCAGTTCAGAGGTTCCGCGCTGTATCTGCATAACGCAGCGGAGTGGCTTATGGAAAACGCGCGGGAGGACGGCTTGTGGGACTGGGGGACCCAGACCAAAGATCCTTGGGGGTATTTTGGCTATTTTTCCTGCAATAGAAATTATAAGCATAATCGGGTGGTTGACTGCACGATTGAAATACTGAATTTCCTAAAACAATATATTGACAATAATCAGCCTCTGGCATAAATAGTGCCCCGACCGCATATCGTGTACTATGAGAAGAGATGCAAAACGCCCCTTTATGCGGTCCAGAGAACTGATCGTGGAATCCTTAAAGCTCCCCAAGGACAGTATGCTGGGGGCAGCCATAGTCACCGTCACGGGAAATCGGGAAGCCTTTGTGGAAAATTATAAGGGAATCCTGGAATATACCACCGAGTCCATCGTCCTGCAAGGGAAAAATGCAAGGATCTGTTTTGAAGGGAAAAATCTCTCCATCGACTACTACACCAATGAGGATATGAAAATCAGCGGAAAGATCGATGCGCTCCGCTATCTTTAGAGCGTGCAGAGGAGATCATATGCTTCATTGGATCCAGTATATCAGAGGATATGTGGTCATAAAAGTGTGGGGCTATTCTGTGGAGCGTCTCTTAAATCTCTGCGGAAACCATGATATTTTGGTGTGGGACATCGAGGACCACGGAGACTACCACACGATGCGTATCAGCATAGAGGGGTTTTTTGCCTTAAAGCCGCTCTTAAAAAAGACGGGTACGCGGGTAGCCATCCTGCATCGGTACGGGCTGCCTTTTTTTATGTCAAAAATGTTAGCCAGAAAGATTTTTGTGGCAGGGCTTCTTTGCTGCATCCTATTTTGGTCTCTCACTTCCCGCTTTATTTGGGATATCAGGATCGAGGGGAACTACGCACTGACTGAGGATGTGCTTCTTGATTATCTGGAGGAGCGGGGCATCCATACGGCGATGAAAAAGAGTGAGTTGGAGATCGAACCGTTAGAGCAGGCATTGCGGGAGGATTATGATCTTATCACCTGGACGTCTGCCCGGCTTAAGGGCACCACACTGATCATTCACATCAAAGAGAATGATATGCCCGTCTATGAGAACGAGGCGTCAAAAGAAAAAGAGCAGGGGATGGATCTGACGGCAACACGGGACGGGGTCGTAACCTACATCATTACCAGGAAAGGTGTGCCTCTGGTGGCAAAGGGACAGAGCGTGAAGGCCGGGGATGTGCTGGTGAGCGGCGCCGTTCCTGTCTACAATGAGGATACCACCGTCCGCAAATATCAGTTTGTGGAAGCAGATGCTGATATTACCCTGCAATATGGCAAGAATATCACCATAGAGGAAGCGGTCACTTACGAGGAAAAACTTTATACCGGGGAGACGATGGGGATCCCGGTGTTTGGTGTTGGTGAGAGAACGATTTCCCTGCGCTTTTTGGGAATCCCTTACGATTACTATGATATCAGTGAGGAAAAAAAGCAGGTTCAGCTTTTAGACCATTTGTATCTGCCGTTCTATTATGGAAAAAGGACGGTACAGGAGTATGAGATCGCCATCAAAAAACATACGGATGACGAGATGAAAGCGCTGCTTCAGGAGCGATGGAGCAAAATTATCACAACTTTAGAAGAAAAGGGGGTTCAAATTGCCAAAAAAAATGTTACAATAAAAAAGAATGATGAAAAATGGGTTTTAACTGCCAGTCTGCAGCTTGAAGAAGCGGCTGTAAAACAACGTCCCTCCCGCACAACACAGATACCGCAGGAGGAAACGGCTGAGCATGCACAAGAATAAATGTAGTTATTTGGAAAGGCGTGGCATGGAGGCATTTACTGTCAGCATAGATGTGCCGGTAGAGCATATGCGGAATCTGTTCGGAGAATTTGATTCCCATATCAAAAAAATTGAGGAGCAGCTCCTTGTGACGATCGTCGATCGGGATGGTGCGGTCCGTATCTCTGGAGAGCGCAAGGCGGCGGATCATGCGGCGCGCATCGTGCGGGAACTCTTGGCACTGTCAAAGAGAGGTACGGTTTTGGAGGATCAGAGTGTGGAATATGCGATAGAGCTTGGGCGAGAGCATAAAGAGGACATGCTCCTGGCTATGGATAGTGACTGCATCTGTCATACAGTGAACGGCAAGCCCATCAAACCCAAGACCCTTGGTCAAAAACAGTATGTGGATGCCATGCGGGATTACATGATCGTGTTCGGAGTCGGTCCGGCTGGAACGGGTAAGACTTATCTGGCGATGGCGATGGCAGTGACTGCTTTTAAAAATAACGAGGTGAGCCGTATCATTCTTACAAGACCGGCGATCGAGGCAGGAGAGAAGCTGGGCTTTCTCCCCGGAGACCTGCAAAGTAAGGTGGATCCTTATCTGAGGCCGCTCTATGATGCGCTCTATCAAATCATGGGGGCGGAGAGTTTTGCCAGAAATACGGAAAAAGGACTGATCGAAGTGGCGCCCTTGGCCTATATGCGAGGCAGGACGCTTGACAATGCTTATATTATTTTGGATGAAGCGCAGAATACAACGCCTGCCCAGATGAAGATGTTTCTCACCAGAATCGGGTTTGGCTCTAAAGTGGTGGTCACGGGGGACGCTTCCCAAAAGGATCTGGCACCGGACATGAAATCGGGGCTTGATGTGGCATCCAGGGTGTTGTCGAAAATAGACGACATTGCGTTTTGCACATTAAACAGTAGCGATGTGGTACGTCACCCGCTGGTGCAGAAGATCGTGAAAGCATATGATGATTACGAGGCGAGAGAAAAACGACGCAGCGGACAAAAAACAGGAAACAGGAATCAGGAACGTGGAAAAAGATAACAATATGCAAAAAAATATCAATGTTATTCGAAGGATCATTGTCTTTATGCTGATGTTTCCGGCTGCAGGTTTGATTGCCTGGCTGGGGAGTATGCTGTATCAATGCCGGACAGAAATGATGATCCGTAATATCGTTATGGTTTTGGCGGGGACGGGGATCGTGATTTTTTCCTTTGCCTTTGGCGAGACCTGCGGATTTTTCAACTATCGAAATGAAGGCCGCTACGGCAGATTTGCATTGACTTATTTGGTTAGCCTGATAGCATCGGTCTTTCTGCCTTATCTGCCAGTTGCGGGATGGCCCTTTCTGGTATTCTTTGTCATGCTGGGGATGTTCAGCAACGCGATGACGGGACTTGCGGCAGGAAGTTTGGGCCTGCTTCTCTCCGTTAATTTTGCAGGCTGTGATTACGCCATTTTCTGGCTTTACTTTATCAGCGGGATGGCAGGTGTTCTGTTATTTTCCACCTTAGACGAGGATTTTAATGTGGGGATCCCCATGGCGATTTCCCTGCTGGTTCTCACATTATGTCTGACTGCGAACGTGATCCTCTTTTCCAGAGACAAGCTTTCGATCGGCCAGTTTATGATCCTGGCAATCAATCTGATGGTCTGCTGCATTCTGCTTCTTATCTGTCTTAAATTGGTGAGCTCTACGGTGATCCATCGATACCGTGACCGCTATATGGAGATCAACGATCCGGAATGTCCGCTGTTGGTTCAGCTCAAAGAGCTCTCAAAGGACGAGTATTATCACGCGATCCATACCGCTTATCTGGGAGATAAGATCGCAAGGAACCTAGGCATCGACGATGCGGCGGTGAAGGCCTGCGGCTATTATCACAGGATCGGGAAACTGAAAGGGGAAAATACCTGGGAGAATGTCTCAGAAATCTGCGATAAGTATCACTTTCCGCCGAAAACAAAGCAGATATTGCGGGAATATGTGGATCCGGATGCAAAGATGGTATCCAGGGAGACGGTTGTCGTGCTGTTTGCGGACTGCATCGTATCCTCGATTTTGTACCTGTTTGCCAAAGACCCCAAAGCGGAGCTTGACTACGCCAAACTGATCGACACGGTGTTTCAGAAAAAATTTGAAACGGAAGAACTTTGGGGCAATGAGATTTCTTTGGCACAGATTCATCAGATGAAAAAGATCTTCATTCAGGAGAAGCTTTACTATGACTTTTTACGTTGAGAATGAGACGGAAAAAGAACTGCCCTTTTCGGCGGAGGAGATACTCGCTAACGTCATGGAGAGCGTTCTTACGGCGGAAGCCTGCCCCTATGAGGCGTCGGTCAATCTCCTTTTAACAGACGGCGCGGGAATCTGGGAATATAATAAAAATTTCAGGCAGACGGATGCGGAGACGGATGTATTGTCCTTTCCCAATCTGGATTTTGAGAAACCGGGCGATTTCTCCGGCGCGGAGGTGTGCGAGGCGGACTGCTTCGATCCGGACAGCGGCGAACTGCTTCTGGGGGATATCATCCTCAATCTTGAGCGGGTGGAAGTACAGGCGGAAGAATATGGCCACAGCACAAAGCGGGAATTTGCCTTTCTCCTTGCACACAGCCTCTATCATCTGTGCGGATATGATCACATGGAGATAGAGGAGGCACAGTTAATGGAGGAAAAGCAGGAAGCAGTGCTACAGCGTCTTGGCATTACCAGAAACTGACTCTGCGAAAAAGTTCGTAACAGCAGCGAAAAGATAAGTTACCTTAGATAATGGAATGGGTCAAAAATGAGTGTACAATGGATGGCTGGAAATCTGAAAAACAGAATGGTCTTCTCGGCAGAGCTTGTGTCCTACATCCTGCTTTTCTTTCTGCGGATTCCGCTTTCACGGGTCATCGGGGATGCGGGAGTAGGGCTGTTTGCACCTGCATTTGAAGTTTTCATATTGACTACATTGGTCATTTCTTTTGCCATGTCACGCGCGATATCGGGCATCATTCGTTACCGTGTAAAAAGGGAGCGTTTCCGTAACGCGCGCAAGGCGTTTCGCACCGCTTTTCTCATGAATCTGACGCTGGGCGGTATATTGGCGCTCTTTTTGCTGTTTCTTTCCTTCTGGATCGCAGATATCCTGGTTTTAGAGCAGCTTAGCCGTATGGCGATCCTGGCGGCGGCACCCTCGATTTTTCTGGCGGCGATTGTGGGGATTTTCAGGGGATATTTCAATGGGTATGGGATGACTGTTATTGTCGCGCATTCTCAATATTTTGAAAAAATAGCCATGATCATTGGCGCGGTGTTTGTCGGCCGGGTTTTTTACGCTTACGGGGAAAAGGTGGCTGCTTTAAAGCATCTGGAGGCGCACGCCTATGCCTACGGTGCCCTCGGCGCTATGCTGGGCGTGATGATTTCACAGGTCATTGCCATATTGCATCTGCTATTGTGTTATATCATATATGCCGGCGCGCTGAACGGACGGCACGGACAGGACAACAGCAGACGGGCCGAGACCCGCTTTGAGCTACAGCGCCTGTTGCTTGTAAATCTGCTCCCGCTTGCTTTGGTTGCAGTGCTCTCGAATCTGTTCATGCTGATCGACCAGCGTTTTTTCAATTACAGCCTGAATGTGAGCGGACAGGGAGAGGTGCGAACCGCGCAGTGGGGCTGTTATTACGGTAAGTTTGCCGCCCTTCTGGGAATGGGAGCGGCGTTTGCCTGCCTGTTTGTGCACGGCCATATTGGTAAGATCGGCAGAGCTTATGAACACGAGGAATACCGCAGTATGCGGGAACAGATCGGCAGGGCAGTGCGAAACACTTCCATTGCGGCGTTTCCGATCGCTGTCTTTCTGGCGGCGCTGGCAAAGCCGCTTGCGGGCTGCTGCTACGGCAGGGCAACAGCCCAGATCACGGTTCTTGCAGGCTGGCTGCAAAAGGGCGTAGCGCTGATTATTTTGTTTGCATTTAGTTTTCTGTTTGGGCAGCTTTTATATCAGCTTAGGTTTGTGCGGGAGCTTTTTTTGATGGTGGCGGCGTCTCTTTTGATCCATCTGCTCTTTGTCTGGGTTTTTATGCGGCAGATGCACATGGGAGTGGATGGGCTGCTCTGCGCCCTGATCCTCTTTTATGGGATCTATATGGTCTGCGGCTTCCTGCTCATGAATCGACACATCAAATACCGAATAGACTGGTTTTCCGGGGTTTTGTTCCCCTTTGCTGCGGCTGCGGTTTCCGGTGTGGCGGTGTATCTGATCGCTATAGCGGTCGTGGATCTGGTGGGAAATGTGGTCACACTTTTGATCGCGCTGTTTGTGGGACTGCTTTTCTATATCTTTTTGCTAATGCTTTTGCGGGTGATCGGGGAGACAGAACTGCACGAAATTCCCCTTGGTTTTCTTTTTATCTTACTTGGCAGAAACATAGGGATTTTATAGGGATAGCTGCATAAAAATTCGGAATCGGCTGATACTGATTACAGGGAAATCCGACAAGAGAGGTTTAAAACGGAATGAAGCTTGTAAAACGTATCAGTTTTTTTATGGCGCTGTCTGCCTTTATGTTGGGGCTTGGAGGCTATGGCGCGTTAAAAGCGGAGGATTTTTTTTATCCGAACCGCTATCATAATGAGCAGGAAAGGACGCCGGCAGCCGACGCTTACAGCCTGCGCGAAGAAAGCCCGGAGGAACCGCAGCAGGTGCGCTTGACAGGCCAAACAGAGCCGGAAGAAATCCCCGGTCAGGTGATCGAGGCGGCGGCAACGCCGGAGCCGGTTGTGACGGCGGATACGCTCTATCTGGTGGAGAATGTGAACCTGACAAAGGGAACGGCGACACAGACGCAGGAGACGATACCAGTCAAATATATCGGTTTGAACCGCGAAGAACTGCTGGAGGAGCTTTCTTTTTATTGCGAAAATCCGCCGCTGACGGAGCTGGAGCAGGGCTTTGAGACTGCGGAACTGACGGCTTTTTCCAAAGACAGGGTGGCGGTCTGTAAGTATTATCGGGAGGAGACGCCCAAGCAATTCTTTTTGAAAGTGTCGGATCACTTCATCATCGTCTGCGAGGAGGATGGCCAGACCCTCTACATGAACACGGATATTTTACTCGAGCGGCTGCCTGATTCCCTGCAGCAGGAGATCATGATGGGCAAGCCTGTTGCCAGCGAGGAGGAGCTGTACCTGTTTTTGGAGTCGTATTCCAGTTAGGATAAGCAGTTAAATAAAGAATCATGCGAAACGAAAGGTTTTGACAGAAAGGGAAATGATGGGGAGAGAGATCGCGGTGGTCGGCGGCGGTCCGGCGGGTATAACGGCGGCTATCAAAGCTGCTGAGGCGGGGGCCTTTGTGACGCTCTACGAGGGAAACGACAGAGTAGGAAAGAAAATCCTCTCTACGGGAAACGGCAGATGCAATTTTTCCAATGAAAGGATGGGGGCACAGTATTATTACGGAAGCGGCAGGGAGCTGGTGGAGCATATTCTGGAACGCTTTGGAGCCGACTGGACGGCAGCCTTTTTTGAGGAGCTTGGCATGCGTATCAAATCCAGGGATGGTTATCTATATCCCGCGAGCGATCAGGCTTCTACAGTCCTCGATCTTTTACGCTATGAGCTTACCCGAAAAGAAATCAAGGTACATACGGGTGAGCGCATCACAAAGATTTGTTCACAGAACGGGAAATGGATCCTTCTGCCCAAACAGGCATCCTACGATGCGGTCATTCTTGCCTGCGGCGGCTGCGCCGCGCCGGAGACGGGTTCTGACGGAAACGGCTTTGCGCTGGCGGAAAAGCTCAGACATCGAATCATCCCGCCCGTGCCGGCCCTGTGCGCGCTGCGTTGTCGGGAAAAATTTTATAAACAGGTGGCGGGAGTGCGCTGTGACGCGGAAGTAACGCTTTTTGTGGAAGGACAGGCCGTCGCTTCCGAGCGGGGCGAGCTGCAGCTTACCGACTATGGACTTTCCGGGATTCCTGTTTTTCAGCTAAGCCGCCATGCCGCCAAAGCCCTGCGGGAGAAAAAGCATGTGACGGCCCGCGTGTCTTTTTTGCCTGACCTTGATGAGGAAGCGTGCAAAGCCTTTTTTGAAAAAAGGCTGGCTGTACAGGCAGAGGATGAGATGACAGCATTCTTGACCGGAATAGTCAACAAGAAGATCAACATTCTGCTGTTGAAACTGGCAGGCATCCGTGAGAGTGAGCGGGCAGGAATGGTGAATGCCGCTGCTTTTGCGCGTCTGATACGGCTTTACGGTGGGCTGGAGACGGAGATCATGGATACGAACGGCTTTGACAGGGCGCAAGTGTGTGCCGGCGGTGTGGATTGTAGTGAGGTGACGCAGCGCCTTATGAGTAAAAAGCTGCCGGGGCTTTATTTTGCGGGAGAGATTCTTGATGTGGACGGAATCTGCGGCGGCTATAATCTGCAGTGGGCTTTCGCAAGCGGCGCGGCGGCTGGAGAGGCGGCGGCGCTTGATACATGGTAGACGGTGCCGAAAACTTGCGGGAGCGGGAGATGGTATGCGCAGTGAAAGGAAAGGGGCAGGCGGTTAGATGATTCGCATCGGTCAGATCAAAATACCCGTCACGGGAAAAGAGACAGATGCAGCAGTGGAAAAGCAGCTTACAGAACGGGCTGCTAAGTTGTTGCGGATCGATCCTGTTGCTATTTTGTCGTTATCTATCGTCAGGCGTTCCATCGATGCCAGGAAAAAGCCCGACCTCTATTATGTGTATACCGTGGATGTGTCGGCAAAAAACGAGGCACAGCTGTTGAAACGGTTGAAGGGCAGAGATGGAAAGATTCAGGCAGTCGAAAAAAAGACCTATCAGTTTGTGCGGCCTGGTGAGAATCCGCTTACGGCGCCGCCCATCATTGTCGGAACGGGGCCGGCAGGGTTGTTCTGTGGCTATATGCTGGCAAAGGCAGGCTATTGCCCTATTCTGTTGGAACGTGGAAAAGAGGTACATAAACGGCTGGCGGATGTGGAACGTTTCTGGCAGGATGGAATTCTCGATCCTGCTTCTAACGTGCAGTTCGGCGAGGGCGGTGCAGGAACCTTTTCCGACGGTAAGTTGACCACTACAGTCAAAGACCCCTGCGGCAGACAACGGGAGGTTTTACGCATCTTTGTGGAGGCAGGAGCGCCCAAAGATATCCTCTATGACGCAAAACCCCACATCGGCACGGATATTTTAGTGAAAGTGGTGGAACATCTGCGCAGGCAGATTCTTGCCTGGGGTGGGGATATCCGTTTTGAGACGCAGGCTGAGTCGCTTTTGCTGGAAACCGGGCGCGCTGTGGGCGTGGTGGCAAACGGCCAGCCTCTTTACGGCGGGGCGGTGATCCTTGCCATCGGACACAGCGCAAGAGATACCTTTCAAACGCTGTTTTCCCAGCAGGTTCCCATGGAAGCCAAAGCATTTGCGGTAGGGCTGCGCATGGAACACCCAAGAGAGATGGTCGATCGGCTGCAGTATGGAAAAAATGCGGCTTTTCTGCCGGCTGCGCCCTATAAAGTAACGGCGAAGACGGCTTCCGGCAGGGGCGTCTATTCTTTTTGTATGTGTCCGGGCGGCTATGTGGTGAATGCTTCCTCGGAAGCGGGACGGACAGCCGTAAATGGCATGAGCTACAGTGGGCGGGACGGCAAAAACAGCAACAGCGCGATCATAGTCACTGTTTCCCCGGCGGATTTTGAGAGATACGGCGGAACAGGTCCCCTTGCGGGCATTGCCTTTCAGAGGCAGTTAGAAGAAAAGGCATATGAAATTGGCAAAGGAGCGGTGCCTGTGGAGCGCTACGGAGATTTTCGCGTGGCGGTCTGTGCCGGGCAGTCTGCGACTGCGCAGACAATTCCCGGGGCGGGAGAGGCAGTCTGCGCCGGGATGCAGAAAGGGGCGGCAGCGGAAGTGCAGGTGACTGGCGGAGCGGAAGGTTCCCTGCGGGAGCGTTACCCTGATTTTGCACCCGCGATCAAAGGTGCATGGCAGTTTGCTCCGGTACACGAAATTCTTCCCGATACGCTGAATCAGGCGCTTATGGAAGGAATTGACTCAATTGGTCAGTCTGCATCAGGCTTTGACGACGCGGATGCTTTTCTCTCCGGCGTGGAGAGCCGAACTTCCTCCCCGGTACGCATTTTGCGGGACGAAACGGGGCAATCTGCCATCCGCGGGCTCTATCCCTGCGGGGAAGGCGCGGGCTACGCAGGCGGCATCACCTCGGCAGCCATGGACGGTATCCTGATTGCGGAGAAGGTTGCGTCGTTGTATCATCCTGTGGTATGATGTGGAAAGCAATGAGCAGTGCGCAGACGAGACATAAATGCGTGGAGAGCTTGCTCGCTAAGGCATTTATGTCGAAGGATGCATAGGGCGAAAGCCCGACAGCGAGGAAAACCGAAGGTTTTTCAAGCTTGCACTGCGGCAGTACAAAGACGAGACATAAATGCGTGGAGAGCTTGCTTGCTAAGGCATTTATGTCGAAGGATGCATAGGGCGAAAGCCCGACAGCGAGGAAAACCGAAGGTTTTTCAAGCTTGCACTGCGGCAGTGTGCAGACACTGCGAAAATAAAACGTGAGGACAGTATAGAATGATTGACAGAAAAGCCCTGCTTGAAAATAAAAAAAGAATCGTGGTAAAGATCGGTTCCTCCTCCCTACAGCACAAAGAGACGGGAGATTTAGATTACACAAAGCTGGACGTGCTTGTGCGTGAGCTCTGCAACTTAAGAAATATGGGAAAGGACGTGGTGCTTGTGACCTCAGGCGCGATCGCCGTGGGAGAGAAGGCCATCCTGCCCAACCGTGAGGAAGACAATCCCATTGCCGTCAAGCAGGCGTGCGCTGCGGTAGGCCAGGCCAGGCTGATGATGGTCTACCAGAAGATCTTTGCCGAGTACAATCAGGTGGCAGCGCAGATCCTGATGACGAAAAACACCATTGTTGACAACCTGAACCGCTACAATGCCCGCAACACCTTTGCGGAGCTGTTTAAGCTGGGTGTAATTCCGATCGTGAACGAGAACGATACCATAGCGACCTATGAGATTGAAATCGGCGATAACGATACCCTTTCGGCAATCGTTGCCGCACTGGTGGAAGCGGACGCGCTTCTTTTGCTGTCGGATATCGACGGGCTATACACCGACGATCCCCGCACCAACCCAAACGTCAAGTATATCGAAGTGGTGGAGGAATTAACGGACGAGTTGATGAATATGGGCAAGGCGTCCACGGGAAGCAGTGTCGGCACGGGCGGCATGACCACGAAACTGCAGGCAGCTAAGATTGCCGGCAGCACGGGGGTAGATATGGTGATTGCCAACAGTAAGGATATCAAGGTAATTCATCGGATTTTAAGCGGACAGAATATCGGTACGCTGTTTTTGGCGCGAAAAGACGAGCAGTTTGATCTGCCGCTCTATGTGCAGCAAATGCACGCGCATTAGGATACCAGGAGAATTGAGCAATGAACGTAGCAGAAATGACGGCCCGGATCAACGAATTATACCATAAATCCCAGAATGAAGGTCTTTCCCCCGAAGAAAAGGAAGAACAGGCGGCGCTGCGACAGGCTTATGTTGCCAATGTGCGCGCGAATCTTAAGGGGCAGCTTGACAATATCTCCATTGTGGAGAAGGACGGCAGCATCACGAATCTGGGTGAGAAGAAGCGCCATGGATCATGAAAAGAAACGCTTCCGCACAGAAGCACTTGCCGCGCGGGACAGTCTGACACCCGAACAGCGTAAACGTTACAGTGACAGGATCATCAGGAATCTGATCGGTCTGCCCTGTTATCAGGAAGCGGACGCGATTCTCACCTATATCAGTTTCCGCAGTGAAGTGGACACCTTTCCTTTGCTGGAACGGGCTTTTGCAGACGGGAAGGCGGTATTTGCGCCGAAGGTTTCAGGAAAAGAGATGGCATTTTACCGCATTTTTTCAAAGAATGACCTGGCGGTGGGCTATCAGGGAATTCCGGAGCCTATAGGCGGTCAGTTATTTGAACCGCGGAGAAATGACCAGATAAGTCAACGCATTCTGGTTTGTCTGCCCGGCGCGGCATTTGACAGATCGTGCCACAGGATCGGTTACGGCGGCGGGTTTTACGACAGATATCTAGGGGATACAGCGTGCTCACAGATGAGATATGTGACAGCGGCATTGTCATTCAACTGTCAGATTTTTGAAGAAATTCCATGGGAGACACACGATATCCGTCCTGAACAAATCATCACACAGACAGAGATCATAAGTCGGTAACAAATGGCAAAACCGCCTTTTATGGCATTGAATCAACCGTTTGAGACAAAGTGATTGTTTTCAAAGGAAAGGAATGCTAACATGAGAATCGTCATATAAGGCGGAAAGGGGAAGTGCAATGTCAGAATCTTTCAGTAAATTGATCCCGATTTTTGCAGGATTGTTTCTGATCGTACGAGGCGTACTTTGGATCGCCGACGGAAAATGCGGAAACAGGAAAAGTTATTTTTGGGGATCGGCGGCTGTCGTAATCGGAATGATGATGCTCGTGACCCTGTTTTTTTGAGGTGTTGCAAACAAGTGCACAGGAATTCAAATTCAGAAAGGACAAGACACATGGAAACTGCAGGCGTAACAGAAATCAATGAATATTTAGCATCCCTGGGCACGAGGGCGCAGGCCGCCAAGACGGTTTTGCAGGGACTTACCACAGCGCAGAAAAATCAGGCGCTTACCTGTGCAGCGGAAGCGCTCGTCAAAGCCACTGACCGACTCCTTGCGGCGAATGACAAAGATTACCAAAACGCAGTGGAAAACGGGATGGCGGAAGGGCTCCTAGACCGCCTCAAACTGACGTCACAAAGAATAGAAGCCATGGCGGAAGGCCTTCGGCAGATCGCGGATCTTCCCGATCCCGTGGGGGAGGTCATGGAGGCCTTTGACAGACCGAACGGCCTCCACATCGAGAAAGTGCGTGTCCCCATGGGTGTGATCGGCATCATCTATGAAGCCAGACCCAATGTGACGGCGGATGCGTTCGGACTCTGCTTTAAGACGGGAAACGCTGTGATCTTAAAGGGCGGAAAAGACGCTTTTTATTCCAATCAGGCCGTCACGACAGTGATCGGTGAGGCACTGGAACAGAAAGGCATTGATAAAAACGCCATACAGTTGATCGAAAACAATGACAGAGCGGTGACCACCGCGTTTATGAAGCTCAAAGAGTACGTGGATGTACTGATTCCCAGAGGCGGCGCGGGCCTGATCCGTTCCGTGGTGGAGAACAGCACCGTACCCGTGATCGAGACCGGAACGGGCAACTGTCATATCTTCGTGGATGAAACGGCGGATCTTGACAAGGCGGTCCCCATTATCATCAATGCCAAGACGCAGCGCATCGGTGTCTGCAATGCCTGCGAATCCTTGCTGATCCATGAAAAAATCGCAGAGCGGTTTCTTCCGATACTGGGTAAAGCACTTTTAGAAAAGCAGGTGGAAATCCGGGGTGATAAGACGGTAAGGGAAGCGATAGCGGAAGCGGTTCCCGCCACTGAGGAAGATTATGGTCGGGAATATCTGGATCTGATCATTTCCGCCAAGACCGTTGCTTCTTTGGAGGAAGCAATCGCCCATATCAACAAATATAATACCGGGCATTCTGATGCCATTTTGACAGAAGACAAAGCGCATGCAGAGCAATTTTTGAAAGAGGTGGATGCGGCCTGTGTCTATGTGAATGCTTCCACCCGCTTTACCGACGGATTTGAATTTGGATTCGGCGCGGAAATCGGCATCAGCACGCAGAAACTCCATGCCAGAGGCCCGATGGGACTTAAAGAACTGACTTCTTACAAATATCAGATCACAGGGAATAGTCAAGTGAGATCATAGCCGAAAATCGTTGTTTGTTACCCAAGAAAAGCAAAAAAATTAGCAAATTTTAATATTTTTTTGCTTTTTACCTTTTCTATTTTGGCATTTTATGCTACAATCAATGCAGACTCGTCCTTTTTTAATGGGGGTAAAACGGATAGGAGAAGGAAACTATGGAAAAGCAGAAAAAGATTAGCGTTAAAACACAGCTTGTGTTGTTGTGCGCAATTCCCATGGTGATTATGGTCGTGGCTGTGGCCGTGTACTCGATTAGTACCATGAGAAAGATGACGCATGACGCAACGATGGAAGGTCTTGAAAATCTGTGCCAGAGTGTGTTTGCCGCATATGATGCACTGGATAGCGGGGCCTACCGTATGGAGGGGGATACGCTCTATAAGGGAGATTATTGTATCTCGGAAAATGTGGACGTCATTGACAGCTTTGTGAATGGAAGTGCTGCTGACGTAACCATATTCTACGGCGATACCAGACGGGCTACTTCCCTGCGGGACAAGTCCACGGGAGAGAGGATCCTTGGCACAAAGGCATCCGATGAGGTGATCAAAACCGTCTTAAACGAGGGAAAGACCTATGAGACGGACAGCGTCGTTATCAACGGCGAGATCTATTATGCGTTTTATATGCCGGCGAAGGACAGTTCCGGAAAGGTTGTCGGTATGGTCTTTGCAGGGCAGCCGGCTACCGAAGCAACTGCTAAGATCAATCAGAGTTCTCTGATGATTCTCGGCATTGCGGTGTTCATTCTGATCGTGGCATTGATCGTCTGCATCAAGATTGCCAGTGCGCTTGCAAGAGTGATCGTTCAGACAGAGAATTTACTGTCCTCTTTGGCAGAAGGTGACCTGAATCTTGAAGTAAACGAGCGGATCTTAAAGAGGACCGATGAGATCGGTGTGATGGGACACGCCGTGCAGCGACTGCTGGATGAGTTAAAGAGTATTATCGGCAGCATTAAAAAGAATACCGATACGCTGATGCAGCAGGGTGATACTCTGGAGGGGATGGCGTCTCAGACTTCGTCTACGGCAGATGAGATCAGCACGGCAGTGGAAGATATCTCCAAGGGTGCCGTTTCCATGGCGGAAGATATTGAGGCCGCTACGGGACAGGTCGCAAACATGGGCGCTATCATTGAAAAGATCGTTGAAAGCGTTAAAGAACTTGATGGCCTTTCCGGTCAGATGCATATTGCAGATACGGAATCTTCCCGTATCATTAATGAGCTGAGCGAATCCAATGATAAGACAACGGAAGCAATCAAAAAGATCGAGGTTTCCGTACATACCACAAATGAGTCCGTAACCCGGATTCAGGATGCTGTTAATCTGATTGCATCTATTGCCAGTGAGACCAGCCTTCTGGCGCTGAATGCCAGCATCGAGGCGGCCAGAGCGGGTGAAGCGGGCAGAGGCTTTGCTGTCGTGGCAACGCAGATTTCCAAGCTGTCTGAGGATTCTGCGGCTTCTACAAAGACCATCGAGGATATCATTCATCAGTTGACGGCAGATTCCGAGGCATCTGTCCAGATCATGAACGAGGTAAACGAGATCATACTGGAACAGCAGAAGAAGCTGGTACAGACCAAGGAAAAATTTGGCGATGTGAGCCGCGGTATCGAAGATTCCAGAAAGGAATCCAATTTGATCAACACGCAGGCAGGCGAGTGCGACAGCGAGAGAGGCAGAGTTGTGGATGTCATCCAGAATCTGTCCGCCGTTTCACAGGAGAATGCAGCTTCCACCGAGGAGACGACTGCATCTATGGAAGAACTGAATGCGACCATCAATCTGCTGGCAGAGGCTGCCGGAGAACTCAAGCAGATGGCACAGATTTTGGAAGAAGAAGTTTCTTTCTTCAAGCTGTAAAAAGCAAAATAGGAAAAGAAAACCCCATGGACTGTCAGAAGGCAGTTCGTGGGATTTTTTATGGACAGGCTCTGGATATTGTTTTTTAGGGTTGACGAAACGCTTCGAACTCATTACTATGGTTAAATGAGGGGCTTAGTCATAAGATTCGGAGGAGATCGGTTGATGAAACACAAGATTATAGGCATATGTCTGCTGCTGGTTTCTTTATTAACGGCCTGTGGTGAGGATGAGACGCTAAATGCCTATCTGGAGGATATGAATACCTTCTTTTCGCGGGCGGCTGAATACAATGAAAAAATGAACGCCATCGACCGTGAGTCAGATACGGCCATGCTGGAACTTCTTGGCTATCTTGACGCGCTGGAGGAAGATATTGCCTGGATGGCGGAGCTTGAGGTGCCGGAACAGTTTTCAGCGGCGGAGAGCCTGGCAGATGAGGCAGCTGAAAATATGGAACAGGCTGTGGCTCTTTTTCATAAAGCCTGCGAAGGCGAGACATTTGACGATGGCACCGCACAGGCAGCCATAGAGTACTATAACCGCACTAATATCCGTATTCAGTATATCATTACCATCCTGCACGGCGAGATCCCTGAGGGAGAAGGCGTCACCTATACGGAGGAAAACGGTCTTCTCGGCGGCGGCTATCTGAATAAGCAGGATGAGGAAGAACAGGACGCAGAAGAACAGGATGTCGGGGGAGATGGTGCTGAGGATGACTTCGACACTGACGATACGGTCTTTTATGAAGAACCTTCCGGGGAACAGACAGAGTAGCTTGTTTCACAAAGAACTTTTACGGAGAATACTATGAACAGACAGAAATTTCAAGCGCTCATTAAGGACAGGCCTCTTTTTCTGGATGGAGCCACCGGCTCGAATCTGCAAAAACAGGGAATGTCTGCGGGCGTATGTCCGGAGCAGTGGATCTTAGAGCACCGGGATATCATGATCGAACTGCAAAGGCAGTTTGTGGATGCGGGAAGCGATATTGTCTATGCGCCGACCTTTACATCTAACCGCATCAAGCTTGCGGAGTATGGTCTTGCGGATACTGTTGATAAAATGAATCGGGAATTGGTGGCGATTTCAAAGGAAGCGGTGGGGGATCGTGCCTATGTGGCAGGAGACCTGACCATGACGGGAGAGCAGCTTGCCCCCATGGGGAGGCTTACCTTTGAGGAGCTGGTTGAAGTATACAAAGAACAGATTCGATATCTGGCGGATGCAGGGGTGGATCTGTTGGTGATCGAAACCATGATGAGTCTCCAGGAGACCCGAGCGGCGGTGATTGCGGCAAAAGAAGTCTGTGATCTGGCTGTGATGGCGACGCTGACTTTTGAGTCGGACGGCAGGACACTTTTTGGCACCGATGCGGTCACGGCGGCTATCGTGCTGGAGAGCCTTGGCGTGGCGGCGGTGGGAACGAACTGTTCCACCGGACCGGATCGGATGGTAGAGAATGTGCGCGCTATGGCACAGCATGTTTCCATCCCCATCATTGCTAAGCCAAATGCAGGGCTTCCCTCTCTCGATGCAGACGGAAACACGGTTTACGATATGGATGCCGAAACCTTTGGCCGTGGCATGCGAGATCTTATTGCGGCGGGAGCTTCCATCATTGGCGGATGCTGCGGCACCACGCCTGATTATATTCGGGCTGCAAAACAAGCAGTGGCAGACATACCGCTTTTATGCCATGAAAAGCCGAAGCTGCGGTATCTGACCAGTGAGAGAAAAACCGTCGCTTTCGGTCTTGACGATTCCTTCCTGGTGGTGGGAGAGCGCATCAATCCCACGGGAAAGAAAAAGTTACAGGCAGCGTTAAAAGAAGGTTCCATGGAACTGGTATCTTCCTTTGCGGAGGAACAGGAAGCCTGCGGTGCGGCCATTCTTGATGTAAACATGGGTATGAGCGGCATTGATGAAAAGGCCATGATGCAAAAGGCGATCGAGACTGTCAGTGCAGTTACCGGTCTGCCCCTGTCCCTTGATTCCAGCCATGTGGAGGTATTGGAAGCGGCGCTTCGCATCTATCCCGGCAGGGCGCTTGTCAATTCAGTTTCAGGGGAGAGCGAGAAGCTTGAGAAACTGCTTCCCATCGTGAAAAAGTACGGTGCCATGTTCATCCTGCTTCCCCTGTCGGACGCGGGTCTGCCAAAGGATCTTACGCAAAAAATAGAGATCATTGAAACAATAGAGAAAAAGGCATACGAACTTGGTTTTACGAAGGAAGATATCGTGGTGGACGGTCTGGTGGCCACTGTGGGCGCTAATAAAAACGCCGCTTTAGAGACGTTGGAGACGATCCGCTACTGCAAGGAAAAGGGACTGGCTACCATCTGCGGCCTGTCCAATATTTCCTTTGGCCTGCCGGAGAGGAGCTTTGTCAACACAGCCTTCCTCACGATGGCCATCCGTGAAGGGCTTACCATGGCCATCGCCAATCCTTCTCAGGAGCTTCTGATGAGCTGTGCTTTCGCCTCTGACCTTCTGCTGAATAAGAAAGAGGCGGATGTCCGTTATATCGAATTGATGGATGCGGTGCGGGCCAAACGGGAGGCGGCGGGAGAGACTGCACCGAAGGAGCCGGGGATTCGTATCAACACTCCCGTAAAAGAACAGGAAGCCTTGTCGTTTCGGGATAAACTCTACCGGGATGTCTTAAAGGGAAATAGAGAGGGCATCACGGCAGATACAAAAAAGGCGCTTGACGAGGGCCATGCGGCCAAAACGCTGTTAGACGAAGTCCTTCTTCCCGCCATCAATGAGGTGGGGGAACTGTTTGACAAGGGCAAGTATTTCCTGCCCCAGCTCATTGCCAGCGCGGAGGCCATGAAAGCTGCCATTGAATATATGGAACCCCTTCTGCTGCAGGCAAATACCGATCGCAAGATGCCAACGGTGGTGATTGCCACGGTAGAGGGCGATATTCATGATATTGGAAAGAATCTCGTGGCGCTGATGCTGAAAAACTACGGTTTCCATGTGGTCGATCTGGGCAAGGATGTGCCGAAGGAAACCATTATCGCGGAGGCGAAAAAGCATAACGCGCAGGTGATCGCGCTCTCGGCGCTGATGACGACCACCATGCAGCAGATGCGCCATGTGATAGACTACGCGAAAGCGCAGCAGGTCGATGCAAAGATCATTGTCGGCGGCGCCGTTATCACGCAGGATTATGCGGATGAAATTGGTGCGGATGGTTACTCCGAAGATGCGGCCGAGGCCGTGAAACTGACAAAACGCCTGCTGGGGATCAATGAATGATAGCAGGATATATCCTTTTAGGGTGTATCAGATGATTTGTAACAATAATCGAAACGATTTGAGATGGAGAAAGGAAACAATATGATAGGTGCAGACGCAATCGTAAAATGTTTGGAGGCGGAAGATGTGCAGTATGTGTTCGGTTATCCGGGCGTTGCCATCTGTCCCTTCTACAACAGCATTTTGGATTCAGACATTCAGACCATTTTGATCCGTACGGAGCAGAATGCGGCCCATGCGGCCAGCGGCCTTGCCAGAGTTTCCGGTACGGTCGGCGTATGTGCTGTGACTTCGGGTCCCGGCGCAACGAATTTGATCACAGGTATCGCCACCGCCTTTGCTGACAGTATACCGCTTGTGTGCATCACGGGACAGGTGAACAGCGAGCTTTTGGGTTCCGACGTCTTTCAGGAGGCGGATATCACGGGAGCGGCGGAATCCTTTGTAAAATACAGCTATTTAGTGAAAGATGCGGCAGAGATTCCGCGCATTTTCAAGGAGGCTTTTCATCTGGCCAACACAGGGCGTAAAGGCCCCGTACTGATCGATGTCCCCATCGACGTGCAGAATGCCCCCATTGCCAAATTCAAGTATCCGGAAGAAGTCAATATGCGCACCTACAAGCCTACCGTAAAGGGTAATATGGCGCAGATCAAAAAAGTGGCAAAGGAGCTTTCCCGCGCAAAAAGGCCCCTGATCTGTGCGGGCGGCGGCGTGCTCTTAAGTCAGGCGGAAAAAGCACTCAGACACTTTTCCGAAAAATATCAGATTCCCGTGGTGTCTACCATGATGGGCATCGGCGCCATGCCGACAAAGGATCCTTTATACTTCGGCATGGTCGGCAATAACGGCAAGCCCTTTGCAAACCGTGCCATGAACGACTCAGACCTTCTCTTGATGGTGGGTGCGAGAGTGGCGGATCGGGCGGTGAACCAGCCGGATGTGATCACGGAGAATAAAGTGCTCGTGCATATCGACGTGGATCCTGCGGAGATCGGAAAAAATGTTGGCCCCGCGATTCCATTGGTCGGGGATGCCCGGCATATCTTTGAGGATTTGGAGACGGAAGAATTTTCCTGCGATACGGCGGCGTGGATCAAGACGCTTACCAATTACCGTGAAACCATGCAGCCCATCCGCAGACCGAACGCTTCTTACGTGGATCCGGCAGCTTTTATCACGAAGCTGTCCGAAGCCATGGAGGAGGATGCGGTCTATGTGGCTGATGTGGGACAAAACCAGATCTGGTCCTGCGGCTATCACATCGTGAAACAGGGACGCTTTTTAACAAGCGGCGGCATGGGTACCATGGGGTATTCCATCCCTGCAGCCATGGGCGCAAAACTGGCGGCTCCGAAACGTCAGGTAGTCGCAGTCTGCGGCGACGGTTCCTTCCAAATGTCCATGATGGAACTCGCTACCATGCGGCAATTTGGCGTGGCGGTAAAGATCATCGTCCTCAAAAATAATTATTTGGGTATGGTGCGGGAATACCAGCATTACACTTATAAGGACAATTATTCGGTGGTCGATCTGTCGGGAAGTCCCGATCTGGAAAAGCTGGCGTCGGCCTACGATCTGCGCTTTATGCGCCTTGAGAATATGGCGGGAGCGGACGAGACCATCCGCAGTTTCCTGGAAAAGGACGAATCGGTGCTTTTGGAATGCCTGATCGATCCCATGGATCTGGTGAAATAACAGCGCTAAATCTCGTGTGGGAGAATACCAAAAGAGGCATTCTCCGCCATTGATAGAAGATATATGGAGGTTAGAATGAAAAAAATATATTCCGTACTTGTGGAAAACCGTTCGGGCGTGCTCTGCAAGGTGGCAGGCCTGTTTTCCAGAAGATGCTTTAACATTGATTCCCTGGCAGTAGGTGAGACAGAAGATACCACGGTCTCCCGCATGACGATTGTAAGCAGCGGCGATGAGCGCACCATCGAACAGATCGAAAAGCAGCTCAACAAAAAGATCGATGTTATCAAAGTAAAGACTTTCGACGAGCCTGCCAGCGTGAGCCGCGAACTGATGCTGATGAAAGTAAAGTATAATAAGAACAACAGGCGCGACATCATGGAGACCTGCCAGATCATGGGCGCGGATATCGTGGATATGTCAAAGAATATGATGATCATTCAAATCTGTGACGTGCCGGAGCGCGTAAAGCTCCTCATCAGCATGATGAAGGGCATCAGTATCGTGGAGCTGGCCCGCACGGGGACGCTGGCGCTGCAGAAATGTCTGGATATGGAGGAGTAGTGCCGCTTAGTTGACTTTTTGCTCTAAAATTGCTACAATGATTGACGATGTTTGTATCAGACAGGCATCATGGTGCAGATGATAGAAAACAGCGGAAGGAAGGGTTCTTGTATGCAGAAAAAGGTATTTCAGTTGTTGGTGGACAATACTTCGGGTGTGCTTAGCCGCATTGCAGGGCTCTTTTCCAGACGCGGTTACAATATTGACAGCATCACCGCAGGCGTGACGGCGGATCCCCGCTACACCCGCATCACCATCGCCACGTCCGGAGACGACGAGATCTTAGAGCAGATCGAGAAGCAGGTGGCGAAGCTTGTGGACGTGCGGGATATCAAGGAGCTAAAGCCTGAGGAGAGCGTCTACAGGGAGCTGGCGCTCGTCAAGGTTCGGGTAACGTCCGCCAGAGACCGTATCGATGTCTTTGCGGTGGCAAACGCTTACCGTGCTGACCCCGTGGATGTATCCCCCGGCAGCATCACCATTGAGCTGATCGGCGATCAGGACAAGATCGACGCTTTCATTGCAGTGCTTGACGGTTACGAGATCTTAGAGCTGGCTCGCACGGGTATTGCAGGACTGTCCCGTGGTGTCGCGCATGTGACTTATCTCGAGTAAATAGAAACAGGGTAATGAAAGGGAGCGATCCCTCGAAATTATAAAGGCTGTACAAATTTTTATTTAATCATCGAACGGAGGAAAAGTAAAATGGCAAAGATTTTCTATCAGGAAGACTGTAACTTATCTCTTTTGGACGGCAAGACCATCGCTGTCATCGGCTACGGCAGTCAGGGACACGCGCACGCGCTCAATGCGAAGGAGTCAGGCTGTCACGTGATCATCGGTCTTTACGAGGGCTCCAAGTCCTGGGCAAAGGCTGAGGCACAGGGATTTGAGGTTTATACTGCGGCTGAGGCTGCAAAGAAGGCTGATATCATCATGATCCTTATCAACGACGAGCTGCAGGCGGCAATGTACAAAAAAGACATCGAGCCCAACTTAGAGGCAGGCAATATGCTGATGTTTGCACACGGCTTCAACATTCACTTCGGCTGCATCGTACCGCCTAAGGATGTGGATGTGACCATGATCGCGCCTAAGGGCCCCGGCCATACCGTAAGAAGCGAGTATCAGGCAGGCAAGGGCGTTCCCTGTCTGGTAGCGGTGCATCAGGATGCGACCGGTAAGGCACAGGATAAGGCACTTGCTTATGCGCTGGCAATCGGCGGCGCGAGAGCAGGCGTTTTGGAGACTACCTTCCGTACCGAGACAGAGACAGACCTTTTTGGTGAGCAGGCAGTCCTCTGCGGCGGTGTCTGCGCGTTGATGCAGGCAGGTTTCGAGACGCTGGTAGAAGCAGGCTACGATCCGAGAAACGCATATTTCGAGTGTATCCATGAGATGAAGCTGATCGTAGATCTGATTTATCAGTCCGGTTTTGCAGGCATGAGATACTCCATTTCCAATACAGCGGAGTACGGCGATTACATTACCGGTCCGAAGATCATTACCGAAGATACCAAGAAGGCAATGAAGAAAATCCTTTCCGATATTCAGGATGGTACCTTCGCGAAAGACTTCCTGCTCGATATGTCTTCCGCAGGCGGTCAGGTACACTTTAAGGCCATGAGGAAGCTGGCTTCCGAGCATCCCGCAGAGGTTGTGGGCGAGGAGATCAGAAAACTCTACAGCTGGAACGGCGAGGACAAGCTGATCAATAACTAACTTTTAGGTACAATAAGATAATGGGAGGCATTCCGCCGGTCATCCGGCAGGGGTGCCTTTCTTCTTATTCGGATATTGTGTGGAGAAAGACAATATTTAGAAATTTTTAAGAACTATCTGCGGTTTCTGTTTAGATGTTGGGGTTATGATAAAGCAGTGCAAAGATGAATTGAAGGCTTGTCTGATTTGCACTGTGGATAAGAATGAGGAGTTTTTATCATGGAAAAAGAAACTTATCAAATACTGATCGTGGAGGATGATCGGGACATCAGAGAGGGCATCGAGATCTACCTGAAAAATCAGGGCTATACCGTCTTTCAGGCCGCTGATGGGATAGAGGGGCTTGCCGTGATCAAAAAGGAGACCGTACACCTGGCCATCGTGGACGTGATGATGCCGAGGATGGATGGGATCACCATGATGATGCGGGTGCGGGAACAGGGGTATGAATTTCCGGTGATCATGCTTTCCGCAAAGTCGGAAGAAGTGGATAAGATCATGGGGCTCAATATGGGAGCCGACGACTATGTGACCAAGCCCTTTACCACCATGGAGCTTTTGGCCAGAGTCAATTCCCAGCTGCGGCGCTACAGCCGCTATCTGGAGTTGAAGGACGCCGAACATAAAACGGAAGAAGATACGAAGGTGTTTACGGTCGGCGGTCTGGAAGTACACGAGGAGACAGTGGAGGTCTATCTGGACGGCAGTCCCGTGAGACTGACACCTACGGAGTTTAAAATCCTTTTACTCCTGATCAAGAGTCCGGGCAGGGTCTTTTCTGCGGAGGAGATCTACGAGCGGGTCTGGAATGAGCAGGCAATCAATACGGATACGATCATGGTGCATATCAGAAAGATCCGGGAAAAGATCGAACTGAATCCCCGGGATCCCAAATACTTAAAGGTGGTGTGGGGCGTTGGCTACAAAATTGAAAAACAGGGAAGAACAGGAACTGAAAAAAACGAAGCGTAGATGGCTGTCGGGCACAAATCTGATCGCATGGGGTCTTTGTCTGGCGGCGGCGCTCGCCTTTTTATTGCTCTATCCGGGCTTTCAGGAGCGGGCGGAGGAGGAAGAACCGGACATTCTCTCAGGAAGCGAATTTCTGCATGAAATCTATCAGGCGAATATCGTGCTCTATCACCGACTGCAGGAGGCGGTAACGGGAAAGAAGGTCAATGCGCAGGACATTTATTTGGCGGCAGCAACGAACAAGGCGGCGGGTTATCAGGGGAAATATTATGACTTTGACGGGGAAACGCCGCTTTCCTATGCGGGGGAACGGCTTGACTCCCTTGTTGACACCTGGGATGCCAATATGGCTGACGGGATCGGCGCTTTGATCGACTACGAGATCGTTGACAATGTATCCGGAAAGAGAGTCGGAAATACCGAGCGCCAGTTAAGTCTTTTGGGAACGGAGGCGGTATCGCAGGAGGCGGAAGACTACTGTCCGTATTATATCAAGATGGAATTTGACGAGACCGGGCGGCTTTCCCGTGTGTGGGCACGAGGCGAGGATGGGGATGCGATCGCGGAAGGCGCTTCGGTTGTGATGCGCAGCCGTTATTTGGAGCGGAATCTGTACGAGTCGCTTTCCTATTCGACTTATGGAAATGTCGGCTGGGATGATTTCATTTTTTATCTTGCCGATGGTGAGGTTTGGCGGGCCCGGCTGCGGGTGACGAATCTGCCGCAAAACTGTACGGTCTGTTATGCCATGACGGAAGCGCAGTTTGCGGAATTAAAGGCTTCCTCACGCCTTTTCCACTCGGTAAACAGTTTTATCGGCAATTATGCAAACATTGGCATCCAGGAATGTTTCCGTTTTCTGCTGATTTTGTTGTTTGCAGCAAGTCTGCTTTTACCGCTGTTGAGAGGGTGGCATCTGCATGAGAAGCAGTTTTTACCCTTGCATTTTGAGGTGACGGCGGTTCTGCTTGTGGTTGCATTTGTGCTCTTTGGGGAACTGTCCGTACAACTTGTCCTGCTATCTGTGTCGAATCGATGGGATTACAGTCTGCCCTATACGATCCACTCGCTGCTGCCGGGAGTGTATTTGCAGGATGCGAGCGTTATCGTGCGGATCGGTAACTTGCTTTTGTTGACGGCAGTCTTTCGGTTGTGGTTTGCACTGGCGGTGCCACTGAGTCAGGTCTATGTGTTTGGTATCAGAGGGTATTTCAAAAAGAGAAGTTTGATCGTGCGAGGTGGCAGAAGGCTGCGTGTAGTGGTAAAGAGAGGCAGACGACGGCAGCAAAAGACAAGGTGGCAGAAGAAATACGGTTTTCTGCTCTCAGCGCTGCAATCGGTGTCCGAAGGAAATCTGCAGACAGAATTTAGCGGGGACTGGGGGGAGTTTGAACCGCTGAAAGGAGAATTGACAAGGATTCAGAACGGTTTTGCGCGGGCGGTGGAGGAGGAGGTCAAGAGCCAGCGGATGCGTACAGAGCTGATCACCAACGTCTCCCACGACCTAAAGACTCCGCTTACCGCCATCCTTACTTATACGGAGCTGTTACAGGGAAAAAATGTCACGGAGAAACAGAGGGAGGAGTATCTGGCGGTACTGAAAAGAAAATCCCTGCGCTTGAAAACGCTGATTGAGGATCTCTTTGAGGTGAGCAAGGCGAGCAGCGGCAATGTGACCTTTGAGCGGGAAAAGGTAGACATTTGCAGCCTGATGCGTCAGGTCTGGCTGGAATATGAGGATGGAGCAAAGGCCGCCGGGCTGATATTCCGCTTTGCATTTCCCGAAGATAAGGTTTTTCTGTTATTGGATGGCGAGAAAACCTGTCGGATCTTTGATAACCTCTACACAAATATCTTGAAATATGCCATGACTGACACAAGAGTTTATATTTCAGTAACGCGCGAAGGGGAGGAAGTCAGGGTCGAACTGAAAAATATCTCAGGCTTTGAGTTGAATATTCCGGTGGAGAGTCTGACAGAGCGCTTTGTGCGGGGCGACAGTGCCAGAACCAGTGAAGGAAGCGGATTGGGGCTTGCCATTGCCAGAAGCTTCGTAGAGGGACAGGAAGGACGGATGCAGATCGAGATCGACGGCGATTTGTTTAAGGTGACGTTGATTTGGAAGGGGCTTTAGAGTCCCTTCTTTTTTGTGACTTCCATTTTTACGGCTGTACGGAATCACTTTTTTATGCTATACTAGCGGAGAAAAGACAATGAGCAGTACATAAAAAGCCAAAGGATTTCGGGCGTACCACGAACATATGCGGACGAAAGATAAAAATGGCAAACTGCTGACAATATAAGGAGGAACAACTATGGGAATGACAATGACACAAAAAATTCTGGCGGCGCACGCCGGTTTGGATCATGTGGAGGCGGGACAACTGATTGAGGCTGATCTGGATCTGGTGTTGGGCAACGATATCACCAGCCCGGTAGCGATCCATGAAATGGAAAAGATGAAGGTGAACGGCGTCTTTGATAAGGACAAGATCGCGCTGGTGCCGGATCACTTTGTACCCAATAAAGATATCAAATCTGCGGAGCACTGCAAGTGTGTGCGGGAATTTGCCAGAAAGAATGAGATCACCAATTACTTTGAAGTGGGACAGATGGGCATCGAGCACGCTCTTTTGCCGGAGCAGGGACTGACCGTAGCGGGCGACGTCATCATCGGTGCGGACTCCCACACCTGTACCTACGGTGCGCTGGGCGCTTTTTCCACGGGCGTGGGCAGTACGGATATGGCTGCCGGCATGGCTACGGGAAAGGCATGGTTCAAAGTGCCTTCGGCAATCAAATTCAACCTCACGGGAAAGCCTTCCGAGTGGGTGAGCGGCAAGGACGTGATTCTGCACATCATCGGCATGATCGGCGTGGACGGCGCCCTTTATAAATCCATGGAATTTGTCGGCGACAGCATCAAAAATCTTTCGATGGACGACCGCTTTACCATTGCGAATATGGCGATCGAGGCGGGCGGCAAGAACGGGATCTTCCCGGTGGATGAACTTGCCATTGCTTATATGAAAGAACACAGTACCAGAACTTATAAGGTTTATGAAGCGGATGCGGACGCCGTATACGATGAGGAATACACCATTGATTTAAGTACCTTAAGGCCCACCATCGCTTTCCCGCATCTGCCGGAGAACACAAAGACGATCGATGAGATCACCGAAGATATCAAGATCGATCAGGTAGTGATCGGTTCCTGCACGAACGGTCGTCTCGATGACCTGCGCATTGCGGCCAAGGTGCTGCAGGGCAGACACGTGGCTGAAGGGATGCGCTGTATCGTGATCCCCGCCACTCAAAAGATTTATTTACAGGCGATGGAGGAAGGGCTTTTAAAGACCTTTATCGAGGCGGGCGCTATTGTCAGCACTCCGACCTGCGGACCGTGTCTTGGCGGTTACATGGGGATCCTGGCGGAGGGCGAACGCTGCGTCTCCACCACCAACCGTAATTTCGTAGGACGCATGGGCCACGTGAGTTCTGAAATTTATCTGGCAAGCCCTGCGGTAGCGGCGGCCAGCGCGGTAGCAGGAAAGATTTTCTGCCCTTGTAAGTTATCTTAAAGGGAGGCGGCTTATGGGATTGATCGCCAATCAAATGGCAGTGGAAATGCTTGTTAAAATGACGAAGAAACTCAAAAGAGCCTGCAGTAAGGATGAAAAGAAATCGGAGCGGAATCATAAAGAAGGAAACGGAAAGGAACAAAAACTATGAAAGCAGCAAAAGGAACGGTATTTAAGTACGGAGACAATGTAGATACGGACGTGATCATTCCCGCCCGTTACTTAAATTCCTCCGATCCGGCGGAGCTTGCGACGCATTGCATGGAGGACATCGATAAGAATTTTATTTCTAAAGTGAAAAAGGGCGATATCATTGTCGCTACCAAAAATTTCGGTTGCGGTTCATCCAGAGAACACGCGCCCATCGCCATCAAAGCGGCAGGCGTTAGCTGCGTGATCGCAGAGACCTTTGCGAGAATCTTTTACCGCAATGCCATCAATATCGGCCTGCCCATCGTGGAATGTCCGGAGGCGGCCTGTGCAATCGAGGCGGGAGACGAGGTAGAGGTGAATTTCGATACTGGCGTGATCACGGACGTGACCAAAGGGACGACCTATCAGGGACAGGCTTTTCCTGAGTTCATGCAGAAGATCATTGCAGCGGAAGGGTTAGTTAACTATATTAACACAACTCAGAGCCATGCGGATTTAGGATGAATCAGACCATGAGAGCTTGCTCTCGATGGGATGATGCAGCATAAATCCATATGGCGAGAGCCATCAATGAACAAAAGGAAAGCTGCGAAGCAGTGATTTTGCGAATTGGCTCTGAGTTGTCTGAGGGAAGGAAACTATGATCTATCGGGTCGGTGACAGCGGTGACCCCACCTTTGACTATAGCAGTCAATTAAAACCTGCCAAGAATGCGGAAAGCCAGGAGAAATTCAGCCTGGATAAACAGAAAGAGCAGGAGTACACTGCTAAGAAAGAGGAAAAGGGCGAAGACAAAAAACTACATGAAAAGCCCGGCGCACAAAGCAAGATGCGGGATGGCGTCAAACTGGAACTTTCGGTTGGCAAAGATACTCAGGAGACGTCGAAAAAAGAAAAAACGGCAAAGAGCCAGACTGCTGACGGGCCCTCCTTTTTTTCGATTGTTCAGAGTTTGATCGCCGCAGTAAAAGATTTTTTTTATCGGGTATGGAACGATGTGCCTCCGGAGCCGCTTTCTGAGGAAGTAACGCCGGAGGAAGCGGAGCGTTATACCGAAGAATATTATGCGATGAAGGGCATTTCGCCTGAACGCACAGAAATGGAAGATATCGATACTGATTCGGAGTCAGAAGTATTGCAGATCGGAAAGCCGACGGCGGAGACGCAACAAAGCTACGCGGCAGACCAGGCCGTGCGGGATGAAAAAATCAGGGGACATCTCCGAACGGGAGATTTGGACCGGGTGATCAGTCTGCTAACAGATGACGGCAAAAAAGCGGTTGCCAAAAATTCAACTTTGTTGACTTATTATGATAAAAGCGGGAAGCTGACACAAATCAATGCGTCAGACAGAGAGCGGATCCTCCACGGGGACCGCAATGTGAGAACATTATAATACCACGGCATTTTTTCCGCCCCGTTTGCCGCGATAGAGATTATAATCAGCTCTGGTGATCGTTTCCTCTACTGCCTCCCGTTTTTCATGCAGAGCGATTCCTAAGGTAAGCGAGCAGTGAATCCATTTCTCATTCAGATCAAACACTTTGTTCGCTACGTTTCTGCGGATATTCTCTGCGATGCGATAAGAACTTTCCTCCGAAGCGTTGTTTAACAGGATGAGAATCTCCTCGCCGCCCCAGCGGCAGACATAGCCCTTTTCCCGCACCTGTTCCGTAGTTATTTTTGCAACGCCTTTTAAGACCACATCACCAAAATCATGTCCGTAGGTATCATTCACCTTCTTGAAATCATCGATATCACACATGATGAGTGCAAAGCTAACATCGGATTCGACCGCCTGCGAAAGAAACACATCCATACTGCGGCGGTTGTATAATCCGGTCAAAGGATCCGTACTGGCAAGTTTATCCAGAATAGCATTCTGATGCTGCAGCTGATTGCTGGAAAGCCTGATTTCAAATACAAACACCAGCGTAAACAGAATCAGGAAGACAAAGGTGCAGCTGGCATTGAAAATATAAAGAGAAAGTTCGAAAATCTCATTGTCCAAAATGATAAGGGGCTCTCTGTAAAATGACAGTATCTTACAGAGAAAAAAAGCAAACATGGAGATGACAGCCAGTGAAATGGCAATCTTTATTTTCCTGCGGTTGATGTCCAGCATATAGCAGATATAGAAACCGACAGGAATGATGGCGATGATATACTGGGCAAAGCCGTACTGCCAGCCGAGAACCAGGCAGGCGGCGAATGAATGCAGGATAACTTCCAGATAGGTAATAAAATAAATCTTGAGATAATGCTCCCTGCCTTTGTGAATCAGATGAAAGCAGGTGAGGTAAGTGGCAATGCTGCAAATATTAAAGATAAACAGCGGTATCACACGAAAGACATAAAATACACAGAGCAGGAGCACATGGACAGACATAACAGAGCCGATCATCAGGTAGAATTTCAGCTTGTTTGTGATCTGCGTCCTGCCGATCAACACATCTTTCAGTTGTCTGATGCCTTTTCTCAGGCGGTGTCCTAGTGTACGCATATCTGTGGTTCCCGTTCTATGTCCTGTCTTCATATAATGGCAAATTCCGTAAATATTCTATTATAGTATATCCTACAATCATTCTTTTGTAAATTATTTCTCATACATTTGCGCATATTTTGTGAAAACACTTGTTCGACGCCACTATATCTGGTATACTGAAGGACATGAATGAGAACGCATTTGAACGTGCAAAATGTAAGGTGTTATTAAAACAACATGATCCTCACGGGTTCGGTACGCTGCAGGAAAAGACGGTCCATGCGGTGATGAAGCTCTACTATGAGCCGAATGAAGATTATCATGAGGTGCCTGTGGAGGGATTTATCGCGGATATTTACAAAGAGGGACACATCATCGAGATCCAGAACGGGCATTTTGAGAACCTGCGGCCCAAGCTTGCGGCCTTTCTGCCCCTTTATCAGGTGACGGTAGTGTATCCGATCCCTCATGCGAAGTGGGTGCTGTGGATGGACGAGGCGACCGGGGAACTCTCCGAGCGCCATAAATCCCCCATAAAGGGCAGCATTTACCATGCCTTTCCCGAATTATACCGCATCAAGGCGTTTTTGAAGGATCCTAACCTAAAGCTTATCTTTCCGCTGATCGATATGGACGAATACCGTCTTTTGAACGGCTGGAGCAAAAACAGGAAACGCGGTTCCTCGCGCTATGACAGGATGCCGCTTGCACTGGTCGAGGAGACTGTGATCGAGCGCGCAGAGGACTTTATGCAAGTGATTCCCTGCGAGTTAAGCGACAGCTTTACGGTAAAGGAGTTTGCGGCGGCGGCCAAGATCCATCGGGATCTCGCGGGATCTGTGGTGCCTGTTTTGCGGGAAATCGGGCTGTTGACACGGATCGGAAAGCGCGGACGGGAGTATTTATATGAGGTCGTCGAGAATTGACATGGCTTACCATCCTGTCTGCACAGATGCTGACAGCGTGGAAGACATTCTGACTGACAATTTCCCACAGGATATGGTATTTTGCCTTTGCAAACGCACTAAATGTATGGTATACTACGCATGTTAATATGCAGCAATAATTAGCAGTGCGCAGACATTAGGGTAAACAGGGAAGGGAGCTTGCACTGTTGACTAAAAAAGTAAGAGGTAATTATGGCAAAAACGGAAACAAACACATATGACGCTTCCAGCATTCATGTTTTGGAGGGGTTGGAAGCTGTGCGGGTACGCCCCGGAATGTACATCGGCAGTGTATCCACCAAAGGCTTGAATCACCTGATCTACGAAATCATGGACAACGCGGTGGACGAACATCTGGCGGGCTTTTGCAGCACCATCAGGGTGACGCTTGAGGCGGACGGTTCCGCCACCGTCTCGGATAATGGACGCGGTATTCCCGTGGGGATGCACGAAAAAGGAATCAGCGCGGAAAGGCTGGTTTTCACGACCCTCCATGCGGGCGGCAAATTTGACAACGACGCTTACAAGACCAGCGGCGGACTCCACGGTGTGGGCTCTTCGGTGGTCAATGCGCTGTCCACATATCTGCATGTGACCGTAAAGACCGGCGGGCAGATCTATGAGGATCACTATGAGCGCGGCATTCCCACGCTGGAATTAAAGGACGGCCTTCTTCCCGTGGTGGGAAAGACCAGAGAATCGGGCACCACTGTCAATTTCCTGCCGGACGATACCATCTTTGACAAAACGCGTTTTAAGGAGGACGAAGTCAAGAGCCGCCTCCATGAGACTGCTTACTTAAATCCGGAACTTACCATCATCTACGAGGATAAGAGAGGGACTGAGGTCGAGCATATCGAGTATCATGAGCCCGAGGGCATCGTTGGTTTTATCAAGGATATAAACAAGAGCCGCGAGGCAGTCTGCGATGTCATCTACTTTAAAGGCGAAGCGGAAGGGATCACCGTAGAAGGCGCCTTCCAGTATGTGAACGAGTTTCACGAGAATGTGCTGGGTTTTTGTAACAATATCTACAACGCCGAAGGCGGTACCCATCTGACAGGCTTTAAGACCATGTTCACAAACGTGATCAATACCTATGCCAGAGGCCTTAACATCTTAAAGGAAAAGGACGTGAACTTCACCGGTGCGGATGTGAGAAACGGCATGACGGCGGTCGTTTCCATTAAACATCCCGATCCCCGTTTCGAGGGCCAGACGAAGACGAAGCTGGACAATCAGGACGCGGCCAAGGTAGTCAGTAAGGTAACAGGCGACGAGATCGTACGTTTTTTTGACCGCAATCTGGAAACCTTAAAGAGCATCATCGGCTGCGCGGAAAAGGCGGCAAAGATTCGTAAAACGGAGGAGAAAGCAAAGACCAATCTGCTGACCAAGCAGAAGTTCTCCTTTGATACCAACGGCAAACTTGCCAACTGCGAATCGAAGGACGCTTCCAAATGCGAAATCTTTATCGTGGAGGGTGATTCCGCGGGCGGCAGCGCGAAAACTGCCAGAAACCGCATGTACCAGGCAATTCTGCCGATTCGCGGTAAAATCCTGAACGTGGAGAAGGCCAGTATCGATAAGGTGCTGGCAAATGCCGAAATCAAGACCATGATCAATGCTTTCGGCTGCGGCTTTTCGGAAGGGTACGGCAACGACTTCGACATTTCCAAACTGCGCTACGATAAGATCATTATCATGGCCGATGCGGACGTGGACGGCGAACATATATCCACGCTGTTGCTGACTCTGTTTTATCGATTCATGCCTGAACTGATTTATGAGGGTCATGTTTACATCGCCATGCCGCCCCTCTATAAGGCGATGCCCTCCAAAGGGGCGGAGGAGTATCTCTACGACGATAAAGCTCTGGAAAAATACCGAAAAAAGCATAAAGGCCCGTTTACCTTACAGAGATATAAGGGTCTTGGTGAGATGGATGCCGAACAGCTTTGGGAGACCACGCTTGACCCCGATACCAGATATTTAAAGCAGGTTGAGATCGAAGATGCCCGCATGGCCAGTGAGGTCACGGAGATGCTGATGGGCACGGAGGTGGCACCCAGAAAGACTTTTATCTACAAGAACGCGCAGGAGGCGGAGCTGGATATATAGCGTAACGGCGTGAAGCTGTAGATGTCATGATAATTATGATCAGAAAATAGATGAGCAGGAATGCTTTCCTGAAAAGAGAGAGAATAAAAATGGATGACAGAATCATCAAAACAGAATACTCAGAGGTCATGCAGAAATCTTTTATTGACTATGCCATGAGCGTGATTATCGCCAGAGCTCTGCCCGATGTCAGGGACGGTTTAAAGCCGGTACAGCGGCGGACGCTCTATGATATGCACGAGCTGGGCATCCGTTATGACAGGCCTTACCGCAAATCAGCCCGTATCGTCGGCGATACCATGGGTAAATATCATCCCCACGGAGACAGTTCCATCTACGAAGCGCTGGTGGTGATGTCGCAGGACTTCAAAAAAGGCCTGCCTCTGATCGACGGCCACGGCAACTTTGGCAATATCGAGGGCGACGGCGCGGCGGCCATGCGTTACACGGAGGCACGCCTGGAGCAGATCACGCAGGAAGCTTTTCTGGCTGATCTGGACAAGGACGTAGTGGACTTCATTCCTAACTTTGACGAGACGGAGAAGGAGCCGTGCGTCCTGCCCGTAAAGATCCCCAATCTTTTGGTAAATGGTTCGGAGGGCATCGCCGTCGGTATGGCGACCAACATCCCGCCTCACAATCTGGCGGAGGTGATCGATGCCACCAAAGCCTATATGCTCGATGAAAACATCACCACCAGAGAGCTGATGCGCTATGTCAAAGGCCCCGATTTTCCCACAGGCGGCATCGTCATCAACCAGGATGAACTGCCTGAAATCTATGAGACGGGCATGGGCAAGATCAAACTGCGCGGCAAGGTGGAAGTAGAGAAGGCCAAGGGCGGCAAGACCAACCTGGTCATCACCGAGATCCCTTATACCATGATCGGCGCTAATATCGGTAAATTCCTGATGGATGTGGCGGCCCTTGCAGAGACGAAAAAAACGCAGGATATCGTGGATATCACGAACCAGTCCTCCAAAGAAGGCATCCGCATCGTCATTGAGCTGCGCAAAGACGCCGATATCGAAAACTTTAAGAATCTGCTCTACAAAAAGACCCGTCTGGAAGATACCTTTGGCGTCAATATGCTGGCCATCTCAGACGGACGCCCGGAGACCATGGGCTTAAAAGAGATCATCCGCGAGAGCGTCAATTTCCAGTACGAGGTCGCGGCCAGAAAATATAAAAATCTGCTGGAAAAGGAACTGGAGCGCAAGGAGATCCAGGAAGGTCTGATCAAAGCCTGCAACGTAATCGATTTGATCATCGAGATCCTGCGCGGGTCCAAGGACCGTGCGATGGCCAAAGCCTGCCTGGTGGAAGGCAAAATCGACGGCATCAAATTCAAGTCCAGAGAATCCAAAGTGATGGCGGCCCAGCTGCAGTTTAGCGAAAAGCAGGCGAACGCGATTTTGGAAATGCGCCTCTATAAATTGATCGGTTTGGAAATCGAGGCTTTGATCGAGGAGCATGAGGAGACGCTTGCCAATATCTATCGTTATGAAGACATTCTGGCACGCCGCGATTCCATGGCACAGGTCATCATCAATGAATTGGAGGAAATCAAGGAGAAATATAAGCGCAAACGGCGCACACAGGTCACCAATGCGGAGGAAGCGGTGTATGTGGAAAAGCAGATCGAGGAAATGGATATCGTCTTCTTGATGGACCGCTTCGGTTATGCGAAGACGATCGACACGGCTACTTATGAGCGCAATAAGGAGGCGGCGGATACAGAGAACCGATTCGCCTTTGTCTGCAAAAATACCGGAAAAGTCTGCCTGTTTACCAACACAGGTCAGCTTCATACCGTAAAAGCCATGGATCTGCCGTTTGGTAAATTCCGGGATAAAGGAGTGCCCATTGACAATGTGAGCAATTATGATTCCGCAAAAGAATCCCTTGTCTATGCGGCAAGTCAGAGCGACCTAAATCTTTACCGTGTGATTTTCGCCACCAAACAAGCGATGCTTAAGGTGGTGGACGGCGGCGAGTTCGACGTGGCCAAGCGCACGGTGGCAGCGACAAAGCTGATGGACGGCGACGAAGTGGTGAGCGTGGTGGCATTTAAAGAGCAACGGAATATGATTCTACAGACAAAGGGCGGCTATTTCCTGCGCTTCCCCGTGGAGGAGATCCCCGAGAAGAAAAAGGGAGCCATCGGCGTGCGGGGTATGAAGCTTACCGCTTCCGATGAGGTTGAGGCTGTCTATTATTCACAAAATGCGGTGGAACAGAGCATCGAATATGGAGAGCGAACGCTGGAACTCAATAAGATCAAGCTTGGGCATCGTGACTGTAAGGGAGTAAAGCTTAGGCTGCAATAGTCATGAATATAACGGGCACCCTTTGTTCCTGCGCAAAACTCGCAATAAATTGCTCAGACAGTTGCTTCGGAACAGCAGGTGTGTTCATCATATTCATGTCAATCGAGCTGAGAGTTAGGAGAACACATGAGAGTAATAGCAGGAACGGCGAGAAGCCTGCGCTTAAAAACCCCGGAAGGGATGGATACCAGACCTACCACTGACCGGATCAAAGAAACCCTTTTTAATATGTTGCAGCCCTATCTGCCCGACGCAGTGTTTATAGATTTGTTTGCGGGAAGCGGCGCCATCGGCATCGAGGCGTTAAGCCGCGGTGCAAGGCATGCTTACTTTGCGGAACACGAGAAAAAGGCTCTGTCCTGCATTCGGGAAAATCTGCAGTTTACGCATCTGGCTGATCAGGCAACCATCCTGCAGACGGATGCGGTAAGCGCCCTTTACGGCATCCATGAGGCGGAAGCAGACATTATTTTTATGGATCCGCCTTATGACTGCGGTCATGAGGAGAGGGTGTTACAGGTACTCGCAGACCTTCCCTGTGTGACGAAGCAGACATTGATTGTGATTGAGACCTCTTTGAGGACGGACCTGACTTATTTGGATGAGCTTGGGTTTTCTTTGGAAAAAGAGAAAGTTTACAAGACAAACAGGCATATTTTTTGTCAAAAAAAGTGATTTTACGCAGTTTTTTATAAAAAAATCCCAAAAAAGTAAAGACATTTCGACAAAAGTGTTTTAATATAGTATCATAGTTTTAGTCGTGTGCTATCACTTTCCCGATATTGAAAAAATGGCGAGGGCTTTTCATGAAGGCAGCAATCTATCCGGGCAGCTTTGATCCGGTGACTTACGGGCATCTGGACATTATCAGGCGTGCCTCTGATATTTTTGACGAATTGACCGTTAGCGTCTTGAATAATAAAACAAAGACTCCATTGTTTTCTGTGGAAGAACGTGTTAAAATGTTAGAGGAAGCGACCAAAGATCTGCCGAATGTAACGATCGATTCTTTTAGCGGGCTGTTGATCGATTATGCCGCTGATAAGGGCATTCACGTGGCAATCAGAGGGCTGCGCGCAATCACGGATTTTGAATACGAGCTGCAGATCGCACAGACCAACCGTAAGTTTTCCTCGGGAAAACTGGATACGGTGTTTTTGACGACCAGTCTTGAATACGCATACCTGAGTTCCTCCACAGTCAAGGAGATTGCCAGTTTTAACGGCGATATTTCAGAATGTGTGCCTGACTTTGTCGGGAGGATGATCTATCAAAAATATGGATATCAGAGATAGGAGCAAGCATGAGCAGCAGAATTGAACAACTGATCGACGAGATTGAAGATTACATCGACGGCTGTAAGTTTCAGCCCCTCTCCAAGACGAACATCATCGTAAATAAAGAAGAAATCGATGAGCTCTTGCGGGAGCTTCGCATGAAAACACCGGATGAGATCAAGCGTTATCAGAAGATCATCTCCAACAAGGAAGCGATCTTAAATGATGCCCGCTCCAAGGCGGAAGCACTGATCAAGGACGCGACGGTGCAGACCACGGAGTTGATCAATGAGCACGAGATCATGCAGCAGGCTTATGCACAGGCAAATGAAGTTGTGCGCATGGCAACGACGCAGGCACAGGATATCCTGAACAAAGCCACCATGGAAGCGAACGGCGTCAGGACTTCAGCCATGCAGTATTTAGACGATATGCTCTCCAATCTGGAGAATATTATGACAGCTTCCCTCACGGCATCCACGGAACATTATGAGAATTTCTACAATACCATCAGCGGCTATTATGAGGTTGTTAAGGCAAACCGTGCGGAACTTCGTCCCGTAGAGGTGGAAAAGATGCTCAAGGAAGCCGAGGGTGAGGGCGATTCCGGATCCGCACCGGAGTTAAATCTGATGTAGTTACATAGCAACCATGATATGACCAGAGCAAATGAGCCGGTTTCCAAAGAAGCCGGCTTATTCTTATCATAATATCATCAATTGCGACAGTAAAATAGTGCAGTCATCCATGCCAAACGATGATTTAGTTTACAGGGAGTAGTACGGTCCATGCGATTTTCCATTTTCAGAATCTGCCGCAGTCAATTGAAAACAGCGATGGGAATACTCGTCGTCCTGTTGGCAATCTTTTCATATGCACCCGAGGTGTTAGCCGTAGAAGTCGGTTACGACGATCCGGAAGGGAACCGGGCGACAGCCGTCGGCGCGCAGGAGGGCGAAGCGCCGCAGGAAACACCGGAAAATATTGTTATTGTCATTGATCCCGGTCACGGCGGCGATCAGGAGGGCGGCATGTATGACGCCTTTGTGGAGAAGGAGATGACCCTGATCACCGCAAAGGCCATGAAAGAAGAGTTAGAACAGTACGAGGGCGTAACGGTTTATCTTACCAGAGAAGACGACCGCAAAATGTCGCTGGAGGACCGCGTGGCTTACGCAAAAGAAAAAAACGCGGATATGCTGTTCTGTCTCCACTATAATCTCTCAAAAGATCACAACACGCTTTTTGGGGCAGAGTGCTGGGTTTCCGCCTTTGACAAGTATTACAGCGAAGGCTACAGCTTTGCCGATATCGAAATCAAAGCGCTTGAGGAACTGGGGCTTTACTCACGGGGGATCAAGACCCGCTTAAATGACGACGGCGATGATTACTACGGCATCATACGCCATGCCAGAGAGCAGGATCTCACCTGCGTACTGATTGAACACTGCCATATGGATCATGGAAACGACAGGCCTTTTTGTGAGGGACGAAAGCAGTGGGAAGCCTTTGGCAGGCTGGACGCCGACTGCGCGGCAAAATACTTTCATCTGCGTTCTGAAAAGCTGGGAACGGATTATCGGGATTATCAGACCTTAAATGTACCAATTCCCCAAGGCGTGATGCGGCCCGACACCACAGAGCCCGACGTCTGTATGATCGAAGTGACGGATCAGGAGCAGGATACAGGCATGATCACCGTTTCTCTGGCTGCCGCAGACTATGACAGCGGCATGCTTTATTATGACTACAGCTATGACGGCGGAGAAACGTTTTCTGCCAGATACGCCTGGGCGGATAAGGCCGCAGACACCATCACCTTCACCATGCAGGCGCCTCCGCACATCATTCCACAGATCGTGGTGCGGGGTTATAACGGCTATGATTTGTATACCGTAAGCAATCCGGTCACGCTGCCTTCCATGGATTATAAGACAGAGGAGGAGATCGCTGCGGAACTTGCCGAAACGGAGGCACTGGAAGCAGCCGCGCGGGCGGAGGAAGCAAAAAAACTGCAGGAACTGGACGCGGATCAGAAAAACTATGTGGAGATCCGTCGGAAACAGACAGAAGATGCGTCCTATACCCCCACAGTAGGAGATTTCCTGAAGATCTGTCTGCTCTGTGCCCTGATCGTTGTCGGCGCAGCCCTTTCTGCGGCGGTCTTCCTGAAAAGCAGAAGGATGCGGAAGCGACACAAGAAGCGCAGAAAACGCAAAAAATAGAATAGATGATAAAAAATGCAATCGTATCAGAGAGGGCCGCAGGCAGGGCTAAAAGGGTTGCCAGAGCGCATAGCAAAACGCCGTGAGAGCGGTTTGTACGATTTTATGTACCAGATATGGGCCGATCGAGAGGTCTGCGCGGCAGATCATACTGTAAGTCTGGCCGATACAGGATAATCCGCCGAAAGGCAGAAGAATCAACACGGTATAAGGGAGAAACTGACCGCATCGGTCAATTCCGCTGGTGATCTCCAAAATGCAGTTGTAAAGGCCCAAAAGTCCCGGTGAAAGCTGAGAAAACGGCACGAAAAGGATGTTGAGCAGATTAAAAAATACCATGTAACCGCCCAGCTTTGCGATGCCAAGCAGTCCTGAAAGGATAGCTTCGTCAGCGGCAGCCAAAAGAGACGGCGGAGTTGATTTCACGGATTTATCGGAAGGCTGTAGCATCTTGCTTGCCTGCATACCATTGACCATATTAGTCATTTTCATGCCGCGCCTTTGTTTCATATGAGGGAAAATGCGCATCAGCATGAAACCGTAAAGCAGGGGAATCCCATACATGATAAGAAATGGCTCTGATACCTTTTTGATTCCAAGCATGGGCATGGCAAAGCTCAAAAAATAGATGGGACCGATATTATTGCAGAAAGCGAGCAGACGTTCTGCTTCCCATTTGGAAAGCTTTCCCGCAGCATACAACTCGCCGACGATCCGCGCGCCCATGGGAAAACCGCATAGAAAGCCCATAATCAGAGTGTATGTGCCGTTTGGCGAGGTGCGAAACAGGAAGCGGAGGAAGGGATGAGCGAGTCGGACGACCCCTTCCGTCAGATTCAAGCGGATCAGGATGCCGGAGAGAATCATAAAGGGCAGGAGTGTCGGTATCATCTTTTGAAACCAGAGATTCAAGCCGGTAGAGGCATACTGCAAAGACAGAACGGGAAAGCGCAGCAATAAAAAGATCAAATAAATGCCGATTGCCATATACAAAAAGCGGAATAAGGGCTGCCAAAGTCTTTGCAGCGATTTGCGATAAACTGTCATATAGATTCTCCATGCAGGCACTATGGCGATGACATTTGCCCGGAACTTTGGAATCACACGGGCAGCCGGCGCTGATAGTAACTGTATTGCAGATTTGTACATGTATATTCTCAAAACACACTGCGGCATGACAACATACGGAAGAAATACCGTAAAAGCTCAGAAAACACCAGAAAAAATACAAAATATACAGAACAAAGACGATAGAGGAACATTACAGCGAAACACGCAGAGAGGGACACAGGATGGTAGAAGCGGTTATCTTTGATCTGGACGGCTCCATGGTGGATTCCATGTGGATCTGGAGAGCCATCGATATCGAATATCTCGGAAAGTTTGGCATTGAACTGCCGGAAAATCTGCAGGCCTGTATCGAAGGTATGAGTTTTTCCGAGACAGCGGCTTATTTCAAGGAGCGGTTCGCCCTGCCTGACGATCTGGAAACAATCAAAGCGGACTGGAACCGCATGGCATGGGACAAATATGCCCATGAAGTGCCCGTCAAGGAGGGCGTGCGGGAACTTCTTGCCTACTGTCAGGAACACGGCATCAAAGCAGGGATCGCCACCAGCAATTCCAGACAGTTAGTGGAAAATGTGGTGCAGGCGCATCAGATGGAAGCCTGCTTTGGCTGTATCATGACGGCCTGCGAGGTGGAGAAGGGTAAGCCTGCCCCTGACATTTATCTGGCTGTTGCGAAAGAATTGTCCGTTGCGCCCGAAAACTGTCTGGTTTTTGAGGATATCATCCCTGGCATTCAGGCAGGAAAAGCAGCGGGAATGCAGGTCTGCGCTGTCTATGACAAATATTCCGAATACCAGGATACGGAAAAGCGCAGGCTGGCAGACTATTATACGTATGGTTTTAGGGAATTGATAGACGAGGGAGTGCTGGCATGAGTTTTCTACCGATTTCACAACAGGATATGGAAGCACAGGGCATAGCGCAGCTTGACTTTGTCTATGTGATCGGGGACGCCTATGTAGATCATCCTTCCTTTGGTCATGCCATTATCAGCAGGGTTTTGGAGGCCCATGGCTACAGCGTAGGCATCATTTCCCAGCCCGACTGGAAGGATGAGAAAAGCATCACGGTTTTGGGGCGGCCCAGACTGGCTTTTCTTGTCTCCGGCGGCAACATGGATTCCATGGTCAACCACTATTTTGTCTCGGGAAAACGCAGGCCAACGGATGCCTACACCCCCGGCGGCGTGATGGGAAAACGTCCCGACCATGCGACGGTCGTCTACGGAAATCTCATCCGCAAGGTCTATAAGGACGTGCCCATTGTGATCGGCGGTATCGAGGCCAGCTTAAGACGGCTTGCGCACTACGATTACTGGTCAAACAGCTTCAAACGTTCCATCCTGTTAGACAGTCAGGCAGACCTGATATCCTACGGCATGGGAGAGAAGTCCATCGTGGAGATCGCGGAGGCGCTTAATAGCGGCATTGCCGTGCGGGATATCACCTTTATCCCGGGGACGGTTTGGCGCACAAAGGATAAAAGCGGCATTTTAGACGGTATCGCCCTGCCTTCCTATGAGGAGCTGAAGGCAGAACCGAAGCGGTATGCCGAAAGCTTTCAGATCCAGTATCAAAATACAGATCCTTTTACGGGAAAGGCCCTGATCGAGGCTTATCCGAATGGTATCTATGCAGTGCAGAATCCGCCTCAGCCGCCGCTTTCCGTGCAGGAGATGGATGACGTTTATGATCTGCCTTATATGCGGACCTATCATCCTTCTTATGAAGCGGCAGGCGGCGTTCCCGCCATTTCCGAGATCAAATTCTCGCTGGTCAGCAACAGAGGGTGCTTCGGCGGCTGTAATTTTTGCGCCCTCACCTTCCATCAGGGCAGGACGGTACAGGTCAGAAGCCACGAATCCATTTTGCGGGAAGCAGCGCTGATGATAGAGGATCCCGATTTTAAGGGCTATATCCACGATGTGGGCGGTCCCACCGCCAATTTCCGGCATCCTTCCTGTCAAAAACAGCTGTCAAAAGGTGTCTGCAAGGACAGACAGTGCCTTTTTCCCACGCCCTGTCCCAATCTGGAGGCGGATCATGGCGATTACCTTGCGCTCTTACGAAAGCTGCGTGCGCTGCCCGGCGTAAAGAAGGTGTTCATCCGCTCAGGTATCCGCTTTGACTACCTGCTGGCCGATTCTGATGATATGTTTTTCCGTGAATTGGTGGAACATCATATCAGCGGTCAATTAAAAGTTGCACCGGAGCACATTTCGGACGCAGTGCTGACTCTGATGGGCAAGCCGAAAAAGGCCGTCTATGAAGCCTTTGTAAAGAAATACACCGGACTGAACGAAAAACTGGGGAAAAAGCAGTTCCTCGTGCCATACCTGATGTCATCGCATCCGGGCTCCACCTTGAAAGAAGCAATCGAACTGGCGGAGTATCTGCGCGATCTTGGCTACATGCCCGAACAGGTGCAGGATTTCTACCCGACACCCTCCACCGTGTCCACGGTCATGTACTACACGGGTATCGATCCCCGAGACGGGATAGAGGTGTATGTCTGCAAGAATCCGCATGAAAAGGCGATGCAGCGGGCGTTGATCCAGTACCGCAATCCAAACAATTACGAACTGGTGCGGGAAGCCCTCATCAAGGGCGGCAGGGAGGATCTAATCGGTTTTGATAAAAAATGCCTGATTCGGCCGCGGAAGATGAAAACAGCAGCAGAAAACGCGGGAGGGCGGAAGAAGACGGCCATGAACAGCGGCGGCAGACGACCTGCCAAAGCTGAGCTGTCTGCAAAAAGGACAGGAGGCAGTCAATCGGGCGCACAGAGCGGCAAACAAAACCGCATGGCGGATGTCGGAAAAAGAAGAAAGAAGACGATCCGCAATGTGCATCAGAAGAAAAAGTGAAAGGAAAGCGTAATGAATATTGCCATAATCACAGGCGCATCCTCCGGTATGGGCCGGGAATTTGCGGGGCGCTTGGACAGCCTGCTAAAAAAGACGGACGAGATCTGGCTGCTGGCCCGCAGAAAAGAGAAGCTTGACGCGCTGGCTGCGCAAGTGCAGACAAAGACCCGCGCCATCGCCATCGACCTGACAAGTGAGAAAGAGCTTGCGCAGTTTGCGGAAGTGCTGGCAATCAGCAATGCGAGGATCACCGTGTTGGTGAATTGTGCGGGCACGGGGAAATATGGTCCCTTCTTTACACTTGACACAAAAACTTGCATGGAGATGCTGCACGTAAACGTTTTCGCCCTGACAGAGATGACAAGGATCTGTCTGCCTTACATGAGGAAGGGCAGCCGTATCATAGAACTGGCTTCAGGAGCGGCCTTTCTGCCGCAGGCGGATTTTGCGGTCTATGCCGCGTCAAAGGCCTATGTGTACTCCTTGGGCCGTGCACTGGCAAAAGAATTGCAGTCGAAAGGCATCCATGTGACAACGGTCTGTCCCGGGCCCGTGGATACGCCTTTTTTGGAATATGCTTATAACGATCCATCCTCTATGAGCAGCCTTAAGAAACTGACCATGGAGACCGCAAAGCGGGTAGTGGAAACGGCTCTTAGGGACAACCTGAAAGGAAAACCTGTTTCGGTCTGCGGTCTTCCGATGAAGCTTTTGTATCTGGCGACGCAGAGCGTACCGAATATGTTACAGATTTTGATGTGAAGGAGAAATGATGAAAAATCTTTTGACCCCCAAGGGCAGCTACGGCTACCTGCAAAACCGAAAACTCTACACTGTGCTCAGAACCCTGCTGTATTTTGCAATCAGCTCAGGACTCTACTGCAGCGGATACGTAAAAACCGGGAGCAGCAAGAATCTGCTGACGATCGTTGCTGTTTTAGGATGCCTGCCAGCCTGCAAGAGCCTGATCAACTTTATTATTTTTTTCAGGGCGAAAGGGTGCAGTGAGCGCTTAAGGAATGTTCTTTGCGCCTATGATGAGAAACTGACCGTCTTTTATGACCTATACTTTACCTCCTATCAGAAGAATTTTTCCATCAGCCACATGGCCTTAAAGGGCGGTATCCTCTGCGGGATTACGGAAGATGCGGCCTGTGATGTACAGCAGGCGCAAAAACATTTGGAAAAGATGCTTGTGCAGGAAGGCATAAAAAATGTGACGGTTAACATATTTTCTCAGGAGGAAGGATATATTGACCGACTCAGTCGGTTGGTGGAGATGGATGTGAAAGAACATCCGCAGAGAGAGGAAATCATCGAACTGCTGTATTCCGTTTCCATCTGATAAAGAGGCGTGGATCGGGAAAAGCACGAAACAGCCGAATCATTACATTTGTAGCGAGTCAAACGGGATAACATTGCCATGTATCAAACGATCATTACCGACAGGGAAGCCGGACAGCGGCTTGACAAATATCTGCATCGGCTCCTGCCAAACGCGGGCAGCGGCTTCCTCTACAAGATGCTGCGAAAAAAGAATATCACCTTGAATGATAAAAAGGCGGACGGAAGCGAAAAAATTGTCACGGGAGACTGTGTCAAAGTGTTTTTTGCGCCGGAAACACTCTCTAAGTTTATGGGAACGGCCGCTGCATTGTTAAAAGACGGCGCAAATACGGCAGAAGATGAGGTCGCGTCAATTGACCACTTGAAAACTTTGGTGCCGGAGTATGCGACGGCCTATGAAAAACTGGCGGACATTCAGGTGATCTATGAAAACGATCATGTCCTGATTGCGGATAAACCGGCGGGTATCCTCTCTCAGAAAGCCAAAAAGACGGACCTTTCCCTGAACGAGTGGCTGATCGGCTATCTTTTGCGAAGCGGCTTTCTGACGGCGAACGAGCTGCGCTTTTTTAAGCCTTCTGTCTGCAATCGCTTAGACCGCAACACCAGCGGTATCGTGCTTTGTGCCAAGTCCTTACAGGGCGCACAGCTGTTGGGGAAACTGTTGAAGGAACGGACACTCCACAAATTTTATCAAACCTATGTGAAAGGGCAGATTACTAAGGCGCAGTTGATCGAAGGTGTTCTTTGGAAAGATGAGCGGACAAATCGGGTAACGGTATCTTCGATGCTTAAGACGCGCCTGTCTGCGCCACAACATTCGCAAAAGAATATAACTGGCAACGTTACCTCATCGCGTCCGCCAAAATCAGATGCCGCCCGAATTAAAACCGCTTACCGTCCCCTGCGGATCGAACGTGACAAAACCCTTCTGGAAGTGGAACTGTTTACGGGAAAATCCCACCAGATTCGTGCGCATCTGGCAAGTATCGGTCATCCGCTGTTGGGAGATTACAAGTACGGCGACAAAAAGTGGAATGAAAGCTACCGTCAAAAATTCGGCGTGCAGGCACAGCTTTTACACGCGTATCAAGTAGTATTTCCGCTGCTTGACGCGCCTTTTGCGGATCTGAGCGAACGTACGTTTTCTTGCGAAATGCCATTCATTTTTAAGTGTGTCTCCGATCCAAACTAAAGCAGAACATTTGTTCTTGATTTCTTTTTTCGGTAGGAGTATAATCAGATAAACGAAGAAGCTTGTTTGACACAGGGTTTACGCATTGCCGTAAAATCCATTGCAATTCCATTCCTATATAGAGTAGAATAGAATGATACTTCAAAACGAGGATTACAATGGCAACTTGGAACTCCCGCGGGCTGCGCGGCTCCACACTGGAGGATCTGATCAACCGCACCAATGAAAAATATTTGGAGAACGGCCTGGCCTTGATCCAGAAAATACCGACTCCCATCACGCCCATCAACATTGATAAGGAGAGCCATCATATTACGCTGGCTTACTTCGATCAGAAGAGTACAGTAGACTATATCGGTGCGGTGCAGGGGATTCCCGTCTGCTTTGACGCCAAGGAATGCGCCGTCGACACCTTTTCCCTGCAAAATATCCACGATCATCAGGTGGAATTTATGGGACAGTTTGAAAAGCAAAAGGGAATCGCCTTTTTTCTGATTTACTATTCCCACAAAGACCTCTTTTATTATCTGCCCTACGAGATGCTGCGTTATTTCTGGGACCGGTCCAAGGAGGGTGGGCGCAAGAGCTTCCGCTTTGACGAGTTGAATCCCGCATATATACTGCCGAAGAAGCACGGCATTTTAGTGCCTTATCTGGATATGCTCCAAAAAGATTTGGAAGACAGAGTGGATTAAGGGGCGATGAAAGGATTTACAAACCGGCGCAAGTAGAGTATAGTGTAGAGAGCTTAACTTAATAGCGATAATACGGAAAGTTACCGATACAGAAAGGCATGGAAATCAATGAATAAAAAATTAGTACATACCCCCGAGGGCGTGCGTGATATCTACGGTGAGGAAAAGGCCAAAAAAACGATCGTGGAACGCTTCTTGCAGGAGAAGATACACTGCTTTGGCTATCTCGATATCCAAACGCCGACCTTCGAGTTTTTTGATGTATTTTCTAAGGAAGTAGGGACAACGCCTTCCAAAGAACTGTATAAGTTTTTTGACAAGGAGGGAAATACACTGGTACTGCGACCTGACTTTACACCCTCCGTTGCCCGCTGTGCGGCAAAATATTTTACAGACGAAAATGTACCGATCCGCCTCTGTTATCAGGGAAATACCTTTACCAATACTTCCGAATTGCAGGGAAAACTGAAGGAAGTGACACAGATGGGAGCGGAGCTGATCGGGGACGATTCCATACAGGCGGACGCGGAGATGATCGCCCTGACGATTGAGGCGCTTTATCATGCAGGGCTTTCTGATTTTCAGATCAGCGTCGGCAATCTGGAATATTTTAAAGGCATCTGCGAGGAGGCAGGGCTTGACGAGGAGACGGAGCTGGAGCTTCGGGAGTTTATTTCCGGAAAAAACTATTTCGGAGCAGAGGAACTGCTGGAACGTGTGGGCGTAAATAAAAAGGACAAGGAACTTCTGCTGCGGGTAAGCGATCTGTTTGGGTCTGTCAATATTTTGGAGGACGCTAAAAACGCAGTCTCCAATAAACGGTCCCGCCATGCCATTGAGCGGCTGGAAAAAGTGTATCAGACGCTTTGCAGCTACGGGGTGGAAAAATATGTTTCTTTTGACCTGGGGATGCTCAGCAAGTATAATTACTACACAGGCATCATTTTTAGGGGTTACACCTACGGCGTAGGCGACGCGATCGTAAAGGGCGGGCGCTACGACAAACTGCTTTCTCAGTTTGGCAAGGAAGCGGCAGCCATCGGTTTTGTGATCGTGGTGGATGACCTCCTGGCGGCAATGGGGCGGCAGAATGTGATGATCACAGGAATAGAGGAACCTGTAAAACTGTATTATACGGAAAATGATTTCCCGGAAAAACTGATGGAAGCTAAGGGAATGCGGGCTTCCGGAAAGAGAGTGGAACTGTTGCATGAGTGAAGAAAAATACCTGACATTCGCCCTGGGGAAAGGGCGTCTTGCCAATAAAACCATGGATCTTCTGGAGAAGATCGGTATTACCTGCGAGGAAATGAAAGATAAGGCTTCGCGCAAACTGATCTTTGTAAACGAAGAACTGAAATTAAGATTTTTCCTGGCGAAAGGGCCGGATGTACCGACCTACGTGGAATATGGCGCCGCGGATATCGGCGTTGTCGGTAAGGACACGATCATGGAGGAAAACAGGCGGGTCTACGAAGTGTTGGATCTTGGCTACGGCAAGTGCCGAATGTGTGTCTGTGGACCCAAAAGTGCCAGGGAACTGTTACAACATCATGAAATGATCCGCGTTGCCAGCAAGTACCCTAACATCGCCAAAGATTACTTTTACAACAAAAAGCACCAGACGGTGGATATCATCAAGTTAAACGGTTCCGTGGAGCTGGGGCCGATCGTAGAACTTTCGGATGTGATCGTGGATATTGTGGAGACCGGGTCTACCTTGAAAGAAAACGGACTGGTAGTTTTGGAGGAGATTTGTCCGTTGTCTGCGCGGATGATCGTGAATCAGGTCAGTATGCAGATGGAGCCCGAGCGAATCAAACGGTTGATCGGTGAATTGAGAGAACATCTGTAAGACTGAAAACGAAACATTAGACAGGCCAAGGAGCATAAAGCTTTGGAAGAAAAGACAGAAATGAAAGCAGAGAACAGGGAGGAGAAAAATCGTATGAAAGAGTGGAAGGGTATTATCATTGCGCTGATAGCAGGAGTGTGCGCCATTGCTTGTGTCACCATCTTTTCGCAGAATATCGTCAGCTATAAGAAGACTTCCGGCAGTGAAGGCCTGTCCGCGACAGGTTCCGCGAACTGCGATTTTGAGGCGGATCTGATCGTCTGGCGCGGCAGCTTTTCGGGACAGGGAAAGACCACGCAGGATGCTTATCGTTCCATCAAGAAGGATGCCGAGCTTATCCGCAAATATCTGGTGGACAGTGGCGTGAAGGAGGACGAAATGGTATTCAGCTCCGTTACCATCAGCACACGCTGGGAGTATGAATACAACGAAAACGGCGACAGGATCCGGGAATACATCGACGGCTACGATCTTTACCAGAATGTATCCATTACATCGACAGACATCGATAAGATCGAAAGTATTTCCCGTGATATTTCCGGTTTGATCGAATCCGGTGTGCAGTTTGCCTCGGATGAACCCGAATATTACTATACCAAACTGGATGAATTAAAGCTGGATCTGATTGCGGAAGCCACCGAAAACGCAAAGAGCAGAATCGATCTGATGGCGCAGGGATCCGGTGCACGTGCGGGACAGCTCTTGAATGCAAATCTGGGTGTTTTCCAGATCACGGCCCAGAACAGCAATACCGAATACAGCTACGGCGGCTATTTTGACACCAGCTCCAGAAAGAAGACCGCATCCATCACGGTTCGCTTAAACTACAGCATTGCGGATTAACAGAGAGGGAAATAAGAAAATGAGAACAATACGTTTGACGGCTGAGACCAGAAAGGATATCCTGGATAATCTTTTAAAAAGGAGCCCCAACAATTACGGACAATATGAAAAAGTAGTAGCGGATATTATCGCCAATGTTCGTGAAAAGGGCGATGCAGCAGTTTTTGACTATACCAGTCAATTTGATAAATGGAATGTGAGTGCGGAGAATCTGCGTGTCACACAGGCGGAGATCGACGAGGCCTGTGCGCAGATCGACAAACCGTTTTTTACGGCGATGGAACGCTCCGCCGCAAATATTGAAGCGTTTCACAAAAAGCAGCTGCGCAACAGCTGGATCGATACCAAGCCTGACGGCACGCTGCTCGGGCAAAGAATTTTGCCGATTGCCATAGCAGGCGTCTATGTACCCGGCGGCAAAGCGGCTTATCCCAGCAGTCTTCTAATGAACGTTATCCCTGCAAGGGTGGCCGGTGTTGAAAAAATCATTATGACCACGCCCGCAGGAGCGGACGGTAAGGTTCCCGCAGCTACGCTGGCTGCGGCTAAGATCGCGGGCGTTGATGAAATCTATAAGGTGGGCGGTGCGCAGGCAATCGCCGCCATGGCATTCGGGACCGAGAGCATCCCCAAAGTCGATAAGCTCGTGGGACCCGGCAATATCTTTGTTGCCCTCGCAAAAAAAGCCTGCTTCGGCTATGTGAGCATCGATTCCATTGCAGGACCGAGCGAGATCCTGGTGATCGCTGACGAAACCGCCAATCCCCGCTATGTAGCGGCGGACCTTTTGTCGCAGGCGGAGCATGACGAGCTGGCAAGCGCCATCCTCATTACCACCGACGAGTCTCTGGCGGATAAAGTATCCGCTGAAATCGAAGGCTTTTTACAGGAACTGCCCCGAGTGGATATCATGCGGAAGTCTCTGGACAATTACGGCTATATCCTGCTGGCAGACAGCCTAGAAGATGCGGTTGAGACGGCAAACGCCATCGCCTCGGAACACTTGGAGATTCTGACAAAGGATCCTTATCAGGTGATGACAAAAATCAAAAATGCGGGCGCGATCTTTCTGGGCGAATACTCCTCGGAGCCGCTGGGAGATTACTACGCAGGCCCTAATCACATTCTGCCCACAAACGGCACGGCGAAGTTTTTCTCGCCCTTAAATGTAGACGATTTTATGAAAAAAACCAGCCTGATTTCTTACTCACGGGAGGCGCTTGAGAAGGCACACAAAGAGATCGAAATTTTTGCCGAGAGAGAAGGACTGACTGCACACGCGAACTCGATCAAAGTACGATTTTCCAAATGCGAAAAGTAATTCTAAAGGCGTCCCATCATAGGATGTGACGCCAAGAATTACTAAGTTTCGCATAAGAGAATGCCTAAAATGCGGCATTCTCTGTATGAAAAAGAGGGAGGGCATCATCATGGATAGAACGGCACACATTACCCGTAAGACGAAGGAAACGGATATCGACCTGACCCTGAACATCGACGGTGCGGGAAAGAGTGAGTTCAAGACCGGCATCGGTTTTTTTGACCATATGCTGGCAGGCTTTTCCAAACACGGCTTCTTTGACTTGACCCTTTCGGTCAATGGCGATCTGGAAGTGGACGGTCATCACACGGTAGAGGATGTCGGTATTGCCCTGGGCACTGCCATCAAAGATGCCATTGGCGATAAGGCGGGCATCAGACGCTACGGTTCCTTTATCCTGCCCATGGACGATGCTTTATGCCTGTGTGCCATTGATTTATGCGGCAGACCCTGGTTTTCCTGCGATTGCGTCTTTCCGACAGAGCGGGTGGGAGAGCTGGACACGGAACTGGTGCGGGAGTTTTTCTATGCCGTCAGCTACAGCGCAGGCATGAATCTGCATTTGAGAATGATGAGCGGCGAAAATGCCCATCACATGATCGAGGCCATGTTTAAGGCCTTTGGTAAGGCGCTGGACGAAGCGACTGCTTTTGATCCGCGCGTTGAGGGTGTTCTCAGCACCAAGGGCGCGCTGTAACAAACAGACGCAAAATCGGCTGTCGGCAATGAAGTACGGCGTGACGGACAGTAAATACACACGAGAATAAAAATGATAGATTGGACGAAAGAAAGGACAGACATTTAAGTATGAGATACAAGAAATTTATTCCCTGTATTTATCTTTATAAGGGAAACGCCGTAAAAAGCTTTACGGACAGCACTATTTTAGATACGAATCCGGCGGCTCTGGCAAAATATTACAGCGATAACAACGCCGACGAGCTGATTGTTTACGATATGTCCGAAGGCGATGCCGCCCACGAGGAAGCCCTTGATATCATCAAGGATATCTGCAGCGAGGCGGAGATTCCCGTGATCGGGGCCGGCAATGTGAAACGTATGGAGGATGTCAAAAAACTCCTCTATGCGGGTTGTAAAAAGGCGGCCTTAAACTATTCCAAGCAAAGCAACATTGAAATCACGGAGGAGGTCTCCAAGAAATTCGGTAAAGATAAGATCGTAGCCTGTGTGACGGAGGTTTCCGCCATTACGGAACACGAGGAGTTGATGGAATCTTATGTAGATGAGATCATTCTGGTAAAGGAAACCTGTCTCAAGGAAGCCATCGCTGTTTCCCGTTTCCCCATGATCGCATCCGTGCCGGAGGTCTCTTTGGATAAGATTCTGGAGATTTTGGCAAAGGACAATATTTGCGGCATTTCCGGCTATGCCATCAACGAGAACGCCAAAGAGCTTCTGCCCATCAAGGAGCTGTGTAAAAACAACGATATCCCAGTCAATACTTTTGAATCTGTACTCCCTTGGGAAGAATTTAAGCTAAATTCCGACGGTCATGTGACTGTGGTGGTGCAGGACTATAAAACGGACGAGGTGCTGATGGTGGCTTACATGAACGAGGAAGCCTATCAGATGACCCTGCAGACCGGTAAAATGACCTATTACAGCAGAAGCCGCGATGAGCTGTGGATCAAAGGCGAGACCAGCGGCCATTACCAGTACGTGAAATCCCTGACCGCAGACTGCGATAAGGATACCATTCTGGCTAAGGTCTCTCAGGTAGGCGCGGCCTGCCACACGGGAGCACATTCCTGCTTCTTTAACAAGATTATGGAAAAGGAATATGAGGAGACCAATCCCTTAAAGGTCTTCGAGCAGGTCTTTGCCGTGATTCAGGACAGGAAGGTCCATCCGAAAGACGGTTCCTATACAAACTACCTCTTTGATAAGGGGATTGATAAAATTCTCAAAAAGCTGGGAGAAGAAGCGACAGAAATCGTGATTGCCGCCAAAAATCCCAATGCCAACGAGATAAAATACGAAATTTCAGACTTTTTATATCATATGATGGTGCTTATGGTGGAAAAGGACGTCACTTGGGAGGAAATCACGGCGGAACTTGCCAGACGTTAGCCATAACTGTCGCCTTTCAGGGAAAATCATTGTCACTGACAACAGGAACGCTGCCCGTAAGGGCGCGTTCTTTTTTTGTTCGGTTTCACATAAAATGTAGGGACAAAATGAGATAAGGGAATCAAAAATGACAGAGAAAAAAGTAACACCCGAAAAACGGGTGGAACTGGCCAGATATATCAGGGAAGAAAATATGGGAAACCGTGTGAAACTGCGCCAACGGGAACATATCCTTTACGGGCGCGATCTGACGATGCCGCCGGATGAGAGAGGACTGTATGCGAACCCGACCCTCACGGACAGCGAGCAGGGGGAGGAAATCCCCGGCGGAAGCTCCATGGGAAGTTTTAAATACCGTATGACGCTTGCCGTGCTCTTATTTGTCGGATTTTTACTCTGCGACACGAGTAAGGGCAACATTTTATCCTACAGTACCAATGATGTCTATGAGATGATTCGCGCGGATAGCCTGCATCTGTATGACGGCGGGGAAAATGCCTTGATGGAGGAGCTTGCGGAACTGTTCCGGTAACGATTACATAGAATTGTCCTGAATAGCCCTCTGCCATCTTATGGCTGGTAAATAATATAGGAATTGCAAAAATGGCACCATCGGCAACGTTTTCTGTTTCCGAGATCGATCAGACGATTGACCTGAATTGTAAAGCGCCTGCCGTGTTGATCAATCTCTGTCTGCCGTTTATGGAGAAGGGTGCATTTTCCAGGTATGGTAGCTCCCGAAAAAGTAGTGAAAAAGGCGTTGAAAGATGCTAAAAAAGGCAGGGATATGTCTGCCTTTTCCCTCTAAGTGAAATGCCAACATCTCAATGTAAAACTATTACCGCAGAAATTGACCATGAAAGTTTGGCTGCATGGGATCAGAAAGTATTTATGAGGGAAAATGAACGAAATCGTAACGAAACGTCCGAATTTATTTGAGCCTAATGTCTATATCACGGTAGCTGTTGAAATAGCAGGAAAAGTATGCCCGCAAAAGCTTTTTCCGCCATCGAACAAGCGTTTCTTACGGGAATTATCAAATCAAAAATATAGTTTTTGTTCCTCCTGCGATTTTCTATTCCCATAATATCATCGGTGTTTCTACCGTTAACGGGAGAATGACGATTTCCTATCACGATATCTTTTCTCAAAAATAGCACAACCGCCATTTTGACTTTATGAGATAAGTCCGATATACTTAGAATATCGACCAAGATGAAAAAGGCAGGATATTTGTCGTATGAAAAAAACGGCTCTTAATGATGAAATCTTAATGCGCGTGGAAAAACCCGCCCGCTATATCGGAAATGAGGTAAATGCCATCGTAAAGGACAAGGCGAAAATCGCCGTGCGCTTTGCCATGTGCTTTCCTGATGTTTACGAGATCGGTATGTCCCACCTCGGTATCCAGATTTTATACAGTATGTTCAATGACTGGGAAGACGTGTGGTGCGAGCGCGTCTATTCCCCATGGGCGGATCTGGATCAGATCATGCGCGAACAGTCCATTCCACTGTTTGGCTTAGAATCTCAGGAGCCCATCAAGGATATGGATTTTCTCGGTATCACCATCCAGTATGAAATGTGTTACACCAATATTTTGCAGGTTCTGGAACTTTCACAGATTCCGCTGCTGGCAAAAGATCGCGGAGAGGATATGCCCATCGTGATCGGCGGCGGTCCCTGTGTCTACAATCCGGAACCGATCGCGGATTTCTTTGATCTGTTCTACATTGGCGAAGGGGAGACACAATATCGCCCGCTGCTTGACTGGTATCTGGAAAATAAGAAAACCGGCGGCACGAGGGAGAATTTTCTGCATGGCGCTGCGAAAATTCCGGGGATTTATGTGCCGCAGTTTTATGAGGAACTGTACAACGAGGACGGCACCGTGGCGGGACGGCGAAAGCAATTTGAAGATATTCCTGACGTGATCTTAAAAGAAATCGTGACGGATGTCACGCAGGCTGCTTATCCCTTAAAGCCCGTGGTTCCCTTTATCAAAGTGACGCAGGACAGGGTAGTGCTGGAGATCCAGCGCGGCTGTATCCGCGGCTGCCGTTTCTGCCAGGCGGGTCAGATCTATCGCCCCGTGCGAGAGCGGAGTGCGGATAAATTAAAAGAATATGCGGTAGAGATGCTGAAAAGCACAGGGCATGAGGAGATTTCCTTAAGCTCTTTAAGTTCCAGCGACTATTCGCAGTTGGACGAGCTTCTTACCTTTTTGATCGAAGAATGCGGGAATAAACACGTCAATATTTCCCTGCCCTCCCTGCGCATCGACGCCTTTTCCCTGGATGTGATGAGCAAAGTGCAGGACGTGAAAAAGAGCAGCCTGACCTTTGCACCGGAGGCTGGCAGTCAGCGGCTTCGCGATGTCATCAACAAAGGATTGACCGAAGAAGTCATTTTGAAAGGCGCATCCCTCGCCTTTGAGGGCGGTTGGACCAAGGTAAAACTCTATTTTATGCTGGGGCTGCCTACCGAGACAGAGGAAGATATTCTCGGAATCGGCGACCTTTCCAACAAAATTGCCGCCGCCTTTTTTGAGACAGTGCCGAAAGATAAACGGGTAAACGGCAAAGTGCAGATCACGACCAGCACCTCCTTCTTTATCCCCAAACCCTTTACGCCCTTTCAGTGGGCGCCTATGTGTACTAAGGAGGAGTTTCTGGATAAGGCACATCTGACCAAACAGGGCATTATGAACCAGTTAAACCAAAAAAGCATCAAATACAACTGGCATGAGGCGGATGTGAGCGTCTTAGAGGGTGTGCTTGCCAGAGGAGACCGCAGGATAGCACAGGCGATCCTGAAAGCCTATCAGAAGGGCTGCATGTTCGATTCCTGGAGCGAGTTTTTCCACAACGACCTGTGGCTTCAAAGCTTCGAGGAATGCGGCCTGGATATCGGCTTTTATACGACCAGAGAGCGGGCGGACGGCGAGATCTTTCCCTGGGATTTCATCGACTGCGGCGTGACGAGGGAATTTTTGCTGCGGGAGTGGAAGAAGGCGCAGGGACAGACAATCAGTCCTAACTGCAAAGCGCAGTGTCAGGGCTGCGGGGCGAACCGCTTCGGAGTCGGTATCTGTTGCGACAGATAAGTGCCAAAAACCGTCAAATCATTTGAACTGTTGGACACTAAAGGGCAAACGTTATGATTCAGAAAGATATGATTTCGTTTTCAGGACAAAGGAATGAACCGCTTCAAACATACATGGAGAAATTTGTTCTGCCGGAATGTAAAAAGGGGAAGATTCGGTTTTTTGACGATGCCCAGAGGGTTTTCATTTTTTGTACCGACAAACAGATGCAGATCGACGTTGCCGCTGCCAACGAAGATCTGTTATGTGATATTTCTGTCAAAAAATTATTGTGGTTAGCGGAAAATTTCAGAATCTGGCGTGACGAGTACTGTGCCTATAATCAGGTGTTAAACAGAGATCAAATGGAATGGCTTCTGACATTGGAACCGACAGGCTATGGGCAGATGCTGCTTATTCTTGGAATTTTCAAACAGCATGGCTATGACAGATTACAATCAGAGCAATATCTGCGGGCAAAAAGCGCAGTCGTGCGCTATCACACGCTGGTCTTTCGTTACGAGCAGGAACACAGTAAATGGGATGGACTTGATGCGATGTTGCTAGACCCGTCCAGACGAGTTCGCGATTATGCGGCTTACATTTTGAAAAAACATACGGATATCAATATCATCACGTTTTATCGTGAGGAACTTGAACGACAGGCATCAAAGATTACGTTGTACAGCATCGGAGAACATGGCACAAAAGCGGAACTGGAAGTAATCAAACCTTATCTGGCAGATGAGTGCGAGTCAATCTGTAAAGCAGCACTGCACGCATACGGAAAACTTGCGCAGTCGGACGGAAAAGATGTTTATTGGAAGTTTTTATTTGACAAACGGCAGGTCCTTGCAAGGCAGGCATACCGCTGTATCCGAAAATACGAGATTTCATACGGTGTGCAGCAGTTATATGAGGCTTATCTGCAAAAACGCCTTGATTTTCCGGCCGATTACCTGCTGATGCTGCTTTTAGAAGAACCTTTCTGGAAAAGACTGCCTTATCTGCTGATGCTAAACTGTGATGAGAAAGTTACCGAGAAACAGCGGCAAATAATTACAGCCGGAATCTTCCGCGGGTATCTGTATAGCGGAACTTCTGACCAACAGACTGTAAATTATATGTATAGCAGTGTTACGAATCAACAGGCTGACATGATTCGCCATTTGCTAGAACGAAATAAAGAACACATTCCGGAATCTGTCAGGGAAAAAATCTTATTTGACTTAGAACACATTTCAAAAGGATAGCGGGGTAAGCTATGAAAGTCAGAATCAAATTTGCCAAATACGGCACCATGAAATTCATCGGACACCTGGACATGATGCGTTTCTTCCAGAAAGCCATCAGGCGCGCTGATATCGACATCAAATACTCGGAAGGATTCAGCCCGCACCAGATCATGTCCTTTGCGGCGCCTCTCGGCGTTGGCGTGGAAAGCGTGGGAGAGTATTTTGATATAGAAGTCCTGTCCATGACGAGCGAAAATGAGATGAAAGAGGCCTTAAATCGGGTGATGGTGGAAGGGGTAAAGATCCTCTCCGTGACCAGTCTCCCCGACAAAGCAAAAAACGCCATGGCGAGCGTTGCCGCGGCCGCCTATCAGATCCATCTGAAAGAAGGAACATTTGCCATCTCTGACTTGAATGATGCTGTAAACGCCTTCTATGCGCAAAAACAGATTCCCTATACCAAAGAAACGAAAAAGAGCGTCGTGGAAACGGACTTAAAGCAGGGCATCTATGAAATCGGTGCAGGTGAAACAAATGTGCTTGCAGACATCATGTCGGCGGCTGCGGCGATGTTTGTCACCGATCCGCGGGAAGACCGCATGACAGTACCTTGTATCCGCATGACGGTGGACGCCTCCAGCGGCGGCAACATCAAACCGACCGTGGTCTTTGAAAAATTCTGCGCCTTTGCCGGTTGTGAGTTTCCGTCATCCGCGATTCAGGTAACGCGGCTGGAAACTTATACAAACTTGGCAAAAGAAAGGGAGCCAAGGCGGCTTGTGCCGCTTTCTGAGGTATAATAATATATGATTTGAGAACCAAAAATTTTGGGAACTTTTCGTACAAAAATTGTTTGAAAGAAATTGCCAAAAAGTCTTGACCTTCCCCCTTGTGGAAGCCTTATTCTGACGGTAACAGAGGAGAGCGTATTACAAAATGCTTCAAAAAGAAGAAAGGAAAGGGGCGTTGCATCGTATGAAGATCAACGAGGTGGAACAGCAGGTAGGCATCACCAAAAAGAACATCCGTTTCTATGAACAGCAGGGGCTCCTGCATCCGAAGCGCAACAGCGAGAACGGCTATCGGGAATACGATGAGACAGATGTGGAATGTTTAAAGAAGATCAAGCTCTTACGCAAACTTTCACTGCCCATCGAGGAGATCAAAAAGATTCAAAACGGCGATCTGCTGCTTACGGATGCTTTGAGGCGGCAGCTCATCGTATTGGAACGTGAGCAGACGAATCTTACAGAAACTGCCGGCCTGTGCCGCCTGATCCTTGAAGATGAGACCCTCTACCATACGCTTTCCCCTGACCAATATTTGGAAAGGATGGTGGAAATGGAGGAGAAAGGTACGAGATTCAAAAATGTATCAAATGATACAATCAGGAAAAAGCGAGGTTCGATTCTGGCTGCCGTGATCTTTATTTTGATCATGTTTGCTTTTATCGGCATACTCGTTTGGGCTTACACGCAAGACCCGATTCCGAACATTTTATTTGGTCTGTTTTTACTGGTACCCATTATAGTGATTTTGGCTGTAATCATTGCGCTGTTGCAGCGCATCAAAGAATTAAAAGGAGGAGAAGAAGATGTTGCTCGTAAATACTGATTATATATCCGGAAAAGAACTGGAAACGCTGGGGATCGTCAAAGGAAGCATTGTGCAGACGAAGAATTTCGGTAAAGATTTTATGGCAGGGATCAAGACACTGGTCGGCGGAGAGGTGAAAGAGTACACCGATATGCTCAATCAGGCCAGACAGATCGCCGTAAAACGCATGGTGGATGAAGCGGAAGCGATGGGCGCCGATGCCATCGTCAATATCCGTTATGCGTCTTCCTCCCTGATGCAGGGAGCCGCCGAAGTAATCGCCTATGGCACAGCGGTGAAATATATGATATAATGAGCGCAAAGGAAAAGGAAGCGGCAGCGAAGCCGATATTTACTTTTCCTGCGCCATTAACGAGCAAATGTCCGATGAAGTCGGACAAAAAGCGCGATAGCGCGGATTTGCGAGTCCATAATCCCATGAACAACGGAAAAATCATTATCACAACCGTAAACAACCGCATTCTTGCCCTGCTCCACAAAGATAACCGCATCCTCTCCGCTCAGGTACTGAAAACGGAAGAACATGCGGTTGGAAACATCTATGTGGGCAGAGTACAGAGCATATCTGAAAATATCGGAGCCGCCTTCGTGGACATCGGAGGCGGCTGTCTCACATTTCTGCCGCTTGCGGAAGCAAAATCCGCCCATATCACGAACCGCAAAGCGGATGGGAGACTCAAGGCGGGAGATGAGCTCATTGTTCAGATCGTGAAAGAAGCCATGAAGACCAAACTTGCGGGGGTGAGTGCAAAGCTTACCCTTACGGGAAGGTATGCGGTAGTGGGAGAAAGGCCCCCTATAAAGGCGGCAGAAGAAAGCACACGTCAAAAACCTGTCAGTAAGAGGGCAGGCGGCGCGGTACATGTTTCCGCCAAGCTTACGGAGCAGGAAAAAGAGCGTTTCCGTAATTTGGAACCACTTAAACAATTTGCTGCGGACTACGGTCTGATCGTGCGCACCAATGCGGCAGACCTCTCGGACGATGCACCCCTGATTACGGAAGTCGCAAAACTTTCTGAAACACTCGCTCATACCTTGCAAATTGCAGACATGCGCACCTGTTACAGCTGTCTGTACCGTTCTTTGCCCGACTGGGCGCTTTTTGTGGAGAACGCCTACCGCGCGGAATACGATGAGGTGGTCACGGATCTGGCCGACGTGTATCGTGATTTGCATGATGTATGCGGCATGGCATCTATTCCCGTCCGTTTCTACGAAGATGCAATGCTGCCTCTTGGCAAACTCTACGCTCTGGAAGCACGGCTTCAGGAGCTTACCGACAAAAAAGTCTGGCTGAAATCGGGCGGCTATCTGGTCATCGAGCCGACGGAAGCTCTGATCTCGATTGATGTGAACACGGGAAAGTACGAGGCAGGAAAAGAACCGGAAGAAACCTACCTGCGCATCAACAAAGAAGCTGCCGAGGCCATCGCCTGGCAAATCAGGGCCAGAAATCTCTCCGGCATGATCCTGGTGGATTTTATCAATCTGAAGAACAAAGAACATGAGGCGGCACTCATGAAAGAAATGCGGGATCTGCTAAAAAAAGATCCCATCCACACAAGAGTCGTGGATATGACCGCGCTGGGCCTGATGGAGATCACCCGAAAAAAGATCGATCAAAGCCTCGCACAGCAGCTTGCAAGATAACGCGGAATCAGTCATAATAGATTTAGTCACTGCAATCGAAACTGAGTCAGAAGCTTACGGAAAGGGAACAAAAGAAATGCCGATGAAACTGCTTCACATGGAAAAGGTCAAGGATGGAAAATATCTGAAAAACTATGAACTGACCTACTTAAACAAGGCCGGAAGGGAAAAGAAATATGAGATTGTCAGCCGCAGTGAGATCCCTTCTCCGGAGGCGATCGGAGCGCGGGTGAGCGGCGTTTCCATCGTTGCCTTTCATGAAGATAAAATGCTGCTTTTGCGGGAATTTCGCATGGGCGTCAACCGTTTTGTCTACAATCTCTGCGCCGGTATGATCAACGAGGGCGAATCTATTGAAGAATGTATTCAGCGGGAACTTTACGAGGAGACCGGACTGGGCGTGAAAAAGATTCGCACGATCCTGCCGCCTTCCTTTGCCGCAGTTGCTTTTTCCGACGTAAAGACACAGATCGCCTTTGTGGAGGCGGAAGGTGATTTTGAGGACCACACCTCCGAGAATGAGCAGATCACAGCGGATTTTTATACCAAAGAAGAAGTGAGGGAGCTTCTGGAAACGGAAGATTTCAGCTCGCGTGCGCAGATAGCCGCCTATTTTTTTGCAGCAACACCTTTTCCCAATGCAGACGCAAAATGAGCAAATCGGTTAAGGGTAATCTCTTGTTTTATTTACAGAAAGCGACAGAAAGGAAGCCTTTGTTTCAATCATGAAAACCCGGAAACGAAATATATTTTCGCTGATCAGTATTTTTTTGCTGATCCTGCTGGACCAATACACAAAACACCTTGCTATCCTGCATCTGAAAGGACAGCCTTCCTTTGTCCTTTTAGATCGCATCCTTGAGTTTTCATATCTGGAAAACACCGGTGCGGCTTTTAGTTCTTTTTCCGGGAAGCAGACCTTTCTGATTGTATTGACTACATTGGTCATCATCGTGCTTGCCTGGCGGTATTTCACCCTGCCTGCGGGGAAAAGGTTCCTTTGGATACGCACCTGTCTGCTCTTTATCTTGAGCGGCGCCGTCGGCAACCTGATCGACCGCTTGTGCAGACGATATGTGGTGGATTTTATCTACTTTGTTCCCATCAATTTTCCCAAATTCAATGTGGCAGACATCTACATTACCGTGGGTGTCGCCGTCCTTGCCGCGCTCATGCTATTTTATTATAACGAAGAAGAGTGTGGGACTTTAGTCTCTATTGACAGTTTCCTGCGTAAATGATAAATTTTTTTTAAGTAATTCTATATCTTTCTAATGAAAAAATCTAAAATCACGAGGGTTGAAATCATGAACAAGAAGAAAACAGCAGTTGAAGTCTACATCTCTACCGTTTTTAAGTGGGGCCTGTTCATTTTGGTATGCGCCTGCATGTGCGCCACTGTCATGTTCAATGTAGAAAAAATGTTTGGCCTGTATCCCACGGTGCCCTGGCTTGCCACGATCATGCTGGGAGTCATGGATACCTGCTTTTTTGTGACAGCGATCATGATCATCCGATCTTCTTTCGACGAGGAAGGCTTTTTGAAGGAAGGCAGGCTGAAAATCGGCAAGCTGTTTTCGGCTATCATTTTGGTCATACAGTGGAATTATCTTCTGTATATGCTTCCGACGAGGACCTTTTGGGGCTTCCTGTTCTTTTTCCTGATCCTGATTGCATTCTTTTTGGATCTGAAACTGTTACTTGCCTGCGGTCTGGCCTGCTCTGTCTCCCTCTTTATCGGCTGGGGGATCCGGGGCACGAATCTGCTGCCCGTCAAAGACGAGTTATTTCTTTCGGATATCATTATGTGCCTTGTGGCATTGACACTTTCTCTGGCAGGCCTGCTGATCTTCGTTTTCTTTGTTGCGCATTTTCTGGTCAATGCCAAGAAAGATGAGCTGGAACAAAACAATGAGCACGTTAAAAATATCCTGACCTCCGTACGGGAACTGTCTGAACAGTTATCCGCGGCAGGCACAACACTTTCACAGGTTTCCGAAAATGAGAGCGCTTCTGCGGAAGAACTGGCCTCAACGAGCGAACAGCTGGTCATCAACAGCAACCGCCTCAGCGCAAAGACAGAAGAAAGCATGACCAATTTAAGCGAGCTTGGAGAGTGGGAAGGTATCGTCATTTCCAACATGGAAAAGGTGGAGAACGTTTCTACGGAACTGCTTGATAAATCCAAAGAAAACGAGAACCTGCTCAACAATCTGCATGAGATCAACGGTGAGGTATCCGAATCCATCAGGGAAACCACCGATATCGCGGTACGACTCTCAGAGGCAGTACGGGAGATCGGTATGACCTTAAACCTGATCAGCGATATTTCCAGTTCCACCAATCTGCTGGCTTTAAATGCTTCCATTGAAGCAGCCAGAGCAGGAGAAGCCGGAAAGGGCTTTGCGGTCGTGGCCACAGAAGTCGGCAATCTTGCAAACAGCACACAGGAATCCCTGAAAGTGGTACAATCCGTGATTGAGCGGGTACAGCAGAACGTAAAAGAGATTACTGCGCAGGTAGATGAAAACACTGCAAAACTTGATAAACAAAGCGAATACTATGAAAATGTATTTTCCGGAATACGGGATATGACGGCACTCTTAAACACTTCCGTTGAAGCGATTCGCACCATGGGTGAGGCGCAGAGCAGACAGTCCGGTGTGATCAAACAGACGATTGCCATCAATCAGGACATTGCGGAGAATATCCGCAACGAGAACGAGCAGTTCGTCTCGATCAATGAAATGGCGGAGAGCAGTGCCAACGATACGTCAGAGGTAGCGGCACAGGCGGGTGCAATCAACAGCATGGTCGATAAAATGACGGAAATCTTGAATATTGAATATTGAATAGATTTGGTGTTGACAAACACTGGAAAGTCCGTTACAATATTCGAGTATGCCGCATAGTGAGGTCAAAGTATGCCCTTTCGGGTATCACCGAAGCTAGCGAGTAAATGGACGGGAGTCCATGAATAGGAGGTGTGCAGGTATGTACGCAATCATTGCAACCGGCGGAAAGCAGTACAAGGTATCCGAGGGCGACGAGATTCGTGTGGAAAAGCTCGATGTCGAAGTTGGCTCCACGGTAACGTTCGACCAGGTAATTGCTGTCAGCAATAAGGAGCTTAAGGTTGCAGGCGATGTGGCAAGCGCTACCGTGACAGGAACCGTTACGGATCAGGGCAGAGGCAAGAAGGTCATCGTCTACAAGTATAAGAGAAAGACCGGATATCACAAGAAAAACGGTCACAGACAGCCTTATACGCAGATCAAGATCGACAAGATCAATGCGTAATGACTAAGGTCACCATTTATAAAAATAAGTCAGGAGACTATCTGAAATTTATTTGTGAAGGTCACGCAGGTTATGCAAAACGCGGAGAAGACATTGTCTGTGCCGCCATATCAGTGCTGGTGATCAACACGATAAACTCACTGGAGGAGCTCACAAAAGAGCCGATACAGGTGGAAACAGATGAAGCGGCAGGAATCATTCGCTGTACCTTTCATCAGTATCCCCTGCGAGAAACCTCCCAAGTTCTGATGGATTCCCTGTCGCTGGGACTGCAGCGGATTCAGGCGCAGTACGGCAAAAAGCATTGCAAATTGACAGTTGAGGAGGTGTAATACCATGTTAAATATGAACCTTCAGTTTTTCGCACATAAAAAGGGTGTCGGTTCCACCAAAAACGGCCGCGATTCCGAGGCGAAAAGATTAGGTGCAAAGAGAGCTGACGGCCAGTTCGTCAAGGCAGGAAATATCCTGTACAGACAGCGCGGTACAAAGATCCATCCCGGCGTCAACGTCGGCAGAGGCGGAGACGACACGCTGTTTGCACTGGTGGATGGTGTGCTTCGTTTTGAGAGAAAAGGCAGAGACAGGAAGCAGGCTTCCGTTTATCCTGTAGAGCAGTAAGAAACGCAAAGCTTAAGCTCCGAACATTCTGATGTTTGGAGCTTTTCTTTTATAACAGGGAGAAGAATGAAAAATCACACTGATGTGAGGGAAAATCATGTTTGCAGATCGCGCAAGAATTTTTGTAAAAAGCGGTAAGGGCGGGGACGGTCATGTCTCCTTCCGTCGTGAAAAATATGTGCCAAACGGCGGCCCTGACGGCGGAGACGGCGGCAAGGGCGGAGATGTCTACTTTGAAGTGGACGAAGGCTTAAACACCCTCACCGATTTTCGCCATATCCACAAATACAAAGCCGGGAACGGCGAGGAGGGCGGCAAGAAAAACTGTGCCGGTAAAGCCGGGGAAGACATCACGATCAAGGTGCCTGAAGGCACTGTGATCAAAGAGGCCGAAAGCGGAAAGGTCATCACCGATATGTCCGGGGCAAATCGCCGTTTTCTGCTCTTAAAAGGCGGACGGGGCGGCAGCGGCAACCAGCACTATGCCACCAGCACCATGCAGGCTCCCAAGTATGCGCAGCCGGGTCAGCCTGCGCAGGAACTGGAACTTCTTCTGGAACTTAAGGTGATAGCGGATGTAGGACTCGTCGGCTTTCCCAATGTCGGAAAGTCCACTTTTTTAGCGAAAGTAACCAACGCAAGGCCAAAGATCGCTAACTATCACTTTACCACCCTGAATCCGAATCTGGGCGTGGTAGATTTAGAGGACGCGAAAGGCTTTGTGATTGCCGATATCCCGGGGTTGATCGAAGGTGCGGCGCAGGGTGTCGGCCTGGGGCATGAATTTTTGCGTCATATCGAGCGTACCAGACTGATCGTACACATCGTGGACGCAGCATCCACCGAAGGACGCGATCCCATTGAGGATATCCATGCCATCAATAAAGAACTGGCCGCTTACGACGAAAAACTGGCCAGCCGTCCGCAGATCATTGCCGCCAACAAGATCGATATGATCTACGAAGGTGATGAAGATCCCGTAGAGAAAATCAGAGCGGCCTTCGAGTCGGAAGGCGTCCCTGTCTACGGTATATCTGCTCTCAGCGGAAAAGGCGTCAGAGACCTTCTCTATGCGATCAATAACCGTCTGGAGGAAATCGGGGAGGAACCCCTTACTTTTGAGCAGGAGTTCTTTCCGGAGTTTCACTTTGATACGGAAAATGAGCCTTATACCGTTGTATATGACGAAGCGGCGGACGAATATGTCGTGGAAGGCCCCCGCATCGAGAAAATGCTGTCTTACACAAATTTAGAGTCTGAGAAAGGCTTTAAATTCTTCCAGGACTTCCTGAAAAAGCAGGGTGTTCTGACGCAGCTTGAGGAGCTTGGCATCGAGGAGGGCAGCACCGTCAGGATGTATGGATTATCATTTAATTATTATAAATAGTCAAGGAGATTTCAAGTATGGAATTAACGAGCAAACAGAGAGCCTATTTAAAAAGTTTGGCAAACGGTATCGATCCCATCTTTCAGGTGGGAAAATCCAGCCTGACGCCGGAATTTACAGCTTCCATCAACGATGCGTTCAATACCAGGGAACTTTTGAAGATTGCCGTCTTAAAAAACTGTGCGGACGATCCGAAAGAGCTGGCGCAGATGATCGCAGAACGCACCCATTCCCAGGTGGTGCAGGTGATTGGCAAAAAGATCATCCTCTATAAACCTGATAAAAAGGATCCCAAGATTGTTCTGCCCAAAGCAAAAGCGCGCGAGGAGAGCAAATGAAGCGGATCGGCATTATGGGCGGCACCTTCAACCCCATCCACAACGGTCACCTTATGATTGCCGAACAGGCGAGAGAGCAGTTTGCGCTGGTAAAGGTGCTGTTTATGCCAAGCGGCATTCCCTATATGAAGGATCAGCGGGAGATTCTGCCTGTCGATATCCGCTGTGAGATGACGACACTTGCCATCACGAACGATCCCTATTTTGAGTTGTCCACTCTGGAAGCAGAGGATGCCATGCAGGGGAAAAACACATATACCTATGCAACGCTGCAGAAACTGCGTCAGAAGGATCCGGAGGCGGATTATTATTTTATTTTAGGGGCAGACAGTCTCTATGCAATTGAGAATTGGAAGTATCCTGCACTTATTTTTCAAAATTGTACCATACTGACGGCTGCAAGAGCAGCGGAAATGCCTGCTGACATACGATTGCCGCATTCAATGGCACACAGGCCATCCGAACAGTCAGAGAGTGATGCAGTCCCTGCTGAATCGCGAAATCGTCTGCGGCAACAGGTGCAGCATCTGCGCGAAAAATACGACGCTTCCGTAGAACTTTTGGAATTTGCAGGAATAGAGGTGTCTTCCACGCAGATTCGGGAAAACGTACGACGCGGAAAATCGATCTGCGGACTGGTGCCCGAGGCAGTGGAAGCCTATATCCGAAAGAAGCATTTTTATGAAAAGGATTCGTAAAATAACATTATTTATGTTATAATGAACGCAGACTGTTTGGTCTGCGTTTTATAGGTGCCTGGCATATTTCGTGCAGAAAGGAAACGATTATGAAAAAACAGAAAGCATTTAAATGGATCGCCGCTTTGTTGAGCGCCGCTGTCCTTTTCACGAGCGAGGGCATGTCCTGTCTTGCCTTTGCTGCACCTGATGAAAATTTGATTTTATCCCCCCTGACCATTGACGCGGCAGCGAGCGGAGAGGAACGATCCCTGGAAGATGAAGTTACGCTGTCTGAAAATTCAGAAGATAGTACAGAAAATCCTGCTGATGATGCCGGAGTACCCGGAGACGAAACGGAAAAGGAACCGGGAAATCCAAATGAGGAAATCCCTGACGAGAAAGAGACAAATTCTGAAAATAATCTTTTGCCTTCCAACGGGCAAAATGATGATGGAGACGAGACAAAAGATCCGGAGGAACAACCGGAAGAAGTGCCGGTTATTGATACCGTGTCGGATAATTCCCTGTCCTCCAATAATCTGATGTCATTGGAGGAAGAAACGCCTGCCATGACCGACTTTGCGATTGTGGATGAAGGCGGTAATCTGTTGGATGAAACACGGATTCTTTATATTGAGGAAACTTCTTACCGACAGCTTCATGTAAAGCTTACCCCTGAGAATGCTGTTGCGGATACCATTATATGGTCTTCAGACAATGCGCGGATTCTGGTGACAGACGGAAAAGTTTCCTTGAAGCCGTCGGAAACAGAGACAGTTGAAAGCAACGTGGTAACAGGCATTGTGAGCGCCCGGATCGGAGAGCTTATAAAAACATGCAAGGTTGAGTTTCAGCCTTTGATGAAAGATATCATTATCGTGAATCAGAACGGTGTCGCGATCCCTGAATCCGGTATAACAATTTTGCCCGGACAGCAGAAAAAGCTTGGGATAAAGATACAGCCCGAAGGAGCAGTCGTGGAGGGTCAGCGGACCCGTTTCACTCTTGGCGATACCAGTTGTCTGAGAATAGATGCAGCCAAAGGTATTTTGACCGTAAGGCAGGCTCCCAAAACATTTCCCTATGAGACTACCCTGACGGCCACTATCACAAATCCGCATACCAATCAGAAAGTGAGTGCAGCCTGTAAGGTCACCGTTCCGGCGCCCGGCGAACAGGACGGTATCCGCTGCGGAGATATCTTGTTTTACTGTGACGGTATGCAGCCGGATTACAAAAAGATTGATGATAAGAATTGGGAAGTCAGCGCAAACCGGAACAGTAAGATGACACTTACTTTTCTTGGGGAACAACAGCCGGATACAGAGTATGCTATTTTTTATAATGATAGTGGAAGAGGCATTGACACCAGCCGTCCGCAAAGGCCGGGAACCAAGTACAGTAATAGTCTCACACTTAGAAATGACAAGTATCCGCTGCAGTTTGTGCTGGGGACGAAGCCTACCAATCAGGGATATGTGAGAGAGTATACCCTTTCGGAAGTTTATACCATAAACTTTAAGATGACAAATTACAGATCATATTTTAGACTGTCATCGAATGTCATTCAGACCATTCCCGGTGCACCTGATCAGGAAATTCAGGTAAGAATGCTTCCGGATACCTGTGAAATGAAGGATGTCACTTGGGTCTCCGGCGATGAACGCCTTGTTAAAATAAAGGAAAGAACAGAAAAAGGCGTTATCGTGCAGTTTGGGCAGAGCGTGGGCACGACCCAGATTACGGCAATAGCCAAGGACTACCGCGGCCAGGAGTGTTATGCCTCCTGCGAGGTCAGACTGAGTATGAAACTGCCATCTCCATCCTTTGAAAGCGAATCCGGCGGAGAGACTTCTGAGGAAACTGCTGACGGTGATACCAATTTTTATTGGCTGATCGATAAGGGCGGTAACGTTTCGATCACGATAAGAGGTGCGTCGAAAGCTAGTATTTATTATACCACAAACGGGCAAAACCCCGCCACAAACGGCATCCTTTACCAGTCGCCGATCACTGTAAACGAAAATACTACCATCAAGGCATACGCCAGACTGGAAGGTTATGTGGACAGTTCTGTGTATGAAAGTGAATTTCGAATCGGAAATCCCAAATTTTCGATTTCTCCGTCCTCTGTCACGATACCGCAGGGCAAAGAAGCCAAGGTCTCTTTTGCTCTGCCCACAGGCGCAGATCCCAGTACCATCATATGGGACAGCAGCGATACTGAAATTGCACAGGGGATAACAAATTCTGACACAGATGCTGACGGCAATACAACCTCTGTCTCACATAAGATTTTTACCGGCATATCCGCCGGTAAATGTACCGTTACGGCAACGATTACCGATTATGCCGGAAGAGAGCAGACGGCAGCCTGTCAGGTTACTGTTCCCGGCCAATTGGAGATTACTCCTGCGGTTACTTTGGAAGAAGAAGATACGGCTGCCATAAAGATCACAAAACTTCCCGCAGGATACACAAAAGACGATGTCAGCTGGATGGTGGATTATTCCATTACCGATGCTTCTCTTATCACATTTGGAACCGATGATAGTGGCAATAAAACCATTACAGCCAGCAGGCTGGAAAACACGCAGGAAGTGCGAACCGTTACAGTTAGGGCATCCTTGTCCACGGACGGGGATGATATTTGTGCACGTTGTCAGGTAACGATCGTGCCCAGACAATATAAAGTCAACTTTTTCGGATATAATAAAAAACTCATCAAAACAGAGAATGTGTATCGAAATCAATCGGCCACACCTCCCTCAGCCGAGATGATGAGCAAGGCGGCGCCAAAGGGTTACCGCTTTGATGGCTGGGAAGTTCCGGACAGCTGGAAAAATATTGTTGAAAACAAAGATATTTATGCCAAAGAATATGTACAGATCATATACACCATTAACTATCAGCTTGGGTCGGAAGGAACAAATTCGGCTGAAAATCCGACTTCTTATAAAGTGACTGATAAAACCATTGATTTACGGGAGGCAATTCCCGCTCCTGAAAGAAAATTTGCCGGCTGGTATTTGGATGAGAATTACTCTGGCAGTCCTATTGAAGAAATTCCAACAGGGAGCACAGGTCATATTACACTGTATGCCAAATGGATTTCAGCAATTACGGGTTTACACATTGATCCGATTGCAGACCAGCCCTATACCGGTAAAGCCATCCTGCCGGAAATCAAGGTTTATGATGGCGAAAAGCTTCTTTCTGCCGGGATAGATTATACGATAAAATATAAAAACAATACGAAAGCAAATATGCAGCCGGAGGCAGATAGCGGAAAAGCACCTACGGTGATGGTAACGGGAAAAGGGAATTATGAAAGCGCAGATATCGAAACCTTTCGTATTGTTCCCCAAAGTATTGCCGCTGATGCTGCAGAAGTTGTCATTCCGGACCTTTACTTAGCATATACCGGTAAAACGCTTACAATCACGCCCACTGTACTTTGGAATGGAAAAAAGCTGAAACACAAAACGGATTTTGAAGTACTGAAAATATCACAAAATAATGTTGACGTAATAGACTGTGTCAATGAGGGCATTTATAATGTTACGATTTCCGGCAAAGGGAATTTTTCCGGAGAACGCGTTATTTCATTGACGGTTACTACGAAGACGCTTCTTAGCAAAGTATCTTTTAAGCCAAATAAACTGAAAGATATTTTCTGGGCAGATTTACAGGGAAAGACTTTGGGTGAAGCAAACATTGAAGTAGACAAGGGAGTTGTCTTAAAAAAGGGTGCCACTGAATTGCAAAAAGGGTCAGATGCTGACTATACTGTGACTTTTGATACCAATGCAAAAGAAGTCGGCACATACGAAGCCATTTTTACCGGAACAGGTACGAATTATGTGGGAACAGTGACAAAGACCTTCAAAATTACAGGGAAACCGCTTACTGCCGGCAAACTTAAGATAGAAGGATTAGATCAACTGGTCTATAACGGAGCAGAACAGATGCCGTCCCTGTCAATTTCCTATAAAGACGGGAACAATTTGATTCCCATGACATCGGGTACGGATTACACACTGACCTACCAAAATACGAAAAATGCCGGAAATAAGGCTTCTGTTACCATTACAGGATTAAATGGCTACCATGGTACGGTTAAAAAGACTTTTAAAATTGCCCCGTATTCCCTGAAAGATGATGCCACGGCTACGGCCTCGCTGATAACGACCTCTTTGATGAACAAGTCTGTTCCCTATGAAAAAGGTGGCGCAAAGCCAAAAATTACTGTAAAATATGGGGAGATGATACTGACAGAGGGGAAAGATTATACCGTCAGCTACAAAAATAACAACAAGATTGCATTGGCTGAAGACGGAACAAAGGCACCTTCTTATACGGTAAAAGGAAAAGGCAATTTCAAAGATGCTTTGACACCGCAGACTTTCTCGATCGTACCGCAGAATATCGGGAAACTTCCCATCACGGCAGAAGATGTAATGGCTGCCGCTCCAAATACGAACAAAGGGGAAACGGTAGGCATAACCGGAAAAGGAAAATACAAGAGTACACCCAAAATAACGGATTTCAACGGCAAAGCCCTTTCTGCCGGTACAGATTTCTTAAAAACCTATACCTTTACAGATGAAAATGGCGTCGTGCTCGGCCCGAAAGACCAGATACCGGAAGGCTCTATATTGACAGTGACGGTACAAGGCACTAATAATTATACTGGGGAAACCCAAGTTTCCTACCGTGTACTGGCCGCAAAGATGAGTCTGAAAAGCGCCAATATCTCTTTGAAAAAGGGTGTCGTAAAAACGTATGACCTGGAACCTGTCGTACTTAAGAAAGAGGATCTGGTCGTGAAATTGAACGGCAGGGAATTATCTAAGGATGACTACACGATCGTCTCTTATACGAACAACAGAAAGAAGGGTACTGCTAAAGTCACCATACAGGGAGTAGGAGCGTACGGCGGTCGTAAAACTGTAAACTTTACCATCAAAGCACGGAAACTGTCATGGTTTAAAACACCATAGTTCGTTTCTTTGAAAAGAAAGGATCTCTTTCATGAGTCAGAGTCAACATCAGTCAGAAACAGAAAAACTTCGCCGGTCGATGGAAAAAGAATTGTCCGCCGGGCGTTATACCCACACCCTGGGGGTGGCATATACGGCCGCGGCTTTGGCGATGGCCCACGGTGAGGGCATGGAAAACGCCATGACAGCTGGTCTGTTACATGACTGCGCAAAGTCCATGCACGGGTCGGAACTGGTAGCCATCTGTGAAAAGGGGCATCTCAGCATGAATGCAGCGGAGCGCAGCAATCCCACCGCACTTTTGCATGCCAAAGCTGGAGCATATCTGGCAGAACATAAATATGGCGTGACCGATGGGGATATACTAAATGCGATCCGTTATCACACCACAGGCCGTCCCGACATGAGTAAGCTGGAAAAAATCATCTATATTGCCGATTATATTGAACCCGGCCGCAAGCAGCTTGCAGAACTTGAAATGATTCGTCGGATCGCCTTTCAGGATCTGGACTGGACCATGGAAAAGATACTGGCAAACACTCTGGCCTATCTGCGCACCACGGATGGACAGGTGGACGATATGACAACAAAAACATATCAGTTTTATAAAAGGCAGTAAGCATTTGCTGCTTCCATATGACTCAGAGAAAGGTAAGGTTATTTATGAACACAAAGCAAACCGCATTGATTACCGTAAACGCATTGGAGGACAAAAAAGCAGAAGATATCCGCATCATCGATATCAGTGAGATATCAACGATCGCCGATTATTTTATCATCGCGCATGGCACAAATAAGAGCCAGATTCAAGCGATGGCAGACACTGTGTCGGAAGTCCTTGGAAAAGCCGGTGTCACAATGCGTCAGATTGAGGGCTATCAGAATGCGAATTGGGTCCTGATGGACTTTCAGGACATCATTATTCACATTTTTGATCAGGAAAACCGCCTGTTTTACGATTTGGAACGGATCTGGAGGGACGGGGTGCCCATTGAAAAAAATGCGCTTTCCGAAACGGAGTAGTTCACAAAAATGGAGAGCAGGACGTACAACGAAAGGGAAAGGCTTCGGGAGAGATACTCCGAAGCCTTTTTTGATCTGCTAAACCCTGCCTGATTCCGTAGCGTTTCCGGTATACATATAAAACGTAATGATATACAGCCCGGCAATACCTACCAGAGCATAGATGATTCTGGAGAACCACGACATGTTACCGAACACGAATGCTACAAGGTCAAAGCTGAACAGCCCGATCAATCCCCAATTGAGAGCACCGATGATGGCAATCGTCAGGGCAAGACAGTCTAACGCTTTGTTTCTCATGTTTTCTTCCCCCTTCATAAGACATCAATCTTCTTCGCAAACGAGAACTACGATTTAATTTCACGATCATAATCGACGAAAAATTTGTCCGACAATTACGATCACTAGCTAGTATGCACCGAGGAATTTATCCTATGCTGGAAAATTTTCGCCGTTTTATGCAAAAAAACCCTGCAAAACAGATTCGCAGGGCTTAAAAGCAGTAATACTTTCTTATATTTTATCTAAGATTACATCAATGCTTGTACAAACGGAATACACCAAATACCTTTCCCAAAATCTGGCAATCGTTTACAATGATGGGATCCATCTCATCATTTTCCGGCTGTAAGCGCACATGACCGTTTTCTTTATAAAAAGTCTTTACGGTAGCAGAGTCATCGATCAGCGCCACGACAGTGTCTCCATTATCTGCTGTCTGGCAGCATCTGACAAAAATCTGATCGCCGCTGTAGATACCGACATTGATCATGGAATCGCCTTTTACTTTCAATACAAAAGATTCACCGCTCGGCACCATATCCGCCGGAACGGGGAAGTAGCTCTCAATATTCTGCTCGGCCAAAATCGGTTCCCCGGCAGCCACCCGGCCGATTACGGGCAAAGAAACCATCTCCGTACGTACCATTTGGAAATTATCGTCACAAATCTCAATGGCTCGGGGTTTGGTAGGATCGCGCCTGATATAGCCGTTCTTTTCCAGTGTCTCCAGATGAGAGTGAACGGAAGAAGTTGATTTTAAATTGACTGCTTCACAAATTTCACGAACAGCAGGCGGATACCCTCTTTTTAAGATCTCATCTTTAATATAATCAAGAATCTGCTGCTGTTTTACGGTAATTTTTCCCTGTGCCATAGTAAAATCCCTATCCTTTCCATTTGCGATCGTTTTTTGCGATATTTGAGTTCCCCTCTGTAAGTTAGCATAAATAAGCAATCGATGTCTTTCAATCATCGAATCTTAATGATCCGTATTTGTATTCGCTGCTTTTTCTGTAGGTATGCGTATAGTATAACACAGGATTTCGTAAAAAGCAAACATATATTCTGAAAATTTGTTCGATTTTTACGAAAAAGGTGTTGACATTCGAAAATTTGTTCGATATAATACTTGCATAAGGAACATTTGTTCGCAACGTTTGTTCGGGATATGAGAGAGGAGTTGAAACAACTATGACACAGAGACGCAGAAGCACACAGGATATCAGGAGTGAGAGAAGAATCCGCAATAATCGCATTCGCAGAAGACGGGAGATGAGAAAGAACTTCCTCTTATTTGTAATGACGCTCTGTCTGATCGTCACTACTTCCGTGGCAGTCGGTTCTTTCCGCTCCAATGCAAAGAATGATCCCTCGAAGGAAACTTATCGCTATTATAAGAGCATCACCGTATCCGATTGCGATACGCTCTGGTCGATTGCGGTGAGATATATGGATGAAATGCACTACGATTCCATACAGGACTATGTCAACGACGTCATGTACATCAATAACCTGAAAAACGACTCCATCTATGCGGACGCGCACCTGATCGTACCGTATTATGCTGAGGCAGTCACAACACCATAATATCTATTTATGAACAAAATTTGGTCAATGTTATTTTGGGGGATTATGTACAGCAGACGCAGGAAACGTATTTGACCAAACAAACCCCAAAGTGTATGATAAAAAAGAAGTTTTATTTTGATGTTTCTACCAACGGCAGGAATCACAATCGAAACTGCCGTTGTTTTGTTTGAAGAAACCCTCAAAATATGCTCCGGTATGAATATGATGGAGGTTTGCATGAAGATTGACCGCATGATCGGCATCCTGTCGATCCTATTGCAAAAAGAAAAAGTTACCGCTCCCTATCTGGCAGAAAAATTCGAGGTTTCCCGCCGCACCATCAACCGCGACATCGAGGCGCTTTGTATGGCAGGGATCCCGCTGGTGACAGAACCCGGCCGAGGCGGCGGTATCTCCATTATGGAAGGCTTTTCCATCGACCGCGCCCTGTTCACATCTGCGGATCTGCAGGCGATCTTGGCGGGGCTGCGAGGCCTTGACAGTGTCAGCGGCACAAACCGCTACCTGCAATTGATGGAAAAGTTGTCTGCGGGCACCTCAAACCTGATAGCTGCAGATACCCACATCCTGATCGATCTTTCTTCCTGGTATAAGTCCGCTCTGGCCCCGAAAATAGAACTTTTGCACAGCGCAATTCTCTCAGGAAATAAAGTTTCTTTCATTTACTTTTCTCCCAAGGGCGAATCAATAAGAACTGTCGAGCCTTACTATCTGGTCTTTCAGTGGGCAGGCTGGTATCTCTGGGGACGGTGTGATGAGAGAGAGGACTTCCGCCTGTTTAAGTTGCTGCGGATGGATGATCTGTGCCTGCGGGAACCCTTTGAAAAAAGAGCCGTCCAACCGCCCGATTTAAGTGCAGATCGAGTCTTTCCGCCTACGTATCTGGTCAAGGCCAAAATCGATCCTTCTTTTCAATGGCGGCTGGTGGAGGAATTCGGCCCTAAATGCTATCAGGTTTTGCCGGACGGAATGCTGCTTTTTACCGCCGACTTTTCCGATCGAAACAATGTTGTCGGGTGGATCGCCTCCTTTGGCGGCGGCGCAGAATTGTTGGAGCCCGTGGAACTGCGGGAAGAAGTTTTACGGTTTGCGGAGGATATTCGTCGTAACTATCTTCCTGACACCGAAACATGACATACAGATGTCGTGTTTACACTGATAAAATGTGATAAAAAGAGAGGATGATTGCAACATGGCATTCGATTACAAAAAAGAGTATAAAGAATTTTACCTGCCGAAGAACAAACCGTCTCTGGTCACCATCCCGACCATGAACTTCACCTCGGTGCGCGGCAAGGGCAATCCGAACGAGGAGGGCGGTGCTTACAAACAGTCCATCGGCCTGCTTTACGGCATCGCTTTCACAATCAAAATGAGCAAGATGGGAGACCACAGGATCAAAGGCTATTTTGACTTTGTCGTGCCGCCTCTGGAAGGCTTATGGTGGCAGAAAGATACTGTCGGCATTGATTATGCCAGAAAAGAGGATTTCGAGTGGATCTCCATGATCCGCTTACCTGATTTTGTGACCAGAGAAGAATTTGACTGGGCGATCGCAGAATCGTCAGCAAAGAAAAAGACAGATTTTTCGCAGGTGGAATTTTTCACTTATGAGGAAGGTCTTTGCGTACAGTGTATGCACATCGGTCCCTATGACGACGAACCCGCCACCATTGAGGCTATGGATCGATTTGCTGCAGAACAGGGATATGTTTTGGATTTGGAAGGCGCACGCCGCCACCATGAGATTTACTTGAGTGACGTCAGAAAATGCAATCCGAAGAACCTAAAAACGGTGACAAGACATCCAATCAAAAAAGTGGGAGTGGGAGTGGGAGAGCAGTAGCAGCTCATCCCTTCTCATTCAGCGTTTCTATATTTTCTTCACATTCCTTGATCTGCACAGATAAGGACTTTAAGTTGCATTCTCTTACCAAAAACTTTGCCACTGTATTTGCGGAGTTGATAAAGTATCGCCAAATGCTTTTGATAGAAATAATGATCAACAGGATGCCAAACAGCAGAGAAAACCGATATAAAATATAACATCCTGCCGGCAACAGCGGGATACCTAGCAGCGCGCTTCTTTTGAGTTCGTGAAGCCGCCGTTCTAATGTATCCAGCCGCATTTGTTCTGCCTGCAATTCGTAATCGCTATTATATCGCTGTTTCGTATTATGTTGTTTTCCATCATAACGATAGCCGGATTTTTGAGTAACAGGTTTTTCATCCTCTGATTCTTCCATCACAATATTTTTGAGACCGCCGGCGCTGAAAAATCGTATCATCGCAACCGCTAACAAAAGAATCCCGATATATATCGTATCTTTTATTTTCCCGAAATCTTTCTCTACGATCACAAGGGAAGTGATCAGGCTCTCCATACGGAAACCATCCATTGATTGATACCAAGCCAGATTGATATCAACTGGCGGTTCGATGATTTTTCCCTCAAATAAAATGGCTTCGCCGTGTCCATCTTTAAAAGCTTCCAGCTGACTGGTCAAAGATTTGCTATAGGCCATAATGCAGATATAGGACTCTTTTCCGACAGGAACGGTATAGAAATCATATGACTTACCAAACACATTCAAATACCCCTGACTCATGCCGGAAAATTTATTACTGCCATACATATACTGCCCGATATAGGAATCAATGTTCCCGGTTACATAGGCTCCCTCCTTTAGTTCATACTCCTGCACGGTATTTAAAACGTCTGGCTGCGCAGGATGAATATACATCCAACTATGAAACAAATACACATTTATTTCATAGTTGCGTCATTTACACAACGCATCCGTCTTGGAATCCTATTATTATCAATTCTCCCGCAATTTCACCGCCTTCGCCGCCTTCCTGCGGTTCTGATCCTTGATCGCGGCATAATGCTTTCTGGTCGTACCCACATCGGAGTGTCCGAGAACGTCCGCCACCAGATAGATATCCTCGGTTTCCTGATAAAGGCTGGTGCCAAAGGTGGAACGCAGTTTATGAGGCGTGATTTTTTTTTGAGGGACAAAGGCTCTCGCATACTTGCTCACCAGATCCTCCACGGCGTGTACACTGATGCGTTTCTTCTGCAAAGAGAAAAACAAGGCGTTTTCTTCCCCCGCAAGCGCCTGCGGCGCAATCTGTGCCCGCGGACCTTCGATATAGTCCAAAAGGGCCTTTTCAACTTCCTCCCCAAAATACAAAACAGCCTCGTTTCCGCCCTTGCGGATAACGCGAATGCTGTTTTCACGGAAATTCACATCAGTCAAATCAAGTCCCACGCATTCCGACACACGGATGCCCGTGCCCAAAAACAGGGTCACAATGGCGATGTCCCGCACCTTTGTTTTTAAGAAAAAGTCTTTTTTCTTTCCTGAAAGGCTGTTCTCGTAGGTTTCCAGACTATCTAAGAAAATTGCCACTTCGTCAGGCTCTAAGTGAATGATCGCCTTCTCATGGAGCTTCGGCATATCCACCTGCATGGCCACATTTCTGGTAAGCAGCTCTTTTTTATAGAAATAATCCAAAAAACTGCGCAGGGAGGACATTTTGCGGGCGATGCTGCTTGCGCCGTTTTTCTGACCTGTCCCCTCCGTCACATAATATTTTAAATACTCCTGATATTCCTCGATATCGATTGCCGTCAGCAGGTCGATATCCGCCAGGCTGATATCCCGCATATCTTTTTCAGAAAGCGCCGGATTGCGTTCGATCAAAAACCGCAGAAAAACCTGCAGGTCGTAAGCATAGGAAATACGCGTCTTTGCGCTGGTCTTTGCCTCCACCGCCCGAAAATAATCTTTTGCATACGACGGCAGCTCCGCCAGCATATTCCTAAGTTGCAGCGTGTAGCCCGTCGCGATCTGTTCATGGTATGTATGATTTCTACCGGCCATTTCTTACCTCCCATCCGTCCATCCCACTGCCAAGAATCGCCGTGAACATCCGCTCTTTCACGCCCGGCGCCTCCAGATTGATCTGCTGCACCAGATTTTTCACGGTTTCCCGTTTCGTATGACCATCCGCAGGACAGGGGCTTTTGACAACGGGAACGTTATGCTTGCGCACAAAGCCAACCACATCCGCCTCATTCATGTAAAGTAAAGGCCGAATGACCGTGATCTGCGTGCGATCCAGGTACGTGACGGGGCGAAAGGTATGAAAACGCCCCTCATAAATCAATGACATCATCATCGTCTCCACCACGTCGTCCTTATGATGCGCATAGGCCACCTTATTGCAGCCAGCTGCCTTCATGGCATCGTTTAAAGCGCCTTTTCGCATCTTCGCACACAGGGAACAAGGATTCGTTTCCTGTCTGTCTGCAAACACGATTTTAGCAATATCCGTTTTAATGATACGGTATTCAACGTCAAGTGTTTGGCACAGCGTCTCGATTGCGGAAAGATCGAGATTTCCAAAGCCTAGATCCACCGTCACCGCACACAAGTCAAAGGGAATGGGATAAAAGCGCCGCAGTCCCTGTAAGGCATAGAGCAGGGTCAGGCTGTCCTTTCCACCGGAAATCCCCACCGCAATACGGTCATGCGGCTCAATCATATGAAAATCGTCCACGGCCTTTCTTACAAGGCTCAATACTTGTTGTAATTTCATATGATTATTTTAGGGTATTGTTTCTCCCTTGTCAAATTGCTATAATTACTTTAAAAGAATACCTGACAGCATTTTATCGGCTTAGAGGGAAAGGATGACATAACCAAATGAAGTTTAAATTTGATAAAAAATACTTATATTGGGGACTGACAGCATTTCTGGCGCTTGCGGGGGCTATCCTCTTCTACTATCTCCTCTTTCACCGCGCGAATTTTATGGGTGGCCTGAAAATGATCGCTACCATTACCATGCCGATCATCGACGGCTTTGTGCTTGCCTACCTCTTTACGCCGATCCTGAATAGAATCGAAAAAAGTGTGGTAAAACCGCTCTGTAAAAAAGCAAGCATTTCCACAAGCGGTAAGAACAGGGGCCGTATCCGGGCTGTCTGTATCTTTGCTACGCTCCTTGTCGTTCTTTTGATCCTCTATGAACTGTTTGCCCTCATCATTCCCGAGGTCATCCGCAGCATACAGAGCATCATTTACATGTTTCCCGTCTATTTAAACAATCTCTCTGATTGGGCGCTTCTTTTGTTAAAGGACAATCCCGATCTGGAAGCTACTGTAAACAGTTATTTTAATCAGTATTCTGCCAAATTGACAGAGTATGCCAACAGCCATTTTCTTCCGCAGATCAACGATATGCTCAAGGATGCGCTGAGCGTTGTCTCTACTACCGCCATCGGCGTGTTTAAGGCGCTCTGGAACCTTGTCATCGGCTTCATAATCTCCATCTATCTGCTGGCAAGCAAGGAGAAATTTGCGGGTCAGGCAAAAAAAATCGTTTACGCTGTCTTTGACAGACAGACAGGCAACGAGATGGTGACGAACTTCCGCTTTATCCACAGCACCTTCATCGGCTTTATTGGCGGCAAGATCGTGGATTCCATCATTATCGGTATCCTCTGCTTTGTCTGCACCAGTATCATCGGCACACCGTATGCGATTTTGGTAAGCGTGATTGTGGGCGTGACCAACATCATCCCCTTCTTTGGTCCATGGATCGGTGGTATCCCCAGCGCCCTCCTGGTATTGATGGTGGACCCCAAGCAGGCGCTCTATTTTGGCATTCTGGTCCTCCTGATCCAGCAGTTTGACGGCAATATCCTCGGCCCTAAAATCCTGGGTGATTCCACGGGGCTTTCCAGCTTCTGGGTCATCTTTGCCATCACCATATTCGGCGGTCTTTTCGAAGTCTTTGGCATGGTGGTCGGCGTACCCATCTTTGCGGTATTCTACGCCGGAGTCAAGGCCATGGTAAACCGCTCCCTGCAAAAAAAGAATCTGCCGACAGACCTATCTCCTTATATGACGGTAGGTCAGATTGAGGAATCCATGACCTTTACCGAATATGTGCCGCCTGTCAAGAAAAAAAATAAGAACAGACCTCACACGACATCTTCTTCGAGAACCAAAGACGACAGCCGCAAAACATTCTCTGACGCTGCTCATACAAATGCGTCAAACGATAAAAAGGAGTAAGACTCATTGTCTTCTTTCCAAACAATAGCTTCCTGAATCCATAAAAAAGGTGCGCTGTATTGCATTTATCTGCTCTACAGCGCCCCCTTACTTTTATGGATTGTATCGCTTTCCTCAATCAGCGGTTTTCAAAATCCTCCACAAACTGCGTAATCAGCTTTACGGTCCCGTCAATACCGAGCACGCTGCTGTTGATGGAAATATCGTAGCTGTCAGAACGCCCCCATTTCTTGGAAGAATAATAATTGTAATAACTCTGTCGCTGCTTATCCTTCTTGTTCATCATATCAAGCGCCTTCTGCTCCGAGGTAACATCCGCGAAACGCTCCATGATCCGCTTCACCTTGCACGCCTGATCGCCATGAATAAAGATATGCAGACAGTTCTGATAATCATGCAGCGCATAATCCGCACAGCGGCCGACGATCACACAGGGCCCCTCTCCCGCAATCTTCTTGATCGTGTCAAACTGCGCCAGAAAAACCTTATGGCTGATGGGCATATCCACGAACGAAGAAGAATTGTAGCCAAACGAATAGGTGTCCATCACCAGGTTGTAAAGAAAGGAATTGGTGGGTCTCTCATCGTGATTCTGTATCATTTCCTCACAGAAGCCGCTCTCCTTTGCTGCCCTCGTCAACAGATCCTTATCATAAAAGGGAATCCCAAAATGCTCTGCGACCTTCTTTCCGATTTCCCGGCCTCCGGAACCAAACTGACGTCCGATCGTAACGATTGTATTCATAAAAACCTCCCCTTTCTGCTCTAAATAGATTCGTTACTCTTATTATATATAATATGCACAAATTGTGCAAGCAAAATCGCATTTTCACTGTACTAAATGCGCAAAGAAAGAGCCGTACAGTCAAACTGCACAGCTCATTTCTCATTTATTCCGATTCATTTTTCAACACTCTTATGCCGCTTTCTTCTTACCGGAAAGAATCTGGATTCCCTCGATCACAAGGATCACTGCCAGTACGATCAACAGCACCGCCAAAATGGACTGTGCATAAGGACCCCAGTCTGCGCCGCCTGCCATAATCATGCCAACCTGATTCTTTACGGTCACGCACAGAGAGCAGATGGTCACTATGATCATGAACGCCATGGGCAAAAGGAACATCTTGTTGTTCTTACCCACATTCTTCAGCCAGGTAGCGACTGCCAGAAGGCCGATGCCCGCAAGCAGCTGGTTCGCCGCGCCAAACAGGCCCCAAATCTTGGAGTAACCCGTCATGCCCAACGCAATGCCGAGGATCACGGTGATAATAGTCGCCACATAAGGATTCACCAACGTCTTCTTCCAGCCTTCCTTAATATCATCCACGGTCTGTCCGGGCTCTAAGAAGAACTCCTGGAACATGAAGCGCGCCAGACGGGTCGCCGTATCCAGAGAAGTCAAGCAGAATGCCGAATAGGTAAGCACCAGCAGCGTATTCAGCACTGCTACAACGCCCTCGGAAGCAATGCCCGCATACATCTGAGAGATACCGCCTGCAAAGATTGCCGTTGCGCCTGCGGTGATGCCGTTCTTGTACGCAAAGTTGATGGCGCAGACCGTGATCACTGCCAGCACACACTCAAGAAGCATGCCGCCGTAAGCAATGGGCTTGGCGTCTGTCTCTTTATCGAGCTGCTTGGAGGTGGTTCCCGAAGATACCAATGAGTGGAAACCGGAAATCGCGCCGCAGGCAACCGTGGTAAAGAGCACCGGGAACAGGAACTGTGTGCCGTTGCCGTTGTCTACTGCAAAGCCGTTGAAGGCCGCCAGACCGTCACCGCCGCCCATGCCTGCATGGGAAATGATAACGCCCACCAACGCCACCGCCAGCATCGCATAAAGCAGGAAAGAACTCAGATAGTCACGGGGCTGCAAGAGGATCCACACCGGCGTCACCGATGCTACCGCAATATAAATACCCACAATGATCATCCATGTCTTGGTAGTCAGATAAATCGGGTGGAAATTCATACCGATCGCCATACAGATCGCAATTGCAACCACACCAAGGATGGTGGAAACCGCCATCGATGCGTTGCGGCGGTATACCATGAAACCGAACGCGATCGCGATCATAATAAACAGCAGGGATACCATCGCGACAGATGCGTTTGTCGCAGAAGCTGCTTTATCGATCGCACCTGCATCGTCCACCACTGCGCCAAAGGTGCTGGCCACGATGGATGCGAAGGCCGCAACCACCAAAAGCAGTGTCAGATACGCAAATGTGGTAAACAGCATTTTGGATTTCTTACCCATATTGGTAGAGATGATCTCACCGATGGACTGTCCTTTGTGGCGGATGGATGCGAACAGCGCGCCAAAATCGTGAACGCCGCCGAAGAAAATACCGCCGACCAGGATCCAAAGGACAACGGGAACCCAGCCAAACATCGCCGCACCGATCGGTCCGGTGATCGGTCCTGCTCCCGCAATGGAGGAGAAGTGATGGCCCATCAGCACAGGCGCCTTGGCCGGTACATAGTCAACACCGTCTTCCATCTCATGAGCGGGCGTAGCCTTCTTGCTGTCGCCGACGCCCCATTGTTTGCACAGCCACCCGCCGTAAAATATGTAACCCAAAACGAGTACTGCGATACAGATGATTAACAGTAACAATGAATTCATACAAATACTCCCTCCTTCTTATTTTTTGGTATATAATACCTTTTTCAAAATTTTCGCCGTCGTGCGGCCGGCGCGGTTGCTTATGATACGGTCAGTATCCCTGATGACCGCCGCCATGTGAAAATCCATCCAGCCGTGCAGTGAAAAATGAAAACTTTTGTAAATGTGACACTTTTTTAAGGCCTTTGCCGCCTCCTCATCGCAGATATCACAAACGATAATGGGGGTGATATATGAATACATATGTCCCGGCCCGATGTTAAGACGGGACATGCCGTCCTCAAAGGCTTCTTTCCTGCACTGCTCAAATACTTCCAAAGTCAGATGCGAAACGTCAAAAAGATAGATAAATTCCTCACTGTCCGCAGCCCAGAGCGATACCTTTTTGGAGACCATGTACTTCTCGGCATGTTCATAATATTCACAAAGAGCCCGCAAAGGCTCTCTGGAAGTCTCATAATCCGTGATGTCATAGTAAGCCTGATAGCTTTTCAATAAAATATCTATGATTTCTTTTCTTGAATCTTTCATATTCCCTCAGTTTTTCCAAATCCCATACTATATATAGTATCATCTTATCCTTTTATTTACAAGATATTTTATTTTGCCCCAGACAGACCGTTTCAGCGCATCCCTTTAGAGGATTTCCAGCAGATGCTCAAAATACGCAGGCAAGGGTGCCTCCACCTCTACATATGCCCCGCTCCCCGGATGGAGAAAGCCCAGCTTATGCGCATGCAATGTTTGTCCTTCCAGATAAAAAGGCGTCTTTCTCGCCCCGTAGACCTCATCTCCCAGCAAAGGATGGCCGATGGAAGTCATATGAACCCTGATCTGGTGCGTGCGTCCTGTTTCCAAGCGGCATTCTATATAAGTGTAGTCTCGAAATCTTTTTAATACCTGATAGTGTGTGACGGCCGCCTTTCCATTCTTTTCATTGACCGCCATCCGCTTCCTGTCGCGTTCATCTCTGCCGATGGGTGCGTCTACCGTGCCCTCCTCATCCTCTAAAACACCATGCACGATTGCACGATAGGTGCGATTGAGGGAATGTTCTTTGAGCTGGGCCGCAATTTTCCTGTGCGCCTGATCGTTCTTACAAACGATCAAAGATCCTGTGGTGTCCCTGTCGATACGGTGAACAATACCAGGTCGCAGGACCCCATTGATGCCCGAAAGCTGCCCTTTACAATGCCAGAGCACCGCATTTACCAGCGTACCGTTCAAGTGTCCGGGCGCAGGATGCACCACCATGCCCTTTGGCTTATCCACCACCAGCACATCCTCATCTTCATAAAGAACGGACAGCGGGATATCCTCCGCCGCGACCTCGGGTTCCACCGCCTCCGGAATCAAAAAAGAGACCTCGTCGTCGACCCTCAGCCGATAGCCGGCTTTTGCTGGTTTTTCATTGACGGATACCTGTCCGTCTCTAATGCACTTTTGAATATAGGAGCGGGAAAGCCCGGAAACTGCAGCCACCAGCCATACATCAAGCCGCTCCTCGTCCTCTCCCACCCCGATCTGATAGCTAAATTGGTTCATCTGATCCCCCAACTGCAGAGAATACTTCTTTCCAAGCGTTGTTATTTGAGTTCCCGATATCGTTTCTGCTTAAAGCTGATAAAGCTCAGATCCTTCTCCCGATAGACAAACAGGAGCAGAAAAATCAGTATTACCGCAGAGACTGTCGCATAGATGTCTGCCACATTGAAAATCGGGAAATTGATCCGCACAAAATAGATAAAGTCTACCACGTAATCATAGCGCACACGATCAATCATATTGCCGATACAGCCCGCAACGATCAGACTAAGTAAAAAATGCAGGATCGTATATTTCTTATGGTCAGGCACCTTTAAGAGCACATAATTCGCTACGCACAAAATGACCACAGCCACAAAGACAAAAAACACTTTCTGGTTCGGGAGCATGCCAAAGGCCGCGCCCTGATTCTCCAGATAATTCAGCTCCAAAATCCCGTTGATCAGATTATAAGCCGGTTTATCTTTCAAATAGATCACCGCCTGTCTTTTAGTATATTGATCAAAAATGATCAGGGCCGTGATCATCAACATATCAAGCAAGAGAAACAGTTTTTTCTTTAGGCTCATTGTTTTGCATCCTCATCCGTAAACAGGATCTCTCCTATCGCCGCAAGGAGCTCCTCGTCGGTAACGCTCCTGTCGATCACTGCTTTGCCGACTTTCTTTAAGAGTACAAATTTGATCTGTCCGCCATCCATCTTTTTGTCCGACTTGGTCAATGAAAGAATCTCCTGCGGATCGATATCCTCTATGCTGATCGGCAGGTTGAACGGCACGAACATATCCCGCACCTCGTAATATTCTTCCATGGAAAGATTTCCGCGCTTCCAGGAGATAAACGCCGCCGCTACCATGCCAAGAGCGATACATTCCCCGTGCATCAGCGCAAAATTCCTAGCCTTTTCAATGGCGTGGCCAATCGTATGTCCAAAATTCAAGAGCGCCCTGTCGCCTTTCTCAGTGGGATCCTTTTCCACCACCAGCTTCTTAATCCCGCAGCTTCGTTCCACCATTTCCATAAGCGTACCCATATCCCGGTCATGAATCTCATACATATGATCGAGGAGCCACTCATAATACAAGGCATCCTTGATCAGTCCATGCTTCATCACCTCGGCAAAGCCCGCATAAAACTGCCTGTCGTCCAGTTCCTTTAAGGCGCCGACATTCATATAAACCAGCCTGGGCATGTTAAAAGCGCCTACCATATTTTTGTAACCGTCAAAATCCACGCCTGTCTTACCGCCAATGCTGCTGTCCGACTGTGCGATCAGCGTGGTGGGAATTTGTACAAAATCCACGCCCCGCAGGTAGGTCGCCGCCGCAAAACCCGTGATATCGCCCACCACGCCACCGCCGAGGGCAATGAGAAGATCCTTTCTGTCAAATTTCTCCTCGATCAGATGCCGATAGATTTCCCGCACCGTATCCAGGGTCTTACTCTCCTCCCCGGCAGGAAAGGCGTGCACGATCAACTTTTTACAATGCACTGTAAGCAGAGACGATACTTCGTCTGCAAAAAGGCGTTCCGTATTGGTATCACATATGATAGCGAGTTTTCGCTCCTCAATCCCCAAATCGGCAAGCTCATCCGCAAGGAGCGCAAAATCTTCCGTAAATACAATGTCATAACAGGGTTTCTTCTCATAGTTGATTGTCATTCGATTCGCCATATTGTTCCTCCCAAAATCGTCATTCGGATGTCAAGAAAAATCGAGTGCGTTAGGCACCCGATTTCTTTTTTTCTGAACAAGCAAGGTTTCTTTAGAAGCCGTTGTCAATCGGCACATCAAAAGATCCTGACAGGATATCCTGAAAATCTCCGGAAATATCCACGCTTGCCGGTGTAATAATAAAAATGTAGTGTGATATCTTTTGTAAATTGCCGGAAATCGCAAAGCAGGAACCGGAAGTAAAATCGATGATGCGCTGGGCAATATCAACATCAAGCCCCTCCAGATTCAAGACTACCGTCCTGTTAGCCAAAAGCGTTTCTGTGATTTCTCTGGCATCTTCTACGGTGGTGGGTTTGATTACGCAGACTTCCATGCCACCGCCCATTTTTTTTGTCTGACGAAGCGGCGTCACCTTGGGCGTAAGCTTTCTGACCTTGTCCTCCTCCGCAGCGTCATTCTCCTTTATCGTTGGTTTTCTCGCAGGCATCGGATCTTCATCATAAAAATCGTCATCGTAGTATCCGTCGTCCTCTTCCTCGCTCAGTTTCATGGCGCTGATAAACTTGTCCATAACACCCATCTGTAACATCCTCCATACTGAATTTGCTTAACTTTTCTGTAACATATAAGCAGATTCGAAATGCTTCGCATTTCTCATTCGCGTTGCTCGTCAGAAACCGTTACAGCCAGTCCTGTGTGCAAGCACACGTTCTGTCTATAACGTTTTCTGACTCTGCTTATACGCGCACGTTATGTATACTAAATACTCCCGTAATTTCTTTCTCCAAAGATGCCCGTTCCGACTCTGATGTAGGTCGCGCCCTCTGAAATCGCGACTTCGTAGTCCCCGGTCATACCCATCGAAAGTTCCTCCATAAAAACATTATCAATGTTTTTATGTATTATGTCAACATAAATTTTTTTTATTTTTTCAAAATATGGTCTATTTTCTTCCGCATCCTCTACATATGGTGCTATGGTCATCAAGCCTCTTACCCGTATATGCGGCATTTGGGCAATCTCTTTTACCAGTTCCAAAACACTCTCAGGCGTTACTCCAAACTTGCTCTCCTCCCCTGCTACATTGACTTCTATCAGGATATTTACCGTCCTTTCGTGCTTCGCCGCCTCCTTCTCGATTTCCTGCACCAGTCGCAGGGAATCGACGCTGTGGATCAAAAAGACCTTATCCACGATATATTTTACCTTATTGCGCTGAAGGTGCCCGATCATGTGCCAGCGGATATCTTTCGGCAAAGCTTCGTATTTCTCCACCAACTCCTGTACCTTATTCTCTCCAAAATCCCGACAGCCACAGGCGTACGCCTCCTCTAAATCAGGCAGCGGCTTCGTTTTACTCACCGCGATCAACTTCACATCCGCTGCCGCCCGCCCGCTCTTTTCGCAGATCTCCGCTATGCGTTCCCGTACATTCTCCAAATTTCCCTTGATTTCCGACATTTTATTTCCCTCATATTTGCGCAGGATGCTAAGGCATCCTCCTGATTGAACGGTCACGTTCAATCACTCGATTCACTCGTATATAAATTCATTATCGTTCACCGTCTGTGCATCCAATACAATATAATCATACACATTCAGCCCGTAAACCGTATTGGACTTCACCACGGAATACTCCTCATTCTGATACAATACACTGATCTGCTTGAAATCTGCATACCCTTTATTGATATTATAAACACCCTCCAACGTACCGGTCTTGCCGATGGCATATTTCTCTCCCGTCTCCGGCATGACGATGTAACTGTTTCGCCTGAGTACCGTGTTATCCAGATAATATTCCGTTTCTGTCTCCTCGTAGATCTCCGTCTCCACAAACTGTGTGGTGGCTGTACCTTCGTCCGTATAGGTCTCAAGCAGTACACCGTCCCCACCGTTTACACCGCCTCTTGTCACATAGGCTTTAGGTACGATGAAAAACTCCTTTTTCACGATGGCGGAATTCGGGATCTTTAATCCTTTTTCCTCCTCCAATAAAAGTTCTATGTCGATAAACCGCTCTGTACAAAAAGTGATCATGGAATTGGTAAAGGTCAAAGCCACGAAAGTGTCTCCCGCTTCGTTCGTGTAACAGCTCACCTGTCCCCAGGCCGTATACTGATTTTTTAGAAACCGCACCTCCACATATTCCTTTTCCATAAGATCATCCGCCAGGGCTTTTTCCACCGGAATGATGATAGACCAATCCTCCGACATGGAAAGCTTGTACACCGGATCTCCTGCGGCAACCAAACTGTTGTTCACCAAATAATTACGCTCATATGCCTCCTCGTCAAAAAGTTCCTTCGTCATGTCCTCCAGCGTAAGTTCCTCGTAACCGTCCATGGAATAAAGCACGATTCCGCTCTTTCCGGCATATCGATAGTTGATGAGCGTTGTGCTCGAGGCGTCGTTTAAGGCATCGGCATTCTCAAGGATATTGTAATTGGCCAGCTTGACTGCCATACTCTCCATATTGTGACGAAAACTGTATACCTCGTCAAAACGTTTCCTGTCAAATCCGTGCATAAAAGCAGTGATATCCGTTTTGAGCGCGGCCAGATCACTGTCCGAGAGAGAATTTTCCCCGTTTGCGCCAGCTTTGATGTAATCTGACAAGCGTCCTGTTTCGTCCACGGTATAGATCAGATCACCCACTGCTGTACGTTCGCCCTCTCTGGCAAAATAATTGACATATCCGGCATCCTGACCGGTCACGATCTCCTCCTGTCTGAGAGCGATACCCCGATAGATACTGTTAGAAGTCAGAGAGCCTTCCTGTACACTGTAGCGCACGACGTGGTCTGTTCTAAAGTACATAAATACACAGATTACCACATAGACCAGGATCACGAAAAAAACCATCATGCCAATGTTTAAGTTAAGAGGTCTTCTGTATTTTCTGATATTATTACGATTTTCTGCCACGGTGCGCTCCTAATCATAAATACATTGCTTTTTAAAACAGATTGTTAACAGATAAGAATAAAACCCCGGAATAAGTCTTCCGAGGTTTTATGGAATTATCTATATGGATTCTTTTATGTACACTTTAGAGGGATACAATAACATTTTTACGAATGCTCTCGGGAAGTTCGCTCTCATCACGGGATAAACTGATCACAAAATCCACGTGAAACTTTTCGCTGATCTTTTCGATCTTCGCCACGATCTGTTCCAGCTCGTCCTCCTTCATGCAGGCGATCTTCAAAAAGCTGTCAAAGTACATTTTCTGCAGATCGTGATCCTGAGAAATGATCCCGCAGATAAAGCCGATAAATTCATCACTGTCCGTCACCAGATATTCCGGCACGTCGATGAGTCGGATCTTATTATTTAACTCAAACATATGTTTCGTACTCTTGTCCAGATACACGACATTGCCCTGCGCGTCCTTGATCTCCATATTCACTTTATCCAATAAATGTTTGGTCTTGCCCTTTCCCTCTTTACCTACAATAAACTGAACCATGTCGATACCCTCCTAGTGTAAAAATATTAAAATTCCCTTTCTCAATTATACAGGAAAACTCCTAAAAAAACAACTCCCTTATTTGATGATTCCGAGCAAACCACCCATGTCTTCATACAACCTTTCCCTGGACTCATCCTTTAAGATCACAGAAATGTAGGGCGTCCCGTTGCTGCTTCTGGAAAGCAGGAGCAAACAGTGCCCCGCCGCATTGGTCGTTCCTGTCTTGCCGCCCACTACCGTCACGTTTGCAGGTTCCTCATACGTCCCCCGTAAAAAGAGATTTGTCGTCTCCAGTTCCAATGATTTTTCCGTCCCGTCTGCCGCCATGTACACAGTGCTGTAGGAGGTCATCTGTATGATTTGGCTGAAAAGCTCGTATTTTAAGGCTTCCTGAAAAATCAAATAGAGATCATACGCCGTCACATAATGCCCGTCCTCTGTCAGACCATTTGGGTTCATAAAATTACAGTTGGTGGCGCCGATCGCCTTTGCCTCCTGATTCATCAGTTCCACAAAGGCTTCCACGGAACCGGATATCCCCTCCGCAATCAAAATCGCCACATCGTTTGCCGAATAAAGGAGCAGAATATGCACTGCCTGATCAAGGGTCATCTTATCCCCCGGCTTTAAGCCGCAAAGCACCGCGCCGGATTCCGTGACCAGCACATTTTCTGAAGCGGTATAGATATCATCAGGAGAACCGTGCTTTAACGCTACCAGCGCCGTCATCACCTTGGTGAGGCTTGCCGGATGCAGCTGATTGTTCACATTCTTTGCGTAAAGCGTCTCCAGATTCTTCGTGTCAAAGAGGGCTGCCGCCGCCACATGGGACAGATCCACACCTTCTGCCGTCACCTCCCCGGAGGCCACGCACAAATCTTTCGCGAAAGGCTCCAGTGTCTCTCTGTTTGCAATGTTGATAAGCTGGTAGCTGCTGACGCTTCCCTGCTGTTCGTAAGGCATATCAAACTTCGTGCTTCCGCAGCCCGTGAGCGTAAGAGACACAGCAGCCATAAAGGCAAGGATACGCCACATTTTCGTTGAGGCTGCAAAAGGCAGCCCCCGCAACCGGGCTCTGCCCGATTCGTTACTTGTACATTTCACGCCACTCAAGGTCTCCTCTGTCCAGTGATTTAATCAACAGCTCTGCGGACGCCAGATTCGTAGCCAGCGGAATATTATGTCTGTCACAGAGCATGACTACATTATTGACATCCGGCTCATGGGACTTAGGATACAGGGGATCCCGCAGAAAGATCACCAGATCGATCTGGTTATGCTCGATCTGTGCGCCAATCTGCTGCGCACCGCCCAGATGACCCGCCAGATACTTATGGATGGACAGATTCGTCACTTCCTCGATCAGGCGCCCCGTCGTTCCCGTTGCATAAAGCTCGTTTTTACTCAAGATACCTCTGTAAGCAATGCAGAAATTCTGCATCAGTTTTTTCTTTGCATCATGTGCAATCAACGCAATATTCATTTGCCAACACCCCTGTCGTTTTTACACTGAAGCCGCACGTTCATTACAAACCCGATCCCGATATACAGACTCACAAGCGAGGTGAGTCCGTAACTGACAAACGGAAGCGGAATCCCCGTATTCGGGCTTGCAAAGGTGGCAACTGCAATGTTTAACATTCCCTGAAATCCAATCCAGGCAGCCACCCCTCCCGCAATGATCGTTCCAGCCAAATCTTTTGCCTTCCTAGCTACCATAATACATTCAAATGAGATTAAAATCAATAACACAATTACGGTACAGCCGCCAATGAAACCAAATTCTTCTCCGACAACCGCATAGATAAAGTCCGTTTCCACCTCCGCAATGAAATTGCCGTTCTTTACGGAACTGATCTCATTGGTGTTATAACCCTTGCCGTAGAGCATCCCCGAACCGATGGCCATCACGGAATTGGTCTGCTGGTACGCCTCGGTGGTTTCATATTCCTCCGGATACAGAAATGCCAAGATACGCCTCTGCTGAAAATCGTTGATGATCTTCTGCTCCGGCTGCAGGATCAGGGTCAAAAGGATGACAAAGGCCGGAACCGCCACGGAAATAAATAAGATCACATATTTCCAGCTCACACCGCCCACAAACATCACCGCGCAGAACAAAATCGCCACCATGATGCTGGTCGACATATCCGGCTGCTCCAAAATTAGATAAAGCGAAGGCAGAAAAAGGATCACACAGCTGCCGACGATTTTAAATTTCCCCATCTCATCCTTATGTTTCATGATGAACTGTGCATAAAATAAAATCAGCAGGATCTTGGCCGTCTCCGAGGGCTGAAACTGGATGCCAAAGAGATTCAACCATCTCTGGGCGCCGCCTCGTTCCGTGCCGATGGTCCACACCAGCCAGAGAAGGACCAGATTGACCGCATACATGAGCCAATAAAATTTCAGGATCACCGTATAATCAAACAGGGAAATGACCAGCATCAAAAAGAATCCAAACACCGCCCCCGCAAGCTGCCTGCTCTGTAAAGATTCCTTGGCGCTGCCGATGGCTAAAACGCCAATGGCGGTGATCGCCACCACCAAAATGATCAATTTGAAGTCATAGTCCCTGATGTGATAGTGCTTTAACATTCCTCTTTTTCTCCTACCGAGGCCGCCGCAGGCAGGCCTCAAGACTGAGCCGCACTCAATCTGTTACTGTTTCAAGTCAAGGATCGGTATATTTGCATAGAGAGTCGGATTCTTGATCCCATGCCCCTTGCCGTTTGTCTGTGTAATCTGGATCTCCATGCTCTGAGCGTCTATCTTCATGTATTTGGATATTACCTTGGCAATGTCATTTTTGATCATCTCCATCATCTCCTGGGAACAATTGACACGATCCGAAATAAGCAGTATCTTTAGCCTGTCTTTGGCTATTTGTCTGGAGCTTTTCCGTCTTAACAGATTCTTAAACACTCTGATCCCCCCTAACCTTTATGGAAAATACCCGATACTTTAGCCCAAAACGAAACGCCCTTCTCAAAGTCCATGAAGGGGACTTCCTCTCCGAGCAATCGGTAACAGATATTCTGGTATGCCTTTCCCGCCAGCGTATTACTGCCCACCAGCGGCTCTCCCTGATTTGTGGCTATCACCACATTCTCATCGTCAGGCACTCTGCCAATCAGCGGCAGGGACAGGATATCCACCACGTCTTCCGACGACATCATGTCGCCTCGTCTGATCATATCCTGTCGGATCCGGTTGATGATCAGATCCATCCTATGTATCTCATTGGCTTCCAAAAGGCCGATGATCCTGTCTGCATCCCGAATCGCCGAAACCTCCGGAGTTGTCACGACAAGCGCCCTGTCTGCGCCCGCAATGGCATTCTGAAAGCCCTGTTCGATCCCTGCGGGACAATCCAGGATGATATAGTCGAACTGATCCCGCAAATGGCTGATCATACGCACCATCTGAGAAGGATTGACTGCGCTCTTATCCTTTGTCTGAGCAGACGGCAAAAGAAACAGGGTCGGATATCGCTTGTCCCGAATGATCGCCTGTTTGATACGGCAGTTTCCCTCCACCACATCCACCAGATTGTAGACGATCCTGTTTTCAAGCCCCATGACGACATCGAGATTTCTCAGGCCGATATCCGTATCGATCAGGATCACCTTCTTGCCCATAGCTGCCAGACCCGTTCCAACGTTTGCTGAGGTGGTGGTCTTGCCCACCCCGCCTTTCCCTGATGTGACGACAATCACTTCACTCATCGCAATGCCTCCATTCATGAATTGTTATCGTCTACCAAATAATTTACACCGGTAAATCATTTAGTAATTCTTTGGTAATCGGCTCTATGATCACTCTGGCGTCCTTTACATAAGCAATTTTGGGCAGGATCTTGGGTTTGATCGACCACTTGCTCTGTTTTTCTGAAGTTTTGTATTTGAAATCGCCGATTTTAAGCTTTTCCGGCGACATTTCAAGCGCTACCACAAAATGACCTTCCTCACCGTTCCCGCCTGCATAGGCTTGTCCATATAGACCGCCCAGCACCACAATATCCTTGCTTGATATGATGCAGGCACCCGGGTAAACATCCCCCAGTACAATGATACTGTTCTCCGTCTCCAGGATCTGACCGTCCTTTAACGTCCCTTTATAGAACTGCCCGGCATTTTCCATCGATTCCTGATGAAAAGAAAGCTTCTGCAGAGCGCGGACGAAGGTCTTGTCCGTCTCCGGGTCCTTGCCCATGATGCAGACGATGTTCAGTCTGGAATTAGCCGATATGGTATCTATGATCTGCCGTTCTTCCAGCTCGGAGAGCTCCCGCCCTTCAAAGGAAAGCACCATACTGGCATCCTTAAAGAAATTGGAGGATTCCCGAAACTTCATGGCGATTTCCTCGATCAGCTGTGAAAAAGCGATCTCGCTGTCTAAAAAGATGGAAAGACCGTTTGGAAAACTCTTGATAATGACTGCGTTTTTCATATTCTTACCTCACTTCTTACTCCGTACCCATTAGTCTGCATTGATCGCACCGCCTTCCAGGGTGCCCGCCGTACCGGTGATGATTTCACTTTCATCTTTGAGTCCGTAGTAATATTCGTACACATCTTTGGCAATCTGCGCCGCATAGTCGGAAGTATAGCCGTTTGCCACACGCACCGTCACCGAAATTTCCGGATCTTCATAGGGCGCGTAGCTGATAAAGAGCGCATGGTTGGGGCGGTTCCTGCTCTCCTGCGCCGTACCGGTTTTGCCGGCCACGTTTACATCCAGATCCGCAAAGTAGGACTTATTCTCCACCACCTGGCGCATCCCCGCATGAATGGCATTCCAGTAAGCCGGATCCATATCAATGCGGTTTCTGACAGCCGCCGCATTTTCCCGGATCAAATCGCCGTTTTGATCTTCCACCTTGTCCACTAAGGTTAAATTATAACACGTCCCGCTGTTGGCAACGGTTGTAACGTATCGCGCAAGGCCTGCCGTCGTGTAGTTGTTCGTACCGTGACCGATGGCGGAACGCACTGCATCCAAGTCGGATACCCCCGGTGCATACTCCTCGATCTCGATGCCGGATGTCTCCGAAAGGCCGTACATATCCGCATATTTGGCCAGTTTCTGCAAGCCTACGCTGTCGTTATAGGTATCTCCCACTGTCGCCAGACGGTATCCCACCTCATAGAAAAACCAGTTACAGGAATGCCGCAGTCCCCCCGTTACATTTAAGGAGCCATGTCCGTTTTTGTTCCAACAACTGGGCGGTATCGGCACCTTATCGAAAAGCCCTACACAGGTAATGGTATCCGTGGTCGTGATGACCCCCTCCAAAAGCCCCGCCGTCGCCGAAATCGGCTTAAAGGTAGATCCGGGCGCCGTCCGCTGCTGAGTCGCATAGTTAAGCATCGGGCTGGACAGATCATTTCTCAGGCTTGCAAAATAAGCGGCATCCACACCGTTTGCCATCCTGTTGTTGTCATAGCTTGGATAAGAGGATATGGCACGCACATCCCCCGTATTCACATCCGTGACAACGATAGAGCCGGAATACGGGTCAATGGCAAGCTGTGCCGGCGTTAAGTCCAGCTGCTCGATACGATTTCGAAAAAAGACGTACGGCGTAAGCTCGCCCGCCCTAAAGCGGGCTATCTCCTCCTCCGGAGGATCCACGATATGTTGTTCCATCAAAAGTTCGCAGATCTGCCGCCCCGTGATCTCATCATTGAGAATCATATAACGGTAGATTTTCTTATCGAAGTCCACATCCTTATCAAGTACATCGAATGTGTATTCCAGAATTTTATGATAAATCTCTACCGAATCAGAATATCGGGAATCAATCGAAAGTTTGGCAACATTGACCCAATTCTGCGCAATGGCATAATTTAAGAACTCGTTCAAACTGATTTCTTCGTCCTTTGTCCACGCAATATAGGTGGCATCATTCTTATCCACCACATCCTTCATGAGAATGTTCCGGTCATAGAGGGTGGAAACAAAATAACTCTCGTAAACTTGATATTCCTCCGTCAGCACATTGTAGGGGTTGTAGGAGGTCATAAGCTCGTCCTCCAGTGTGGCAAATACCCGTGCTTTTTTATCCAAATACGCCGCTCGAACGGCCATTTCCGTATCACCCGCATATTTTGAGGTAAAATGGGAAGTATCGATCACATTATTGTTGATGCAGGCATAGTACACGTCATAGATCGGTATGGGGATATCCCCGCCGCTGCCGCCTTCCGGAGGCGTGTATTCCTTGATGTTTTGAATCTTAGCAAGCAGTATACTGGCCAATTTGGATTCCAGGATATGATAACAAGCCTTTTGTAATTCCGCGTCTATCGTTAACGTAATATCGTTCCCCGCGGACGGTTCCACCAAATCACTGGTTTCTACCACCTTACCCATATTATCCACGTGCACCGTTTCGGAACCCTTTTTCCCTTGCAACTCCATCTCCATGGATGCTTCAATGCCAGACTTTCCTACAGTGTCATTCAAATCATAATCCGGATTCTGTTCCTGCAGCGTCTTTAGTTCTTCCTGATCCACGCGCCCCGTATAGCCGATGATCTGAGCAAAATAAATGCTTTCATTATATTTGCGAATGGTTCCTTCCGCAATGGATACCCCATCTAAACTGTCTTCGTTCTCCATAATGACAGCCACTGTCTCCGGCGAAACGTTCTCGGCTACCGTAGTAGCAATGTAACGCTGATAACTGTTGGCACTCATGGCATAACGGATGGTGAGGATCTTTAAGACTTCCTCTTTTGTGAAACCAAGTCCCTCCACAAAACTGTCGGAATCCTTATCATCCGTATAATCTCCAATTCCGTATCGGGCGGTGCTGCAAAGATAAGTGATCACTTCGTCAGGGGTAGCGCTCTTGTACTTCTCTTTCATATCATCGATGGAGGCATACCCGTAAACATCCGCCAGAAAGCGCAGAAGCTGTGTCCCTTCCACGTTATAGCAGTACTCCCCGTTTTTGTCCATCTCGATATGAAAGTCATGGATCACCTGGTCGCCATTTTCCTCAATCATCGCGATCAGACGACGGATTGTATCATTCAGCATGGCATTTTTTCGTCTTCCCGACTCATACACATCCTCAATGGTAACCGCATAAGCCAGCTCATTGTACGCCAAAAGATTTCCATTTCGATCAAGAATATTGCCTCTTGTTGCCGGCAGCGTCCTCTTTTTGGTGATCTTGAGCTGAAAGTTATTGTAATACTCCTCTCCCTTTACGATCTGCAGATGAAAGATCACGGAAATCAGATATCCTCCCATGCCAAGAATCACGAGCAGCAGGACGATCAGGCGTGAAGTGACCATATTCATGAAATTTTCTTTAAATCGCTCTAAAAACTCCTCAAACAAACTTTTTTCCGCTCCTCACTTCGTTTCGCTCAAGCCCCGTATTGATCCAGAGGATGAGCGGGTATAAAAGCAGAGTGACCGCAATGGTGTACACGATCTCCGGCAGGATCACGTGCAATACATAATATGTAAATTCAAAGCGTCCACGCAGCAGGAACAATATCACATAACAACCGATCCCATACAGAAAATCACTGCACAGAATCAGCGCAACAGGCAGCTTGATGTCCTGGGGATAAAAAATCGCCGCAAATTTCCCGTTCATATAGCCGATATACATATATAACAGCGCATAGAAGCCGATCACACTGGCAAAAAAAATATCAACCAGAAGCCCGCTGAAAAAACCGATCACCAATCCCGTCTTCTCTCCCCTCATAAAGCCGAAAGAAGCCGTCAGCACAATCAGCAGATTCGGCACCACGCCGCCAAACGCCAATGCACGGAATACCGTACACTGCAGCAGGAAACATATGAAAATCAATAATGCAGTAACAAGAACACGTTTCATATAGAATCTCCACTCTACGAAGAATATGCCTACTCCGGGATGGTCTGCTTGAGCTGCTTGATCACAAGCACCTCCTCCAGATGCTCAAAGTCAACAGCTGGTGTAATGTGACCCGATTTTGTCAGATTATTGGCATCCGGCGAGATGGTATTGATGTAACCGATCAAAATACCCGGCAGATACTTGTCGCTGATATCGGAGGTGACGACCTTGTCTCCTTCCACCACCACATTTTTACTGTCCACAAGCTGACCAAACTCAATCACGCCGGAAGCATAGAGTTTCAGGTTCCCCGATACGATCATGCGGTCAGCACTGGAGAGCACCATGGCGCTTACGTTGGAATCATCCGCAATAATGGACTTTACTTTTGCCCAATTCGGTCCCACGTCAACCACACGTCCCACCAGTCCGCTTCCTGCCATCACATTCATATCGACGGCAATGCCGTCCATGGCGCCCTTATTGATCACAAAGGCGTGGAACCAGTTGCCGGAGTCTCTGGCAATAATGCGCGCGCCCGTCTTCTCGTACTCGTCATACTGCGCATCCAGACTGTAGAGCTCCCGCAGATTTGTCAACTCATAGCGATCCTGCTGGAGCCTGGTGTTCTCGATCGTGAGCTCAGCCACCTGTCTTTCCAGTTCTTCGTTTCTGGCGATCAGCTCTCTGATCTGCACAAGCTCCTCAGAACGTCCCGCGAGCCAGCTGCCAACCACACTGATCCCCTCCTCGAAGGGAACCACGATATAGCCTGCTACCGCTGACAACGGACCGCTGAATATTTTCGTGTTAAATGTCAGCAATACCAAAGCTGTGCAAAGGATTGTTAAAATAAAAAGGAGATATTTACCGGGTAACGTAAATTTTTCTCCTTTTTTCCTGACGATTGGACTCATTTACTCATTCCTTCTATGGCATAAGCTACCGTTTTATAATTATCGTCCTTGATGATCCTGGCAAGGCCCAGCGCCACGCTTGTTACCGGGTTCTCGGAAACATTCACCTGAAGCCCGGTGCCTTTGCTCATCAGCTGAGCAAACTTGCTCACCTGAGAAGCGCCTCCTGTCAAATAGATTCCGTGACGGTAGATGTCCGCTGCCAGTTCCGGCGGCGTGCGCTCCAAAATCACCTTGATATTATCTATGATGGAATTAAAATGCTCCACAAGGCATTCATCCACAAGCGCTGTGGGAATCTCTCTCTCCACGGGAAGCCCCGTCACGATGTCGCGTCCATAGACAAGCGCTCCCTCGCGCTCACGTTCCAACTCAAGCAGCGAGGTTTTTACCACCTCCGCCGTCTTGCCGCCGATGATGAGACTGTATTCCCTTCTGATCGCTGCCTTGATCGCCTCATCAAATTTTCTGCCGCCCACTTTGATCAGGCGGCTCAAAACGATGCCTCCCAGCGAAAGGATAGATATCTCCGTGGTATCAAACCCGACATTCACCACGATAACGCCCTGCGAATTTTTGACGTCAATCCCCAGTCCCAAGCCGTCAGCGACCGCTTTATCCACCATCATGACCCTTCTCGCCTTGACGTTTGATTCCTTGATCAAATCTTTGAAAGCGCGCTTTTCCACTTCCGTCACATCCCAGGGAACGGCAATGTAATAATCGGCAGGACGAATGTTATTTCTCATCATGCCATTCAAAAAATACTTTACCAATGTCTCCATGTTTTGGATATCCGCAATCACGCCGTTGCTCAGCGGATAGGTAATACTGATGTTACCCGGCGCCTTCTCATACATCTCAAACGCCGCGTCTCCGTATGCAAAAAGCGTTCTTTTGTTCTCGATGGCGATCATGTTTTTTTCCACAAAGACATCATCGTCCGCACGGTTGTAGATTTTAATGTTACTGGTGCCCAAGTCGATTCCAAATGCGTTGTTTGCCAAGGTAGATTTACCCCTCTTTCTCTCTTTTACTGCCCCTTTACTTCCCCATCAAAACAGGATACCTCTGTCAGTAATTTACTTTCCCGAAAACTGAAATAACAGTTATCACCAAGGATGATATGATCCAAAAGCGGAATATCCGCCATAATACCTACGCGCCCGATCCGCTCCGTGATCTTAATATCACTCTCGCTGGGGACAGGATCCCCGCCCGGATGATTGTGCAGCAGCATGATATTCGCCGCACCACCACGAAAAGCGTAGGCATAGACCTCTCGCGGCGACAGCAGGGAAGCATTCACCGTACCCTTAGAGAGGATCTCCTCCCCGATCAGATGCAGTGCCGAATCCAAAAGCAGGATTCGGATATGCTCCACATTCTCATGTCGGAACAGCTCCATATAATAGTCCGCTACCGAGTAAGCATCACGAAAGCTAAGACCACCCTTTGCCTTCGTCCTTGCCATCCGCCTTGCGCATTCGGCAATTGCCTTTAACTGGACCGCTTTTACACTGCCAATGCCTTCGATCCGTCGAAGTTCCGTTTCCGGAATGTGATAAAGCCCGAGAAGGCCGTTCCCGTAGCGGGCTGTTTCCGCAAGCACCCGTTCTCCCAGCGCTTTTGCACACAGACCTTTTGTCCCCGTCCGCAGCAAAATAGCCAAAAGCTCCGCGTCTGTCAGATTTTCAGCTCCCAACGCCGCAAACCTCTCGTAGGGGAGGTCCTGCAGCCTGTAATAATCATTGTTCACACACTTGCCTGATTTCATGCAGTCTCTTTCCCGACAGCTTCTCTCCAAAAGCGTTTGTGACTAAATCAGACGATATATGACGATCGCCAATGCGATCCCAATAATGCCTGCTATCGTGAGCCTGATCGACAGACCGAACGTGACGCTTAAGATCCCCAGATCCAGCACCAGAGGCTGTGTTAAGCCAAAGGACTGCCCATAATTCAGCCAGGTGGAGGGAAATAGGCTTCCGATAAAACCGCCGATCACGATTCCTGCCATGATCAGCAGGACGCAGACCCAACCATTCTTACGCATAATTAAGTACGATCTCCTTTCTCCAAGGCCCATTTTAACACAATCGGATATTGATGTACACAAAAAAAGGGATTTTTTTACAACAGCTTACAGATTCCACGATCGACCAGATTCTGTACGCTCTTTAGGATGCCCAGCTTCGCGTGGGGAAAGGTGAGCCCGCCCTGGAAATAGACCGCATAGGGCGGTGCGATCGGTCCGTCCGCCGAAAGCTCAATAGAGGAACCCGAAACAAAGGCGCCTGCCGCCATGATAACTTTGGAGTCGTACCCTGGCATATCCCAAGGCTCAGGCTTCACGAAACTGTCCACCGGAGCCGACGCCTGAATGCCCTCGCAGAAAGCGCAGACCCCTTCCGGCGAACCAAGAGTCACGGCCTGAATGATATCGTGGCGGCTCTCCGTGCCGTCTGGTATCACGGCAAAACCCATCTTCTCGTAAAGATTCGCTGCAAAGATCGCCCCTTTTAAGGCAGCAGCCGTCACCGTAGGCGCCAGGAAAAGCCCCTGATAGAAAGCGGAAAGAACGCCCAGCGATGCGCCGACTTCCTTGGCAAGCCCAGGTGAGGTCAGGCGGCAAGCCGCATTCTCCACGCACTCGCTTTTCCCTGCAATATAGCCGCCGATGGGCGCCAGACCGCCTCCGGGATTCTTGATCAAAGAACCGACCACCATATCCGCCCCCACCTCGGACGGCTCGATGGTCTCCACAAACTCGCCGTAACAATTGTCCACCATCACCAGAACATCGGGCTTTATTTTTTTGACAAAGGAGATCAACTCGCCGATCTTTGACACAGACAGAGTCGGTCTGATCTGATAGCCCTTGGAACGTTGAATGGTGACAAGCTTTGTTTTTTCGCCAATAGCCGCGCGGATGCCCTCATAGTCAAAGCCGCCGTCAGACAGAAGGTCCACCTGCCTGTAGGTTATGCCGTACTCTGCAAGGGACCCTCTGGAGGGACGGATGCCGATGACCTCCTCCAGCGTGTCGTAGGGCTTCCCCACAGGAGATAACAATTCGTCTCCCGGACGCAGATTGCTTAAAAACGCCAGCGCCAGCGCGTGCGTGCCGCAGGTGATCTGCGGACGTACCAGGGCGTCCTCCGTCCGAAAAACGGCAGCATAGACCTTTTCCAGCGTATCCCGTCCCAGATCGTTGTAACCGTAGCCCGTGGTTCCCAGCAGACAGGCTTCGCTCACGCCCGCCGTCTGCATGGCGCGGATCACTTTCAACTGATTGTACTCCGCATTTTCATCGATCTGCGCAAAACGCGGCGCCAAAGAAGCAAAGGTCTCCTCCCCGAAGCGATATACCGCCTCCGATATTCCAAATTGTTCGTATTGTTTCGATAACTCCATCATTTTTTCGTTTTCCCTTTCTACCCCTGTCAGGGCTTTTGATGAAGACGCAAAGCTCTGCAAGTCCGTGCAGGTGGTGTCCCATTGCTGATTTTCCCCGAAAACATCAGAAAAAACCATCATTTTCTCAGGCGTTTCAAAGTATGGTATCCGTCAAATTTTTTCCTCGATTTTCGTGTTTTGCCTGTATTTTTTCGAAAAATAACAATAATTATGGTAAATAACACGGTCTATTAAATCGTAATTTCGACAGCGCCTTTCTGCAGTCCTATGGAAAACGCTGTATTTATCCCGATTTCCAGAACTTTACAGGATGATCGCTTTTTCGTGCAAGATTTCCTGCATTCTATCCAGCGCATTTTGACCAGCTTGGTCAACTTGCGGTTTCTCCACCCAAATGACCTCTTTTTCCCGTCGAAACCAGGTCAGCTGTCGTTTGGCAAAGTGCCTGGTATCGCGCTTTATCAGGTAAATTGCCTCCTCCAGCGTAAGCTCTCCCTCCAGATAACGCAGGATTTCCTTATAGCCAAGTCCCTGCATGGACACCATGTCTTTTGTACAGCCCATTTCTTTCAGCCGCTGCACTTCTTCCACCAATCCTGCCGCCACCATCTGCTCTACCCGCAATTCGATCCTGCTGTAGATTTCCTCCCGGCGGTCATTGAGGACAAAGTAAGCAAACCGATAGGGCGAAACATTTTGTCTTTGCACTTCATTGTGTGCAGAGATCGGCTGTCCCGTCTTTTCATAAAACTCCAAGGCGCGGATGACCCGCTTTACATTGTGAGCATGAATGCTCTCACAGGCGGCGGGATCCACAGCTTTCAATCTTTCATAAAGCGCTTCCACCCCTTCTCGTTCGGCAAACGCTTCCAGTTTTCTTCGCAGGGAAGTATCTTCATCATTTTCAGTAAAGTCAATATCATAAAGCACTGCCTGAATATAAAAACCGGTGCCTCCCACCAGAATGGGGATGTGTCCGCGCTCATAGATCCCCGCCATTGCCTCCTTGGCAAGCTTTTGGAAGATCACCACATTAAAAGCCTCCGTCGGCTCCAACACGTCAATCAGATGATGCGGCACGCCCGCCATCTCCTCCGTCGTGATCTTGGCAGAACCGATATCCATATGACGGTAGACCTGCATGGAGTCGGCAGAGACGATCTCGCCGCCAATCGCCTTCGCCAAGGCAATGGACAGGGCGGTCTTACCCACAGCCGTCGGCCCCGTCAGAATCACCAGCGTCTGTCCTGTCTCCTGTTTGTTTGATGCCATCTGATATTTATCCCTTCCAGACTATTTTGTCACTTACGAAACGCATCCTATTTGTACATTTCTCACAACCTAAATGCGTTTCGCACTATTTAAACAATCCGCTTGAATTTCCGCTCCAGCTCCTGCTTTGACATGGAAATGATGGTAGGTCTGCCATGCGGACAGTTATAGGGATTCTTAAGCGTCAATAACTCATCTAAAAGACTTTCCATCTCCGCCCGACTGATGCGCATATTGCCCTTGACCGCCGCCTTACAGGCCATGGTCGCAATGCGGATACGGATGCTCTCAGGGGTGCCCGAGACCGCTTCCTCCACCAGCTCGTCCAGCACTTCGCAGAAAAACGCTCCCTCCCCGTAGCCGTAAAGGTCGAGCGGCACACCGCGGATGGCATAGTCGTTTCCGCCAAACTCCTCCACCACAAACCCTAACGCCTCAAAATCCTCCTTATGCATCGCCAGACACTCCTTTTCCCGATTATTAAGCGTCAGAATTGTCGGGGGATTTAAGGTCTGGGACAGGATATTCTTTTCCAAAAACCGTTTCATCAAACGTTCATACTTTACCTTCTCGTGAGCGGCATGCTGATCGACGATCAAAAGCTTATTCTCAAAGGTGATGAGCCAATAAGTATCGAAAATCTGACCGATGATCTCAAACTGCGGCCTTGTTTCTTGCGTGAGGATGCGGCTGTCAAAGAGATTCATCTGTTCGGACTGCAAAGCTGACAAAACTTCTGCCTTCGGAGCCGCGACACTCTCTTTTCCGGACAATAATGCCTGTTTTTGAGTCGGTGTTCCATCTGTCATCTTTTGGCCTGCGTCCCCGCCATATAACGGCACATCCTCGTGCAGCATATTTTCATCCGCGCCGTTCTTCTGGTTTACATAACTTTCCTCCCCTGTTGTCCGCTGCTGACTGTTCTCACGAACTGCACTGATTGCTGCGCTGTACACGTTCTCTGCCGGCACTGTCGCAGTATCCTGTTTCTTCTGCTTCGTTTCAGAGCTCTGCCGCGCCTCGAAGGGTTCCCGTTTACTTTCCTGCCGCAGCGCTGCGTTTCCCGGCTCTTTTTGCTGTAGTTCTAAGATTCGCCGCGCCTCAAACGGTTCCGGCGCACTGTTCCTGCCTTCCCGTCTTTCAGCTTTTCCGCTCTCCCGCCTGTCACTGAGCGTGACCTCCGGAATCATCTCCCGCCCGTAAAGTGCCTCATACACAGCGTCCTTTACCGCCTCATGAAAGGCGGGACCGTCGGCAATCCGCACCTCCAGCTTGGAGGGATGGACATTGACGTCGATTTTTTCCGTGTCGATCTGGAAATGCAGGATGCAGAAGGGGAATTTGTGCTGCATCAGATACTCGCGGTACCCCTCCTCCACCGCCTTGCTGATGAGGGCACTGCGGATATAGCGGCCGTTGATGTAAAATATCTCAAAGGAACGGTTGGCACGGTTGATCGCGGGCTTTCCCAAAAGCCCCGTGATCCGCATCCCTTCCCGCTCGCAGGAAAAGTCAAGCAGTTCCCCGGAAATCTCCTTTCCATAGATACGGTAGACGATCTCCCGCAAATCACCACTCCCCGTGGTGTAAAACTTCGTCTGCCCGTTTAGCTGGAATTTAAAAGAAACATTTGGGTTTGACATGGCCAGATGTTCCATCAGCTCCGCCACATAAGAGCCCTCCGTCCTCGGCATCTTTAAGAACTTTTTGCGCGGCGGCGTATTAAAAAAGAGATTGCGCACGATCAGTGTGGTGCCCGTCGGTGCGCCGATCTCCTCCCGTTCCTTTTCCACGCCGCCTTCGATCACATAGCGGATGCCCGTCAAATCTTCCGGCGTCTTGGTAACCAGCTCCACCTGCGCCACCGCCGCGATGCTGGCCAGCGCCTCTCCACGGAAGCCAAGACTGACCAGACTGGTCAAATCCTCTGCGGACGAAATCTTACTGGTGGCATGACGTAAAAAGGCATTTTCCACCTGAGATTTTTCAATACCGCCGCCGTTATCCGTGACCCGGATCAGCGTGGTACCGCCTTCCCGAATCTCCACCGTGACAGCCGAAGCTCCCGCGTCAATGGCGTTCTCCACCAGCTCCTTGACCACACTGGCAGGCCGCTCCACCACCTCCCCGGCGGCGATCTTGTCTATCGTTTGATTGTCTAGAATGTTTATTTTAGCCACGCAATCTCCTATCTGCAACAATATGCGGAGAATGCCGCTTTTCAGGCATTCTCCTGCGTGAAACTTAGTGCTTCTTGGCGTCCCGTCCAATGGCGGGACGTCTTTAGAAGCACTTTTCACGCTACCACCTATTTTTGAGCCGATTCTGCAGCCGATACAATGTATTGAGCGCATCCACAGGCGTCAGGTTGCTCACGTCGATCTCCTTTAATTCCCGCACCACATCCTCATCCGTCACGGTGTCGAACAGGGATATCTGCTCCAAATCCACCTCGTCATAGTGCACGGGCTTTTTCCGTTCGCCTCTGGAATGATCCACCTCGATATTCTGCACCCGCTCGGTGATATCGTTGTCGCTTAGCTGTTCCACGATCTCCTTGGCCCTGTCGATGACCATATCGGGCACCCCTGCCAGCTTTGCCACCTGAATACCGTAACTCTTATCGGCCCCACCCTTCACGATTTTCCGCAGGAACACGATATCGTCGCCCTTTTCCTTGACCGCGATACAGTAGTTATTGACGTTGTCCATCTTCCCTTCCAGCTCGGTCAGTTCATGGTAGTGGGTGGCAAACAACGTTTTTGCGCCCAAAAGTTTTCGATTGCTGATATGTTCTATCACTGCCCAGGCAATGCTTAGGCCGTCAAACGTGGAAGTTCCCCTGCCGATCTCATCAAGCACCAGCAGGCTGTTGGGGGTCGCATTTCTTAAAATGTTCGCCACCTCGTTCATCTCCACCATGAATGTGGACTGGCCGCTTGCCAAATCGTCGGAAGCGCCCACCCTGGTAAATATCCTGTCTACAATGCCGATATCCGCCTTCGCCGCCGGCACAAAGGAGCCGACCTGCGTCAGTAAAACAATCAGCGCCACCTGCCTCATATAAGTAGACTTACCCGCCATATTGGGGCCTGTGATCACGGCGATACAGTGCTTTTTGTCGTCCAGATGCGTGTCGTTGGCAATGAACATATCATTATGGATCATCTGCTCCACCACCGGATGGCGGCCTTCTTTGATATCGATCACACCCTTATCATTCAAGGACGGTCTTACATAGTGATTCTGTTCCGCCACAAAAGAAAGCGAAGTGAAGACATCAAGCCTTGCCACCGCCCGCGCCGTCTTCTGGATCCGCTCCACCTCATTTGCGATCGCATCCCGAATCTCACAAAAGAGGTCGTATTCCAGACCAAACAACTTATCCTCCGCATTGAGGATAGAATCTTCCAACTCCTTTAAGCGCGGCGTCGTATAACGCTCCGCGTTCGCGAGCGTCTGCTTGCGCACATAATCCTCCGGCACCTGATCCTTGTAGGAGTTTGTGACCTCAAAGTAATAACCGAAGACCTTGTTATATTTGATGCGCAGATTCCTGATGCCCGTGCGCTCTCTGTCTTCTTCTTCCAAGGCTGCCAGCCATTTCTTACCGTCTGTCTTGGCCTTGCGTAGGGAATCTATGGTCTCATGGAAGCCTTCTCTGATGATGCCGCCTTCCTTCAAGGCAATCGGCGGTTCTTCATCAATAGCATCTTCGATCAGATGATGAATATCCTCTAACGGATCCATATTTTCATAAATTTCCCGAAGAAGCGGCGCGTCAATATCGGCAAGGATCGTCCGCAGGGAAGGAAGCATGGCCAAAGAATTGCGAAAGGCAATCAGGTCTCTGGGGTTTGCAGTCTTATAGCTTACCTTGCCCAGAAGCCTTTCCAAGTCATAAATCGTATGCAGGTATTCCCGCATTTCCTCCCTGTCTACGCTTTTTTTACAAAGTGCCTCCACCGCGTCCAGCCGTTTAGTGATCCTGTCTTTGTCGATCAGAGGCTGCTCGATATACTTTCGCAAAAGCCTGCCGCCCATGGCAGTCTTTGTACGGTCAAGTACGCCCAGAAGCGAGCCCTTTTTCTGTTTTTCACGCAGAGTCTCGATCAATTCCAGATTGCGCCTGGTGGAGCTGTCAAGCAGCATATACTTGCTGGTCAGATAAGGGTAGATATGGGTAAAATGGGCAAGCGAGGTCTTCTGCATCTCGTAGAGGTACTGCAACAGTGCCCCCGCCGCGATCAGTCCCACGGGAAAATCCTCGATTCCCAGCCCCTGCAAGCTGCTCACTCCAAAATGCTTCATCAACAGCTTTTTGCAGCCGTCCTCGTCGAAATAATGCTGCGCCAGCGAGTACACACTCACATTCAAACGGTTTTTCAGATCGTCAATGTCGTAGCCGCTGACGAAGAACTGCTCGTTGCAGATCAGCTCCGAAGGGCCATATTTATTGATCTCGTCCTGCAATTTTCGGATATCTTCAAGCTCCGTCAGATAATAATCCCCCGTGGTAACGTCCGCCACCGACATCCCGATCTTGCCCGGAAAATATGTCACGCAGATCAGATAATTATTTTTCGTATCGTCAAGCGCCTGTAAATTCAGGTTCGTGCCCGGCGTCACGATACGGATCACCTCGCGCTTGATGATACCCTTCGCGCTTTTCGGATCTTCCACCTGCTCGCAGATCGCTACCTTAAAGCCCTTGGAAACCAGCTTGTTCAGATAACTGTCAACCGCGTGATAGGGAACGCCGCACATGGGTGCACGCTCCTCCTGACCGCAGTTTTTCCCCGTCAGCGTGATTTCAAGCTCCTTGGACGCCGTGATGGCATCCTCAAAGAACATCTCGTAAAAATCCCCCAAACGGTAGAACAAAATACAGTCCTGATACGACTTTTTCGTCTCCAGATATTGCTGCATCATCGGTGTTAATTCAGCCATTGATCATCAACCATCTTTCCCAGTCTTGTATGTTTTGATTGACCCAACCAGTCAACCATCCTACCTGTATAATAAAAACCGTGACAGCAGTCAAGCACCACCATCACATATTTTCCGACCAATCTTTTGTCCGCCTTAAAGTGCACCAGCATATTGTTGGAGAGGCGTCCCGTCACAAGGGCAGGATCCTGTTCGTTGACTTCCTCCACCAGCGCCTCCATCACCTTACCCTGTAAAAGCGCCGCCCGCTCCTTTGCCGTCTCCTGCACAACGGCCAGAAGCTTATCAAACCCCTCCCGCACGATCTTTTCAGGCACCTGGTTTTCCATGGCGGCTGCAGGCGTCCCCGTCCGCTTGGAATAGATAAAGGTAAAGGCGTTGTCGTACTGCACCCGCCGCACCACGTCGATCGTCTCCTCCACGTCCGCAAGCGTCTCCCCCGGGAAACCCACGATCAGGTCCGTGGTGATGGCAATGTCAGGGATCTCCTTTTTCAGCCTGTCCACCAAAGCCAGATACTGCGCCTTCGTATACTGCCTGTTCATGGCCTTTAAGATCCTGTCAGAACCCGCCTGCAAAGGCAGATGCAGATGGCGGCAGATCTTTTTCGAGTCCCGCATCACCGCGATCAGCTCGTCGGAAAGGTCTTTCGGGTGGGAAGTCATAAAACGGATGCGCCTGATCCCCTCGATCTGCTCCACTTCCCGCAAAAGCTCCGCAAAGGTCATGGGATGTTCCAACGTTTTCCCGTAAGAGTTGACATTCTGCCCAAGCAGCATGATCTCTGAAACACCGTCTTCCGACAGCGCTTCTATCTCCCGCAGGATGTCCTTGGGCTCCCGGCTCCTCTCCCTGCCGCGCACATAGGGCACGATGCAGTAGCTGCAAAAGTTGTTGCAGCCGAACATGATGTTGACGCCCGACTTGTAGCTGTATTTGCGCTTGACGGGAAGGTCTTCCACGATTTTGTCGGTGCCCTCCCAAATCTCAGCTACCATGCCGTCGCTCTCATACATATCTGCCAGCAGCCTTGCAAACTCAAAAATATTGTGCGTGCCAAAGATCAAATCAACGAAGCGATAGCTTTTCTTGATTTTTTCGACCACCTTCTGTTCCTGCATCATGCAGCCGCAAAGAGCGACCTTTAAGTATGGTTTCTTCTTTTTGAGGCTGTTTAGAACGCCCAGCCGCCCGTAGACCCGCTGATTGGCATTGTCCCGCACCGTGCAGGTGTTATAGAGGACAAAGTCAGCCTCGTCCTCGGTTTCCACCAGCTCATGTCCGCTTGCAAGCAGGATGCCTGACAGCTTTTCCGAGTCTCTGGCGTTCATCTGACAGCCGAACGTGACCACGCAGGCTTTGGGGGCTGCGCCGTGAGCGCGCACAAAAGCGTCCACCGCTTCGCGGCAGCGCCCGATATCCGCATCCTGTCCTTCTGTTTTTATCACCTGCTCCTCCTGCAATGTCATCTCCACTTTTCTGATTTTCCAGAATGTCGAAAATCATACCGTATAGAAACCGCAAAAACAAAATAGAGCGGAACCCCGGCCCAACATCTTCGGCTCACACTCTAAATTTGCATGACAAAATACCATATATAGTATACTGAAACATCTGAAAAATAGCAACTCTTTTCGTATGTTTTTCACGTTGAATTGATTTTTTATGCAGAATATATGAGATATTCAATCAGAAGTCGTCGGGTAATCGTACAATAGGGTTCTCCTGCGTAATTCGCTTTCTCTGCTTATAGACCACTTCCTGCAAATCCATATCTTCGATCAGCTGTTTCGCGCTCCTATCATCAGCGCCGATGTCCTCCACAATATGCGCATCCGAACCGATGGTCACGTATTTCCCGCCGTTTACCCGATAAATCTCTAACAATTCTTTTCCCGGCATGGTCTGCGCATGCCCTTTTCTCAGGGAAGATGTGTTGATCTCCAAAATGATATCCTTTTCCAGCAGCGTCGAAAAGATCTCCTTTATCACAGCTTCCGTATAATAAATCTCGCCATAATAGCGCTTCGGAAAATCAATATGCCCCAATACGTCAAAGCCGCCCGCCTGAACGGTCTTTAATACTTCCTGCCAGTACATCGTATAAAATTCCTTAGCAGAATACCTCTCTCTCACTTGTTGACACGGAAACAACCCGCCGATCCAGTGAATGCTTCCGATGATAAGATCATAGGGGTATTTTGACAGCTCCGCCAACCGTTCCTGATACAGATGCGGCTCCCCAAACTCAAAGCCTGCCAATACTTCTATGTCATTGCCCGCCTTGCTTTGAACTGCCCGGAACCGTTCCCAAAACGCTTCCGCCGAATAATAGCCATATCCGTAATCATCCGGATTCATATCCACATGATCCGTAAAGCAGATCGTTTCGATTCCCTTCTTTTTTGCTTCCGAAATATAGTCTTCCATTTTCGCTTCCGAATCACATGAAAATGCTGTGTGGATGTGCTGATCTCTCATTTTGTTAATTCCTTTCCGCTGCCGTATGCTGCAAATACTTCCTGCCACGGACTGATTTATCCCTTCACCGCCCTGACCATAAAGTAAAGCTCCGTAATGTCCTCCTTCTGGCATTCCATGTATCCGTCGATTACGAAACCGACAGCAAGCAGCCCGCCCAAATAGGTCTCCATGGTGTGACCGTACTCGATCCAGTCAGAATCGTCATGCTCTTTGGAACAATAGGGCATTCTGTGCAACGCCTTATAATAGCCGCCTGTTTCGTCCTCGATATAATCGCACATATAGTTTACGGGATTCGGCGCCATCATCAGAAAAACGCCGCCCTTTTTTAACACCCGAAAACTTTCCCGATATGCCGCCGCAGGATCGGGAAGATACATGAAGGACGGCGGGTTTATGATCAGGTCAAAGCTGCCGTCGCCAAACATCGACAAATCGCACATATTTCCCTTTACCAATTCAATCTGTAAGTTTTCCCGCTTAGCAATCTCGCGGTCTTTCTCCAGCATTTTACCGGAAAGATCAATAACGGTCACATCCGCCCCGGCACAGGCAAGCAGCGGTGCCTGCAAGCCGCCTGCGCCCGCCAGACAGAGGACCTTTTTGCCTTTGACATCCCCCAGCCACTCTACCGGTACTTCCCTGTCAAAGAACATCAGCCGCAGCCTGCCTTCCCGCGCAGCCTGAAGATCCTCCCCGGCTGCAGATGCCGTCCAATCCGCGCTGTTTTCCACCAGCTGATCAATATTTTTTTCTACCTGTGCAAAAACATCTTCTTTCATACCTTTTTCCTCTCTCCCTATATCCTGATTTAACCGCTCCAATCAAAAACGGTTCATAGTCCATGCCCACTCTAAAAGATACATACAGTTCAAATAATCCTTAAACCCGGAAGAACGCGAATCGATATCACTTGCTTCTATTCCCTGCATTATTTTGATTTCAAACTGTAATAAAGAACAGTTTGAATCAAGATAATCTTCTTCTCTGCTATAAAAAATCAAAATAGGATATTCCTTGGAAAAACGATCTTCATGATACTGATAATATTTTTTTGAGGCGCTGTTTCTATTCAATTCATAAATACATAAATGACTGCACACAGCAAACGCCTGCTTTACATCATGATAAGAATCTAACTTCCTTGCTTTTAAATCACTTTCCTGCAAAAGTGTTAATCCAAACACCCGATCTATTTGATCGAATACTTCTTCCTTTGATTTTTTACAGGGAACTATTTTGTCCCGGTAATAAACTTCTAATTGTTTGAAAAAATCGGGTTTTGTTGCATCAATATCTTTGAATTCCATATGTAAGCGTTCTTTCTTTCACAATCAAACTGTTGCAAATCATCTTTTAGATTTTTAATGGAATTATTATAGCATGTAAATGATAGCAGGTAAACGTCAAATCAAATACTGCCAATAAATGCTTCTGTCTCACGACATTTTACCCAAAATATCAAACCTGCCGCACAGGGTCGTGTTACAATAAGCTTAGATTCAGCAGTGCACCTGTTTGCCGCGAAACCGCAGGAATGGAGGAAGGATTGAAAAATCATGCACAATATTAAGCTTCTTATGGCTGCTCTTACCTATATCGAACAGCATTTAAGTGACGAGATCAAAACAGAAGACATTGCCGGCAGCTGTTTTTGTTCGAAATCCACCCTCGAAAAGCTGTTTCGCAAAGCGCAGCATATTTCCGTCCATGATTACGTGGTCCGCAGAAGAATGATGCTGGCGGCAAAGAAAATATCGCTAAATCCCCAAACGCCCATTCTGGACATTGCAATCGAGTACGGTTACAGCACGCATGAATCCTTCGCGCGCGCATTTGAACAAGTCTGGAACTGTAAACCATCCGAGTTTCGGCAAACGAAATTCACGGAACTGTTTCCCCGGCGAAACGCGCCGTGGGAGGAAGGAGAAAATATGATACCGAGAACATCTGTAGATATCAGCGAATTATATGATTTATTTCAGGAAAGAAGGGACTGCTACTTTGTTACCAGCGACATCAAGCATCTGATCCCGATCAATGAGATTTCCCATAAAGCGGGCGATCTGGCGATTTTGGAGCAGATGCGGCGTATGACGGCATCCGCCGGAGAAGACGATATTGTATTCCGCATCGGCGGCGATGAGTTCTGTATGTTGACTTCCAGCAGTGAAGCGGCTTATGCGGAAGAAATCGCCGAAAAAATCCGCGGCATGAATCAACAGACTTTTTCCTATGAGAACCGGGAAATCCCCCTCTCGCTTCATGTGAATACCGTAAGTCTGCAAAACTGCCGCCATATCGAGGAAGTCTTTACGGGGCTGCACAGCGCGATCAGCGAAAACAAGGTATAAGGCGGCTTTTCACCAAAAATTTACCAATTGATAACCATAAATTCACTGAGGACCTTTTATTCGTAGAAGGTCCTCAGCGCTTCTATCAGATAGTCGATATCCTTCGCTCCCGCTGTCTCCAATGCCGAGTGCATGGCAAGCTGCGGCAAGCCGATATCCACCGTATTGACCGACACCTGCGACATCGCGATATTGCCAAGCGTTGACCCGCCTATGATATCCGCACGGTTGGCATAAGACTGAAAAGGCACTCCGGCCCTGTTGCAGATATCTTTCATCACAGCTGCCGAATACGCATCCGTGGCATATTTCTGGCTTCCGTGGTACTTGATCACGATACCGCCGTTTACTACGGGTCTGTTGGTCTCGTCAGCCTTACCGGGATTGTTCGGATGGAGAGCATGAGCGTTATCTGCGGAAATCAGAAAGCTGTCAGCCAGCAGACAGCGATATTCTTCCCCATCAATATCAAGCGCACCGCTGATCCGTTCCAGCACATCCCGCAAAAAAGTAGAGGCCGCGCCCTGTTTTGTGCCGCTTCCCACTTCTTCATTATCGAACACCGCACATAGGTTTACATAATTATTGGACACTCTGTCTGCCAGTGCTGTCATCCCAGCATAAGCACATTCGAGGTCGTCAAGCCTCGGTCCGGCGATAAAGGCATCGTCCAAACCAACCAAGCGGCATTTGTCCCTGTTATACAAGTAGAGATCGCTGCCCAGAATCTCCTGTTCTTTCACACCTGCTTGCTTTGCAATCTGCTTCATCAAACTGCCTTGATCAGACGCCTCACCGATAATAGGCTGCATATCCGTCTGGGGATTATATTCTACCCCCTTATTCATATCCCGGTTCATATGGATGGCAAGATTGGGAATGATGGCTGTGTCCCGATCCAGATTGACCAGACAGCTGCGCAAGTCCTCGCCGTCTTTGATCACGATCCTGCCCGCAATGGAAAGCGGTCTGTCCAGCCACGTGGAAAGGATCATCCCGCCGTACTTTTCCACGTTCAGCTTGAGATAACAATCATTCACCGCGATTTCCGGTAACTCCTTGATCTTAAAGCACGGAGAATCGCTGTGTGCCGCCGCCATATGGAAGCCCGACGGTTTCTCCCTCGGTATTGTAAAAGCAATCAGGGAAGAACCGTTTCGGTTTACATAATACTTCTCTCCTAGTTCCAATTTCCAGCGTTCTCTTTCCGACAATTTCAAAAATTCCCGCGCATCCAGCAGTTTTTCCAGATTTGCCACTGCATGAAAGCTGGTGGGACTTTCGTCGATAAAAGTAAATAAATTTTGCAGGCTTTTTTTCTTCATATCTCTTTCATCTTTCCTCATTTTACTTTTTTAAACTTCTTCTGTTTTCACGATAGAGAAACCATTTTTCAAATAGATCCTGAGTGCGCTTTGATTCCAATCCGCGACATGCAGAATGATGGGAGAAGTATGATTGCTTTGCAGGCAGGAAACGGCAAACCGCAATAACGCTGTTCCATACCCCATCCTTTGAACGCTCTTTTCCACAACCAGATCGTCGATTTCATTGCCGTATATGGCAACAGAACCGATTATGTTTTCATCGTTCTCGAGAATATAGATTTCCCCTTTTTTGCGTTCCAATTCTTCTCGACTTCCACAGCACTCTATCGGAAATCGCTGTAAAGCGATTCTCATATCGCGGAAGCAATCATCATAGATCCTCTTATACTCATTATAATCCAAAGCCGAGTAATTCCTTAACTGCAAATTTGAGATAATGCGTCCTCCTTGATATTCCATTGTATGTGCTGCAATTTTCACTCCCATTCCTCCCACAAATAAGGACTTAGAAAACAAACATGATCCATAAAATCGGATAGGTTTTCCGAATATCCCTGTTTGTCAAAAGATAAACGCTTCCAAAAGCCAGACTGGAGAGCATGGTTACGATCCCCGTTATGATATCTTTGGTAAAAAAGTGCCCGATGCCCCAAGTGATGGCAACAATGATACCGCCATAAGGGATATTTTGTTTATGAAACCACTTTTCAAAGGCGATTTGACCAAATACCAGAATCAGCGTGACCAAAATCGTCTCAAAAATATAATAGATATACTGAAAAACGAATTTCACGGGACCGTTTGCATAAAATTCCTTCATCACCTTGCTGCCGCCCCAGTCAAAATAGGAAATACATAAAAATCCAATGATAAACAAAAGAATAAGCAGCCACTGCCAGACTGCCATTTTCGTCCCTTTTTGAAAGATGTCAAACGCATACTTTTTCTTTGCAAACAAAACGATGCCAAAACTTGCAGCGCCCCATAAAATACACGTCATCACCCAGTGCAAAATCGCCTGCAAATCCGTCCATTCTTTCATGGAAGTCCCATACAAAATCGGCTCAATCCCAAAAGCCAGCGCTATCTCAAACCCGATACTCGCAAAAGCCGCCAGCGCCAGCAAAAAATACCCCATCCCCGATTCTTTTTTCATAAAACCATCCCCCTCATATGGAATTTACTGCAGCCGAGTTTCACGCAGTGGAACTCGCGTAGTTAATGCCGAAGGCATTTACTACAGGCTACTGCCAGCGCCCCCGGTCCGATATGACACGCCACACTTAAGGAAAGCGGATCCATATGTGTCTCAAACCCCGGAAATGCTTCCTCCACTTCCCGCTTCAGCTGCTCCGCTGCCTCTTTATCATAAGTGTAAGCGATCTGCAGATGGATATTATCAGGCGCCACGCCGCCGAACCGCTTCTCCATATCGTTTCGGATCGCGTTTATCATAATGCTCTTTCCCTGAGAGACCGTCCTCGCCTTTGCAAAGGCATCCAACTTTTCCCCCTGGATCTGCAAAACAGGCTTCAGCCGCAGGATCGTCCCCAGCGCGGCCGCCGCAGGCGTGATCCTGCCGCCCTTTTTCAGGTAATAGAGTGTATCCAGCATAATATAAATGCTGGAATTAAACTTATCTTCCTCCAACGTCTCTTTGATCTGCGCCGCATCCATACCTTGCTCCGCCAGCATCAGGGCATCAAGCGCCGACTGCCTCTGCGTCACGGAAATACGCTGGTTATTGACCACCTGCACCTTCCCGTCGTAGTCCTCTGCCAGCATGAGCGCACTCTGGCAGGAACCGCTAAGGCCGCTCGACATGGGGATGTGCACAATCTCATCGTGTGTCGCAAGCACCTCATCCCAAAGCTTCAATATGGACTCAGGACTAGGCTGGCTGGTGATCACGTTCGCATTCTCGGAGAGCCTTTTATAAAATTCCTCCTGCGTCAGTGTAATATCCTCATAATAAGTCTCCTCGTCGATCATAAAAGGCATCGGCAGCACGTAAAGGCCGTACTCTTTCGCCTGATTCTGCGTAATGCCGCTGTTACTGTCGGTGATGACTGCAATTTTCTTTTCCATAAATTTGCTCCGTTTCGGCGTTATTGTTATCTCAGCCCGACTGAGATTCGCATATACAAATTTGTGTCAAGCAACATACAGACACAAATTAGCGCTTCTAACTCAGTTTAACGTCAGATACTCCTAAAGTCAACCTCATTTCCGCCCACGGCCAGTTTCTCCGTCAGGCACTGCTTAAGCCCTGCGTGCTCCTGCTGCAAAAGCTCCGGATCCTCCGCCAGAATCTTATCCGCCCAGTCGCTGGCACTCTGTAAAATAGCGGCATCCTGATAGATATCTCCCAGCGCAAACTGCAACTCGCCGCTCTGCCTGATGCCGAACAGATCTCCCGGCCCGCGCAGGGCAAGATCCTTACCCGCGATCACAAAGCCGTCGTTCGACTCATTCAGGATTTTCAAACGTTCCATGGTCTCCGGACGCTCAGAAGAACTGATAAAAATGCAGTAAGACTGCTTGTCGCCGCGCCCCACCCGGCCCCTTAACTGATGAAGCTGTGCTAACCCGAAGCGCTCCGCGTTTTCAATCAACATCACCGTAGCATTGGGCACATTGATGCCCACCTCGATCACGGTGGTGGAGACCAGCACATCGATGTTGTGCGCCTCGAATGCCTCCATAATTCGGGTTTTCTCCGCAGGCCGCATCCTGCCGTGAAGGGAGGCCACCCTGACAGATGCAGGCAGCACACTTTGTAATTTCTTAGTGTAAGTCCCCACGTCCTCAAGCTCCTGAGACTCCCCCTCCTCCACCATCGGGCAGATCACATAGACCTGACTGCCGCCGGCCACTTCTTTTTCTATAAATTTATATGCCGTATTACGATAATTCGTATTCACCACGCAGTTTTTGATAGGAAGTCTGTCCGCAGGAAGCTCATCCAGCACGGAAATATGCAGATCGCCGTAAAGGATGATGGCTAACGTCCTGGGAATCGGCGTTGCGCTCATCACAAGCACGTGGACGGCACTTGCTGCATCAGAAGCCGCACCTTCTTTCTCTGCATTGCCTGCCCTATCTGACGGCGAAATGCCCTTTCCAGCCAACATTTCCCGCTGTCTGACGCCGAAGCGGTGCTGCTCGTCGGTAATGACAAGGGCCAGGTTTTTGTAAACGACTTTTTCCTGAATGAGGGCGTGCGTCCCCAGAATGATATCCGCCTCGCCGCTTGCGATGTTTGCATAGATTTCCCGTCTGTCCTTTGCTGTGACTGAACCGGTCAATAAAACAGGGTTGATTTCCAATCCGTACTTCTTTTTCAGAGAAAGCAGGCTCTCATAGTGCTGTCTGGCAAGGACTTCCGTCGGGGCCATCATTGCCCCCTGATACCCGTTTGCCACACACATGATGAGCGAAAGAAACGCCAAAATGGTCTTTCCCGAGCCGACATCACCCTGGATCAGGCGATTCATCACACTTTCCCCGCATAAATCTGCCTCAATCTCGCCCCATACACGCTCCTGCGCCCCTGTCAGGCGATAAGGCAGGGCTTCGATCAGCCGCTTTGTCTGCGCCACCTCGATCATGGGATAAGCATTTTTCTCCTGCTCTCCCGCCTCTTTCAGCTTACGCACCGCCAGAATGAACTGGAAAAACTCGTCAAACACCAGCCTTTTTCTGGCCTCCACCAACGTCTGTCTATTCGTGGGAAAGTGCATCTGCGAGACCGCCTCCGCAAGGCTGGCAAAACCCTCCTTCCTGCGAATCTCCTCCGGCAGCGCGTCTTCCGCGAACGTCACCAGTCCGATGGCCTGTCTGACTGCCTTGGTAACGGCGTTGTTGGTCAGGCCCTTTGTCACGGCGTAGCGGGGCTGCATGGCATCCACCAGCTTTCCGTACTCCTCCGGTTTATAGATTTTGGCCTGCTCCATGGAAAAACGCTCTTTCCCCCGATGGAGCCGCCCTCTGAACAGATAGGGGACACCGCGCTTTAAGCTGTTTTTCAGAAAAGGCATGTTAAAGTACGTCAAGTGCAGCACGCCACCCTCGCAGGAAGCCTGAAAGCTCGTGATAGACAACCCACGAACGTGCCTGGTCGCCACATTGCCCGCAAGGATACCCTCCACCGTCACGATCTCCTCCGGCTGCGCAGAGGAAAGTGGCACAGGATCCGAAAACCGCTCGTAGTCTCTCGGATAATAACGGATCAGGTCTTCTGCCGTAACGATATGTAATTTTTCAAAGAGGGCGGCGGTTTTGTCACCGACGCCCTTCAAAGATCTGATATCCATATTTCCCCGTTTCATCTACTCCGCCGAAATGATATAGTAGTAGATCGGCTGACCGCCGTACTGCAATTCGATATCACAGTCAGGATACTTCTCAGCAAGCCGCTCGCTTAACTTCTCGGCATCGTCCTTGTCGATCTCCTCACCGTAATAGACGCTGATCAGTTCCTTTTCCGGTGTCATCATGGCATCCACCAGCTCAAGTGTCACACCGGAGATAGATGTTCCGACCGCCAGGATTCCGTGATCGCCAAGCCCCATAAAGTCGCCCTGCCTGATCTCTCTGCCGTCAATGTGGGTATCCCGCACCGCATAAGTGACCTGCCCCGTCGCTACGGCTCCGATCTCCGCAAGCATCGTCTCCGTGTTCTCATCCACGGACAGATCGGGCACATAGTTGATGACCGCCGTAATGCCCTGCGGCACCGTCTTTGTGGGGATCACCACGATTTTTTTGTCTTTTACCAGCGACTGCGCCTGATTAGCCGCCAAAATAATGTTTTTATTGTTCGGGAAGATGAAAATGCTGTCGGCGTTTACCTTATCGATGGCATTCAACATATCCTCCGTGCTGGGATTCATGGTCTGACCTCCCTCGATGATGTGGTCCACTCCAAGCCCCTTAAAGATCTCGCCAATGCCGTCCCCCACGGAAACTGCAATAAAGCCGACATCCTTCTTCGGACCGGGAAGATCGTCCTCCTCAGGTTTTTCCTCCTGCTTTGACATCTTGAAAAGCTTCTCCTGATGCTCCAGCCGCATATTGTCGATCTTCATATTGGAGAGTGCACCGTACTTTAACGCTTTTTGGATAGCCATACCGGGATCGTTGGTATGTACGTGCACCTTTACCACGTCCTCGTCCGCTACCACCACGATAGAATCTCCGATCGACTCCAGATACGCCTTGAAATCCATCTCCATTTTGATATTGAACACTTTGTTCAGCATAATGATGAACTCGGTACAGTAACCGAATTTGATCTCCGCACCGGCCTGCGCTTCAAAGCTTTTCGCCCCGGTCACGCTATCCGGAGCCGGGCCTGCGCTCTTTTCAACCGTCAGGTCAATCTCCTTGCCAAGATAGGCATCATAAGCGCCCTTTAAGACCTGCATCAATCCTTGACCACCCGAGTCAACAACGCCTGCCTGCTTTAAGACGGGAAGCATCTCCGGTGTCTGCTGCAATACTTCGTCCGCATGGGCGATCACCTGCTCCAAAAACGCTGACAGATCCGTAACGCCCGCATCCGCAAGCTCTCTCGCCTTCACCGCGCCGCCCTTAGCCACTGTGAGGATCGTACCTTCTTTAGGCTTCATTACCGCCTTATAAGCCGTCTCCACCGCCTTCTCAAAGGCCGATGCAAGAACGGGGACCGTGATTTCCTGACACTCCTTTACCCCTTTGGTGAAACCGCGGAACAACTGGGAAAGGATCACGCCCGAATTTCCCCTCGCCCCTCGTAGCGATCCGGAAGAAATCGCCTTACAGAGGGAAATCATATCGATATCTCCCATATCGTAAAGAGCCGACACTTCCCTCGCCGCTGCCATGATCGTCATGGTCATGTTCGTGCCCGTATCGCCGTCCGGCACCGGGAACACGTTTAACTCGTTGATCCATTCCTTTTTACTTTCCAGATTTTTTGCGCCGGCTAAGAACATCTTAGCCATCAATTTGGCATCAATCGTATTTGAACCCACCGTTTCATCCTCCTATCGTCATTGTCTCAATCTATCACCCGCACACCTTCTACGAAGATGTTGATTTTTTCTACCGCGATTCCGGCAAACTCCTCCACCTTGTACTTTACGCTGTCGATCAGATTATCAGACACCGCAAGGATACTTACGCCGTAAGAAACAATGATGTGAAAGTTGATGGTCAGCTTATTGTTATTGAGGAACACCCGTATGCCTCTGGTCATACTGTCCTTTTTTAAGAGCTTTACAAGCCCATCCTTGACGCTCATGCTCGCCATACCGACCACGCCGAAGCACTCCATTGCCACGGTGCCGGCATACTGTGCGATCACTTCCTGGTCGATCGAGATATTCCCCATATGGGTATCCATTGAAGACACTTTCATAGACTACCTCCTGTACAATAAATAATTATATACATTATAGCAAAAAAGAATCCGAAAAGAAACCGAAAAAAAAGTATAATTTGCGCTTGCATTTCCTTCCACTTTCTGCTATCATGTAAACGTTATTGATTGGAGGTGTATGAATGAATCATTTCTCTGATGAGCAATTGATGCATTCGAGAATTTGCGTAGAAGCGGCGCAAATTCCCTTGATCGCAGGGCAAAATCTGACAATTTGCCCGCGTTCCTCAGCGAAATACACGCTTCGGAATGGAGGGTAAAAATGGCTAAATGTGATATTTGTGGTAAGGGCGCTCACTTCGGTAACAACGTCAGCCATTCTCATAGAAGATCCAACAGAATTTGGAATTCCAACATTCAGAATGTGAAATGTAAGGTAAATGGCGGCAACAAGAGACTTCACGTGTGCACGCGCTGCTTACGTTCCGGCGCCGTTGAGCGCGCATAGTGTTTCACAAAAACATAAGATCAAAGAAAGAGTCGGAAGTTTCCGGCTCTTTTTTCGGTCTCATTCCAAAATGCACGTCGAAATTTTTACAAATTTAATTCACAGATAAACTTCATCATACGTGCAGACACCAATTCCTGCTCTCTCATCTGTAACAAACTGCTCCTGTCCACCCATCTGTAATCGATCGTCTCCCCTTCCTGAAGGACGATGGCATCCTTTTGGCAACCCGTGACACACAAATACTCCACAAAGAGGCAATGTTTCGCATCCTGTACGACACGCCCTATTTCTTCTAAGTTCGACGCGGTGATTCCCGTTTCTTCCTGCAATTCCCTGAGTGCACAATCAAAGGCTGTTTCCCCCTTAAGCGCCGAACCGCCTGCTGACAGTTTCCACATACCGCCATAATGCTTATTCGAATCCCTCTGCATCAGCAGATAACTGCCGTCCCTGTGCTTTACCGCAACATCACAGACCAGATGATAAATCCCGTCGGGGATCGCTTCGTCCCTCACTAACGTCAGCCCTTCTATTTTGTTCCATGTTTTGTCATAGGCATCCCACAACTCAGCCATAATTACACCCCTGCAAAGAAAAAGCAGGCTCCTCTCCTACGCCTGCTTAGACTTTTCAAACTCTCTTTTCAAGCTCTCGTACTCCCTGTTGATTTTCTGAATGATCTCCGTATCCCCGGCAAGGTTGTCCGGATGGAAAATCTTCGTCAGATCCTTATATCGCTTTTTCAGGGTCAAAGGATTTTTCACGCCACGGTAAAAGACGCTCACCTCGGGCAGTCCGTCGTAGAGACCATGCTCCTCCATAAACTCCTTCTCTGCCGTCAACCTTGCCCACTCCTTCTCAATCCGCCTGCGGTCCATATCAAGCTTCTGAAAACCGTCCTTGATGATTTCCAGTTTTTCCGCCACCAACTGATGATCTTTCTTGATTCGACTCTGCTCGTTCGTCATCTTGCGGTTGAGCGCCTTCATTTCCTCCTGAAACCGCTGCTTTTCCTCGGTAAACTTTGACTGTTTTTCCTCAAGTTCTGCCGCCGCCGTCGCCAAACGGATATTTTCCCGAAACAGCCAGGCCTTCAGCTCCTGCAACTCATCCTGCGTGGTCTCCTCATTCGCAAGCAGTTCTTCGACATTCCGATTTTCGTCTTTCATACTGCCGTTTTCTGCGCAGTCCTTCTCTATCTTTTCACGCACAGTAATATTCCTCTCCAAATCATTCTAAGCATGTCCGCACGGAGAATGCCGTTTTGGGGCATTTCTCCTTAATTCCGCCATGTGTTCATGCGGAAAATGCCGTTTTAGGGCATTCTCCAGAATAAGATTAGTGCTTCTTGATGTTCCGTCCAATGACGGAACATCTTTTGAAGCACTTCTTATTCAGTCACAACAAAAAAAGCCGTATCCTACCAGCACAAGCAGCGCGATCAGCACGATCCCCAGAAAACGATTCATCAGAAACAGCATGATGATCATGCCTGCGGCTACGCACAGCGCAACAAACCCGATCATTTTTTTCATAGGCCACCTCTGCTTATGCTCTTATGATACGATATGCCGCACCCTCATAAAAGGTGCTTTTCCTTTTTATTTATCTTCCTCAGGAAAGGCGATATCCACCGCCTTATCGTCCTCCATCATTTCCTCTTTGGGGGTCGTAAACTTCTCAACGACGTCAGGAATCATATCAAGCACCTTCGTCACCATATCCTGATTTTTAACATTCACCAGTTTGGTGGAGCCGTTTTTGATCACCAGCACCGCGCTGGGGCTCATCTTAGCGGAAAATCCGCCGCCACCGCCGTTTTTCTTATCAGACGCGCTTGCGCCCGCACCGACACCGAAGCTCACATCCACCAGAGGCAGGATAATGGTATCGCCCACCTGTGTGGCATCTCCCACTACCGTCTTGGTACCGATCACCGCATTCATCCCCTTCATCAGGGAGTCTATCACACCGCCAAAATTATTCTCAGCCATTTACTGCCTCCTTTTCAATAGCCTGTAAAGTTTTCTGATATCTTTGTTGAAATAAATTCTGACCGCCGTCCGCAAAAAAGTAAACATACGAAGTTTCCCGACGATAAGGATTTCTCCTTCCAAACGTTTCCTATCAAAATCTCCCCTGACGTCCACATGGCCGCCAATGATCGGATACAACATGCCACAGACCGCCAGGATTTCTCCCGTGGAAGCCGGATCGTCCATGCCGACGATGAGTGACGCCTCAAATTTTCGGGGTCTTAATCGCTTGATGATGGCGGTAAGCTCGTCCTTACACAGGGCGAAGGAACGCTTAAAGGCTTCTCCCTCCACAACCTCCCGATAATATTCTATTGTATCCGATACAGACCCTATTTTATCACAGAATTTATTGATTGTGTACTCAATATTTTCAAAGAGACCGCGAATCTTCTCGAACAACCTTTGTAACATCTCCGGAATGACACGTAACTTGTCCCAAAAGCCGGGGGTTTCCTGTGTGCCTGCTTCTTCTTCCCCCTCTTCGGCTTCCACAGGGCCTGCGCTTTCTTCCTCAGGCAACGTTTGTGTGATTTCAGCAGGTTCCTCGCGGTGCTCCTGTGATAAATCATCCGGCGCTAAGGCTCCTGCCGCATCTGTCTCATTCTCCTCTGATGTACCGGTTTTCAACAGCCTTCCGCTGTCCGCCATTGATTCGACTGTTGCTTCTGCCTGCCGGCCTTTTTCTTCTTCCCTTTTCGACGGCGCTGCTTCTTTATTCCGTTCCTGTTCTTCCTGCTTTTTTTGTTTTTTCTTCTTGCCGCCGCTTTCCCTTTTCTCTGCTTTTTTGCGACGTCCTTCTTTTTGGGGAATACATAATATAGTCAGAAGAGAAATCCTTACCCGCACAAACAATTCTCCGTCAAAACGGATCAGGAAGTTGATCAGATGCAACAGCCAGGTGACTTTCACACGGACTGCCGCAGGCGGCTGTCCCTCGCCCTCTTGCCGCACCGCCTCGATCCGATAGCGGACGGGCACAAAGAGCGCGCAGACGATTCCCAGAAGCAGTATCCCCAATATGCTCAAGAGCACGATCCCTATGATCTTTAAGATAAGCAGCAGAATATGTAGCATATTTTCTCCAAAAACGATTTTAGTCTGTTCCCGTCTTCCCTGGCACGACCGAAAATCCGTCCGGGTCAGTCTGCGCCAAATATTTCACAAGAGAAACTTCCCCTGTGAAGGCCAGTGCGTCTCCTGCCATCTTTTCAACCAACGCCAAAGCCTCCTCCTTACCGTTTGCCAATCCGACAATACAGGCAGGCGGATTTTCCTTGTAGTACCACTGGGCAAGTAAAACACTTGAGCAGATCTCCAGACGCGCGGTATCTTCCATGTAAGCAATCACAAAAAATCCCGGCTTACACTGATGGCGCTTCAATTTCTTTATGAGCCTTTCCGGCTTTTTCACAGTATCCCCAATATAGAGGTTTTTATAAAATTTCATGCGTCTACTATACCAAATCTCAAAAGCTGTAATCCCAATCTGCGTCTATTATAGCACACCGTACGCAAAGAAAACAGAAAATTTTCCGCCTCCTGCCCTCACATCTGTTTTCGAACGATACCATACTCGTCGTCTCTTTGGTAAAATGCGCAGTCAAAACTCCCGCCATCGAGGAAATGCCGCATATCGTCCTCATCCAAATCCACCATGCACACATAATACTCGTAGTCCTCGTCATACTGATAATTGCTGCAAGTATCGCACATACTCATATGCCGCCTCATTTCTGCGCTGCTTCCCGCATACGCCTTTTCAAACTGTCTCTGTACTGCTTTTCGTTTCTATCAAGCAATCGGTATCTTGCATGATCTTTCCCGTTTCAGATGTTGATTCGGGAAGAAATGATTGACTTCTCAGACAGAAGTTTTATACTAAATATGTACCCCATTTTAAAAAGTATATGATGTAAGCACTACATCTAGGGAGCTGCCCGATCTTTTCGGAGCCTCCCGCAGACAGGAGGTCATACTGTATGAAGGACGTAGCCCGCATGGCTTTGGAAAACGGCATGGTGATCGGCGAGGATATCTGCAACTACCAGAATGAACTGATCATCCCAAAAGATACGGAAGTAACCGAAAAAGTAATCAAGAAGCTCGCGCTCCACTCCATTATCTGTGTCCCCATCAAGGAGGAGATCGACTTCGCTACCACACATTTTGAGAAAGTACGTCTAAGCAAGGCATTCCAAACCTTCCAGCTCACCTACAACAACCTGATGCCCATCTACGCAAAACTGATGAACGCATTCGTTGAAACCGGAGTCTGGAAAAACACCAATCAGCTCAGGGATATCTATACAAAACTTACTGCCTGTGCCGGTACGGGAGAATCGCTTCTTGACTTTCTCTACAATATGCTGCCCAGAGAGGACGCCATGACCCACGCGCACTGCTTAAACTCCGCGCTGATCGCCGGCGTGTTCGGCACCTGGTGGGAACTTTCTCAGGAAGATCTTCTGCTGCTGGTACAATGCGCCTTCTTCTATGATATCGGAAAACTGAAACTCCCTCAGGACCTTCTTTGGAAATCAGATAAGCTCACTGACCTGGAAATTACCAAACTGAAAACCCACACCATGCTCGGCTTCGAGCTGTTAAAGGATCAGCCCGTTGACGAGCATGTGATCAAGGCCACCCTTATGCACCACGAGCGCTGCGACGGTTCCGGCTATCCTTCCAAACTGAAGGGCAGCAAGATCGACGTCTTTGCCAAGTACATCGCTGTCATTGACGCATACGAGGCCATGACCTCCGCCCGCACTTACCGACAGCCCCTTCATCCCTTTCAGGTGATCGAAAACTTTGAGCGGGATGGTTATGAAAAATTTGAAAAAGGCATCCTGCAGCCCATCCTCTATCACATCTCCGCCACTCAGCTGGGCTTTACGGTGCGCTTAAACAATGATGAAGAAGCAAAAGTAACTACCATCAATAAGGATAATCTGGCAAGACCGCTTCTGACCAGAGCGGACGGCACTTACATCGATCTTTCCTCAAAGCCGGATCTGAGCATTATGGCCATATTCTAAGCCTTTTCGTGAGGCCGGGTGTTTCGGCACCCGGTTTTTTACTTCCTACTCTGCAAAACAGGCATCCAAAATACGCTTCGCGATCGGCACGGCATAGTCGCCGCCGCTGCCTGCCCCTTCTATGATAATGGTCACGCACACCTCTGGATCTTCTACGGGCGCAAATCCCGTAAACCAAGCGTGAGAATCTGTCTTGACCTTATTATACTCCGCAGAACCCGTCTTGCCCGCGGCCGTATAAGACAGACCCGAAAGTTTTTTTCCCGTACCGCTCTCTATAACCTCCGCCATCAGTTCCGTCATGATCTGCGCTTCCTCCTCGCTCAGTAACCGCTTGTAAGTATCCGGAGCAAACTGCTTCACTACTGCTTTTTCGTGGTTTTCCACGCGATCGATCAAATAAGGTTTCATCAACATACCGTCATTTGCAATGGCGCAGGTGATCATATTCAGTTGTAAGGGTGTCATCTGCGTAGTTCCCTGCCCAATTGCTGCCTGCATCACGTCCGCGTCCGTAGTTTCTGCATCCATATGCAGACTGCTCTTGTTGTAGGCAAAGTCCACTTCCAACGGTTGATTGAACAACAGCTCGTCCACCGTTCTGCCGAATTTGGCGCGGTCAAGGGAGAGACCAATATTCGCAAACGCGGAATTGCAGGACTTAGCAAAAGCTTTTGTGAAGTCTTCGCTGCCATGTGCGGAGCCATGGTAGCAGTTGATGCGCTCCTCCCCATGGGAAAAGTGGCCGTTGCACTGAAATTTGAATTGACTATACGAGTCAGCATTTTCTTTGATATACTCTAAGGCTGTCACGATCTTAAAGGTAGATCCCGGCGGATAAAGTCCCTGCGTGACGCGGTTCACAAGCACGCCGCTCTCCTTGTCCGCAAGCAGTCCGTCCCAGATCTCCTCGATCTCATTGGGATCAAAGTCCGGCTTCGATACCATGGCCAGGATGCGCCCGGTTTTCGGCTCCGTCACCAGCACGGCGCCTTTGTAGACGCCAAGGGAATCATACGCAATCTGCTGCAAATCCACATCCAATGTGGTAAACACATTGTCTCCCGGGTATTTTTCGCCCGCCATATCGCTTGCCACCTTCTCGGAAAGCTTGGTATTGGAATTGATCAGGTAATAATTAGCCTGTGCCTCCACGCCGAATCTGCCGTTTACAGCATAGCCGACTGCATGGGAAAAAAGGTTTGCATACGGGTAAACCCGCACTTCCTCACCTTCCGTATCCGTCTGCGTCTCTGCCAGCTTCTGACCGCCTGCCGCATAAATCGTGCCTCTCTTATTCTGCGCAATCAACAGGTTCTGTCTGCTGTTATAACTATTATTGATGAGCGACTGTCTGTGCGTTGCGGCATAATGACCGGTGTAGCCCATCATCAGTAAAAACAAGCCCACAAAAAACCATGTGACCGCAAGAATCTGCCGGTTACGCTTCCTCTTTGCCTTCCCGATCTTCAGATTCTTCCTGCTCCCATTCGACGCTTCTCTCTCTCTTTTTTCGTTTTCTGTTCCTGGCACGTCTGTCTCCTTCGTCCCGTCTGATAATGTATAGTCCTTCTATGATAAAAAACATAAGCAGTGTCGTCAATACTGAACTGCCTCCATAGCTGATAAAAGGCAGGGTCACGCCCGTCATGGGAATGAACTTGGTTCCTCCGCCCACCGTCAAAAATACCTGGAAAATATAGGTAATGCCAAGACCAAAGGCGATCAGCCTGTAAAAACGGTCCTGCAGCTTCATTGAGATGTTCATGCACATGATGAAGCTGCTGATACAGATCAGGATCATGCACATGGAAAAGATGATCCCCAGCTCCTCTGCCACCGCAGAGAACACAAAGTCGGCCTCCACCAGGGGAATCGCCGTGGGATTGCCCCTGAAAAGTCCCAATCCGAACCACCCGCCGCTGCTGATCCCGAACAGGGACTGGGTAATCTGGAAACCTGCATCATCAATGCAGGCAAAAGGATCCTGCCAGGCCTGTACCCGCTGCTGTACGTGGGTAAACAGCTTGAAGGCGATCACCGCCGCCGCAGAGCCGCCCGCCGCGCCCAAAAACAGATAACGCCACTTTCCTGTGGCAATAAAGACCATGAACACATAGACCACAAAGAAGATCAATGCGCTTCCCAAATCTTTTGATGCCACCAAGATCAGTACATGCAGACCCGCCAGCACCGCCGTCACCGCCACCCTGAGAAAATCCCAGGATTCATGAAAGGCGCTGGCCACAAAGAAGACAAAGAGGACCTTCACAAACTCGGAAGGCTGGAACGTAACGCCCGCAATGGAGTAAGAAATCTTAGAGCCATAGGTGACAGAACCCAAAAGCAGCACCACCCCCAGCGCCAAAATACCGACTCCCGCATAAACCCAGGTCAGACTCTTTAGAAACTTTAGATTCCGCATAAAGAAAGGAACCGCCATCCCAATCACAATAGAGACCGTGACAATAAAAAACTGCTTAATTGCTTTCTCATAGGACAGTCTTGTCAAAATCACAAAGCCGATGCTCAAGAGCATACAGGTATTGTTGATGATGAGCAGATTCCCCTTCGGGTAGATCATGCGAAAGAGCATGATCGTTGAAAACAGTAAGATCTGCTGCAATACATAAAAGAGCAGATACTCAATCTTTCCCGTCTCAAAACAAATCACCAAAAAGCACGAAAAATGCACCAGAAACATCCAAATGTTCTGGCGGATATACCCGGCTTTTCGCCGCTCCTCCTCCTGAAAGCGGAACACCAAAAAACACTCCAGCGTGTAGCAGGCGATAAACAGGGTGATAAAATATTTAGAAAGCTCTGTGATATAAAGTTCCATAATCGTCACCAAAGTTTCCAGTCATTTCAATTATTCAATGCGGAGAATGCCGTATTGCAGGCAATTTCACTCCACGCCCCGTTTGCAGTGTCCGGCAGTATAGTTCGAAAACGCATAGGTCCTACGCAGAATCTGCTCACAGACTTCCCCCGCTTCTATCGTAAAATCATAGCGATCAGCGGACGCGGCGATCCGCTCCCTCTCCTTTACGGCGGTATGCAGCGAATAGGACACGGCATTATATAGGACATTATAACAGTGATCGCAGTTTAGCACTACAGGAAATGCAATTTCTTTACGATCTTTTAAGAAAATTTGTCTTTCCTCCCCGATCCTGCTTCCCGCCTTTTCGCCTTTCGCTGCTCCGTTTCGGCAGGCATCAACAGTCTTTGCCAGACAGTTTGCCGTGACCATCATGGGAATGTGGCTGTAGACGATCAAATTCGCAGAAAGGCCATGCCTTTTTGCTGCCTGCACAAGATGTGCCGCCTCTCCCGCATTCAATTCATAGGGCAGCGTGATTTCATCCACATAATCTGCCAAAAAAGCGGCCGCCTCCCCGTTAAAGCAGTATAGCCCTGCATCCGCCACCAGCGAATACGCCTTACCTGCCTTTTCCATTCCCTCAGAAACATCTCTCGCAAAGGCAAGGCCTTCCAGAGAGCGGATCAGGAATCCCTGTATCCTGCCGCGAATCTCAGGTGCCCGCAAAGCCTCCGTAAACCGCCGCAGCCAATCTTCATCCCGCTCCCGCAGAATAAAGGGCAGGGCCAGATAGCAGGCAAAGGATCTATCTTCATCCGCAGCCGTCCCCTCTGAACCTGCAATTCCTGCCTCATCCCCGTTTTTCAGTATCGCCAAAACCTCATCCCGCTCCCGCAGGAAAAGATCGCTTTCGATGTAAATACGGCTACAGCCGCAGGAGACAGCGGCACGAAACTGATCCAACGTCGCCACCAGAGCATGGATGGGACGAGATTGCGCGTCTTTATTCGTTGACTGACTTAGTCGGTCTTGGTTCATATTCTGTCTGAACTCATCTCCCGCGCTTACCGCGCTCCTCTGTTCTGCTCCTGCCAAAAGCCTGTTTTCCGCATCTTCGGCGCTTCCGCCACCGAACTTTTGCGATGTCTCCTTTTCACAGACTATCACTTCAAATGCCGCCACCGCCTCCCGCCGCAGCTCATTTAACGCGCGCACCGGCACGAAGCCTTCCCCTTCCATCTCGATTTCGCATTCCGTCACACGAAGCAGGCTATCACCCATCTTTGTGAGTTGTTTTCTGACGGCCTCCTCTGTCAGAGGCGCCTTCATTGCGGGCTGCACGGTCTCGCCGGTCACTTCCGCAGCATATGCGGCAGCTTTCGATTCCACCTTGCATATACATTTCGCGGCAGACTCCTGCCTCTCCTCAAACACGCTCTCGTCTGCTTTTGACTTCGCCCCGTCATCTCTCCAATCTGATGAGATACATATCTCCAAGGGCTCGTCCACCGCCACACGCGCCTTAATCCGTACAGGCATCTTTTCCGGTTCCCTAATATACTCTTCCCGAATCTCGCCAAGCAACGCCTCGTCACAGTTCTCATACCCTGGCTTTTCCAGGGTGATCATCTCCTTACCGTTATGCCTCTCGTAATAACCCGTCTGAATCTCACTGCGGATATAAAGGCGTTTCAGCCTGTCAAGATCGGCCTTTTCCACCTGATAACGCGCACTGTCCCCGTAACAGCGATCAATATACTTTCGATAAATGGCGGTGACGCCCGCTGCATACTCGGGCCGTTTCATCCGTCCCTCGATCTTGAAAGAGTCGATCCCAACCCCGATCAGGGCCGGCAGATATTCCAGCGTACACATATCTTTAAGACTTAGCGGATAGCCCTCCCCTGCCAGTCGCTTCTTTCCCTCAAAAATCTCATAGGGAAGTCTGCACGGCTGAGCACAGCGCCCCCTGTTTCCGCTCCTGCCGCCCAAGATGCTGCTAAAAAGACACTGTCCCGAATAACAATAACACATGGCGCCGTGGATAAAACACTCTACCTCCACGCCTGCTTCCTCTCGAATCTTTTGCACTTCCAGCAAAGACAACTCTCTGGCCGGCACGATACGGCTGATCCCCGCCTCTTTGAGCAGGGCGGCTCCTCCTGCTCCCGTCACTGTCATCTGGGTGCTGGCATGCAGGGTAAGTCCCGGAAAACGCTCTCTCAGATAGCGAAGCACCCCCAGATCCTGCACGATCACGCCGTCAAGCCCCGCCTCATAAAAGGGCGTAAGGTAATCAAACAGCGTCGCAAGCTCCCGCTCCTTCAAAAGGGTGTTCACAGTCAGATAAATCTTTTTCCCGTAAAAATGGGCGACGTAAAGCGTACGGAGAATCTCCGCCGCCGTAAAATTATCCGCATAGGCTCTGGCGCCAAACTGCTCTCCGCCCAAATATACCGCGTCCGCGCCGGCATTGACAGCCCCTAAAAAAGCCTCAAAATTACCCGCCGGAGCAAGAAGCTCCACTTTTTTCCCCATATCTTCACTCCGCTTCCAAAAACTTATCGTCAGACGACAACCTTTCCTGTCGATTAAAAAGAGCAGACCACTGATCTGCTCCTTCCCTTTTCTATTGATATTCTTCTATTGTTTCCCTTTGCGTTCCTTAAGCTCCGTCTCCATGCGGACGATCTGCTTGGCATTCTCGTTCGCCTCATTCTGGAGAGTTTTTACGTTCTTTTCCGTGTTCTCAAGCTTCATCTGCGCCGCGATCAAGTCATGCTTTAAGGCGTAAACCTCATCGTTTTTGTTCTTCAAATCTTCTTCCAGGATACCGATCTGCTTCTTTGCTTTAAAATAATCATCAGCGATATTGAGCTGGAGGAGTACATTCTGGGTATCCATCGGTTGTCTCTTAAAGCTGTCGATCTTGTTGTATTCAGCAATCTTATTGTTTATGTAGGAGGCCACCTTCTGCAGATATTCCTCACTCTCGTAACCGCTCAGCGTAAAGACCTTGCCGGCGATGATTACTTCCGTATCTGTTTTTGTTGACATAAGGAACACTCCTCCAACGCTGTGCTTACACTATCAACCTCATTATAGCTGTCCTAAGACGGAATTTCAAGCCCTTCTTTCTCCTATGCGTAACATTTCCGTAACATTTTATAGGAATATACCGCATAAACAGGCATTACTGAGCGCCTGTAAATAACATATAAGGACTACAATTCGCCTCCTTGTCAAAGGCAAGTGCAATTGCAAAAGGATTATGCAGCTGTGGGAACTCCCAGTTCTCCCTGCCGTAAAAGGTCTCCGAATCAAACTGCGCCTCCTCAAGTTCCGCCCTGGTGTCCACAAACGCCGCCATATAAGGCACCCGCAGCATCACATCATGACTTTCTCCGATGTGCCAATGCGGTTTCAAGGGCTGTATGCCAATATATTCCACCAGCATATTCTCGCTGAGACGGTATGCGGTCTGACAGACCAGTTTTTCCTCTTTTTTGTATACCACAAAGGAATAACAGTAAAGGTTTTCGCCGTTATCCAGTGTAAAACAATCAAAGTTAAAGGTATCCACCGAATTTCCCCAGTAAGCGGCTGCGCTCTTTTTGATACTTTCCTGCACCTGTGGCCAGCGGTCTGCAAAGAAATCCCCGTCCGGATTGACGTCCATCCGATAGAAAATACGGATATCCTCAGACTCAGCGGCGTCCGGCGTTTTCGGCCACAGCGTATTAAGCCCCGCAGCTGCCGCAAAGTCCATGCTGCCATAATACCAGTCGATCGGCTTAGAAAGCACATAACGGGTGGGAAACATCTCTCCGGAGGACAGCCCGCAAAATGCCCAGCCAAATCCTTCCTCATCGTACCGCCGCACCACGGCAAGATCCCTGTGTGGAACGGTGATCTTCATGCCCGGCAAAAGTACGCCCTCCTCCAGTTTCGGATTCGCCCATTCCAAATTCTGATAATATCGTCCGTCCCCGAAAAACTGCCTGGCAATCTTCCAGAGATTATCTCCCACCGCCACCTCATACTCCACATCCTCCGCCGGACCAAACCCCAGATGTACATAATTTCCGTTGTCGTCCTGTGTCTCCGGATCATAAGGAATAACCCCCAAAAAGTCCATAAAGTCCTCATGTTCCAGCCGTTTCACTCCGGAAAAATACGCGGCATACCACGGCATCTCCTCAGACGAAAGCTCCCTTACGCCGCGCTGTGGATAGATCTGCTCTGCCGTCCCCGCAAGATAGAAGCTGTTCTCGATCGTGCCCTTTCCCGGATTTACAGTATTGCAGGCTACGCCGTAAATGGGTGTGACGAAAGACAGCCGTTTCTGGCTGATGGTAACGGCGCCGCTATTGACGCAGGTATCCACCGTCCCGCCATTGGAGGCACAGATGCCCGCGCTGACCAGCGTTTCCGCGTGGTCGCGCACTATCTGTTCTATATGGACCTTCCCGCTGTTTTGACATTTGTAAATACTGCCCCAGCTCGCGCCCACGATACCGCCCGCAAGCTGGACGCCGCTCACATCTCCCATATTTTGGCAGTCCTCTATGCTGCCCTCCTCCGCATTCCGCCCGGAAATCCCTCCTGCGGCAAAATCATGTACATAAAAGGTATCGGAGATAGCGCCAAGCGTCACCTTACCTTCATTGACACAGTTTTGGATGCTCCCGTAATTGGAGCGGCAGATGCCGCCCGCAAACATGGAATGTTTCGTATAAGTGTTCTCAGGCGCTTCCGTACTCCGGTCCGTTCCCGCCTCCACGCTTCCCGTAAATCGGCAGTTTTTCATCTGCCCGTAATTGATGCCCGCGATACCGGCCGCGTCCCACGCGCCGACCACTTTTGCCTGCACCTTGCAGTTTTCGATCACGCCATAGTTGGCAAAGCAAAGCGCTGCGGAAGTAATCACATTTGTCTCCCCGTTTTCCTCCTCGTAGGCACAGTCCTCATACGTGGTGACAAACAGGCTCTCACGGATCGTGAGGTCTGTCACTTTCGCACCCTCCTCCAGTATCATAAAAAGAGAACTCAGCCAGCTGCCGTAGGGCGTACAATATCCGATCAGGGCATGACCGTTTCCGTCAAAATGCCCGTAATAACTCGGAATGGAGCCATACCCGTTTTCCGGCAGCGTATCCGCCCAGTTCTCCCATCCTTCCGTATCATTTAAAATTAAGTCATTTACAAGACGGACATTGGAATGCGGGTCCATTTTTGTGGAAATGAACCACCTGAAATCTTCTTTCGTGGACAGCAGATAATAGCCGTCCACATCCTGCGGCGGCGTTTGCCCGATTTCTCTTTCCGTCTCGTCAGTCTCAGACGTAAGCCCCTCCGTCTCCCACATCGCCGTCAGCGAATCATCCTTCCGCAAGCAATCTCCGTACCCAATCAACAGCCAAACGCAAAGACAGCCCATAACAACGATTATCTGCGCCAGCCGTTTCCAAGGAATTTTCTCATTCATGACGGAATCTCCAGCCCAAAATGACGATAGGCCAGATCCGTGACCGTCCTTCCCCTCGGCGTGCGGTTCAGGAAACCGTTCTGGATCAGATAGGGCTCGTACACATCCTCTATCGTCCCTGCATCCTCGCCGATGGCTGCCGCCAGCGTATCAAGCCCCACCGGACCGCCCTTGAATTTCTCCATCATGGTCATAAGAATGTTTCTGTCCACGTGATCTAAGCCCATCTTATCCACATCCATTAAATCAAGCGCTACCTTCGCCACATCTTCCGTGATTGCACCATCATATTTCACCTGGGCAAAATCGCGGACACGCTTCAAGATGCGATTCGCCAAACGGGGCGTACCCCGGCTCCTTCTCGCCAACTCCACCGCACCTCTATCGTTGATCTCCACTCCCAGCTTTTTCGCCGACTGCCTGATGATCACCGTAAGCTCCTCCACGCTGTAAAACTCCAGCCTGTGGATCACACCGAAACGGTCTCTTAGCGGCGCCGTGAGAAGCCCTGCCCTGGTGGTCGCACCCACCAACGTAAAATGGGGCAGATCCAAACGGATGGAACGGGCCGTCGGTCCCTTACCGATCATGATGTCAATGGCATAATCCTCCATCGCAGGATATAATACCTCCTCTACCTGGCGATTCAATCTGTGGATCTCGTCCACGAAAAGAAGGTCACCCTCCTGCAGATTGTTTAAGATCGCCGCCATCTCTCCCGGCTTCTCGATCGCCGGACCGCTGGTCACCTTCATATGAACCCCCATCTCATTGGCAATAATGCCTGCAAGGGTGGTCTTCCCCAGTCCCGGCGGTCCATAGAAAAGCACATGATCCAGTGCATCCCCTCTCTGTTTTGCCGCCTCGATGTAAACTTTCAGATTATCCTTTACCTTTTCTTGACCAATATAGTCAATCAGCTTTTGAGGACGTAAAGACCCCTCGATCCTGATATCTTCCTCAATCAAATTCGTCTCAATCATTCTGTTTGGCATTGTTATCTCCATATCACAGCCTCTGCTGTGAGCGGCTGGAACTTCTTTTCACCTAATTTTAGCATCTTCCCGTCCACTTCGCAAGCCGACGGAAATCGATGACCGCTGCGTCTTCGGCTTCTCTGTTACAAAAACCGTACTTTTTCTCCCTTGCCAGAACATACGATACAAGATATCATATTAGTAAACTATTTGATCTGACTTTACTCTGACTTAGAAGCGAGGAAACTGTTTGCGCACAAAATCCATATTTCTTGAAAAACTGAAAGAAAAGCTGCGTGAGGCGCTGGTGGCCGTACTGCCGATCATCGTCATCGTTCTCGTTCTGTGCTTTTCCGTGGCGCCGATTTCACCGAGCATTCTCCTATGCTTTCTGATCGGTGCGGTCCTCCTGATTCTGGGCATGATGTTTTTTACCCTCGGCGCAGAGGTTGCCATGACTCCCATGGGCGAAAAAGTCGGCACCTGCATGACCAAAAGCAAAAAACTTACCATAATTGTAGCGCTATCCTTTCTGCTTGGCTTTATTATCACCGTCTCTGAGCCGGACCTGCAAGTGCTCGCCGGGCAGGTTCCCTCCATTCCCAACGGTATTCTGATTGGAGCCGTGGCAGGAGGCGTCGGCCTTTTTCTGGTGATTGCCCTGCTTCGTATGCTGTTTCGAATACCGCTGCCGCCCCTGTTGGTATTTCTCTACATAGTTGTCTTCTTATTGACGCCTTTTGTACCGGAGGATTTTTTGAGTGTAGCTTTTGACTCCGGCGGTGTGACCACAGGTCCCATGACGGTCCCCTTTATCATGGCGATGGGACTGGGTGTGGCCGCGATTCGAAACGACCTCCATGCCGCAGATGACAGCTTCGGACTGGTCGCTCTATGCTCGATCGGTCCCATCGTGTCGGTGCTGATCCTGGGAATGATCTACCGTCCTGGGGAAAGCAGCTATGTTCCGCCTGCCATTCCATCCGTAGAGACTTCCGTAGAACTGTGGGCACTGTTTCATCATGGATTTCCGACCTACATCGCTGAAATTGCGGTTTCCCTGTTCCCGATCATCCTGTTTTTTGGGCTGTTCCAGGTCTTTGTCCTGCGTCTTTCCAAAAGAACGCTCTCAAAGATGTGTGTCGGGCTCGTTTATACCTATATCGGGCTGGTTTTATTTATGACAGGCGTCAACGTCGGTTTCATGCCTGCCGGTAACTATCTGGGACAAATGCTGGGCTCCTCGTCCAATCCCTGGCTCCTGATCCCGATCGCCATGGTGATGGGCTTTTTCATTGTAAAAGCGGAGCCTGCTGTCTATGTACTGAACAAACAGGTGGAGGAGATTACCGACGGCGCCATTTCTGCAAAATCCATGGGTACCTGCCTCTCCGTAGGTGTTGCCATCTCTCTTGGCATCGCCATGCTGCGCGTGTTGACAGGCATTTCCGTGATGTGGTTCCTGATCCCCGGCTATACCTTTGCGCTGGCGATTTCCTTCTTTGTGCCCAAGATCTATACCGCCATCGCTTTCGATTCCGGCGGCGTTGCTTCCGGTCCCATGACGGCAGCCTTTCTGCTCCCGTTAGCGCAGGGAGCCTGCAGCGCTGTCGGCGGCAATATTGTAACAGATGCCTTTGGTATCGTGGCAATGGTTGCCATGACACCGCTCATCACGATACAGCTTCTCGGCATTCTCTCCAGACGTCGCGCCGCAGTCGCCTCCGGAGATCACCAGACAGCCCAAGCTGTCGGACCTGCAGCCACTGTATGCGCTACAGAAGATTTGATCATTGAACTCTAATAAAACAGAGCAAAAAGCTCCGACATGGAGGAAAACATGAGCGAACTATATCTGATGACCGCCATCATCACTAGGGACCGCACAAAAGATTTTGCGGCATTCTACGACAGATATGGCGTCTCTGTCAATTTTATAACCCTTGGCAACGGAACCGCCAATCACGAAATTTTGGACTATCTCGGCTTGGACGGTACGGAGAAAGCCGTTATCTTCTCCGTCGTCACCCGCGGGACCTGGAAAAAAATCAAGGCAGGTCTGGAACAGGAAATGCGGATCGATATTCCCGGTACAGGCGTTGCGTTCATCATTCCGCTTGCAAGTATCGGCGGTCTTCGTCAACTCCGTTTCCTGACGGGGGAAGAAACCTTTGAAAATGGGGAGGAAACAGTTTTGAAGGACACCAAATATGAACTTTTAGTCATTATCGCCAACCAGGGCTATACGGAAATGATCATGGATGCCGCCAGAAAAATGAAGGCAGGCGGCGGCACCGTCATCCACGCCAAAGGGACAGGTATGGAGAGCGCCGATAAGTTCCTGGGCGTTACCCTTGCCTCCGAAAAGGAAATTATCTTTATTGTCGTTAAAAAAGAGCAGAAAAACGCCATCATGGGGGCAATCATGGAAGATGCCGGGTTGACCACCAAGGCAAAATCCGTTATCTTTTCCCTGCCGGTCACCGAAACCGCGGGCATGCGCCTCCTTCAGGCGTACGAGGAGGACGCGAAGGCGGAGGAAACGCCCTCCTAATAAATTCCGTCCATCCCGTACGAAATTTATTGCGCCACCTGCCGCTCTTTCTCCATCTCCTCCCTTCTGAACTGCAGGTGGTAAAGTCTGTAATACTTCCCCTGCATGGCAAGGAGCTCCTGATGACTGCCCTGCTCTATGATCTTCCCATGAGAAAGCACAATAATGTTGTCCGCGTTGCGAATCGTTGAGAGCCTGTGCGCCACCATCAGCATGGTGCCGATATTCTGCATCTTTTCCAAAGAATCCTGAATCAAAAGCTCCGTCTCCGTATCAATATTTGCCGTCGCCTCATCCAGAATCATCACCACAGGCTGATGCACGATGGTACGGGCAAACGACAATAGCTGCCTTTGGCCTGCGGAGAAATTATTGCCCCGCTCCCTGACTTCCTCGTCAAGTCCCTTCTCCAGTTTCTTGATAAAATGATCGGCATTGACGTAGTGACAGGCCGCAAGAATCTCCTTTTCAGCAATTGACTCATCGCGCAACGCGATATTGCTGCGAATGGTTCCCGAAAAAAGGAATACATCCTGAAGCATCTGTCCGAGCTGCCTGCGCAGGGAACTGATCTTGATTTTACGGATGTCGATTCCATCCACCAAAATCTCCCCTTTTTGATACTCATAATTCCGGCATAAAAGTGACAGAATTGTCGTTTTTCCGGAACCTGTGGAACCCACAAAGGCCACGGTCTGTCCCGGATCCACATGGAAGGAGACACCCTTCAACACCCATTCGCCCTCCACATAGGCAAACCACACGTCCCGAAACTCGATCTCACCGCGCAATTTAGAAATTTCGATGGCATCAGGCGCATCTTTGATCACAGGCTCCATATCCATGATCGTAAAGACCTTCTCCGCTGAGGCGAAGGCTGACTGAAGCCAGTTGAACTGCTCCGCCAGACTCTGGATTGGGTTATAAAATTTTGAGATATACATATAGAAAGACACCAGCGTGCCGCTTTCTATCAACTGCCCCAGAAAGACCCTGTTTTCCAGATACCCTTTGCCGCCCAGATAAAGCAGACAGAGTACGGAGCTGACATAGAGCATATAGACTAACGGCCTGAAAATACCAAACACCAAAATCTGCTCCTGCTTTGCCCGCCCCAGCGCATTACTTCGGTTTCTGAAATCCTCCATCTTCGCCTCCTCCCGGTTGAAAATCTGGGTGATTTTGATACCGGAAAGATTTTCTGAAAGGTAGGTATTAATGTCTGTAGTGCAGTCTTTTACCCTGCGGTATGCCCGTCTGGAAAACTTGCGGAAAATCACCGTAAACAAAATAATAAAAGGTACAAAGCACAGAACCATCAGCGTCAGTTCATAGTTTAACATAAGCATTGCCGCCAATACCCCGACAATGACAAATATATTTTTGACCAGGTTCACCAGAAGATTGGTGAACATCATGGAGATCGCGTTGGTATCGTTTGTGGTGCGCGTCACCAGCTTCCCCACGGGAATGGCGTTTAGCTGCTCCTGCGAAAGGCTCTCTATCTTGACAAAAAGATCCTCCCTCATTACGGAGATAATGCGCTGTCCCGTCCTTTGCAGCACGATCGCCTGTATGTAGGTACAGACCATGGATACCGCTAATATGCTCAGATACACTGCCACCGCCCGATAAATCTGCGCCATGGCAAACTCGCCCACCATGAGCTGTTCGATCCGCCCGATGATAAGAGGCGCCACCACATCATAGGCGATCGATAATATCATCAAGAAACCCACCAGCAAAAACGCTCGTCTGTAAGGCTTCGCATAGCCAAGCAGCCGCCGCATGATCTCCCGATCCTTCATCTGCCTTTCAAAGCCCATGGACTGTTTTTTATCCTTCACCAGCAGGTACGCTGTCAAAAGAATAATCGAAAAAACACCAACGACTGCACCCACTGCAAGTAACGGATAATACTCAAACATTGGCTTCACCTCCCGCTTCCTCCTCCAGACGCTGCAATTCCACCATCTTGCGATAAGCTTCACAAGATGCGCATAAGTCTTCATGGCTACCAACGGCTTCCACCCTGCCATCCTCTACAAAAATGATCTTATCCATGCGCTCCACCGTAGAAATCCGATGCGCGATGAGGATGGTCGTCCTCCCTTTCCTCTCCGTCAGCAGATTTTCGAGGATCTCTTTCTCCGTCTTCATATCCACAGCCGATACGGAATCGTCTAAAATCAAAATCGCTGCATCCTTAAGCAGGGCTCTGGCAATGGAAATACGCTGCTTCTGTCCGCCGGAGACGGTCACGCCCCGCTCACCCAACACCGTCCGATAACCCGCCGTAAAATCCATGATATCGTCGTGCACATCGGACAATTTCGCTGCCCGCTCCACCAGCGCATCGTCCGCTGCATCCATCGCAAAGGCGATGTTGTTTTCGATGGTATCGGAAAAGAGGAAGTTATCCTGCGGTACATAGGAGCAGCCTTCCCGCAGGGAGTGGATCGAGATGTCATTCACATCCCGTCCGTCAATAAACAGCGCCCCGTCAGACACGTTGTAGGCGCGCAGAATCAGGTCTACCAGAATGGTCTTGCCGGACCCTGTCCTGCCCACGATGCCCACGCTCTCTCCCGCCTTTATGGTAAAAGAAACATCGCGCAGCGCATCGCTCTCCCCGTCCGGATAGCGGAAGGTAAGATGCCGAAACTCGATCTCTCCGCGCATATTCAGAAGTTCCTCCACCCCCGGGCGGTCCTTTACCGTGATTTCCGCCTCTAACAGTTCTCCCACACGGTTTAAAGAAGCCTTTCCGCGGGAGGTTTTCTCGATCAGCATGGAAATTGCCATCACAGGCCAGACGATGGAATTAAAGTAGACGATGTACTCCACCAGCTGTCCCGCGTCGAAACGCCCGTTGTAAACAAGATAGCCGCCATAGCCCAAGATCACGCAGAGCACCGACTCCACAAGCAGAGTGATCAGAATATTTAACAGCGTAGAAATCCTGGTATATTCTACATTGACTTCTTCATTTTCCCGATTTAGCTTCTGAAATTCCCGCAGTTCCAAAATTTCTTTGACAAAAGCCTTGACAACGGCGATCCCCGAATAATTCTCCTGGGAAAAATCGGAAAGTCTGGAAAAAGCCTCCTGCCTGATCTCCCATTTTGCCGTCATCGCCTTTCCCACCACCGTGGCCAGAACAAGCAAGATCACGAGGGGAATCATGGACAGCCCCGTCAATACAAGATCCATGCGCCACATCTTATAAAAAGCCATCAGTCCCAGACACAGGGCATCGCAGAACATCAAAACCCCGTCGCCAAAACATTCCTGCACGGTATCCAAATCATTGGTAAACAGGCTCATGAGATTGCCGACCTTGTTGACCTGAAAATACTCTCTGGATAAATTTTTGCAATGGTCAAACATTTTGTTGCGAAGATCCGTCTCCACCTTAATGGCCGCTCCATAGATACAAACGCGCCATAAAAACCGCCCCGTGACCAATACCAGAATAATCACGATCAGTTGGAGACAGACCTCATTCAAAAGCACCTCCATCGTAAAAGGCACCAAAGCACCATCGATCTCCACCGGTCCGCCGTTCATGCCATTTACCACAATGCGGTATAATTCCGGCAGGATCAGTTGAAAGTAGTCCACAAAGATAAGCGCCGCGACACCCGTAAGGAGCATCAGAGCGTGTTTCTTATAATATTGGTTAATGTGTTTTCCGAAAATCACCTTGTATTCCTCCGTGTAATGCTCCGCACGCGCCCGCAAAACCAAGCTGTCAAAACATATATTTCAGCGCCGATTTTAGAATGCTCTCCGAAGTGGCATCCTCCTCCACCGCGACCTTTTTTACCGCCGCCGTAGCGTCGGACGCAGAATAGCCAAGCGCCACCAACGCCTCGATGGCCTCCCGCCGCATCAGATTTTCTCCAATGCCGCCATCAGCAGTCCCCGCGGACACCTCCGTAGGCGCAAGCCCCCGCAGTGTATCCTCCACAGAGATCTTATCCCGCAGGTCTAAGATCACGCGCTCTGCCGTCTTCGCCCCGATGCCAGGCGCCTTGGCGATCGCTTTCGCATCTCCCGCCGTCACCGCAAAGCGCAGCGCATCCGCACTCATCACCGAGAGGATGGCAAGCCCACCTTTGGGCCCGATGCCGCTTACCGTGATCAGCCGCTTAAAAATCTCCAAATCGTCTCTGGTCAGAAAGCCGAATAACTGAAATGCGTCCTCTCGCACCAGCGTGTATGTATAGATCTTGACTTCGCTGCCAAGCCCCGGCAGCAGATCCGCTGTCGTGGTCGAGACTCGAATGTTATAGCCGATCCCGCCTGCCTCCACGATCACCGCATCCTCACCGATTTCTTCTAATGTTCCTTTTATGTATGCGTACATAAGAGCCTTCCCTTCTCTGTTTATTCCCTCTATATCTGTTTCGGTAATTATTTCTGTTTCGTGACTTCTCTACCTATTCTATGCAAATAAGGTAACAGTTCCCGCCCCACAACGCCGAGCAAAGCCCCCGTCACCGTGCCCGCCACCAGCAAAAAAGGCGCATAATAGGCCACCGCAGTCGTCTCCACCACCGCCATCGCCACCAGAAGCTGCCCTATATTATGAAAAACGCCGCCCAGCACGCTCACTCCGACCATGGAAAAGCATTTCATCCGCCTGCCGAAAATCATGGCAGTAAAACTAAACGCCGCTCCCGCAAGAGCGTACAAAATAGCGTAGAGATTGCTGAATAAAAAACCAGACAGAACAATACGAAGCCCGTTCACAAGAAGCGCCTCCCGCTCCCCCTTTGTTAAGAATTTCACAAGCATCGTCCCTGATTTCTCATCCACACTCGCCACCCTGACTGTATCTCCATGACCGCCAGACACTCTGTCTGTTTCTGGCTTTTCATATAGCAGTAACAGTACGATCAGATTGGGCAGCCCCAGCTTGATTCCCGGTATCCCGAAAGAAAAGGGGATCAGGGACTCCACATAAGAGAGAATCAGTGCCAAGGCCAGCATAAGCCCAAGTTCAGCCGTTCTTCTCATGCCTCTCCTCCCCTTATTTCCACCACCAGCTTATGCGGCAGACAAATGATGCTCTCCCCGCCTCCTTTGATGGGAATATGGTGCACGCAAATCTGATCGGGACAGTCGGCAGCCTCCATAGATACACCAGCCTCTGAAACCGTCAAGAGATTATAACTGCTTCCTTCCGAAACTGTAGTAACAAGATCAGGTTTTGTCTCGTACCACTCACAGGATACATGCCCGTTCACATTAAGAAGCAGACAATAGCGCACTGTTTCTGCTGCGCTATCGCTCCCTGCTCCCGCCGGGTCATGCTGTCTGATCTGTGCCAGAGACACTTCCTCAACGATCTGCCCGTCACAGGATATCCGCAAAGTTTGTCCATCCTCCCGGCTCAAGGAAGACCAGCCAAAAATCCCCAGCGCCAGAAACAGGAAAAAGGCTGTCAGACAAAAGTCAGCCCTGCTGATCCGTCTGTCTCTATTTTTATTGCTTTTCTTCCCGTTTTCAAACATATTGATAGTTTACCACAACCGAACATATGTTTCAAGTATATTTGTTGCACTAAAAACTGACACCAATCCACAGCCTCCACATAAGATATAGCATAAACAACATTTGGAGGACACAAAGAAATGAGCGATCTTACAGCAACTCACTGCGGATGCAACAATACCAGCCCTGCCAGCAACAATGGATGCGCTTCCTGGATCTGGATTCTGATCCTGTTATCCTGCTGCGGCGGCAATGGCGACGGCTGCGGCTGTGGCGGCGGCTTCTTTGGTGGCAACAGCCTTTTTGGCGGCGACAATAACTGCTGCTCTTGGATTTGGATCCTGATCCTGTTATCCTGCTGCTGCAACAACTAATCTACCCCGAACTTATCTTTATCACATCTGAAAAGCACATCGGAAATAGGCTCCACGGCTTCGGCTCTGAAAGGAGCCTATTTCTCTCATGTGCAGCATATACTTTAGGGATAAGCGCAATGATGGCAGGGCATCGGAAAGGCATGGCTTATGACTGATAAACAGGAAGATGCGTCCAATGTTATGACATTCGATGCCTTATACACCACAAACCAGATGCAAAAGCTCAAAGTCTTTCTCCCCTATCTCGAACCCTCTATGCAAAAGCATCTGGCAGTCTACATCAAATATATGGAACTACAGTATACCATGAATTATGTGAAAAGGCATACCGTCACCCTCTGCGGCTGCGGGCTCTCTCAACAGGAAAAACCTGACTTAAAAGAGCTTGTCAGGCAGCTTTGCCGCTACTCCACGCCAGAGGAGATCAGGCAGCTGGAACAGATTGAAAATATCCTGCAGACCATGGAGACCGTACAGGAAATGACACAGACCATGAACGCCATGAAAGAAATTTTTCCCGACATGAATCTGGATTCCCCGTTTGGCGTTCCGTTGTCAGACGCAGGACAAAACAAAGATTCCGAAGACGGCTCAGAAAAACAGCCTTCCCCGGGGTTTTCGATGATGGATATGCTCATGAATATGCTCACCCCCGAGCAGCGGGAAATGTATGAAATGTTTCAAAACGGACCACCAACTCTATAATACTAAAAGGAGTGCCCCATGACAAATGAATGGATGAACGATCCGGCGCTTGCCGACATCGACAGAACAAAGCTCGACTTTTTACAGGCTCTCGTCTTTGAGAGCCGCTCGCTGAACAAAGAACAGATGCTGCCCTTTCTGATGGCGGTTGCCAAACGGGGACAGACAGAACATATCACTTTTTCCAATGAGGAGATCGAGACGATTGCCGCCACCATCAAAAACTATTCCTCAGCGGAGGAAGCCGCCGCCATTGATAAGATGATGCGGATGCGAAAAAAATAAGGGTGATGCGCCGTGCGCACCGCCCTTATTTCACTGCTGATTTGATATTCTTTCCTATGCTTTTGTGCGACTTTTTATTTCTGCACGATATTCACCAGCCTGCCGGGCACATAAATCTCTTTCACGATCGTCCCCGTCAGCTTATCGGCGATCATTTCCTTCGCCTTCGCGATCACCTCGTCCTTCGGATCGTCCTTGCCGATATTGAGAGTCGCCCGATTCTTGCCGTTTACCTGCACCATGATCTCCACGGTGGACTCTACGGTCTTGGCTTCCTCATATGTGGGCCATGCGGTCTGATACACCCTGCCTTCAAAGCCTACTGCCTGCCACAGTTCCTCGGTGATATGGGGCGCAACAGGATTGAGCAGGGTGAGTAACGTTTTGAACTCGCCCTTCGTGACCGCGTTTTTCTTATAAAATTCATTGACCAGAGTCATCATCGCCGCGATCGCCGTGTTGTATTTCAGATTCTCAAAATCACTGC
>CAJTKA010000002.1 GCA_910576815.1 uncultured Lachnospiraceae bacterium
AAGCCGGTAAAGCTATGATGGGACAGCTTCTTGGAAATCTTCTGAATTTTATTCTTGATCCGGTTATGATTTAGGCTTTGGCTGGAATATTGCAGGTGCAGCAATCGCTACGGTAATAGGAAACCTTTTCGGCGCAGGTTACTATATTTTCTATTTTCTCCGTGGAAAGTCAATACTTAGTATCAATATCAAAGACTTTACATTAAAAGACAAAGTTTGCAGCAGCGTACTTATAATTGGTATCCCCGCCGCATTAGGTTCTTTGCTAATAAGCGTTTCCCAAATCATCATCAACAGCCAAATGGCAGAATACGGCGATATGGCGATTGCGGGAATGGGCGTTGCCATGCAAGTTATCATTATTGCAGGAATGGTATGTATGGGATTAGGACAGGACGTACAGCCTTTGCTCGGTTACTGTGTGGGCGCCAAATTATGGGAACGGTTTATGAATATTTTCAAATTCTCAACCCTGTTCGCCTTACTCTTGGGAGTTATTTTAACTGTCATTTTCCGGCGTCTATGCACGATGCAAGCGGACCTTTACATGTGCGGGCAAATTCCCGACAGCTACCATTCATACGCCATCTACCGTGCTTCTCTTAATGTACTTTTCTGTCTTTCTGTGACACTGCCCCATTATGTGTTTCCACATCCATCTGTTGTATGGACAAAAATGACTTAATACCCTTTTATTTGCTTCAATCCTCCCGCCCTCCGCATCGTGCAGGATCGTGTCATGGGATCACACTTACTCTCTTCTTTCACCATGCAGCCGTTCCTGATCCAGCATCCCCACGCTCTTAGCCGCAAGCATGACCTGAACCTGCAAGCAGGCAAGTCCGGCCGCTGTCATAAAAAAGTCGAGGATTGCATTGGCCGCAACTGCCAGAGCGACTGCTCCGGCAGGAATGCCAAGCTGTGCAAATATAACGGTAAATACGGAGAGTGACCCGCCGGGAATCGGAGGTGTTGCCATCGCCAAAAGCCCCATCGTCAAAACTGCCATCACAAGAAACTGCGGCGTGATAGGAACGCCGTAAGACTCCGCCATGCAGAGTGCGACTCCAAACAGGCCGACCACAAATCCCGGCTTATAAAGGACCTGTCCCAGGGGAATGGCAAAATCCGCCACCTTTTTGGGAATGCCAAGCTCTTTTTCGCACGTATCAAGATTGGTCGTCAGCGCTGCCGCTGAAGAAGCGGTCATCATAGCGATCAAATAAGTCGGCAGCATTTTTCTGATCAATAAAACAGGGCTGACAGACAGTCGAGTCGCCGCCACAAAGACATAGAACAACGTCAGCAGGAAACAGCCGGGTATTGCGATAATAAACACTTTCAACAGGCTGAAATAACCGTTGCCAACATCGGACAACAAAAGATCAAAGAGACTTAAAAACACAAATAAAGGAACCAGCCTTCCCAACACGCTCATTAAAAAACGTATGACCTCATTCGTCTGCATCACAAAATTCTGCACTGCCGCCGTCCGTTCTCCTAAAATAAGCAGAGCCGTCCCCACACAGATTCCCAAAAACACGATCTGTAAGGCATTTCCATTCAAAAACGGTGACACAATATCAGAAGGCACAATATCCAGAATCATTTGATAGACTTCCGAAAAATTGCCTGAAACAGCGTTACCTGTTTCCGTAACAGTCGGAAACAACAGGCAGCTTACTAAGGCCATAACCACACCTAAAAGAAAAGTCCCGGCAATCATTCTAACAATCAGCTTTTTGCCGATCCTTCCCACCACTGACAAATCGCCGATACTGACGATTCCGCAACAGACCGCGAAAAATACCAGTGGAGAGGAAACCGCGCGCAGCCCTCCAAAAATAAAATTGAACAGAGGCTGCGTAACCGCCAGCACCGCTGTCTGTCCTTCCTGTGGCAAAAATCCGGCCGCGAGCCCTAAAACCGCCGCCAGCACAACCGCTGTCATAATCTGCGCCATCTGACCCATGGAGAACTTCTTTTGCGGGTTGCAGGAAAGGCAGTTTTTCCCATTCTTATAGGTATATACAAGCGACAGGCCTGCCTGCGCCAGCAGCCGATTGCTGAGCAGGAAGCCTTCGTCTTCTTCATCTTCCTCTGTGCTGATTTGCTCCCCATCCACACACACTTCAATGGAAAGCCTTCCAAATCTCTGCACCGACCTATAGGAGACCATTCTGCCTCCTAATTTTTTCAGCCATATGCCCAAAATTTCTTCCAGCGACAGGCGGATTCGCAGCACATCCTTTTGATTCGTTCCTGCTTCCGTCAAAGATGCGGCAAGCATCTCCGACACGCTGTCGATCGTCTCCGCCGATAAGATAAATTCTTCTTTATACTGTTTTCTGATCAGTTGTTCCATGCTGCTAATCTCTGCTCCTTATTCTCTAATATCCTATTTTAATCTCCTCACGACCCGCTCGAGTGATAATGTCTGACACCAAAGCGCCACAGCGCATACGCCGGCAGTAAAAACCAGACAGCCAACAGCGGCACAAAGATCAAAAACGGACGGCTGTCCTTTTCCAGAATATATAACAGAGGATAATACTGTATCAGCGCATAGGGAATGAGAAACGTCGTTACCAGCAGCATCTTTTTCCCGTAAACGCTGAGCGGATATTTCCCGTACTCTCTCGCCCCGTCCGTAAAGATATTCATAAACTCAAGCCCTTCCAACGTGAAAAAACACAATGCGGCATAGATCAGAAACAGTCCCGTAAAAACGGCACTGCCTCCAATCAGCATAAAAACAACGGTCATGACCTTTGCAAAATTCCACGTCACGCCGCAGTGGATCACCCCATACCCGAACATCACCACCGCCTGTATCATTCTGCCGATCCTTGTCAGCTCAAATTTACTCCCCAGCACCTGTAGTATCTCATTTCTGGGACGGACCAGCACCTGATCAAAACTGCCAGTATGTACCATACTCGGGAAAACGTCAAATCCTCTGGCAAACATCTCCGCCAGCGAAAATTCCAACAATACCACAGAAAAACACAACAATACTTCACTATAGGTGAAACCCTCCACCGAAGAAAAGCGCCGAAACATAAAGTAAATGCCTAGAAACACACCATCTCAGCCGCCGTCATGCTGCCGCTGTAGATGCGCAGTGCCACATTCTGCATGGACGCAAACGGCAAAATTTCCAATACCCTCTGCCAGTTCGCCGGAAAAAACGGCAGGGGAATGACCGCGCCCGCAAAAAACTCCACCATGGAGGTAAACACGATCCGCACGCCCTGCGGCGAAATGGTATAAAAGGTCAGAATATAAACTAACATCGAAAAGGCAACCGTCACCAAAAGGCCTAAAATCAAAGTGATAACAAACAGACTAAAATGCAGCGCCGACGCCGGTTTAGCCATCCTGTAATTCTCCGGAAGAAAGGCGGCAAAGATCAAAATCGGAAAGCAGCGCAGTACCGCACGGGACACCCTGGTCGCCGTACTCTGGGAAAACCACATATGGTAGATCTTGATCGGTCTGCACAGGGAGTAAGAGATATTGCCATTGGCGATCGTCTCAAAAATATCATTTTCCATCATCCAGGTAGCAAATAACGCCAAAAATGCCTGCTGCATCCACACGTAGGAAGCTGTCGCTGACATGGTCATGGGAAACATTTCAGGCTCGGCCCGATAGAATGAGCGAAATACCAGGATCTCCAAAAATCCCCATGCAAACTGTGTCGCGATCCCCGCCAATGCGGCGGCACGGTATTGTAAGCCCATCGTAACCGAAAAAAAGACAGATACTTTTTCATGCTAACCTCACTCGATGTCATAGGCGCGGTAAAGTTCGGCCACGGTCTCGTCTATGCCCGCATCGCCTATTTTGATATCCTCCAGTGTCCCGTCCAGCAGAATCCTTCCTTTTCCAATGAGGATAATGCGTTTGGACAAGGCTTCAATATCCTGCATATCGTGTGTCGTCAGGATCACCGTCGTCTTATGGATTTCGTTTTGCTTTTGGATAAATTCCCGCACTGCGATCTTGGAGACCGCATCCAGGCCGATGGTAGGTTCGTCTAAAAACAGGATTTTCGGACTATGCAATAAAGAAGCCGCGATTTCACAGCGCATCCTCTGCCCTAATGATAACTGTCTGACAGGGGAACGCAGAAATTCTTTCAGATTCAGCAACTCCGTTAATTCTTCCAGATTATTATGATAGGTCTCTTTCGGGATCGCATAGATATCTCTTAACAGTTCAAAGGAATCGATGACCGGCACATCCCACCACAGCTGTGACCGCTGTCCGAACACGACGCCGATCTCCTTCACATACTGCATTCGTTCTTTGTAAGGAATCCTGCCGTCCACAGTCACAACGCCGCTGTCAGGCGTCAGGATCCCGCTTATAATTTTGATGGTGGAACTTTTCCCGGCGCCGTTTGAACCGATGTAGCCCACCATCTCTCCGTCACGGATGGTAAATGAAACATCCGAAAGCGCATGGATCACCTCATATTCCCGATGAAACAGCGCCTTACATGCTTCGCCAAATCCGGCGTTTCGCTTCGCGATCCTGTATGCCTTACACACATGCTCCATGGTGATCACTTCGGTTTCCTCCGTATCCTTTTGCTATACCTCACTCTCCCAGCCAATACGCCAGCACCCGCGCGATCACATCCGCTTCCAGCGGCTTCGCAATGTGCTCATTCATCCCGGCATCCAGTGCCGCCTGCACATCCTCTGCAAAGGCGTTCGCCGTCATGGTGATGATTGGAATCTGTGCCGCATCCGCTCTGTCAAGCTCCCGTATAGCTTTCGCCGCCTCATATCCGTTCATGATCGGCATCATCACATCCATAAAAATAATCTGATAGGTTCCCGGCTGCGACTTTTCAAACAGCTCCACCGCTTCCTGTCCGTTGTTTGCAATCGTTACCTGCAGGCCAAAATCTTCCAGCATAAACTGGGCAATCTCCTGATTCAATTCGTTGTCCTCTACAAGCAGCGCCCGTTTCCCTGCAATCTGTACCTGCTCAGATTCTGCCTTTTCTTTTTCCGGCTCCTGCTGCGCAGCAATTTCCAGCGGCAGTACAATCGAAAACACACTGCCCTTTCCCTGCTCGCTCTCGATCTCAATGGTTCCACCCATACTGTCGATCAGCTTCTTCGTGATCGTCATGCCAAGGCCTGTGCCCTGATAGGTGGTTCGTGCGCTCAATCCGTTTGATTCCTGCGTGAACGGCTCAAAAATGTGTTCCAGATATTCCTTACTCATACCGATGCCGGTATCGGAAACGGTAAAGCAGATCCGGGCAATTCCATTTTCTTCTGCGAACTCCTTGCAGCTCATATGTACGCTGCCTTCCGGCTTATTATATTTAATGGCATTCCCCGCTATATTGATGAGGATCTGCTTGATATGCAAAGGACTTCCCACAAAATTGGTATGCGCAAACTGTTTTTCCTCTCCAAAGGAAGTCGTCAAAGTAATCTTTTTTGACGCGGCCTGCCCACCCAGGATCGTGGCGCAGTTTTCAAAAAGCTGCGGCAGGAAAAAGGTCTCCTTTTTGATTTCCACGTTTCCGCTTTCCAATTTATTGATATCCAGAACATCATTGATCAACGACAGCAGATGTTCCGCCGAAGTCTTGATTTTCTGTCTGCAATCCCGCTGTTTCTCAGGGTCATCCGGATTCTTTTCCGCAATATTGAGCATTCCCATAATGCCGTTGATCGGCGTTCGGATATCGTGGGACATGTGCGACAAAAATTCCGTCTTTGCCCGATTGGCCTTCTCCGCTTCCTTGATGGCAGTCTGCAGTTCTTCGTTTTTCTGTGTCAGGATCCGATAGGCTTTTCGCCGTGCGCGGGATACGAAAAGCGCGAACCCGCCAAACAAAACCAGCACCGTGCCCGCGATCATGATCACGTCCTTATTCATATACAGATAATCCTTCAGATTATAATCCGTATAAGAAATATTCATATACTGATTGATGATGTCTTCCTTCTCAGCTTCCGAGACCAGCCGCAGAGATTTATTGATCACATCAAAAAGTATCGAATCTACATCTTTGGCGGCGGCCAGAGTGCTGCCCGACTGATAGCGGTAATTATCCCATTCTATCAAATCAGAAAAGCGTTCATTCTTTGACAAATAGTTAAATTCAATGGTATTTAGTACCGTAATGTCCGCTTCTCCTCTTCTTACGGTTTGCAGACAATCTTTGGCGCTTTCACAGTAAATGACCGGCCCGTTCACACCGTTTCGTTTCATGCTCTCCGCCCAATAGGTACGGCCGTTCGTCAACACCATCGATGTTCCCTGGTTCATACGTACATAATCGCTCTTTGACACGATAATGGCGTTGTAGCGCATAAAAGGACTGGTCAAACGGATATTTTCATCCCGCGCAAGCTGCATATTATTTGCGCCTACATAAAAGTCGATTTCCCCGGACGCCAAAAGTTCCTTCCAGTAATCGCTGCGGCTCATCGGGCAAAACTCCATGGTTATGCCGCTCCTTTCTGCGATCACTTGCAGGATCTGTATATAAATGCCGTCACACTCTCCCCGTTCATTGATGTAAGCAAGCGGCTTCGTATCCTGATAAAAACCGATTTTTACAGGCAGTCCCCTGTCAATATACTGCTGTTCTTCCGCTGCAAAATTTTCCCACCTGTTTTCATAATAGATGCTGATAAGCTGTTGTTCCAGCGTGGGGTTGTCCATATAGAGTTCTTCAATCCCTATGTTCAATTCGGAAATAAGCTGTTCGTTTCCCTTCCAGGTCATATAATAATACGGCGCATAGGCAAATTTCCCAACGAGACACTGTCCCTCCTCCACCTCGGTCAACGTATGGACCGCCACGTCAACCTCTCCTGTCTTAAGCGCTGTCTGCAGTTCCTGCGTCGTTCCATACTCCTTAAGGAGCGGTTCGGAAATACCGTTACGGTCAAGATACTCTAAAAACTCGTTTTTGCGCACATAGCTCTCCACCACACCGAAGGACATATCCCTCATGCGGTCAAAATCCTCGAAATCCATACCGCTGTCCTTCTCCACAAAAAGACAGCCGTAGGTATACCCGCTGGAAAGCGAAGCAAACTCAAAAGTTTGGGCCCGTTCTTCCGAATACTGCGCGGAACCCACAAGATCGACTTCCTTCGCTTCCAGCTTCTCAAGCGCTTCATTCCAGCTTTCACATGTCACATATTCGATTTCCCATCCGGTATAGATGCGCAGTTCCTCCAGATATGCCACGTCCATGCCCCCATACCCGTTGTCCTCCGAATAAACATGAAATCCATTCATGGGAAAAAAGGCAACCTTCACCTTTCTTGAGCTCGCATTGACAGGCATACAAAAACACAGGGCACACAACAGCGCTGCCATCCCTGCTATCCATAGGCTTCTTTTTTGATCTTTTTTCTTCCTCATCTCAGAATCGAATCCTTCACTTCATTCAGTTATCCCTGTATCAGTTCCCGCAGTTTCTCGATTCCCACCGGTTTCGAATAGAAATATCCCTGAAACCAGGTAGTCTGATAGAACCGCAGATAATTTTGCAGTTCTTCCGTCTCGACGCCTTCCACCTCTTCGTGATCCCCCGAATAAAGCTCATATCCAGCTTGATCTCGTCCATCGGCGCGTGTAGCACGATACCGGAAGAAGCGCTCCCCGTTCCGTAATCATCCATCGCCATACGGATACCGTATCCCTGGAAAAACTCGACCTCTCTCCTGATCACCTCAAGCGGCATATCCCGGCAGCGCTCCGTCAATTCCAGACAGAGATGATCCGCGGGAAATCCCGTCTCCTCCAAAATACGCAGGACCTGTGGCCGAAATTCTTCCAGCTCCATCTGTCTGGCGGACACATTGACATTCAATACAAACTCCGGCAGGATCGCAAGCAGCCCCACCGTCTCCTGCAAGGCTGTGCGCAACACAAAATTACCCAGCTCATACATGGCAGGGTCCGTCTCCATCCACTCAATAAATCTGCCGGGAGACACGATGCCGTAGGGCTCCATGCACCATCTGACCTAGGCCTCCGCTCTCTGTCCGGATTGATCCCCTGCAGCCTCTCAGGAATGCCAAACTAGGCTTTAAATGTCTCAGAAAACCATGCCCTGTTCTGTTGTAAATGCAGCAGATAGATGTACGCATCATCCGCCAGCCTATTCATGGTGTTGATCAACGACTCTATGTAGCATTCATTGCCCTGCCATAATTCCTGGTCTCTCATAGATATCCGTCCTTTTGTACTGCTAACCGTGCTAATCTCCTTTTTAACCGCTATTTTTATACTACATGATTCCTCTGCCTGTGTCAATTTACCCGGTGCACGCTCGCTGCCGTTCTCCCTGCTATTTGAAACATATCCGTTTCCCGTTCCGACTATCCCGCAAACGCGCAGAACGGACGCACTGTGATCGTCTTCACTTTTCCATCCTCCGCATCAAACCAGATCTCTATATTGCCAAAGCCTTCTCCCGTAATAAGGCAGTTTTCGATCTCCCCGTAAGGCGAGACATAAAAGCCGTAAGCCTTTAATCTTTCCCAGGCACCGTCCACGCTGATACCGGGATAGATGCCAAAAATCGTCACGTCCTCCACCTTTTCGCCCATATAACAAAGGTCGCCCGAATCCAGCATTGTAAATGAAAAACGTTCCTCTCCGTCAAGAAGGCCGACAGTATACTCCTCAAAGTTTTCTTCCGGCTGGTCCATGGACAGGCCGTACTGTTCCGTCAGCAGCCTTTTAGCCGTATTCAGATAATGCTCCTCATCGTCTCTTAAAATCAGAAGTCCCAGATCCGCATCGGTATCGGTCCTTGTGCTGTTTGCATCCTCGGCTAACAATCTCAAATAAGCAGGCACAAAATCCGCATAGGATTTGGATTCCAAGGGCTGATAATCAATAGTAAGCTCTTTCGCGTCCTCCGGCGCGCCTGCAAGATAGCCGCCGAGCCATTCGTCCACATCCGCCTGATCGTATTTGAAATCTTCATATTCATAACCATAGAAGTCACCTTCTCCCTCTTTTCTGATACAGAATAGGGTGCCATCGCCATCCTGATCCCGTTCGTCAGGGAAAGGCTGACCATCATCCCACTCGGGTGCAATCTCTTTATCCCAGGAAACTACATAAGCAATCTGTAAATAAGTATCCGTATCTGCCTGATACTGATAGAGCGCAAAGGGCCAAAACTCTCCCCAGCTGTGATTATGGGAAGCTTCCGCCTTAATGATCCCGTTATTATAATAAGTGAGAGACGGCCATTCTGTCAGCTCGCGCTTTAAGATCCCGCGAACCGGATCATAATCATAGATGATCTCCACCATGCCTGCCATACTGGCATTGGCATAACAGATTATCAGTTCTTCCCTGCCGTCGCCGTCGATATCCGTGACTGCGAAATGATTATCAGACATCTTTCCAAATCCATTCTCCAAAGAGGAGGTGTCTAGCTCTCCGTCCGGAAGCCGCCATCCCGCCGTAATCTGTGAAAGGATTCCGCCATAATAATGCCTGATCTGCGCCTCCTGCAACGTCTGATCCGACTTCTCATTATCGGTTTCCGCCTCCCCTGTACCTTTCACATCTGCACCGTCAGAAACATTTTCCTCAACCAATGCCGTATCATTTGTCGTATCGGCAGACGCATCCTCCGGCTTCTGCCCATCCTGCTCCGTTTCCGTCGATTTCTCCGCCGCCGTCTCCGCTTTATCAGGAGTTTCAGCCTTTTTTCCGCAGCCTGTCAATACAATGCCTGCCGCACACAACAGAACCGCTGCTTTTACTTTTAATTCCGTCTTTTCTCTTTTCATGATCTCCTCCATTCCAAAACGTCGTAAACTCCAAATGCCAAAAACAGCACATCCGTTTCCTTTTTAATCTTACTACCCGCCTTCGCAGCATACGATAACTTACTTCCCAATTTTACCATACAAAACTTTAAAAAGACATCTATTCGCGCACCGGCGTGCAAATAAATGTCTTTTTTCTGTCCTATGTAAGATGCTGTCAGAGACTCCTCAGATACTCGCCGCAATGATCTCCATCTGCCCCTGTAATGCAATTTTTCCATAACCACAGGGGAGAATGAAATGATCCCCCTTATGAATCGGCAGTCCGTTGATTTGTCCCTCCCCCGCGATCACGCTCATGATCAGGAACGGATGCTCCTGCGCAAAAGAAATGCCTTCCGCTACGTTTAGCTTCCACACCTTATAATAGGGGCAGGAAATCAACAAGTTCATCTTGTCTTTGGGCAGGTCTGCCGCATCCTTAACAGCTTCCGCAGCAGATTTTGCCGGGACCGTGATCACATCGATGCTCTGCTCCACGTGAAGCTGCCTGGGTTTCCCGTCGCTCAATCTGTCGTAATCATAGACGCGATAGGTAATGTCTGAATTTTGCTGGGTCTCCAAGAGCATGATGCCGCCTTTGATCGCGTGCACGGTACCGGGGTCGATCTGAATAAAATCCCCCTTCTTTACAGGTACCTCCCTGATAAATTCACTCCATCTGCCCTCTTTTATCATGGCCGTAAGCTCGTCTTTGTCTTTCGCATTGTGACCGACCACCAGCGTGGCATCCGAATCGCAATCCAAAATATACCAACACTCCGTCTTGCCGAGCGACCCTTTTTCATGCGCCTTTGCATAGGTATCGTCAGGATGCACCTGGATGCTTAAATCGTTCTTTGCGTCAATGATTTTAGTCAGCAGCGGGAAACGGTCAGGCTTGGAATTTTCGTCGCTTTCAAAATTACCGAAAAGCGCAGGTTCCGCCTCCCAAAGCTGCGAAAGGGTCTTTCCCGCATACGTCCCCTCCCGCACAACGCAGTCGCCGTTTGGATGAGCGCTGACTGCCCAGCACTCTCCGGTCCCGGGTCCCGGAATCTCGTAAGGCCAGTCTGTTCCCAGACGCTCCCCACCCCAGATCATCTGCTTAAAAACAGGATATAAAAATATGATTGCTTTTTCTTTCTGATCCATTGACTATTCCTCCCCGTTTATCTCCATCTTTTTTGAATACTACAACTGTAATCCACAATGAACCGCTTCCGTATCTGTCCTTTACGCCGAAATTACTGACACCAGATAAAAGGGAACCGCGTCGTTTTCATGCGTTTCCTGCAACCGAATTTCTACCTGATGTGTGCCTTTCTCCATGTGATGCGCCACCGTTTGGATGTAAAGGCAGTCTCCCCAGGTCTCCTCGAAATTGGCATCCAGAACCACGGCATTTCCCTCGTCGCCATCCACCACCGCGACTGCCACGGGAGCCGGTTTTTTCACAGATTTACGGTACTGTACGGCCAGTTCCGTTCCTTCTGTTTGGAAGCATATCTTCGCTCCCTTTTCAGAAGCGATCCAACCGTGGCAAAACAAATCGTTCACGTATTTCTGTAACGTATGTTCTGCCATAAAGCCGTCACAGACAGGCGTACTGTTATGATTCCGATAGCGCACCGCGTTCTCATAGGCATTTTGGGTTAGAGGCTGCGGCATGGGAAAAGGTGCCTCCTCCTCATCCATCTGCTGATAGATGTGATCCAGACAATTCGTGATCACTTCCGCAACGAGCGCGTGCCCCTCCGTGTTGGGATGCAGATCGTCAGGTGTGATATCTCTTGCCGGGATATTACCGGCTGCAACCTCCTGATAGATCGTCGGTCTCATGCTGACGCTCGGGAGCCCGTAATGCGCGCCAATTTCCCTGTGCCTATCCTCTGTACTGACACCCGTGTTATAAAAAATATTATGTACCAGCAGGATCGCCGGAGAAAAAGCATTTCCGTACACCCTGCGAATCAGTCCCTCATATGTTTCCTGAAAGAACGCCGTATCCTCATCATTGACGGAATATTCAATGATCACAAAGTCCGGTTTATGCGCCAGCACGTCTTCCTCCACTCTCGCGACACCAAACTGAGAGGTGGTTGCCCCTACTCCCGCATTTACGTAGGTAAAGGCTGTCTTCGGAAAGCGTCTCACAAACCAGTCATACACCAGATAAGCGTAACAATTTGTATATTGGGAGGAGACAGAGCCTTGTGTGATGGAACCGCCCAGAAAAGCAAGCGTCATCCTGTCCCCATTTTTTGCCCGCCGCATCAGCTCCTTCATCCGAAACAGATTTCCCCTGTTGACCCAGCCTTCCTCGGCACGTACCGCATATCCCATAGGACGATCCTCCTTTAATCCGTTTTTACTTAAAAATTAGTTGCAAAGAAATCAATTTTGTACCAGCTTCTTTTCTTCTTATCATTCTACTATCAAGCATCTGAAATAACAAGATAAACCACTTCTCTTTTTCAATTTTGGGAAATAGGCACAAAAACTTTTCCTTTCTTTTAGCTAATTTGTAAGTTAGTATAAAACTAAATTTTAGTTTCACTGTTTTGCATCAGGTAAGCGCAGCCGCAGCAATCTCTTGGCAAGCTGCCTGAAATTGAAAGGCAATAACGGATAGATATAACTCTTATTCGACAGTGTCTTATTGAAGACGATGGACAACAGGAACAATACGATTGCGCCCACGTAGCCGTAAATGCCAAATATGGCTGTCAGAATGAGATTGATGATGCGCATGAATTTCAGCGCATAGCCGAGTTCATAATTCTGCTGCGTATAATTGGCAATGGCAACGAACGCCATGTAGAGCATGACCTCGGAGTTGAACCAGCCGCTGTTGACAGAAAATTCGCCAAGCACCAGCGCCGCCATCACACTCAGCGGCGTACTCAACATATTCGGCGTATTGACAGCCGCCAGTTTCAGACCGTCGATAGCAAGCTCTAAAATCAAAAACTGCGCGATCAGCGGAATGTTCGACTCCTCCTGCAGCATGATAAACTGAAAGCTCTCGGGCACCCACTGGGGATTTTGCATCAAAAGCAGAAAAGTAGGCGTCATGATATAGGTGAGGATCGAAATCAGGAACCGTGTCAGGCGCAGATAGGTCCCCGTGACAGGCGGGAAATAATAATCATCCGCCTCCTCCACGATATCAAAAATCGATGTCGGCACGATCATCGCCGAAGGCGAATTGTCCACCAGAATCACGATATCTCCCTCGAGCACCTGCGCCGCCGCCACGTCCGGCCGCTCCGTAAACTTAAATTTTGGAAAGGGATTGAACCACATCCGCTGATAAAGGCACTCCGCCAGACTCTCCTGGTTCATGGTCAGCGCGTCCACCTTGATATTTTGGATCCGTTTCTTTACTTTATCCAGGAAAGCATGATCCACCCGATTGTCCATGTAGCAGAGCACGATATCGGTCTGGGAACTCTTTCCGGCGTTCATCATCTCCATGCGAAGTTCGGTGCTTCTGATACGCCTTCTGATCAGCGCCGTGTTAAAGACCACTGTCTCCACGAATCCGTCCTTACTGCCGCGCAGGGTCTTGTCCTTATCAGGCTCTGAAACGCTTCTGGCGGGATAGGTACGGGAGTCAAGCAGCACACATCTGTCGTAACCGTCAATAAAGAGGGCGAACACACCCGAAAGGATATTGTATATGATATCGTCCCACTGATCCTTGAGATCGACTTCTACGTAGGGCGTTGCCTTCTTTGCCATTTCGTAAGCGCTCTCCGGCATATCCTCCGGCGTCAGGCTGATAAAATACTGAAGGATCTTCATCATCAGCTCGTCTTTACAAAAACCGTCGATGAAATAAATGCAGGCCTGTTTTCCGCCCACGTCGATCACACGATAGACCACGTCAAAACTGACGTCCGGCGCCATGTGTGTCTTCATATAGGACATGCTTTCCTGTAAAGAGGCGGTCATTTTTTGACTGCTGCTCTGTTTTCCCTGTTCTTGTTTACTTCCCTGCAAATTATCATGACTCATCGCCGCAAAAACTCCTTCCGTGACTTACCATTGTTTTCCATAGTATGTCTTGGAAGGAGTTTTTTATACGTTTTCTATCTTTTTTACAAGTCTTTACTGTTTCCCGGTGCTCCCATGCCCGCCCCGGTCGGCATTGTCAAGTCTTTCCACCTCGTCAAATTCAAGTTTCGGCTGATTCTCCATAATACGGAACTGACAGATACGGTCATTCACATGGATCTGCGTATCCCTGACCGCATAAACCGGCATGAACCACTGATCATTGTCCCCGCAGTAAGAGCAGTCAATGACCCCCTGATGGTTGGTCTGGATAATGCCGAAATTCTTGAACGTAGAACTTCTCGGCACCACATGCGCTTCGTACCCTTTGGGGAGCTCCATGGCCACCCCCAGAGGAATCAGCTTAAATTCCCCTTTCTGCAAACTCACATCTTCTGCCGCTCGCAGATCGATCCAGTCGGATTTCCCGTCAATATAAGTCAACTTCTCTATCTGATCCGTAAAATATTTGATTCTGATATGTTCCATTACATATAGTCCTCACAGTAAAGTATCGGGGTCGCTGGATCCGTCTGCGCCAAACTCTTTTGCACGTCGATCACCCGCTGATTTTTGCTGCCCTTCCAGAGGAGTTTGACGTCCTTTAGGGCAATCTTAAATTCACCGTCCACCAGCACATCCACATACTTCATCATCGGATAATGCAAAATATCCTCCCAACTGTCTCCGGTGTAGAGCCAAATCGTTTTTTGGGGGTATTTTACTTTGATTTCCTCCATTAATCCGCGTACATCCAAACGGTTTGCCGAATGCAGGGGGTCTCCTCCCGAAAAAGTGATACCGCTGATATAAGGCTTATCCAGCTGATCAAAAATCTCCTGTTTTGCCGCCTCGTCAAAAGGAAGGCCGCCATGCGGATCCCAAGTGAGCGGATTCTGGCATTCTTTACAGCAGTGAGAGCAGCCGGCGACCCACAGCACCACCCGCAGGCCATCGCCGTTTAGCATATCGTCTTTGGTTATATTGTGGTATCTCACATGCTTCTCCTCTCCGCGATCTCCGCCATTTTCGCTTCGCTAAGACGCGTGTCGCCATGAACGCGGGAATAGGCAAGATAGCCGTTCATACGGTCGATCTTTGTGAGATTACGGCTGCCGCAGACAGGACAGACATCCATCTCCAGTTCCTGATGTCCGCAGTCATCACAATAGGCAAGTGAAAGGTTGACCCCCTCGTAAAAGCCCATATCCATGGCCCTGCGAATCAGGGTCTTGATTGCTCCCAGATTGTAATCCACCGGATATTTGACATATTGGATCTTGCCGCCGTTTGCCATTTCCCAGAAGCGGTATTCAAGATCCTGCTTCTCGATCGGCGTGATATCTTCCGTCACATGGCAGTGGAAACTGTTTGACACATACTCTTTGTCGGAGACGCCCTCTATAATGCCGTATTTCGCTCGGAACTGCTTTACCTGCAGGCCGCAGAGATTTTCCGCCGGCGTGCCGTAAATCGCATAGAGATGACCGTCCTCCTCCTTATATTCATTGATCTTATTATTGATATGTTCCAAAACCTCCAGCGCAAATGCCCCGTCCTCCACCAGAGACTTGCCGTTATAGAGCTCCTGCAGCTCGTTAAAAGCTGTGATGCCAAAACTTGCCGTCGCAGATTTCAGGATCGGCTTGATTTTGTCATGGAGCTGTAAATGGCCACCCAGAAAACCGCCTTCACAGTAGGCTAACGGGTTCGTGGAAGCGCGCATCTCTCCCAGATAGGCATAAGTCCTGATATGGAGCTGCCTGATCAGGTTCAAATAATAATCCAGCACCTCATAAAAATCTTTGCCTTCCTGTCTGGACTTTGCCAGAATCATCGGCAAATGCAGGGAAACGGCGCCCACGTTGAATCTTCCCACAAACACGGGAGTATCCTTCTCATCTGCCGGATGCATACCGCCCCGTTCGTACCAGGGAGAAAGAAAGGCGCGGCATCCCATGGGGGAGATCACCTTTCCGTACTGCTTATACATACTGGCAATATATCCCTTTCCGGTAAGGCTCAGCCAATCGGGATACATGGTCTTTGCGGAACACTTGACGCCCGCTTCAAACACATCCTCCAGCTCCTTGCCGGGACCGTGAAGGTTCTCGTCATATAAAAATACGATCTTCGGGAAAAGCACAGGCTTCTTACATTCCTTTTTGCCCTGCCCCTTTCTGCGCACGTTGAGCATCTGAATGGTGGCCAGTCTCGCAAATCTTCCCGTACCGATGCCGGCCGTCACCGTAATAAAAGGATAGTCACCTCTGCTGCTGGCAACGGTATTAAACTTGTATTCCCAGCCCTGAAAGCCCTGTTCAAACTCCTTCGTCACATCCGCGAGCGCTTCCGCCTCCGCGGTCTCCTTATCGATGCCAAGCTTCTTATATTTTGCGATATTCCTCTTGTAAGATTTTTCTGCATAAGGCTCTAAGATCTTATCCACCTCCGGCACCGTAAAGCCGCCGTACTGCTGACTCGCCGCACTCAAAACGATATCTCCTATGACATCGAAAGCCACATCGAGCGTCTTCGGCTCATTGTACCAGATATTGCCCATCTCAAAACCGCCGGAAAGAACTTCTGCCACATTGAAAAGGCAGCAATTCATGGTATCCCGTCTGGCAGACATATCATGAACGTAGATATATCCGTCCCGGCACGCTTGGATTTCCTCTGTCGTCATAAAGAATTTCTGATATAATTCCTTATTGAACTGATTGAAAATCAAACTGCGCTTCGTGGAAACAAGGGCGCTGTCCGTATTAGCATTCTCCTTGTCGCCAATGTACATGATCGACTGGCTCTTTTTATAGACATCGTCCATCATGCGAACAAAATCCTGCTTATAATTGCGGTAATCGCGATAGCTCTTGGCCACAATGGGCTTCACATCCTCAAGCGCGCTTTCCACGATATTGTGCATGATCTGAATAGGGATCTGCTCCTCGTCAAGTTCGTTCACCTTATCGATGACCGTCTGACAAATGTGGCGCTTCTCCTCCTCCGTGAATTTGGTCAGGGCACGGTATGCGCTCTTTCCCACAGCGTCGATGACCTTTTGGACGTTGAACGCCTCCAGGCTTCCGTCCTTTTTGATCACTTTCACGCCTTTTTCCGGATGATATTTCAAACCGTAATCTTCACCACCCGCATTGTCTGAATCGAATTTACTACCCATACTCCCCTCCATATCAGAACATTTTACCGCTGTCTTTCGTAACCTCTTTTGCTTCTCAACACGTTTGTCTTTCCACAAAATATAGTATAAGTTAACATAATAGCACAATATATTGCGGTTTATGAACAGTATACGGCATGAGCGGAGTTATGTCAATGTCCTACTCGACTAAAAGCTTATAAAAATATACCAAAAAGGGATATGCCTTTTTGTGACATATCCCTTAAATATCATCATCGCAACACAAAAACTCATTGGCAGTCTGCATTTTCTGCATATCCCGCCATCGTCTCCCGCAAATGATCCAGATAAGCCTCCTTTACCTCCTCGGGCGCCACGATCTGCGCACCCCTGCCCAGTCCTGTCAGCCAGCCGAAAAACTGTCCGCTGACCGCAACCCGCACTCTGACGGAAAAGTGTTCCTCATCCCGTTTGCGAATGGGCGCCTCCCTGCCGAAACGATCCATCACCACCCCGATCAGATTGTTTTCAAAAAGCAGCGTGACGGTCTCCTCCCTGCCACCATACATACCAAAGGTCTTATTGGCGTAATCCGCAATATCAAAGCGCTCAAACAGAGCCGCCCCTTCACGCTTTTTATCCTCCAGCACCTCTATCTTCGCCATTTTGTCCACGCGAAAATGTTTGATCTTATCCTCCTCACTGTCGTGGGCAATGAGATAATAATTCTCATCCTTACAGGTAAGGGCCCACGGGCTGACCTGATAGGCTTTTCCGTCCCTGCGGGGAATCAGCTCGCGCGCAAGCGTCCACTCCAAATATTGAAAGGCGATCTGTCTGTTGTTTTGGATCGCACGGTGAATATCATCCACCACATAGTAGATGCTCTCATTTGCCGTCTTGATACGGTTCGCCACATAGACGTGGCGCTGCAGCTGCCCCGCCTGTGCCTTAGACGCCAGCTTCTCGATCTTGGAGATCAGATCTCTGGATTTTCCCACCGTAAGAAAACGGGAAGCCTGCACCGTCTCCACCAAAAGCTTCAACTCCGCCAACTCAAAGTCCCTGCCTGCCAGATAATAACCGCCTCCTGTCTTAGCCTTGACCAGTACAATATCATAGCCAAAGTCGATCAGCTGCGCTATGTCGTTGTAAATGCTTTTTCGCTCCGCGCTGACCCCGTAGGCCGCCAGCGCGTCAATCAGCGCCTGCGCGCTCAGGCAATGCTCCTCGTCGGACTGTTCTTCCAGTATCCTGACCAAATATAATAATTTTAATTTCTGGTTGGCGGATTTTGCCATTTGTTTTTTCTCCTTATCGATAAAAGGGTGTCCGCACCCGGAACACCCTTCACCTTCATTTTCGTAATATTTAGGCCGTCGGCTTGCTGCCCGCCGCATCCGTACCTTCCGCAAGCGCCGCCTTTGCGTCCTTACTCTTTCTCCACTTAACGCCAATGATGCAGGCAACGATCACCAGCGCAACGATCAGCACAAAAACCAACAGATAAGATAAAAAAGCATTTAAAAATAAAATCAAATTTGTCATCTGTCTCTATCCCTCTCTTTTCGCATTGCTTAAAAATGCCTAACGGCTTTCTCTTGTTCCATGATACCACCATTCAAACAGTATCGTCAAGTAAATCCGTTCCATCTGCTGCCGTGGTGGCAAGCTTATCGCAGCGCTCATTCTCCGGATGCCCGTCATGCCCTTTCACCCACTGGAAGGTGACGCGGTGGGGCTCCATCGCCCGCAGAAGCCTTTCCCAAAGGTCCACATTCTTGACGGGCTTGTTGCCCGCCGTCTTCCAGCCTTTTAACAGCCAGCCCTCGATCCAATTCTGATTAAAAGCGTCCGTCACATATCGGGAGTCGGAAATCAAAAGCACTTCGCAAGGTTTTGTGAGTGCCTCCAGACCAACGATCGCCGCCATCAGCTCCATGCGGTTATTGGTGGTCTTTTTATAGCCGGCGGAATATTCCCGCTCGTGCAGCGTCCCCTTGCCGTCAATGTATTGCAGCACCGTGCCGTACCCGCCCGGTCCTTCCGGGTTGCCGCGCGCCGCGCCGTCCGTGTAAATCGTCACTTTCATATCCGCCAGTTTCCTTCCTGCAAAAACCGCTCCGCCATCGCTTCCGCCTCGTCTGTGATGCCCTCGTCATACTGCAGCATCCGCAGCAGGGCGATCGCATTTCTAGTGGAGGCCGGGCCTTCCATCAACAGATAAGGGAAGAAAATATCGTCTTCTTCGATCCGCTCCTCAAAATGATAATTATCGTATTCCTGCCGCAACAGCTTTGTCAGCTCGATATCATGAGTCGCCGCAAAACAAAGCGCACTTCCCGCCGCCAATTTTTTCATGATCTGCGTGGAAGCCGCGATCCGTTCCACCGTGTTAGTCCCCCGCAGCACTTCGTCGACAAAGCAGAGCACGGGACGCTCATTCTTTTGACCAACATGGTCAATTATTCGTTTGATGGATTTGATCTCTACCATGTAATAGCTGTCGCCGCCCGCCAGATCGTCCCGCAGGGACATGGAAGAATAAATGCGGTAAAAGGGCGCTTTATAACTAGCCGCCGCACAGGTATGCACCGTCTGTGAAAGCAGCGCATTCACGGCCACTGCCCGCAGGAAGGTAGACTTTCCTGAAGCATTGGAACCAGTCAGCAGCACACCCTTTTTGGCATTCAAATCATTTGCCACGGCCTCCTGCAACAGTGGGTGATACAACCCCTTTGCGCGCAGAAACAGGCCGCGTCCTGCCTCCTCGCAAAGCTTCGGCACACACCAGTCTTCCCCCAGACTTTTTCGAAAAGAACCGATCGCCACAGCACACTCAAGCTGCCCTACCACGGTGATCAGCCTGTCCACTTCCCCCATATATTTGCGCAATTCATGCAGTGCCTTGTTGAATCGGATCAGATCCAGATAAAACATCATCCGCAGATAATCCAGTATGACTTCCAACGGATTCCCGCTTCCCTGTCCGGCTGCCGTGATCAGATAGGAGCTTTTCAAAAATCCCCGCATCTTGCGATTGATTTCCCGCACTGCGGCGAGTTCTTCCCCGATCTCTTTGCAGTCCGCCTTTCCCAGTTCTTCCGTTCCCAAAAGCAGTCTTCTCACATAGGCAAAACTGGTGACATACGGTTCCACTTGGCGAAATTCTTTAAAATACCCGATCAGATTATGACACAGCACGCCAAACAGACAAATCAGTCCCACCGGGAGAGAAAGAAACATCCCCCCGATGCTCAAAAGGACGAGAAAGTCCCAGAAAAAGTAGTTACCGCTCTTTCGCTCTCCCAAAAGATCCAGATGATCCAGATACTCATAAATAGAATGTTTCCCCGTCCTGCCCAGCTGAAAGCAGATCTTCTGCAGCCTGTGCCGTTCTTCCTCCTGCTCCATAAAGAAGCGGATACGCTCCTCCATCCGTGACAGTTCGTCCGCATTCTGCGCCGGCGTTCGCAAACGATAATAGAGGTACTCGTCGCCCGCCGCTGACAGGCAGATGTTTAACCGCTGATAGACCGCATCCAGATTCAAGTCATTCCAGGTAATATCGTCGATCTGATCTGCTCTCTGATGTTTCTGATAATACATACTGATGCGGACAAGCTCCTCCGCTCCGTAAGTCCGCTCGGGCAGCACACCGTAGCCTGCATAAATCTGTGCCAGTTTGTTTTTCAAAAACTGCCTGTTTCCCACATACTCCCGCCACATGATCAACACGATAGCGAACAGGATCAGGCATACAAAAATCAATCCTTCCATGTTCTAGCCAAGATCGGTTATGATCTCGTTAGCCTTTCTGTAGATTTCCTCCTCATCGATCTCTTTTGCAAACTGCCCGTTCTCATAGAGGATCCTTCCGCGGATCATCGTCATTTTGACATTCTGTTTGCTGCCGCTGTAGACCAGATTTTTGGCAATATTGTTGAGGGGCTGCATATTGGGTTTTTGCAGATCGATCATAATGAGATCAGCCTGTTTTCCCGCCGCCAGCACGTCCGTATCCGGCAGATTCATGGCCTTTGCGCCGTTTACCGTAGCCATTTTCAACACTTCCAGAGCATCGACAGCCGCCGCGTCCTGCTCCCGCAGCTTAGCAAGTCCCGTGACCAGAAACATCTCCCGAAACATATCGAGACAGTTGTTGCTGGCAGGTCCATCCGTACCGATGGCCACATTGATCCCCTTTCTCAGAAAGTCTGAAATCGGCGCAATCCCGCTGGCAAGTTTTGTGTTGGAACCGGGATTTGTGACAGCGGTCAATCCCCGCTTCGCAAAAATATCCAAATCCTCCTCATTCATCCATACACAGTGATAGCCGCCTCCGCCATAGTCAAAAATCCCCAGCGAATCAAACAGCTTCGTCGGTGTCATACCGTGCCGCTCTATGCATCCGTCTACTTCCGACTTTGTCTCCGCCAAATGAGTAAAGACCGGTGCCTGATACTTGTGCGCCATCGCCGCCACCTTCTCCAAAAGCGCCCTGGAGCACGTGTACTCCGCATGAAAACCGATGAAATAGGAATGCAGCGGATCCAACTCATTCAAGGTATGGTACCGCTCCTCCATTTTCGCAAGAGAATCTTCAAAATCCTCCTGTCCGCTGGCCCCGCTGACCTGTACGCAGCGCATCCCCATCTCCACGCACGCCTTCGCTGTCGTTTCCGGCGTCAGATACATATCAAAAATAGAGGTGATCCCGCTGGTCAGATACTCTAAAACCGCCAGCTTTGTGAGATGATAGATCATCTCCCCGTCCAGCTTATCCTCCATGGGAAATACCTTCTTAAAAAGCCAGTCCTGAAGCGGCAGATCGTCTGCAAAAGAGCGCAGAAACGTCATTGCGGAATGGGTATGAGCATCCTTAAAGCCCGGCATCAAAAGATTCCCGTTACAGTCGATCTCTCTGTCCCAGAGAATACTCTTAATGGATAGGGACCGGCAGATCACAGCCGCGTCGCCGCCTTCTCCCACGTAAAGTATCTTATCGTCCTGCACCCAGAGTTCTCCTTGGACGATATCCGTGGTCTCCATGGTGAGGATCTTTGCATTGTAAAATCTGTAATTCATACGTTATCTGTCTCCTTCTTCCGCTCTGATGTGATCTTGTTTTCACACTGTATCACTAATTTCTCGATTAGATGATTGACCGTTTGCGGGGCATCCGTGTTGGAATTATGCCCGGCATTTTGAATCCATTCCAGCCTGATCCCTGTCTTTTTATGCCATGCCTTATTATAGCGGATGCAGGACCCTGCATGATCTTTTTCTCCGCACAATAAAAGCGCCGGGCAGGGAATCCGATAGGGCAGATCCTTCTCCATCGCTTCAGCCAGCATACGAAAACCATGCCCCGACAGTTTCGCATATCGTTCCTTCTGTCCTTCATAGCCCTTCATGGTATCGTACATCAGCTTTCTTCCGTATTCCGAAACAGCGATTCCCTTCGTCCCCGACTGCAGCAGCCATTTCCACGGATAATAACGATAGACAGGTTCCATCCTCTTTAACAGCCAAATTTCCACCGCTGTCACATATTCTCTTTGCAAAGGCGCCGAATCGATGGAGACAAAGCCTTTTATCTTTTCAGGAAATAGCTGCGCGTAAGCCTGTCCCACATAGCCGCCCATCGACTGCCCGATGATAATGGGATTTTTCAATTCTTCCGCCGTCAAAATCTCATCCAGCCACTTCGCCTTGTCAAACAGATCGAATGTAAAGTCAAAGGGCCAGGAAGCGGCGTGTCCCGGCGCATCCCAGACAAAAACGCTGTACTTTTCTTCGAAGTATTCCATCTGCTTATCAAACAAATGATGATCCGCAGTCAGTCCCGGTAAGAAGACCAGTGTCACGTGCGAATCGGCCTTTTGATCGATCCAATAGTGGATGGTTCCGCAGCGGGTGCGGTATTCTTTTTCCTGCACGGTTATGCCTCCTGTTCTTTTTCGCAGTGTTCATTGCCATCGCGAAGGTTTTCCGGCCCGAAGCTTTCGGGGAGCAATTCCGCCAATGTCATCACGCGGTAATCGTCCTCAGACTTTACCACAATGATCTGAAACTGCGACGGCTCGCAAAACTCCCGCATCACCTGTCTGCATACGCCGCAGGGATAGGCAAACTGCGTAATCGCCTCTCCCTCGGGACTGCCTACAATAGCGATGGCGGAAAAATCACGTATGCCCTCACTTACTGCCTTAAAAAAGGCTGTCCGCTCGGCGCAGTTACTCGGTCCGTAGGCCGCGTTTTCAACATTACATCCCGTAATGATTTTGTCGTCTGCGGTAAGCAGCGCAGCTCCCACCTGATAATGGGAATAAGGCGAGTAGGATTTCCTTCTCGCCTCGATTGCCGCCGTAATCAGTTTCTTTATCCCTTCCTGAGATAAATGACTGTTATCCATATCCATTCTCTCCCGCTATCTAAATAAGCGCTTAAAATTTCGTGATCGACTCCACCAACAGCTTCTCGAACTTGGGTGCCACCGCATTGGCTGCCTCCTGCACTTCCTCATGTGTCAGGGGTGCGCTGTTCATCCCTGCCGCCAGATTGCTGACGCAGGACACGCCGCAAATCTTCATGCCCATGTGGTTGGCCGCGATTGCCTCCACTACGGTACTCATGCCGACTGCGCTCGCTCCCATCTTATGAAGCATCTGAATCTCAGCAGGCGACTCAAAAGAAGGCCCTGTAAGCTGCGCATACACGCCCTCAAACAGTTCCGTGCCATTCTCCTTGGCCGTACTGCGAATGATCTCCTGTAAGTCCTCATCATAGACATGGGACATATCGGGGAAGCGGGTGCCAAGTTCTTCGATATTCGGCCCGATCAGCGGATTCGGCGCAAAGAGGGAAATATGATCTTTGATCAGCATCAGGCTGCCCGCATGGAAGGCAGGATTGATACCGCCCGAAGCATTGGTCAAAAAGAGGATCTTTGCCCCCATCATTTTCATCAGGCGGGTAGGCAGCACCACATCCGTGATGGGATATCCTTCATAATAATGTACGCGTCCTTGCATCAGCACAACGGGCACCTCGTTGATATAGCCAAAGATAAACTTTCCGGCATGTCCCGGTACAGTGGATACGGGGAAGCCCTCGATCTCGCTGTAGGGAAGCTCCGCCTTCACATCCACCACTTTTGCGAAGTTACCGAGACCTGAACCTAAAACCACTGCCACCTTGGGCTCAAAGTCAATCTTCTGCTTGTAGCATTCAAAGCATTTTAAGAGTTTTTCATAGACAGGATTCATGTAATTACCGCCTTTCCATATTTTTATCTTCATTATTTATGCCAAGGGATTCTTTTCAACGGGGTGAAGATCACAGTATGCCATTACACACTTGCGCACCTCCTCCACCGCTTTCCAACAAACCTCAACATCTTCCTCATCCACCAAAAAGGATTCGTCTCCCTCAAAATAATTCATTCCCTTACCCATAACAGCTTCCCTTCCTCCCTTAAATTCTTGTCAAACTGCTCACTCTGGTTAAACCGATCCCCCGAAAATATTTCAGTTCTACTTCCGGCAATTCCCAGTCACCCGGCGTAGCCTCAACACGCATCGAGCGTAAAACACCGGTCGGAACCGTTTCTCTGAGTTTCAATAACAAATCTACATCCGAAGTGTATTTCTGGTCTCCGCGTGCACAGCTCCCAAATAAATTGCATCAAGACAGGCTCTATTTCTGTCAATCGTTAACACTGCCAACGCGTGTTGCAATGATTTCTCATGTCTGGTCATCAAAAAGTCTCCTCATGCATTTATCATAACATTGCCCTGTTAGCAACACAAGGCATTTCATTTATATTTGCCGCCTTACTCTATATGGCGCTCACAGCCTGTCCACACAAAAATCATGCAGCCACGCAGCGACCGCTTCCATATTCCCAAAATTTCTGTGATTGGGGACATGGATGAAGATCATTTTTGTATCCATCTCATTTTCTGCAATATAACGAAGCCCCCTGACAACAGGCGACGGGTTCTATGCAAAGCCTGTCGATCAGAGGCTTTTGACCGAATGAAATGACATATTTCGGTCGGCAGGCGGCGATCGCTTCCCGGATTTCCCGCTCACATGCAGCAAAACTGTTGGTAAACAGAAGCTTATGGATTTGATCGCCGTGGGCGCCGTCCAGTAACATTTTAGAAGTATTGTATTTTCCTTTGAATGCCGTAAGGAGCATCCGCGCACCCTCTCTTTCGTTTTTTAGGTATGCAAGCATGATTTGCCACACCACAACTCAGCCCGCGCCATTCGCAAAACCGCATCTTCGACGCTCTCCGCTGCTTCGCAGCTCATTTTTGCTCATAGGATGGCGCTCCCTCAGAACATCATCTGTCTGTCAAATTCATGCAAGCATGATTTGCCATTCAGATGATGTTCTGGCTGAGTTGTTAGATTATGATACAAACCATCCCACCGTTACAGTCGTTGACGATCTTCTGCATGGTTTCCTGAAGTTTGATCTGGCTCTCCTCGTTGATCATGGAAAGTTTCCCTGTGATACCGTCGTTTACCAGCTGTTCCACGGTCTTTCCGAAAATATTGGTCGCCCAGATGCCCTCCTCACCGGTATCGGCGTCAGAGATAAATTGAATCAGATCCCTCGCCTGCTCCTCGGTGCCGACAATGGGTGATATTTCTGTCTCGATACTGGCCTTGATCATATGGATGCTGGGACTCTCGGCCTTGATCTTTACGCCGAATTTATTGCCCTGCTTGATGATTTCCGGTTTCTCCAGCACGATTTCTTCGCGGTCAGGCATCACCACGCCGTAGCCTTTATAACGCACCGCTTCCAGCGCGTGGAGCACTTTGACATACTCCCGCTTCATCTTTGCCATCTCCCGCAGAGTCGCAAGGAGCTGATACTCGCTGCCGATCTGCTCTCCTACCAGCTCACTCAACATCTCGTAGTAATAGGCGTCGTCCACATCCAGCAGAATACGCACGCTGCCATCTGACATATTGATGCCGTCGAGCTTACATTTTTTGACATACTCACTCTCTAAAACAAAGCTGTCCGCCGTGATATCACGGATATGATTCAGCTTCGCCATCAAAAGCTTTAGCTGTGCAATGATATCCTTCTTCATCTTATGATCGCAGGGCAGCATCTCCACCCACTTCGGCATATAAAACTCGACCATGGTGAGCGGAAACTCGTAAAGGATATTCTCCATGATGTGGTTGATATCCTCTTTCTTTAGCTGCTCGCAGTTGACGGGCATCACCGTGACCCGATATTTCTCGCTGATCTCATCGGCCAGCGTCCTCGTCTCCTCCGCGTAAGGCTTCGCGGAATTTAAGAGCACGATGTAAGGTTTGCCAAGTGCCTGCAATTCCTTGATGGTACGCTCCTCCGCCTCCAGGAAACTTTCTCTGGGAAGCTCCCCAAAGGAACCGTCGCAGGTCACCACGATACCGATCGTGGAATGGTCGCGTATGACCTTTCTGGTACCGATCTCCGCCGCCTTGGTGAAAGGGATCTCCTCAAGAGACCAGGGCGTCTTCACCAGACGTTCCTCATCCTTTTCCATATGGCCCGCAGCGCCGTCCACCATATAACCCACGCAGTCCACCAGCCGCACCCGCACATCGATATCTGCGCCCAGTTTCACATGGGCCGCTTCCTTGGGGATGAATTTCGGCTCTGTGGTAGTGATGGTCTTTCCGCCCGCGCTCTGCGGCATCTCATCCTGTGCCCTCTCCTTCTCGTTCTCATCCTCCATGTAAGGAAGCACCAAAAGATTCATAAACCGTTTGATAAAGGTAGATTTCCCCGTCCTCACAGGACCTACCACACCCAGGTATATTTCTCCCCCCGTTCTGTGCTGTATATCTCGATAGAGGTCATATGTACTATTCTGTAAGATATCCATAAAAAAACCTCCTGCTTATACTGGTAAATGTATATGCAGGAGGCTCCGCCTCTATTCTGTTTTCCTGAAAACCTTTGGAAAACGCCTACTGCGCCAGCTTGTGGAAGATGATGCAGTTTGGCTGTTCCACCTTGATTTCCCTACCGTTCATCACCAAAAGTCCATTTTTCATATCCACATTGAAAAACGTCATCGAATCTGATTCATGATTCAAAGAAACCAGGTGTTTATTATCGGGAAACAGCGCCGCATCCTTGGGATAATCCCCGCTGATAGGCAGGCACAACACCTTCTCCAGCATCCCCGTTTTCTGGTCGATCTTGTAAATAATTGCACTGTTATCTCCGGCATTAGAACTGGTGAGATACTTAAAATCATCGGAAATATTAAGGGCACTGGCCGCAGAGCCGCCCGCGTGATAGTCATTCAACGTAGAAATGGTCTGAATTTTCTCAAACTCCGGATTGCCGTTTATTTCCTTATAAGTATAGACATCAATATAATTCTTCAGTTCATGGACAATGTAGAGAATGCTGCCATCCTTGGAAAATTTCAGATGGCGGGGCGCCGACTCCTGCTCACTTCTGATCATGTCGATGGGTTTTAACTTTCCGTTTTCATGATCCACACGGTAGACGTTCACATGGTCAAGCCCCAGATCAGCCGCGCATAAATAATGATTGTCCCTCGTCATCTTTACGCAGTTCACATGGGGTCTGAAATTCCGCTCCGCAATGCTGCCGAGCCCCTTGTGATACACCTCGTCCGTGATTTCCCCGACACCGCCATCTTCCCGCAGGCGAAGCACCGTGATTTTGCCGTCATGGTATCCGCCCACAAAAAGAAGTTTATCCTCATAATCCGTAGACAGATAACAGCCTCTCATACCGTTGATCGATCCCTCATTTATGACTTCCAAATCACCACCCGGCAGGATCTTATAAGCCTCCACTCCGAAATCCGTAATGGAATAGAGGTATTTTTCGTTGTGGGAAATGGTAATGTACGAAGAATTTGTAATCTCCACCTGATTCTTCTCGGTCATCCTGCCGTGTTTCAAATCCACGTCGTAGATCTTGATGCCATAATTATCTTCCTTTGCCGTCGTGTAAGTAGACACGTAAGCCACATATTTATCCTGACTCATCGCCGTAACCATGCCCTTTCTCAATATTTTAAGAAACCTCATCACGTTTCCGCAAACCTTTGCCTTAGCGACTTAAGCCGTACTTTTCCAGTCCTTCGAATCATTATCAAATATTTTACCATATTATCTTCCTCTTGTTAATCCTTAAATTTTGATATTATTTTACATTTTCCATTGACATACAAAAGCATTGCTGTATAATGAGATGCAGTACGTGTTTAGCATCTGTAAACTTTTAGTTTATTTTTACTGAATTGCAGGCTTCCCAAGCAGCATTTTTGATCGACAGCACTGGCAAACGGAGAAAACAATGGACAGTTCAGGCAGTAAGACTGATATCGGCAGCAAAATAAGGGAACTGCGAAATAAAAAAGGATTGACGCAGGAGGAATTAGCGGATCGCTGTGAACTCTCCAAAGGCTTTATCAGCCAGTTGGAAAATGACGTGACCTCGCCTTCGATTGCTACGCTGATCGACATTTTGCAGTGTCTTGGCACTAGCTTAAAAGATTTTTTCAACGATGCGGACGATGAGCAGATCGTCTTTCGCCCGGAGGACTTCTTTGAGAAGGTGGATACGGAACTCCACAATAAGATCGAGTGGATCATTCCAAACGCGCAAAAGAATATGATGGAACCGATCCGCGTGACACTGGAGGCAGGTGGTTCCACCTATCCCGATCAGCCGCATGAGGGAGAGGAATTTGGCTATGTACTCTCCGGCTCTCTCACCGTCATCCTTGGCAACCGCAGCATCCGCGCAAAAAAGGGCGACACCTTCTATTTCAGACCGGATTCGGAACATTATATGAAAGCAGGTACCAAAAGCGGCGCTGTCTTTTTATGGATCAGCACACCGCCGAACTTCTAAAATTATATTTTATCCTTTGGAGGACTCACTCTCATGAATAAAGAACTGATTCAACTGGTCGACATCTCCAAATCCTTTGACGGACAGATGGTTCTGGATGAATTAAACCTGTCCATCCACGAAAATGAATTTGTCACCCTGCTCGGCCCCAGCGGCTGCGGCAAAACCACGACTCTGCGCATTTTGGGCGGTTTCGCCAATCCTGATACGGGTCGTGTGGTCTTTGACGGGCAGGATATCACCCGCATTCCGCCCAATAAAAGACAATTGAACACAGTCTTTCAAAAGTACGCCCTCTTTACGCACATGACGATCGCGGAAAACATCGCCTTTGGCTTAAAGATCAAGAAAAAATCGAAAAGTTACATAGACGACAAGATCCGCTATGCACTTAAGCTGGTAAATCTGGAAGGCTATGAAAACCGGATGCCAGACTCCTTAAGCGGCGGTCAGCAGCAGCGTATCGCCATCGCCAGAGCCATCGTTAACGAACCGAAGGTCCTTCTTCTGGATGAGCCGCTTGGCGCGCTTGACTTAAAACTTCGTCAGGAAATGCAGTACGAACTGATCCGTATGAAAAACGAGCTTGGCATCACCTTTGTTTATGTGACACACGATCAGGAGGAAGCCCTCACCATGTCTGACACCATTGTGGTCATGAACCAGGGCTATATCCAGCAGATCGGCTCCCCGGAATCCATCTACAATGAACCGGAGAACGCTTTTGTGGCGGACTTTATCGGGGACAGCAACATCATTCACGCCACCATGATCCAAGATGAGGTCGTGGAAATTTTAGGTACGCGCTTTGCCTGCGTAGATACAGGCTTTGGGGAAAACAAACCTGTGGACGCAGTGATCCGCCCTGAGGACGTGATACTGGTGGAACCGGATGCCGGCATCATAAAGGGCGTTGTGACACACCTTATTTTTAAGGGTGTGCACTATGAAATGGAAGTCACAGCAAACGGATATGAATGGCTGGTGCACTCTACGACTCTTTTCCCCGTCGGAAAAGAAGTGGGCATTCAGGTGGATCCCTTTAATATCCAGATCATGAACAAACCGGAATCTGAAGACGAGGAGGCTGTTGCAATTGACATCTAAGAAAAACTGGCTGTCTGTGCCTTATCTTTTTTGGTCAGGTCTTTTCATTATCGTGCCCTTGGGCATGGTTGTCTACTACGGTCTGACTGACAGAACAGGCGCCTTTACCCTGGACAATATCACGGCGATTGCTTCGGCGGGACACGCAAAGGCACTGCGCCTCTCCCTCCTGCTCTCGCTTGTCAGCACCGTTATCTGTTTCCTGCTTGCCTACCCGCTGGCAATGATCCTGGCGCAGGTGCAGGTGAAGCGGCATAATTTTATCATCCTGATCTTTATCCTGCCGATGTGGATGAACTTTTTGCTGCGCACCCTGGCTTGGCAGACGCTGCTGGAAAAAAACGGCGTCATCAACCACGTGCTCTCCTTCCTGCATCTGCCGACCTTAAAGATCATCAATACGCCGGCGGCGATCATTCTCGGCATGGTCTATAACTTTCTGCCCTTCATGATCCTGCCCTTATATAACGCGCTGGCAAAAATAGATGGTAATGTGATCAACGCCGCCCACGATCTGGGAGCCGGTCACATACATACCTTTTTCCGCATCATTCTGCCCCTCTCGATCCCGGGCATTATCAGCGGTATTACCATGGTGTTCATTCCGGCGCTCACGACTTTTGTCATCAGCTCGCTGCTTGGCGGCGGTAAGCTTTTGCTGATCGGTGACGTGATCGACCTTGAATTTACTAAGACATCCAACTGGCATCTGGGCAGCGGCCTGTCGATGGTGCTGATGATTTTTATTCTGATCAATATGGTGTTATCCGCCATCTTTGACAAGGACGGGGAGGGCTCCATGCTATGAAAAACGCAGCCAAAAAGATATACATCGCCTTGATCGTTCTCTTTTTATACGCTCCCATTGGCACCCTGATGGTGCTTTCCTTCAACGCGAGCAAAACACGGGCAAAATGGGGCGGTTTCAGCATCCAATGGTATATCGCCCTGTTTGAAAATGAGGAGATCCTGCGAGCGCTGTTCAACACGCTGGTGATTGCGCTGGTTTCCTCTCTGGTCGCCACCGTCATCGGCACCATCGCCTGCATTGCCATGACGGGCATGAAACGGCAGGCCAAATCCATCCTCATGGGGATCACCAACATTCCCATGCTGAATGCAGACATTGTCACGGGCGTTTCCCTGATGCTGCTCTATATCAGTCTGGGCATCCGCTTCGGCATGGGCACCATTTTACTGTCACATATCACCTTTAATATCCCCTATGTGATCTTAAGTGTGATGCCCCGTATGAAGCAATTGAATCCGAGCACCTTTGAGGCGGCGCTCGACCTTGGCTCCTCGCATTTGAACGCCTTTTTTAAAGTGGTGTTTCCGGACCTGTTACCGGGCATCCTCTCCGGGTTTTTGATGGCTTTTACCATGTCGCTTGACGATTTCATCATCACCCACTTTACCAAAGGCGTCGGCGTGGATACACTTTCCACCAAAATATACACGGAGATCAAAAAAGGGATCAAACCGGAAATGTATGCGCTCTCATCACTGATCTTTGTGACGGTTCTGACATTATTGGTTTTGATCAATCTGTCACCTGACAAGAAGGAAAAGAAATGAGAAAAGAAAAAAGATTTCATATAAAATGGATCATGGTCATGCTGGCACTGACCGCTTCCGTTCTTCTGTGCGGCTGTGCCTCATCGAACAAAGGCGTAAACGGGCAGGTCATCGTCTATAACTGGGGCGAATACATCGACCCTGAAACCATCCGCATGTTTGAAGAAGAAACCGGCATTGAGGTGATCTACGACGAGTTTGAGACGAATGAGAGTATGTACCCCAAGGTGGAGTCAGGCGCTGTTGCCTACGATATCGCCTGTCCTTCGGATTATATGATCAGCCGCATGATCGAGAACGGGATGCTTTCTGAAATAAACTATGATAACATGCCAAACGCCAAAAGCAATATCGGCGCGCAGTACTATGAACAGGCCAGAGGCTTCGATCCCGACAATACATATGCCATCCCCTACTGCTGGGGCACCGTCGGCATCCTCTACAACCGGACCATGGTGGATGAGCCGATCACCCGCTGGGAACAGCTCTGGGATGAAAAATACGCGGATGATATTTTGATGCAGGACTCCGTGCGCGATGCTTTTATGGTGGCTGAAAAGCTGAACGGGGATTCCATGAATACCCTCGATCCCGATGAACTGACCGCCGCAAAGGATCTTTTGATCGAGCAAAAGCCTCTGGTGCAGGCTTACGTTGTCGATCAGGTACGCGACAAGATGATCGGCGGGGAAGCCGCCATTGGTGTGATCTACTCCGGGGAGGCCATCTATACCCAGAAAGAAAATCCCGATCTGGTCTATGTGATTCCCGAGGAAGGCACTAATGTCTGGATCGATGCCTGGGTGATTTTGAAAAATGCGCCCAACAAGGAAAATGCAGAAAAATTTATCGACTTTATGTGCCGCGAGGATATCGCACTGATGAATTTTGATTATATTACGTATTCTACCCCGAATGTGGCTGCCAGAGAACTGATCGAGGATGAAAGCATCAAATACTCCGAAATCGCCTTTCCCGATCTGTCGCAGTATGAGAATCTGGAGACCTATATTTATCTCGGGGAAGACGGGGATTCCCTTTACAACGAATTATGGAAAGAGGTGAAGGCGCACTAGCCTTCACCTTTTTCATTCCGCCAATGACCGATAAAATGCCATATCCTCCTCAGAAACCTCATTGTAAAAAGTCAGTAATTCCTCCGGCAGGGAAAAGGATTTAATACTTCCATCCGCCACTGTCAGCTTTACAATATTGTTATCCTCATACAAAGTCAGGGTCATGACTTCTTCCAGTTCCTTGCCACCGAAGCGTGCGGCAGGATACTTATAGGAAACCAGCTCATACTGCCCTTTAGCTCCCTCCAACGCTTCCTCTAATTCCCTTTGGTGTTCTTCTATGTTTAAATCCTCCAAAAGAGTGCTTTGACTATATTGATACAACTGCTCCTCATTCGTGATTGTTTGAATCAGTTTTCCATCCGCCGCCGTATAGATTCTGATTTCCGCCAGATTATTAAGTTCTTCTCTCACATCTTTTTCTCCCTGTCCTGCGGCACATCCCACGCAAAAACATAACAGCGCCACTAACAAACCTCCTATTTTGCCATAATGATTCTGAATCATATCTGCTGTCCTCCATTCATTACAAAATCTGTCAAAACTGCTATTTCCGTGACTGGCAAAGCCATACAGATTCAACCGCCCTCTTTCGTGCCATGTTCCGCATTTTTCACAATGATGCTGTCATTGTACATCGACATCCCTGCATAAATCATTAGCGTCGGCCATATCGTATCTGCTATCCATCCCAAAACATGACCAACTGTCCGTCCGAAACAACTCATAATATAGCCTTCCATCTCAGGACTTGCCAGCAGAATGGCCACGCCCACAATCATCATGACCGCATATTTCTTTCGCCTGCTCTCTCGGCGTTCCTGAAACTCTGTAAAAACCTTTTCATCAAATAAAAGGTGTTTCCTCCTGATCTCCTGATATTTTCTGGTCTGCAAAAAATACCAGATGATCATGCACACGCCCGTTATCATCGTCAACCAGTAAAGCATTGACAAAAACCTGTTATCACTGCCAAAACAGTCAAAAACATTCGACAAGAAAAAAAGACCGATCCCCATCGTAATCTGCGTTACTCTCTGTCTGCCGTAGGACAGATATCCGTCCAGCATCTCTTTGCTGACATAATACCCGCTGTTTCTCGCCACCTGTCTTGATGCGCCTGTTTCCGCCGTGCTTGGCACATTCTTTTCCGTACCGTCTTCTTTCAGCAGATAATCCAGCGACACATCGAATAGATCACTGATCTGTACCAGCTTCCCTACCTCGGGTATCCCTTTATCATTGACCCATTTCCCGACAGCCTGACGGGATACCTCCAATTGCTCCGCTAAGTCCTCCTGCGTCATCCTGCTTTCTTTTAATAATGCCTTTAGCTTTTGTCCTAATGTCATGTTGTTGAACACCTCCGTTTTATTCAAATCTTTTCACACATTCTACCGTCTGACATGCAAAAAGGCCACCAATCTGCGGTTTCATTCTGTCAACTTTGCGTTTCGTTCGCCTAAATCATTCTTATATTACCTTGACAAATCCTTCTAATCAATATATAATTCTCATTATATAACGTAAATTATATATTGAGGGGATGAAAACATGCCACCCAAACCAAAAATCACAAAAGACATGGTAATAGATGCTGCGTTTACGATCGCCCGCGATACAGGCGCAGAACAAATCAACGCCAGAACCGTATCTGAAAGGTTGAACTGCTCCACCCAGCCCGTTATGTACCATTTTGCGACCATCGCGAAATTGAAGCAGGCAGCCTACGCCAAAGCCAATCTCTATCATTCAGAGTACCTACTGAACGTTTCCGAGTCCAAAGAAGGAATCCTGCTTGGCATCGGCATCAATTATATCCGTTTTGCCGTGGAAGAACCGCATCTGTTCCGCTTTCTGTTTCAATCCGGCTATGCCGCCGAAAACAGTCTGTTGGAAATGATCGATGCCGAGGAGCTTGCTCCCGTTCTTTCGACCATGCAGAAGGCGATGCATATGAATCTGGCACAGACAAAGGAGATTTTTATCACACTGTCGATGTTTGTGCACGGCTATGCCAGCATCATCGCCAATCATTCTTTGGAATATGAGGAAGAACTGATCAAGCAGCATCTGAAACGGGTATATACGGGCGCGGTTCTGGCCGCACAGAAGGAAAATGAGAGATGAAAAAATTATATGAGAAAAATAAATTGACTTTTGCGATTGTCTGGATCGTGATTTACTGCTTCGTGCAGTCCCTTGCTAATTCCCTCAACGAAATCATTGGCATTGAATACGCAGCAACCGCTGCTTTCTGTATCTTACAAACCGCTGTTCTGTTTGTGTTTCTCAAAAAGAACGGCTTATTCGAGCGATACGGGCTTTGCCGCTCTCTGGTTCCCGCCAGTCGTTTTCTCTACTACATACCGCTTATCTTACTGGCTACGGGAAATCTCTGGAACGGTATTGCCCTCAACTACTCACCTACCGGTACGGTCTGCCGTATCGTTGCCATGCTCTGCGTCGGATTCCTTGAGGAAGTGATCTTTCGCGGGTTCCTGTTCAAGGCAATCGCCAAAGAAAGTGTTTCTAAGGCAATCATTATTTCCAGCGTGACCTTTGGCATCGGGCATATCATCAATCTGCTAAACGGCAGCGGCATGACCCTGACGGAAAATCTGTGTCAGGTCATTTTTGCGATTGCGGTCGGCTTCCTGTTTGTCCTGCTGTTTCATCGCGGCAACAGCCTGCTCCCCTGCATCCTCACCCACTCTGCCATCAACTCGCTCAGTACCTTTGCCAATGGAGAAGGGTTGTCTAAAGAAATGCATATAGTACACTGCCTGATTTTGATTGCGATCACGGTTGCCTACACGCTGGTTCTTGTCAAAATGCTGCCGAAAAAAAATGACGAAAATTAGGAAAATACCGCCGCAAACATATATGGCGGGCTTTATTAAAGTCTATCGCTACAAAGGTTTTGTATTCATTCTTCCCAAACGCTTCTGCAATGGTAGATTTTCCTATACGTCTTGCGCCTTCAATCAAAAGCGCTTTACTTCCGTTGCAAGTCTGTTTCCATTCCAGCATTTTATCATATATCTTTCTTTTTATTTCCATAGAGCGCCTCCACAATACGCAAAGTATTTTTCTACATATTTCTATATAGTACGCAAAGTAATTTGTGCAAAAATATCCAACAGAACGCAAAGTGCATTTTACACCTTTTTCTTTTTATGTGCAAGGTATCTTTAGTATTTCCTTATTCTTGATAGATACCATAACCTCCTAAAATAAACTACATTTCCCGCAAAAAAACAGAGCCGTTTCCGACTCTATTTTTTACAAAATCATAATCTGCAAAATGTAATACCTGCCCCTGCCTTAGTCTACAGCTTCTGAAACGCCTCATTGAGCGCATACGCCTCATTCTTGCCGCTCATAATAAAGAAGATCACATTCCCACGGCTCTCAATCAGTGTCGTCTCCGCGCTGACGCAGACCCATTTATCTGGATTGGCATTATCTTTCAGTGCCTGTTTCGCTGTCTCCACATCCGCATCGTCCACCCGCAGAAGCACGCACTGAAAAGCCGTGGAAGACATCATCGGCATGGAAACCACACCCTCCGTATAAGTGATTTCATCCGTGCCAAGAATACTGATTTCCAGATCGTCCGTCAATTCCACCGTCTCAAAACTGTCCAACGCCTCCCGAAACCCTGCGTCTAGCTGCGCATTTTCATAAAGGGATGCCATAATATCCGTCAGGGAACCCTCCAGATTGTCCGAAGATTCCTTTTTCTCTCCACAGCCCATGCCAAGCATCGTCACGAAAACGCAAAGTGTCATAAGTATGAGTTTCTTTCCAATTTTGTCTGAAATCATTTTTTTCATATACTTAATCTCCCATCTTTTCATCCTGCATATCCTTTAATATGCGCTTTAACTCCCCTTCTTATCCGACAAAAGCGGTTTGATCGCCCTATAAATCCGACTTGACTTCTTATTGTCCTTGCTTGGATATTTCTTTGTCAACGCATTCATAATGCCCTGCTTCGTTTTATACTGTTGGACGATCTTCAGCACTTCATTTACGCTGACATCCTTTTCTTCCTTGAGAATCTCCTGTAGTTTTTCCGATAATTTTGCTCGCAGCTCCTGCGTCTCATGGTCATGACTTTTGCCCGAGATATCCGCAATCAGCGTTACCGAAACCCCTCTGCCCTTCCAGTATCCGCCGAGGATGTCAAAGCCCTTATCCTTGCTGACGATGTAATACTGATCTGCCGTACGGTTAGCGATCAAAAAGCCAAGCTGCGTGGCAAGCTGAAAATCAAGGGCATTCTTGCTGCCCACATCCACCTTGCAAAACTCGATGGCTGCTTTCGACTCCATGATCCGCCTGTGCTGATCGAAGGAGATGCTGTCTGCATTCTTCGAATAGAAAATGCAGACCTGATCATCCTCTCCCAGCAGATGGATCCCGTCCAGTCCGTCCTTTTTTACATTCTCAAAATCTACCAAATAATAACTCATTGCATTCCTTTCTTACTTTGCTTTCACCAGCGCGGGTTCACCGGACTGGCCGCCTGCGTTTCCCCTATGTATTACTATGTACCTTATCCTGCGGCATCCAGTGCATCATCAGCCTCTCCAATTTCGTCTGATCGATGGGCTTTGCCAGAAAATCATCAAACCCTGCCGCCAGATACTGTTCCTTGGCGCCCATAATGGCGTTTGCCGTCAGCATAATGATCGGGGTATCTTTGCAGAGATTATCCTCCATCTCCTTCATCCGCTTCATGGTCTCCATGCCGTCCATCTCCGGCATCATGTGATCAAGGAAAATCATATCATAGTGTTTCTGTCTGACATGATCAAGACACTCTCTGCCGCTCCCCACATCCGTGATCTGCACCTTTGTCTGTTTCAGAAGGCCACAGAAGACCCTTCTGTTGACGCGGTTGTCATCCACCAAAAGGATCTCTCCTTCCGGAGAAGTAAAGCTTGCGCGATAGGAATGTTCTCTGGCTGCCTTTTTCGCCCGCTCCTGAAAGCTTCCGATCGGTTCCTCACTCATAACCCTCTGCCGCAGATCAAAGAAGAATTTGCTTCCTTCTCCATAGACGCTCTCTACCCGCAGATCGGTATCCATCAGCTTCAATAGCTGCAAGGAAATGTTCATGCCAAGTCCCGTACCCTCAATATCACGGTTTTTCTCCTCATCAATGCGCTCAAAGGCTGAAAAAAGCTTGGGGATATCTTCCTGTTTGATACCAATGCCAGTATCCCGCACCGCAAAATGCAGGATCACATCCGCACCGTCACGGTCTCCCGCTACCTCAAAAGTGACCGTCCCCTTACGGGTATATTTGACTGCATTGGTCAATAAATTACTGAGCACCTGACGAATACGCAAATCGTCACCGTAAAGCTTTGAAGGCAACGCCGAATCCACCGACACATCAAACATAAGCCCTTTTTCCTGTGCCCGCAGGGAAAACATATTATACAGATCGTTTAACATACTGTTGAATTCATACTCTGCCGGCACGATCTCCATCTTACCCGACTCGATTTTAGAAAAGTCCAAAATATCATTGATGATACCGAGGAGCGCATGCGCCGAGGACTTGATATCCATGGAGTATTTTTTCACGTCCTCCTCGTTCGATTCCCGAAGCACCATCTCATTCATACCAAGCACCGCATTGATCGGCGTCCTGATTTCGTGGGACATTCTCGCCAAAAACTCGGACTTTGCTCTGTTTGCCTTTTCCGCATTCGCCTTTAACAGCTGCATCTGCTCGATCTGCTTGCGGCTCTGCGTAATATCCAAAAACACGATGGCATAACCGGCAAGCGCACGATTATTCCAAATTTTATTGGCATGTACTTCAAAATGATGGTTACAGCTGATATGTTCAAAATAATTGTCGGCTATAAAAACATCCCGCAGATTTTCTCTGCAGATGCGCTCTCCTTTATGGAAATTTGCAAGGGTTCTGAACAATTCTTTCGCCTTATCGTTAGCCTCCACAAAACCGCCGTCTGCATCCACGATCAACACAGCCTCATCCAATGTGCGGATGATTTCCTCATGTGCCGAAACAGCAATGTCAAAGATATGATAAAAGATAATCACGATACCAAACAATATAATGCCAAGCGCTTCAAATGCCGGCACAGCGTCATAACCTTCGATCCACTGAAAGAGATCGCATATAAATCCGGGAATTGGAAATATACTGCAAATTCCCAGCGCAATCAGGTTAACATTCCACTTGCCCTTTCCCGTCCGCCTGTTCGCCAGGATCGTCATGGTCAGACACCCGATCATATGAATCAGCATATGTACATAGAAAACATAGTGCAAAGGACCTTTTTCCAGAATCAGATGGGGGAACAGCCCCTCCGTCACAAACGATACCCGCGTATAATAAAGGGGCGTGTAACGATATCCCCAGATACAAAGGAGGGCAAAGGTATCCAGCAGAAACATTGCCGCCTCCACCTTCGCCGGAATCCGATAACCGCAATAAGTCGCCACAAAGATAAAAAGGAAGGTGCTGATATAAACGCCTCCCATAAATTCCACCCGCACGGCGATCATTGCCTCTCCGATATCCCTTGACAACATCTCCAAAAGATATCCTGCATTTTGAATCGCACCAAAAAAACCAATACAGAGCATCAGCTTAGAAAGCACGCTTTCACGTTGCCTCGACATCAGGATGATAAAGAAAAAGCACCCCAACACCATCAATATTTGAAAAATAACCAAACCTTCATACATACCGTTTTTCGTCCCAATAATTGATGAATAGGAGAAATTCCTCATAAGAAGAATCTCTCCTGTTCCTGTCAGATTCCCCGACGATCGGCGCCTACGCCATCGCATTTACCTGTTTATACTTATAGAGCATCTCGGCATGGTTCTGCTCCTCGATCTGAATGTCGGCAAGCAGTTTTCTCAAGCCGGAGTTGTCACAGGAAAAGACATTGGTATTGTACTCACTCGAAACCAGCTTTTCCGTGCCGATGCAATCCGTGGCAAGGAAGCAGTCGTGCTCCTTGTCCGCTGCGTTTGCGCCATCCTTGTATGTGCCCTTCGGCGCATAATCCTTACCCTGCGAATCATTGCAGTCGCAGCCCGGCACATTGCCGTGAAGCGCCTGCCCGATCGACTGATAATGCTTCTGCTCATCCTGCTGCAATGTGCGGAACAGGCTCTGCAGCTCCGTATCCCTCGCTTGTGCAGCGTACTTCTCGTACTTTGTGATACAGGACTTTTCCTGTGTCTGCAAGTCGCGCAATGCTGTTGTCTCTTTTTCCGTCAGTATCATGGTCTATACTCCTTTCTTTTGGCGGTGCAGCAGTATGCAAAACCATACACTCTCTGCCGTCCTCTGATACCGAGTATTGCCATTTTCACAAAAATCCATTCACGAACACTTTGCTATTTATTATACACGCTTCTGCAGGGGAACACAAGGAAATCTATCGGCATTTGATCATTCGCGGGAACAATGTCCCCATATTATAGTCAATCTCCAAAATATAGGCCGGCTTATCCGCGATCCTGCCATCCCGGTCCTCATAAATATAATAGTATTCCAGCTTACCGTGGGTAAAGTAACCTTCTTCAAAGCTCACCCGCTCATGCACATCATAATAACCGGCCATATGCCGCAATGTAGTCATAAACACCTGATGTGAATGATAGTATTCCCTGTAATACAGCGTGCCGTCCTCCCGATAAGCAAATTCTATGCGCAGGATATCCTGCATCTCATCCTCCATCAACCATCCCTCGACCCTTCCTCTGGACACAAAAAGCTCTGGCTTCCCGAAGGCATTGTACTCTATATGTTCCTCGTAATCTTTCACATTTTCCCGTTCTTCCCCTGTCGTACCATACACTGACCGGAAGGTATACGGATCGCCGCCGTTCCATTCCACCTCAGGGACCCAACACAGGGTAAAAGCCTGATCTGTATAGACCAAACCGCACGCCTGCTCCCGGACTTCATCCATGTATAATTCCAATTTCAATTTGCCGCTCCCATCAAAATACTGGTACACAGGTTCGCTATCCCCAAACCCGAAGTCTGTAAGAAGCGCCTCCCGGCTCTCATATTCTTCCGTATGCCATGAAGGATAGTCTTTCAGATAATTCCTCACATGCTCATAACCGTTATAAGCAACAGTCTCCTCCTCCTGAGGCTCCGGTTCTTCTCCGACCCATGTATGAATCGTATTCGTCTCTCCGTAACCCAATGATGGCGGGCGGCCATCCCATAAAAGGGAGTCAAAATATTTTTTATTTACAGGATCTCCATTTGCATCCAGCCGCGGGCGGCCTATAAAAATATACTGATTCTCGGTTTCATCCCAGATTTTTAGCTTTGTCGTGTCTTTCCAAAATATATAACTTCTCACCTTCTCTACAGTACGGCTCTTGCCATTCAAATGATAAAGATCCTTTTGAAAAACTTCTTCATCTTCCGCCAACGTAAGCATGGCTGATCCACGGCACTCCTCATATCTTGGTATGTCGATGGGCTTTCTGGAAAACATCCCGTCCTGCCAAATCAACAAAAGCCCCCTATCGCCGCCATCAGAAAATATTTCAAGATCATGCCTGGACATATACGCCAGTCCGTCATAAGAAAACGTGACAGGCTCTGTCAGCCTCCCGCAAAAGATCTTCTGTATGACCTTTCCATCTCCGTCATAATGAAGCAATTCATAAGTATTCTGCCCTTCCTCTAGAGCTGCCAGAGCCAGCCCGTGCTCCTTTTCCTCGCCACAGAAAGGAAAGTCTATGGGAATTTCCATTTTCTCATCCTGCGGCGTCTCCCCATTGCTGGCACTAACCATAACGCAAAAAAGTAACAGACACAACAAAAGTACCTCTGCAAAAGCATACCGACTCCTCATAAGCTCTCTCCCCCGATTCAAGCCACTCTCTTGTTTTCTCTGATTTCCATTTTACCAAATCTGTGGTAAAATAGTACCATTAAAAGCCACTTTTTAACAGATTTTCACTTTCCTTGAAAGGAGTCCCCGCATATGGCACATGATATTTTGAAGAACGAACTGTTTGAATCCTTTGCAAACGCGTCTGACAATATTTATATCTATGTCTGCGATATGCAGTCCGATTTGTCCCGCTGGTCAAAAAACAGTGTGGACTACTTTGGTCTGGAAGGAGAATACATAGAGGAAGCCGGTCCCAAATGGATGGAACATATTCATCCTGATGACCGTGCCGCGTACCTCAAAGATATCGAAGCCGTCTTTTCCGGTGCCTCCACCCGTCACAGCTGCCAGTACCGCGCAAAAAATAAATATGGCAGCTATGTCTGGCTGGAATGCAAAGGCAGCGTGATTTCTGACGACAACGGAACTCCTCTTGTCTTTGCAGGGCTAATGACGCGGCTGGACAACCAGAATAAATATGACCCGCTCACCCTTCTATTGACTGGCTATGAAATGCAAAAATACGACTTTACCACTGGAAAAGGCGCCATCCTTCTGCTTGGCATCAATGCCTTTCGCAAAATCAATAATACGAACGGCTTTCTCTATGGCAACAAAGTGCTGGTGGCACTTTCTGAATGCCTGGAGCAGTACGCTGACAAAGAAGACCGGGTTTACCGTCTGCAGGGCGACGAGTTTATTATTTTGTCTCCTAACGGTTCTAAGTCGGAATTGAATAAGCTCTTTGAAAAAGTGAACGATTACTGCATGAATATCCGAGGTCTCAAAAGTTTTTCCGTCTCCGCCGGACTTGTGTCTTATCCTGAGGACGGAACGGATTTCAATACACTAATGAGTAATCTGGAGCACTCTCTGGAATATGCCAAAGAACAAAAAAGCGGGTGGATCGCGGAATTTTCAGAAAAGATCTCTCAGCGCCATCTGCGGATCAGCCGGCTCCACGAAGCGCTGACCCAGAGCATCCATAATCATTTTGAGGGCTTTGAACTGTATTTCCAGCCCATATTGGACGCCAAGACCAAAAAAATCGTAGAGTGCGAATCCCTGCTGCGCTGGAAAACGCCTGAAATACCGGATGCCACTCCCTATGAATTTATCAAGATTTTAGAAGACAGCGGCGAGATCCGCGAGGTTGGTTTCTGGGTCATGGAGGAAGCTCTGCGCCATGCCGCTTTGTGGCAGAAAAAATATCATGACATCAGCGTAAGCTTTAATGTCTCCTACATCCAGCTTCTGGACGGCGAATTTATTGATAAACTGATTGCAAAAGCAAAGGAATTAGAGGTCGACCCCAGATTTGTGATGGTAGAGCTAACAGAAAGCTGCAATGCCGACGATACGAAGATGCTCTCCTGCCAATTTGATAAACTGCAAAAGCTTGGTTTTAAAATCGCCATGGACGATTTCGGAACAGAATACGCCTCTTTTGGGCTGCTCCACGACGTTACCATGGATGTGCTGAAAATCGATCAGAAATTCGTGCGCGGCCTGATCCGTGAAGGCAATATGACCGATATGGCCATTATTGAAAACGTGGTAAATATGTGCCGTCAGCTTTCGATCCAGACCGTGGCAGAGGGGATCGAAACCGAAGAAATCCAGGATATCATCCGCAGTATCGGTGTTACCTATCTGCAGGGATTCCTATATTCTAAGCCTGTGCCTGCGAGTGCGTTTGAACGGATGATCGAGGAACAGCAGTCCTGATACCTGAGGAGATTTTCACCGCCTATCCCCGAAAATCTCCTCAAATGATTTCGCAGGAACCGCATGTTCCACTGCCTCTAAAAAAGGATCGATCATTTGCCTGTAATGCTTCTCGTCCACCTGAACCATGCCCAGCTCATCATACAGATCGACCCAATAGGCGGTATCCCACCAGATATCTTCATCTTCCTTATGAGGTTTGTAATCCGCATCCTCCATAAAGCAGACCACCCACTTGTCCTGCCCGTTGGCATCCACGGTTTGATATCTCCAAAGCATCTGGTTTGCTATCATACCATTTTTATAATACACCTGCCCCGAACCAAGCAGATGAAGATAGGGCACCCTTTCATAGCCAAAAAAGTGCTCTACCGCATCTTCATCCGGCAGATATTTCAGGATATGCAGACCGTCACCGATGATATCCATAACCAGTTCCGGCAAACCGTCTCCGTCAAAATCCATATAATAAAACTTCGCGTTCTCTTTCAGGTTATCCAAAAATGTTTTGTCCTCCATCTCTATATCCCCCTGATAGGCAAAGAACTCTTTCAGATAAACGTCTCCCTCTTTTGCCGCCCTGACTCTCTGCCCGCCGATTAACGCCCGATAGTAGGCGTCCCTGTAAGCACGGTCCGTCGCGGCATCCTGTTTTTCGGTATCAACAGCATACTCTTTTACGGTAAAGTCAAGCTGCATACACCTTTCATAGATTGCCTCCTCCGGGTCCTGCAATAATTCCGATACCGTACAGGTGCGTTTGCTTCCGTCCGCATATTGGATGGAAAGCCCGCTTTTTTTCCATGCAATCCTAGTATAAGGCGCATCACTTTGCCATATCAGGCGCTTCCATATTTTTGTATTCTCATCTGTCACCCACAGGTGTTCTTCATATCCCAACGCGTTCTCCCGATCGCCGTTGTCGCATTTTTCATTCTGGACGTAATATATCGTGTATGTCCCGTCAGAGTTTCCCGCATCAACGGTCTTCTCCCAGTCGGGAACATCCAAATAAAATTGATAAAAAATATCGTTTTCATCATCAAGGGCGGCGTATTTATCAAAATAATACGGAAATTGCGCTGTTTCATATGCACAGTCCATCAGCACGTGTTCCTCTCCGTTACGGGAACTTACAATTCGTACTGCCACGCCGTTCTCTGTTTTCGTTTTGGTTATCGTTCTTGTTTCCTTCGGTTTTTCAGCTGCACAAACCATGACCGTCACATCCGCCAATACAAATATGCAGATACACACGCTCAAAAATCGTTTTAAAAAAGTATTCTTACAATCTCTCACTACTTTCATCCCTATACAAAAAGGTTCCCCCAAAAAGGGAGCTTTCAAGTTGTCATACAATCTGAAAAGCTCCCTCTTAAACACTATTGATAATATTTTGATTATTCCAACAATTCCTTTAGAATTTGCCTGCCTTAGCCGCTTCTTCGATCAGGACCGCCACAGCCACCGTCGCGCCTACCATCGGATTGTTACCCATACCGATCAGGCCCATCATCTCCACGTGCGCAGGAACGGAAGAAGAACCCGCAAACTGTGCGTCGGAGTGCATACGGCCGAGCGTATCGGTAAAACCGTAAGATGCGGGACCTGCCGCCATGTTATCGGGATGCAGGGTACGACCCGTGCCGCCGCCGGACGCTACGGAGAAGTACTTCTTACCAGCCTCAGTTCTCTCCTTCTTATATGTACCTGCCACCGGATGCTGGAATCTGGTGGGATTGGTGGAGTTACCGGTGATGGATACGTCCACATTCTCCTTCCACATGATTGCCACACCCTCGGGCACGGAATTTGCGCCGTAGCAGTTTACCTTAGCGCGAAGGCCCTCAGAGTAAGGGGTTCTGCTCACTTCCTTCACCTCGTTGGTGTAAGGATCATACTCAGTCTCCACAAAGGTGAAGCCGTTGATTCTGGAAATAATCTTTGCTGCGTCTTTTCCGAGACCGTTCAGAATGACGCGCAGGGGTTTCTGGCGAACCTTGTTTGCCTTCTCAGCGATACCGATTGCGCCCTCTGCCGCCGCGAAAGACTCGTGACCTGCCAGGAATGCGAAACAATCCGTCTCCTCCTCAAGGAGCATCTTGCCCAGATTGCCGTGTCCCAGACCTACCTTACGGGTATCCGCCACGGAACCGGGGATACAGAATGCCTGTAAGCCCTCACCGATTGCAGCCGCAGCGTCAGCTGCCTTCTTGCAGTCCTTCTTGATTGCGATCGCCGCGCCTACCGTATAAGCCCAGCACGCATTCTCAAAACAGATGGGCTGGATCTTCTTTACCTGCTCGTATACATCCAAGCCGGCGTCTTTTGTGATTTTTTCCGCTTCCTCAATGGAAGAAATGCCATAGCTGTTCAGTACGGAATTGATCTTATCAATTCTTCTTTCATATGATTCAAATAAAGCCATCTTATCTTCTCCTCCTAGTTATATTAAAAGGTATCTATGTGCTCCGAGCCTGCGAAGCAGCGCTCGCGCAGATAATTCCGCAGGAATTTTCTGCTGTTACTCGGTTCTGGGATCAATGATCTTCACCGCGTCATCCACGCGTCCGTACTGACCGCAAGCCTTCTCGTAAGCGGTATTAGGATCGTCGCCCTTCTTGATGAAGTCCGTCATCTTGCCAAGGCTTACGAACTTATAGCCAATGATCTCGTCATTTGCATCCAAAGCGATCCCTGTCACATAGCCCTCTGCCATCTCAAGGTAACGGGGGCCCTTCTTGAGCGTGCCATACATCGTACCTACCTGGCTTCTTAAGCCCTTACCCAGATCCTCAAGACCCGCGCCTACCGGAAGACCGTCCTCGGAGAATGCAGACTGTGTACGACCGTACACGATCTGTAAGAACAGCTCTCTCATAGCCGTGTTGATTGCGTCACACACCAGATCCGTGTTGAGCGCTTCCATAACCGTAAGACCCGGTAAAATCTCGGAAGCCATCGCTGCGGAGTGCGTCATGCCGGAGCAGCCGATCGTCTCCACGAGCGCCTCCTGAATGATACCCTCCTTTACGTTCAGGGTCAGCTTACAAGCGCCCTGCTGAGGAGCACACCAGCCTACGCCGTGTGTCAGACCGGAAATATCTTTCACTTCCTTCGCCTGCACCCACTTTGCTTCCTCGGGGATAGGAGCACAGCCATGGTGAACACCCTGTGCCACTGTACACATTTCTTCCACTTCTTTTGAATAGATCATGTGATAACTCCTTTCGATTATGTAATAATTATTTGCTAACAGGCCATTCGCCTGTCATAACCGCCGATTCCATTGTCTCACATCACAGAAAAAAAATCCAGATGTTTGTTATTTTTTGCCTGGCAGATTCGTTTTGGCTGATCTGTTAACCCATAAAATACTCCGATATATCAAAACTGTTGATCAGCGCAAGACCGTTCTCCTCCCTGCACTCCAGCCAGCTTGCACTGCTTCTGGTCCAGCTTCTTAAGGAGTAGTTGAATATTTCCTCCGTGCAGCGGCAGTGGACATCCTTTTTGTCGAGATTTTTCAGAATGCAGTTCTCACAGGGTGACTCCCTGTTCTGCAGCGCCTTGTAGCAGATGTCGCCGATTTTGACATCCGGTGAATTCATCACGACTTTTTTATTGATAAAGGTAATCTCATACGTATCGGGATTGACCACATAGACATAGCTGTCCAGATTATCAAAAATGGCCACCTGTGCCACAAAATTCTGCAGTCGATCCATCAACCCGATCTGCAGGATATTGGCTTCCATCAAACGAAACAGCGAACGGATCTCCTCCATCTCACTCTTTTTGAGTTCCATCTGCACGTCTTCATGGTTTTCAAAGACAATGGCCCCTTGAAACTCTCCCTTGGATGTCAACGGATAATAGAGCATACTCTTGATTCCTTCTGACCGGAAGAAATCGCGCATCTCGTCCGCCACCAGATCATAGTCATGGATCATGGTCACACTGGGGAAAAAGGCATAAAGAATCTCATTGACCGCCCGCTTTAATTCATAGTGCTCATCTGATTCCTTACCCGTAGTATACCCCTTCAAGCTGAACTGGATCGTACGGGAAATGGGCAGGGAATCGTTCCCGCAGATATAGCCCCTGTGAAACTGATATTTAGCCGTCATCAGCTCGATGGCGGATTTCAGTGCAGATTCCAGAACCTTATCCTCAAAGAGGAGCTGCATCACCTGATCTTCAATGTTACGCTCAAAGTCAAGTGTCTTCGACATATCATAGCCGCCTTTTCTATTGGCATGATAGACGGTCGTGCTCGCTGCATGGTAAACACGGTATCCCTCTTTTCCGTTGGCCTTCACCGTGTATACCGCCCTGTCTGCCTTCTCAAACAGCGCCTCATAGGTCTCGCCATGATAAGGATAGACTGCCACGCCTACACTGCAGGTCACATGAATGGGCTGTCCCTCAAATTCCAGATCATACTTTACTTTCTTTACAATGTCACCCGCCATCTCGTCTGCATCGGATATGGTCGTAAGATTTCTCATAAAGACTAAAAATTCATCGCCGCCGATACGCCCGATCACATCGCCGCCCTTGAACATATCGTTTAACAGCCCGGCTGTCTGCTCCAGAAGCTGATCCCCATTGGCATGTCCCAACAGATCGTTTGCTTCTTTGAAATTATCCAAATCGATGATCATCAATGCACTGAGCTCATTTTCCGCGCTGTCCTCGATCGCGCTGCGAATCAAGTGTTCGGTTGCTCCCTGATTATAGAGGCCTGTGAGTGCGTCCTTCTCCGCCCGCAGAAGAAGATCCATCTCGCGCATCTTTCTCTCGTGGATATTGATCATACGGCCGACGATACGGGTCACATAGCCCTCCGCGCCCAAAAGGGAGGTCAAATTAGCCTGATACCAGGTAAAGTCGTCGTCAAAACGCCTGATTCGAAATTCGATGGTATCATGCTTGGGGGACTTGAGCAGCCCCTCCAGAACCGCCTTGTAATAAGCCACATCCTCCTTGAAGATCGTCGTGGCATCGAACCGCTCCATATATCTGCTGTGAATCTCATCCTGCGCCATGCCATACTCATCGTTTGTCCTGATGATCATAACGTCTGTCTTAGCGTTATAGTCGATGATTTTCTCGCCTTCCGCCTCCGACAAAATATGCAACCGCTCTGCCTGTCTTTGCAGTTCTTCCTCCACATTCTTTTTCTCTGTCACATCCTCGATCACCGTGACAATCGTATATTTTTTCCCTTCTCTGGCGTAAAGATTCCCCCGGATATGCAGCCAACGAAGTCCGCCGCTGCCCGTGACAGTACGAAACTCCGTATCCACTACGCCGTCGTCTTTCAGCACATCTCTGATCGCCTGCCTGAAAGTCGGCATATCCTCCGGAATAATATTTCGCTCCACCTTCTCAAGATACTTCATGCCCTGTACCCGAGAATAGCCCAGCATACGGAAAAAGCCCTCATTGATGTATATGGGGGTAAAGTCTCCGTCCTCATACTCAAAGAAACAGATTCCGGCTATCACATTGTCGACCATGGAGCCAAAATTTTCAATACTTAAATCTGTCGCCATACGCTTATCCTCTACAAACTTCTCTGTTTGGTTTATTGAATGTTACGTGCCATGTCTCACTGTTTACCGGCAATCTCACCCTGTCGCTTGTAAATGCTGTCTGCGGCAATGACGCCTCTCACCATGGACGTAGGATAGATATTCGTATTTTTGCCGATCACCGTACCGGGGTTCAATACGGAATTACAGCCGACCTCTACATTGTCTCCCAGCATGGCGCCGAATTTTTTTAAGCCTGTCTCACAGCGCTCCTCTCCCGCTTTCACCACGACAAGCGTTTTGTCGCTTTTGACGTTTGAGGTAATGGAGCCTGCTCCCATATGCGCCTTATAACCTAAGATGCTGTCTCCCACGTAGTTATAATGGGGCACCTGCACCTTATTAAAAAGGATAACATTTTTCAGTTCGGTGGAATTTCCCACCACCGCGCCCTTGCCGACAATGGCGCTGCCTCTGATGAAGGCACAGTGCCTGATCTCAGCCTCCTCATCGATAATGGCCGGGCCGCCGATGTAAGCGCTCGGAAACACCTTTGCACTCTTTGCGATCCACACGCCGTCCGCTTTCTTCTCAAATCGATCGGCAGGAAGCGTCTCTCCCAGCGCTAAAATGAAGTCTTTGATCTTAGGAAGCGCCTCCCATGGATAGGTAAGTCCTGCAAACAATTCCTTCGCGATCGTTTCTTCCAATGTGTAAAGTAATGCGATCGCCGCATCCTGTAATCCGATCATACGCTTTTACCCTTTCTCCCTTTACTGCCCTTATCCTGATAGAACTGGGACGCATACTGAAATCTGCGAAAAAGCGCCCCCTGATTAGACATTTGTTTCACGGCATTGGTCCTTCTGGTCACGAAATCGTCAAGCTTTCCCATGTATTCCGCTTCCGTGATCTCTCCCGAAGCCACTAATGTCAAGCCCTTTTCCCAGCTCGCCGTCAGTCTGGGATCGAGGAGCGGCCTGATGGAACCTGCCACCACCTCATAGATCATCTCCCCAAAAAGTGTGGGAGTAATGATCTGCGTCTTTTTGTTCAAATCCAGATATTTGATATGTACCAGCTTTTTTAAGATCTCCGCCCTGGTGGCGGAAGTACCGATACCGCTTCCTTTGATCTGTGCCCGCAATTCCTCATCCTCGATGAACTGCCCGGCATTCTCCATGGTGAGGATCATGGTACCCGAATTGTAACGCTTAGGCGGGGAGGTTTCTCCCTCCTTCTTCTCAAAGCCCTTGTTATCCAGCGTATCACCCCTTTTCAGGGTGCCCAGCGCCTCCATGAAAGCCGCGTCGCAGGATGCCTCCTGCCGCTCCTCATCCGTCCTCTCCTCTCCAGTATACTCCTCTGCGCGCTTTCTTGCAAAAGAATTTTGCGCTACTTCCAAATATCCCGCATGAACCAGCACTTTGAAAGCCGAAGTAAAGGTCTCCCCCTTCATTTTGGCAGTCAAGGCGATCCGCTGATAGACTGCAGCCGGATAAAAGATGCTCAAAAAGCGTCTGACAATGATCTCATAAACCTTCGCCGAAGTGGGATGCAGGCCATTTAATGCCGAAAAGCCTTGTCCCGTGGGAATGATCGCATAGTGATCCGTGATCTGCTTATCGTTCACATAGCGGGTCTTTTCTATGCTCCGAAAGCTCTCTTTCTCCAAGATCTGCGCCGCGAATGCCGCTGTCGGCTGATAATATTGCAGACCCTTCAAGTTTTTCCAAATTTCCTTTGCCACTGCCGTAGAAAGGACTCTCGCATCCGTTCGCGGATAAGTGGTCAACTTTTTTTCGTAAAGCTCCTGTGCGATTCGCAGCGTCTCATCGGGGCTGATCTTAAACAAACGGGAACAGTCGTTTTGCAGCTCCGCCAAGTTATATAAAAGAGGGGGATTTTTGGTCTCCTTCTTCTTTTCGAGTTTCTCGATCCGTGCAGGCTCTGCCGGCTCCTCCTCCATCTTCGCAATGAAGGCATCCGCGTCCGCCTCCTGCAAAAAGCCGTTGTCTTTATACAGTTTCGGAGATTGAAAGTAAGCGGATTCTTCCGTCGCCTTCCACTCCAGACTGACATCTGTGCCTGTGACCTGTGACTGCATCAGGATGCGGTAAAAGGGAATCTTTACAAATTCTCTGATTTCCCGCTCGCGATTGACCACCATCCCCAGCACGCAGGTCATGACACGCCCCACCGAAACCACGGCTCTGTCTGTATTAAGATAGTTTTTTATCGAATAGCTATATTTCAGGGTAAGTGCTCGGGAAAAATTGATTCCCATTAGGTAATCCTCTTTTGCCCGCAGATAAGCGGCGTTTGACAGATTATCATAAGCCGAGAGATCCTTCGCCTCACGGATGCCCCGCAGGATTTCTTCCTCCGTCTGAGAATCGATCCAGACCCTTCTTCTCTCCTTTCCCCGAACGCCTGCCTGCTGCTCCACCAGGCGATAGATGTATTCTCCCTCCCGCCCGGAGTCGGTACAGACATAGATCGTCTCCACATCTTCCCTGTTGAGCAGTCCGCTCACAATGCCAAACTGCTTCTTAACACTGTCGATCACCTCATACTTGAACTCCTCCGGTATAAAGGGAATCGTCTCCAAAGACCATCTTTTATACTTCTCGTCATATGCCTCCGGATAGCTCATCGTCACCAAATGCCCGACGCACCAGGTCACGACAGCCTCCTCCGACTCCAGATAGCCGTCTCGGTTTTTCATATTATATTTTAATGCTTTTGCGAACTCTTTCGCCACGCTGGGCTTCTCCGCAATAAACAGACTCTTTCCCATATTCACTCACTTTTCATGCATTTACAGATCCGATATCTGCACCAATTTCAGGTTTGATTTCACCTTTGCCTCCAGATTTAACTTCTCGTCAAACCGAAATGCCGTGTACATATAGATATAATCTGCGCTTATCTTTGCTTTTTTTGCATAGAGGAGAAGATTCTCATAATCCTCATAAGTCATGGGTTTCTCCCAGTTACACAAGCCGATCAGCGTGCGTCCTTCCTGATCCTGCGCAATGATATCCAAAGACCCCGCCTTGCCGATCCATTCTCCGATCGTACCGCAGTCAATGGGCAGTCTGTGCCGCTCGCCAAGTCTTGCCAGATGCTGTCTGCACACCAGCTTGAAATAGCCTGACACATAGCGTCTGAAATCCCGCATGATGTAATGATTATAGAACTCTCCTACCGAGAGCATCTGCAGATCGCTTAAATGCGGGTAGATATAAGTATAATAAAAATCTACAAAAGGATGGCTGATGCGATAAATTCCCTTCTGCACATTCTCCTTGCCTGCTGTATCATAGGAGAACACCTTTTCCACCAGCTCCAGTTCAATCAGGTTTTTCAGATAGACACTGATCTTCGCCCGGGAAAACTCCGTGTGCAGATAGAGGTCGTTCAATTTATGCGCCCCTGCTGCAATAGATGCCATGATGGTATTATAGACGCCCGGCTCCCTGAGCTGATCCGTCAAAATTCGTTCCCCTTCTTCATAAAGAAAGCTGTTGCTATCAAGGATATTGCGACAAATATTCTGTTGGATCGTCAATCTGTCGTCAAACTGATTCCAAAGTCCCGGAATCCCGCCCAAGATGGCGTATGCTTCCACACATTCCTCAATGCGAAAGTTCGGAAACCGCTCTACAATATCGGCAAAGGGCATCTCTTTGATCTTAAGAAGTCCGGATAGTTCATAGGCGGCCTCTCCGATCCTGGTGATCATGCTGTTTTCAATCCAGCCGATGGAGGAACTGATCAGAATCACCATTACGTTGTCCCGATTCCATTGGCTGTGCACAAAGGCCACCAGATCCTTCATAAAAGCATCACTGGCCCGAACGATATTTTGAAACTCGTCGATCACCACTACTTTCTTGCCCGTGGCACGCCGCGATATTTTTTCAAAGATTTCCTGAAAGGTCGGGAACTTTTCTACGATATAGCCATCATGTGCAAGCTGCCTCCCCCACTGGTACGCCTGCTCTCTCTCGGAACAGGCTTTTGCCAGATAGTAATAACCCGGGCGATCCTTCATAAACTCCCTGACAAGCGCTGTCTTTCCAATATGCTTTTGCCCATAGACGATCAGGATCTGGCTGCCGTCTCTGTCATAATAATTATTCAGATAACCAAGCTCTGTCGTTCTGCCAAGTAACATGTTTTTGCTTACCTCGTCATCCCTTCTCTGTCAGCTCTTTCAAGAGCTTCTCCACAGCCTCCGCCGGCATGGGCCTTCCCGTATAATACCCCTGGATCATGTCGCAGGACAGCTCCCGCAAATACGCAAACTGTTCTTCCGTCTCCACGCCCTCCGCCACTGTCTCATAACCAAGGCGCTTCACCATATAGATAATGGATTCCGTGATGATCTTCGTATTCATGTCTGTCAGCAGCGTATCCACAAAGGATTTGTCGATTTTTAAGGTATCGATTGGCAGCCCTTTCAAATAGGACAAAGAGGAAAAGCCCGTACCGAAATCATCCAGCGAAATACGAATCCCCGTTTTTCGCAAGTCACTTAAGCGTTTCTTGGTCTCTTCGAAATCTTCCACCAATATCGTTTCTGTTATTTCCAGTTCTATTTCCTCCGGCGATACGCTGTATTTCTTTAGTATCTGCAAAATATTGTTAATAAAGCAATCCTGCTTACACTGAACTGCCGAAATATTCAAGGATAAGACCAAGGGGTAATCGTACTTTTCCCGCCATGTTGCAAAAATTTGCACGCTCTTTTCAATCACCCAGTTACCGATTGGCACAATAGCGCCGTTCTTCTCTGCAATGGGGATAAAAACCGCCGGGCTGATCATATCACCCTGCTCATCTTTCCAGCGAATCAGTGCTTCCACGCCGCGCAGTTTCCCATCCTCCGCATAACACTGCGGCTGAAAGAACATGGTAAAATTCTGTTCAAACACAACTTCCTTCAGTTTGTTTTGAATCGTCACAGTCTGCAGAAAGTCTTCTAAAATCATACTGTCAAAATACTGAATCGCATCCTTGCCCTGACTTTTCGCCTTAAACATGACGATTTCCGCACAGTTGATCAGCTCCAGCGTCCCTGTGGCAGACTCGGGATACTCGGCGACACCCACACTCACCGTCATGCTGATTTCCTGTCCGTCCGTCATCCGAAACGGCTGTCTCAGGCGTTCTCTGATTACCTGGTAGATGGTCTCCACACTCCTTGCCCCACAGGGATCATAAATACCAATACAATAAATATCCGTGCTGAAATGTGAGATAACCACATTTCGATTCATCAGATTCGTCAGATACTGTCCAAAAAGCTGAACCAGGTCGTCCCCCGCTATGATGCCGATGCCGTCATTTACCCTGCGGAAATCGTCGATATCAAGAAACATCACCGCCACTTTGCAGTGTTCCGTCTCGGCACGCCTGAGAAACTCACCCAAAAGCCTGACAAAGTAATTCCTGTTATATAACCCCGTCAGGATATCATAATATGCCATGTAGGTAAGTTCATCCTTCTGTGCCATCATTCTCGTGATATCCTTGAAACGAATGATTTTGTCAGTGGGTCTGCTCTGTTCGTCATAGACGATATTGACCTCCACCTCGACACAGAGACCGCTCTCTTTTAACTTGATTTCAAAAGTCTGCCTCTCCCTGTTTTGCTTCTCAAGATAAAGCCCTTCTTTGAGTGGTATCACATACTGATCTTCCACCCGTTCATAGAGTTTATCCAGCTCACTGATCTGTGTGACCTGAAAATCAAAAAAATGATCCCAGTTGGCCAAAGTCTCTACGCTGTCCTCCTGATAATTGTAATAGATAAATGCACTGTTTGAAGTCTCGCAAAGCAGACGCAGTTTTCTCTGTTCTCTGCGCAGTTCCTGATTTTCCTCCGCAAGCGCTTCCGCTCCCCTTCTGTCAGTTTTTACCTCTCCCACGTCACCCTTTTTATGCCCGGCTTCCCGGGCATCCCCTCCCAATTTTTTCTTTTGCATAATGATGCAGCACCTATTTTTTGCTGATATACCCCTTTGCCTTCAACGCCTCTGCACACAGCACGGCTCCCCCAGCCGCTCCGCGCACCGTATTATGGGAAAGTCCCACAAACTTCCAATCGTATACGCTGTCCTCGCGGATGCGCCCGATACTGATTCCCATACCATTCTCATAATCTACATCCAGCTTCACCTGCGGGCGATCATCTTCTTCCATCACCTGAATAAACTGCTTCGGCGCGCTGGGCAGATCAAGTTCCTGCGGCATCCCCTTAAACTGCACCAGTTTCTCCACAAGCTGCTCTTTGGTAGGCTTTTTCCTCAATTTAACAAATACTGCCGCTGTATGGCCGTTCAGCACGGGGATACGGATACACTGACAAGTGATCACCGGACTCTCGGCAGGTACGATCTGGCCATTTTCCACCTTGCCCCAAATACGCAGAGGCTCTTTCTCGCTCTTTTCCTCCTCGCCGCCGATATAGGGAATCACATTCTCCACCATCTCCGGCCAGTCCTTAAAGGTCTTGCCCGCACCCGAGATCGCCTGATAAGTGGTCGCCACCACCTCGTAAGGTTCAAACTCCTTCCATGCAGTCAGTACCGGCGTATAACTCTGAATCGAACAATTCGGCTTCACGGCAATAAAGCCTCTCGTCGTGCCAAGCCTCTTTTTCTGCGACTCGATCACCTCAAAATGTTCAGGATTGATCTCCGGTATCACCATGGGCACATCCGGTGTCCAACGGTGAGCGCTGTTGTTGGAGACTACGGGAGTCTCCGTCTTCGCATATTCCTCCTCGATCTTCTTGATTTCATCCTTGGTCATGTCCACTGCGGAAAAGACGAAATCTACCTCTGCTGCCACTTCCGCCACTTCGTTCACATTCTTGACAACGATTTTCTTAACCGCCTCCGGCATGGGTGTATCCATCTTCCATCTGCCGCCGACCGCCTCCTCATAAGACTTACCCGCAGAACGGGGACTTGCCGCGATCGTCGTCACTTCAAACCAGGGATGGTTCTCTAAAAGGGCGATAAAACGCTGCCCCACCATACCCGTACCGCCTAAGATTCCTACTTTTAATTTCTCGCTCATAATAATTTACTCCTCTCTTATGTCCTCTATTTCTGTTTCACTAAGCCGTCCGCCGAACATATCATCCGCATCCTGCCAGTCCTTCGCAAGATACTCTCTGTGCATCCGTATGACCTCACGCATTGCCTCCGGTCCCGGCGCCCCAATCGTCAACCGCTTTTCTACACAGGTCCTTAAGCTGATCGCCTGATAAACATCCTCCTCAAAAACAGGACTGATTGCCTTTAATTCCTCTATGGAAAGCTCGTCAATACTGCAATTCTTTTCCAGACAGAAAAGCACCAGCCTGCCAATGATACTGTGTGCGTCCCGGAAGGGTACGCCCTTTCCTACCAGATAATCCGCAGCGTCCGTGGCATTGGTAAATCCCATGGCCGCGCTCTTTTCCATCACATCCTGATTAAATTTCATGGTACGAATCATGCCCTCGAACAGCTTAATGCAGCCCTTCACCGTATCAATGGCATCAAAGGTCAGCTCCTTGTCCTCCTGCATATCCTTATTATAGGCAAGAGGAATCCCCTTCATGGTCGTCAAAATCGCTGTCAGCGCCCCATAGACCCGTCCTGTCTTACCCCGGATCAGCTCCGCGATATCCGGATTTTTCTTCTGGGGCATAATGCTGCTGCCTGTAGAGTAGGCATCATCGATCTCCACAAAACGATATTCATTGGAGTTCCAGATGATGATTTCCTCGCAGAAGCGGCTTAAGTGCATCATGATCGTAGAAAGCGCCGCTAAAAATTCGATCACATAATCCCTGTCCGACACCGAATCCATACTGTTTAGAGTCGGTCCCTCAAAACCCAGCATCGACGCCGTATATGCTCTGTCAAGCGGATAAGTCGTCCCCGCCAGCGCCCCTGCCCCCAATGGACAGTAATTCATGCGGTAAAAGATATCCTTTAGTCTGGAGCGGTCCCGCTTAAACATCTCAAAATAAGCGCCGATGTGATGCGCCAGCGTTACCGGCTGCGCCTTCTGCAAGTGGGTAAAGCCCGGCATATAGGTTTCCACATGTTCTTCCATGATCGCCAAAAGCGCCTGCAAAAGTTCCTTCAATAAATTATCTGTATAAAGCACTTCCAGCCTTGTGTATAAACGCATATCAAGCGCCACCTGGTCATTGCGGCTCCTGCCCGTATGCAGTTTTTTCCCCACATCGCCGATCCGCTCGATCAGGTTTGCCTCCACAAAGCTGTGAATATCCTCATACTCCTCCGTGATCGCAAGCTTTCCGTCCTCAACATCCTGCCTGATCCCTGTGAGGCCTTTTAGGATCGCATCCTTCTCCTCCTTCGTCAGGATCCCCTGCTTGGCAAGCATAACGGTATGTACGATACTGCCCTCAATATCCTGCCGGAAAAACTTCTGATCAAAGGAGATGGAAGCATTGAAACGATAGACAAGTCGGTCCGTCTCTTTCGTAAAACGGCCGCCCCACAACTGCGCCATGTAGTCAACCTCCATCATAATTAAATCTGAATTTGATGATATCACAAAACGCTCTCCATTTCAATCAAAAAGCTCAGTCAGAACACATTTTTTCTTACCGTTCATAAAATATAGTATAACAGTAGTAAACGACCCGTCAGATTTCGATCTGCGAAAAATGAGATGTCGTTAACTACACAAGGAGCCTCTTTCTATGCAGCCAATACTTTCTCTGCGGGATATCTCCTTTTCCTATCATAATCTGAAAGGGGAAACGCCCGCACTCTCTCACATTGACCTACAGATTTCAGACGGCAGCTTCGTGGCGGTCGTGGGCCCGAGCGGCTGCGGCAAATCCACCCTGCTCTCTATCATCGCCGGCCTCCTTGCGCCGGAATCGGGCGATATCCTTTATCGGGGACTGTCCGCAAAGGATTACTGCGCAGATAGCGCCCTAAAGATCGGCTATATGCTGCAAAGGGACCACCTCTTTGAATGGCGCACCGTCTGGCAAAATGTTATTTTGGGATTAGAGCTGAATCACACGCTTACAAAAGAAAATACTGAATATGTTGAAAAGCTTTTAAAGGATTACGGATTGCATTCATTCAAAGACAAAAAGCCCTCCGAACTTTCGGGCGGTATGCGACAGCGGGCCGCTCTGATCCGTACCATGGCAGTCCGTCCCGATCTTCTGCTTCTGGATGAGCCTTTCAGCGCCCTTGATTTTCAGACCAGGCTGGCCGTGTCTGCGGACATTGCTTCCATCATTCGTAAAACGGAAAAAACGGCGCTTCTCATCACCCACGATCTGTCTGAAGCCGTTACGCTGGCTGACCGCGTGGTGGTCCTCTCGGGACGTCCCGCCAGCGTCAGATGCGAGATGCCCATCCATTATGAAATCACTAGGGAAGATCCCTTAAAGATTCGCAGCACTTCGGCCTATCAGGACTATTTTAATGAATTATGGGAGGTATTAAACGATGGCAAGACAACTCCATGAGTCAGCGCCGCCTGTCTCTTTACAGCAGGAAGCCTATTTGCGCGCTCATCACAAACATCACCACAAAATCGCCTTTGGCAGGGCATTCCTGCTGCTTTTCTTCCTTGGTCTCTGGGAAGCCGCTTCCCGCCTTACCTGGATCGACAGCTTCTTTTTCAGCAGTCCGACAGGGATCCTTCGCTACCTCTGGCAGATGCTTACAGATCATTCCTTTTTCACCCACACCGGCATCACACTTTTAGAAACCGTAGCCAGTTTTCTTCTGGTCACTGCCTTAAGCCTCCTGACCGCCACGCTTCTCTGGTATCGTAAAAGTCTCTCGGAAATTCTGGAGCCTTATCTGGTCGTCTTAAATGCCCTCCCGAAATCCGCTCTGGCCCCGCTTCTCATTGTATGGCTGGGAACCGGCACCAATACCATCATCGTAGCGGGCATCTCTGTGGCGCTCTTTGGCTCCATCATCAGCCTTTACACAGGATTTTGTCAGGTAGATCCCGAGATGTGCAAACTGATTTATACCTTGGGCGGCAGCCGCTTTCATGCCCTCACCAAGGTGATCCTGCCAAGCTCTGTGCCCCTTATTTTAAGTAATATGAAGGTCAATATCGGCCTTTCTTTGGTCGGTGTCATCATTGGGGAATTTTTGGCCGCCAGGCGGGGACTGGGATATCTCATCATCTATGGGTCGCAGGTGTTTCAGCTCAGTATGGTGATCACGTCCATAATGATCCTGTGTGCGATCGCTATGGTGTTTTATCGGCTGATCCAGGGGGCGGAACATTTTTACAAAAAGAAATATTGATTTCTGCTACAGCAAAAGGGGCAGACCTTCTGATCTGCCCCTAATCCCAAAGGCTCATCTGCCTCCCGTCCCCTTTCTCCTCAAAGGCATGCAGGTAGCTAAAAATTGCATCATTATTATGAACCATTCCATACTCCTCACACAGTTGATGGAACCGTTTCAGCAAACAACTGTTGCGCGGACTTGCGATCTCATATCGGTATCCGTAGGTTTTACTATACTTTTCTTTTAAGCCCGGAAACAGGCGGTCCAGTTGTTTATAAAAATACTCCCTGTTCCCCTCTCGCAGCGTCAGCCCCATGCCAAAGTTGATCACGCCGTAAACTCCCGCCTGCGCGCACAGTTCCAGGATACCCTCGATGTTTTCCTGCGTATCATTGATGAAAGGCAGGATCGGTGACAGCCATACAACGGTGGGAATGCCTGCATCCCGCAGCTTTTTCAATGCTGCCACACGCTCCCCTGTCGTAGAAACATTCGGCTCGATCTTTCGGCACAGCTCCTCGTCAAAGGTCGTAAGTGTCATCTGCACCACACATTTGGTCTTCCCGTTGATACACTGCAATAAATCCAGATCCCGCAAGACACGGTCCGACTTCGTATGTACCGTGACGCCAAAGCCATATTCATAAATCAGGGTCAGCGCCTTTTTCATATGTTCCAGTTTCAGTTCCGGCGGAATATAGGGATCGGTCATGGCGCCCGTACCGATCATACATTTTTTCCGCTTGTGTTTCAAAGCGTATTCCAGCAGTTCAATGGCGTTCTCCTTGACCTCAATATCCTCAAAAGCGTGCTCCATATGGTAGCATCTGCTTCTGGAATCGCAGTAAATGCAGCCGTGCAAACAGCCCCGATACAGATTCATCCCGTTCTGGGAAGATAAGATTCCCTTTGCCTCCACAAAGTGCATCTGTGTGCTCCTCACTTCCCGGCGCAGTTTTTCTTATGCGCTTTCAGTTTCTTCATCGCCCAGTCATAGTGGCTTGACAGATTGGAGACAAAATAGCCGCCAAGGATACTTCCGCCCACCCACGGGAAAACGCCCTTGGAAAACAATTCTTCATTGGTAAAAGTCTCCGCCAGCGCCATCACCTCGGCATGGGACTTTTGCAGCATGGCTTTCGCCTCCTCAAGCGTTGTATCCTGATGCTTTTTCCACAACATCACATTCATATCGCCATAAGTTTTCCAGTTATAAGGTTTTGGCAGAAAAGGCCAGTTATCGCCTCTTTGATTGGCTGCCACCCAGGTCAGCAAAAGCTGATGCCACTCGTAGAGATGCACGAGTATATCCCGCAAATTTTTATCCCGTTTCCAGTGGGCCTCCTTCTTGGCGCTGTTTGAAAAATCAAAGGGCGTATTCAGCTCTTTTTCCGTCAGTCCTGCGATCATCTCCTGTAATTTTTCATAGTTTTCGTTTGCCGCGGTCAATAAGTCCGCCTTTGTCGTCGGTCTTGCCATGGTATCCTTCCTTTCTGTTCTTTTTTGTAACCATGATACCGCCTATATGTTGACACCTTGTGTCAGGTTTTATAGTTTTCTGCGATCATTTCCGCCTGTTTTGCGATTTCCTCCCGCAGATACGTGGGGGAAAGAACTTCCACCTGCGTCCCGAAAGACAGGATAAATCCTGTCAGCCACGCGCCTTCCGGCATGGCAGCGGAGGCAATCAAGTCCCCGTTCTCCTCTTTTCTGATCTGGGTTTTATCAAACTCATCGTAGACTCGGTATGCCATCTCCTTGGGAAATCGAAGCGTGATCAGCGAACAGTCTATCGGGGCGTCATCCGTCTCTACCGGAATGCTGCGCCGCACAAAGTCCTCCTCTAAAATCTCATAGTCCAAAATACGGTTCAGCTTGAAAGTCCGCATCTCCTGCTTTTGCATACAAAACGCTCTCAGATACCATGCTTTCGACTTATAGACAAGTTTATGGGGCTGCACAGTCCGTTCCCTCTCTGTCCCATCTGCGCCGGCATAGCGAATCCGCACACTCTTGCAGCGAATAACAGCCTTCTTTAGCAGTTCAAATTTTTCATTGTCAAATTTCTGATCGCCCCATCTGGAAAAATCCACTTCCAGCCAGTTTTCCGAAGGAAGCGCAAAGAGGGCAGAAAGCTTCTGTAACGTCTGACTCTCCTCCATATTTTGGGTGATATTGATGCTTTGCAGCGCGGAAAGGATCTCCTGCTTTTCTTCCTTAGAGAGTACCGCTTGATCGAGGACAAAGCCTGTCATCAGACGGATGCCGCCGTTTCTGCCCGCCTCCGCATAGATGGGAATGCCCGCCGCACTTAAAGAATCGATATCCCTGTAGATCGTCCTCACTGAGACCTCGAAGCGCTCCGCAAGCTCTGAGGCAGTTGCCTGTCCTTTTTCCAACAAATAATATACAATGCGAAACAGTCTGCTCTCCTGCATTGTGTCCTCCCCATAATGCAATTTTCATAGGAATCTTATGAGGGCCTGTAGGTTTCCTTCTCCACGACCTCATAGATCTCTTTTCCGGCTTTCTCTTCAAAATAAGCTTTGAGCCTGATATTGGCATCCCACTTTTCCTGCGGATAGGCGCCATATCTTCTTTTTACATCACTCATGCGCTCCTCGATATCAAGCACACCCTCACTGCCTGCCAGAGAATCGCAAAGCTGGATCAGCCTGTCATAGTCATCGTATTCTGCCGCAGCCAGCGCATGTTCCAGTTCCCTGACCTTATCATCTTCGATATCGAACCTTCCTATGTAATCATGAATGTTCTGAACGCTGAAGGAGTGTGTCAGGCATATTTTTGCCGCTTCCTCATATCCCAACGACATCATATAAGTATAACCGTCCGAAATATGCTTCATATGACTGACACCGAACTTTCTGCCAATATCATGAAGCAGTCCTAAGATATATGTTTTTTCAGCATCCATTCCACAAGCCGCCGCGATCTTTTCCGCACAATGCGCCGCGACACGGCAATGGTCTGCCCACTGACCAGGGTTGCACGTTTCGGCTTCCGCCAAGAGTCTTTCTGCCTCTGTTCTTGTCGGTATCATGTTCTTTTCCTTCCACCATCATTTCGATTGTTTTCCTTCCACAAATCAAATAATTGATTTCTTAGCAAAGTATAGCATATTACGGGCATACTGTGTGAACTGATTTCCATTTCCCTGACGAAAGCCATTGCTAAAATTCTCAGAAACAGGTAAGATAATAAGCAGGATAATAGGCAAGAAAGGAAACTGTTATGAATGTAAAGAGCGTTTATTCTCCCGACGTATACAGAAAAATCATGACGGCGGAGCAGGAGAAAAAAGACGATATCTACCGTTACGAATTGATGCTCCCTTTTCAGGGCAAATGGGACTGCTATCACATCCCCCTCAAAGCGCCCAGAGAAGGCGCATATGACATTATCATGGCGAATAACCGCCTGGGATTATTTGCGCCCTCCAAAGTGAATGAAACGACAAAGCCCTGGATCGATGCCATTTCCGATCAAAATCTGTGGGATGCCTGTCAAAGCTCCATCGAAAACGCTTTGGAACGCTTTGTCAACAAAGGAATCGAACTCAAAGTGCAGGAGTATCTCTTTTCCATTTTTCTGGCGAACCCTGACAATGCTTATACGAAAGCGAACGAGGGATATTGCGGGGACGGCGGCATTCCGGGCTTTGTGATGGGATGGCTTATCCCTACTGCAAAAAACATCAAGAAACTCCCTGCCGCGCTTGCACATGAAACCAATCATAATGTCCGATACCAGTATATCAAATGGACGAATGATGTCACGCTCGGCGAGATGCTTGTGGGGGAAGGGCTGGCAGAGAACTACGCTACAACAATCCATGGCGAAGCATTTCTCGGACCTTGGGTGAGCAAAACAGATCCTGAACTATTGCCGCTGATCAAAGAGAGCATCTATGACGGTCTGCATACCACAGGCTTTGAAAATATCACCGCCTATTTATACGGCGATGAGATGGCAAGGATGCAAAACTTTCCTGAAGTGGGACTGCCCTACTGCGCAGGCTATGCCGTCGGGTATCATCTGATCAAATATTACCTGCAAAAAACAGGAATTGGCATTGAGGAAGCTACGATTCTGCCTCACGATGAGATACTGAAAGAGGTGGAAGAATTTTGGACTATGTGACATTAAATCGAAAGTTAGAAAGAGAGGAAACCCATGAACTATAAGTATATGAGAATACAGGGCAGAGATAACTCTTATATAACAAAGTATCCCAAAGGGGTATTCAGTCTTTGCTGGAATCTGATCAGAGATGAGCAATTGACAGACGAAGAAAAAGAGCTGTTTTTCAAACCTTATGATGTGGTTTATACAAATTTTGTGGGAACCATTGTTTATGAGGATACCTGGCAAATCGCCGTTCAGGTCAAAGACGGAAATATGAGATAAATGCTGGTTAAGGAAGGATGCTTTGCCTGACCAAATTAAGGAAGATAATCAAAATTTTTACAAAATAAAAAGAATTCATCAAAACAGATGAATCCTTTTTATTTCAATAACAAAAAATGTTCAATAGGAAAAAATGGGTAAATTGAAATATATCATCAATAAAAATAGTATCGTCACTACTGTTAAATTATATTCTATAGAATATGAAAAGTCAAGGCTTTTTTCATATGAAATAAGATATTTAAACTGCCGTCTATGGTTTAAGCCATGCGCTGTCAGGTCTCGCAATCAATCTTGCATTATTATACGCCATATCTAAAGTAAGACAGGTATGCCCCAAATATTGATTCCCAGCTTCATTTTTACTTACAACCAACGCTAAATCCGGTATACTTTCGCTGACTAGGCATATAGGAATCAACAATTGTATTCTCCCTTTATAATATTGCGGAACAGCAGTTTTATAATTTGCGTCAATCATATGTTTTGCACGTTTTACCGCTCCATCAAATAGCATTGTTTTATTCGGGCTTTCTCTTACTGCTTCCGGAATACGAAGAAAATTTACCGGATCTCCAAAAATATGGGGATATTGTGGAAAAATATCACAATTTGTGTCAAACACCAAAGAAGACGGATCATTAAAATAATTAGCCCTTTTGGGCCAATTCACTATCCCCATCATACTTAATTGATATGAAGTATAAAATCCATCTAAATACCATATTTGACGATCTGGAATTTTATTTTTTGTAAAATACGTAAAAATCGGTTCATAATAAACTGTATATAATCCTGTATTAAACAACGAATACTCTTCTGCTTGAAATATGTTATTCTCTTCTTGAAGTTTCTTCCTGTCCTACCTGCAACCAGACCTGCCCTGATTTTGTAAGGGAACGCTGCGACCGCCTCGATAAAGCTCCTTATGTCTGTAATGGATGCCCTGAGCAATAAACCACTGCACCATCGCCCATAAATACCGCTATGATGCAAGGTTCGCTGACAGGAAGTACCGGGAACTCCTTACCAGATCGTAACAAACCATCCTGAACTGGATATGTCTGTCAGGACTCTTTATACCTATCTGGATAACGGTCTCTTTACAGCAGGGAAAGGTACTCATGACCTTCTTTTTAAAACGTGAAAAACTCTTTCTCGCTTTCCTGATGAACCGCTGCACAAAGGGCGCCGTCCGCGCCGTATTCGACCGTCTGGAAAAGAAGCTTGGCACTTATGATTTCCTGTGCCTTTTTGGCATCCTCCTGACTGACAGGGGTTCTGAGTTCGGTGACCCTGATGCCCTGGAGACTGGCATAAACGGCATAGAAAGGTCAAACATCTATTATTGTGACCCCATGCGCAGCGGCCAGAAGGGCGGTGTGGAAAATGCCCATACCCTGCTCCGCATGGTACTGCCTAAAGGCACCAGTTTTGAATTCCTTACCCAGTGGGATGTGAACCTGATCGTAAACCGTATCAATTCCACTCCCCGGGAGAGCCTTTCAGGAAAAACACCCTATACTGCCGCACTGGAAGTATACGGTGAAGATGTCCTGAAAGCACTTCAGCTTAGGCCGGTCGACCCTGATGAAGTCAACCTGACGCCTAAGCTGATCAAATATAACCGTTAACAATCTTACAAAACCTGCTGTCAGGATGGAATTCAGACTTTCACATTTTTACCATGCTGCCGGTGGAATTTAGTCCAACATACTCACTCTCCGGCGGTCTGTTTTCTATACCCGAAAATCAGATATTTTGCAAGAAGCTGTCTTAATTATAACAGAACCCCGGCATTTTGGCTCCAATAAATCTTGTAATTTCTATAAATTTTAAAGTGCAGTGGAATTTACTTCCGCATTGGAATTTAAATTTCAAGTCAGCTTTTATGTCTAACCGCCAGATACCCCATCTCGTCCTTCTCAATGGCGAGCACAAAAGGAAATTTGTTATATGCAATACACCGATAAAAATCAGCTTCCGGGAAGACGCTTTGTCTTTCCGGGTCAAAGAAATGTTCGCCGCCATGATGCCTTAAGGCATTGACCCTCTGATCCATATCCGTAAATTCTCTGCCTTCCAGAATGCTCTTGATATACGCCGCGCACAGTTCATCCTCCAGCGCTATTCTGACACCGCCGCTGCCCATGCTGACCAGTGAAACCGTCTGCGGCTGTCTGGAAATGATGTATTCAGCTACTGCCCTCGCATTGACAAGGCTTCCTGTGATGATCTCATCCGCGTGGACGACATTGACGATTCCCTGCGTTCCCGCGCTGGTGGTGTGAATGATCGTTTTTCCCGCCACATCCTCTTTCCGAATGGAAGACGGTGAATTGCCATAATCGAATCCTTCGCACTTTATGCCTTTCCGCTCGCCAATCAGTATACTGTCCTTGATACGGTCTCTGAGGGAAAATGCTTCCTCGATCGTTCCCACGGGACGAATCAGCTTCACATCCATATCATACAGATAGCATTCCAAAGAAAACGCCCTGAAAACATCAATGATAACGGTCAGCCCTTCCGCCTGTTTCGCTCCTTCCAGTAACTGCAGCATATTGATATCATACATATGGCTTTATTCCTTTCGCTAATTGATTCTCCGACATGGAGGTAACTATGAAAAAACCGCTCTTTTATTTTTTCATTATCCGATTCCTGTGCTGCAAATGAATGCCAATGTGCCCGATGCCAAGGATCATCACGCTAATCAGCAGAAATATATTTCTTCCGTAAATACCCAGCAGGAAAAAAGCGCAGACCGGAAGGGTCGCGCCCGCCACGGGAACGCCGCAGAGACTGCTGTAAAAATCGGACATTTTCTTTTCACTCTTAAAATACCGAATCCAATACACTTCATACAGCAGCATCAGCACAAAGGAAAGCAGCAGCCAAATACTCCACAACGAATCAAGTCTGATATTGAAATCGGAAAAAATCAATGCGCAGCAGCATACAAGAACCTCTCCGATCCTCTCAAACCCCTGCAGCACCTTATTTTCTTTGACAACATATTCTTCATATCCGAGCGGTTTATGTTTTGCCCAGATGCCATTGGGAATGAACAACATCAAAAGATAAATAAGTCCTACATAAGAAAATCCAAAATGAAACATAATTGCAATCTCCTTCTTTACAAGGATTTCTTTCACAGCACGAAATCATCCTACTGCAAAGACTCCTCCCACAGCACGACTTGTCCCTGCCGCAAAGATGCCTGCACATCGATGATCCGCTGATTCTCCGAACCCCGAAACCGCAGGCTGATGTTTTTCTTTGCCTGAATAAATTCCCCGTCCACGATGATATCCAAATAAGACAGGAACTCCTTCATATCCTCCCACTTTTTGCAGAAGTCGTCCAGAATGTCCCTGTCAAAAAGATAGCCCGTATAACACCAAATATCCTTATGCGGAAAACGCGCCTTCACTTTTCTTAAAAAAGGAAGAAGCGCCGTCCAGTTTGCGTATTCCAAAGGCTCCCCGCCAAGCAGCGTCAGCCCCGCGATATGATCCGGGGAAAGCGCCGTAAGGAGCTCGTCTGCCACCGCTTCCGTAAAGGGCTGCCCATACTGAAAATCCCAGGTCTCGGGATTAAAACAGCCCTCACAGTGGTGCGTACAGCCGCTGACAAAAAGCGTCACCCGCACCCCCGGACCGTCCGCGATATCGCATTTCTTTATTTCTCCAAAGTTCATAAGTGAAGAACCCTTTCCTTGATTTCCTGTGTGCGCCCCTGATTCCAGAACTGCGTGCCGATATACCCGCAGGTGCGCCTCGCCACATTCATCTTATCCTGGTCGGTATTGCCACAGTTAGGGCACTTCCAGATCAATTTCCCGTCCGTGTCCTCCACGATCTCGATTTCTCCGTGGTAATCGCAGGCCTGACAGTAATCGCTCTTGGTATTTAACTCCGCGTACATGATATTATCGTAAATATACTGCATCAAAGAGAGCACCGCATCCAGATTGTTTTCCATGTTCGGCACTTCCACATAACTGATGGCGCCGCCGGGAGAAAGCTCCTGAAACTGCGACTCAAATTTCAGCTTATCAAAAGCATTGATATCCTCTGTCACATGAACGTGGTAACTGTTGGTGATATAATTCTTATCCGTCACGCCTTCGATGATGCCAAAGCGCTGCTGTAAACACTTCGCAAACTTATAAGTTGTGGACTCCAAGGGCGTACCGTAGAGACTGAAATCTATGTTGGTCTCCTCCCGCCACTCCTTGCAGGCATTGTTCAGATACTGCATCACCTTGAGGGCAAAAGGCGTCGCCTCGAGATCGGTATGACTTTTGCCCGTCATATAACGGGTGCACTCGCACAGCCCCGCATAGCCGAGGGAAATGGTGGAATAACCGTCATAGAGAAGCTTGTCGATCGTTTCCCCTTTTTTCAATCTGGCAAGCGCGCCGTTCTGCCACAGGATCGGCGCAGCATCCGACAATGTTCCTTTGAGCCTGTTGTGTCTTGCCATCAGCGCCCGCCTGCAAAGCTCCAGACGCTCGTCCATGATCTTCCAGAAGCGTTCCATGTCCCGTCCCGACGAACAGGCTGCATCCACCAGATTCAAAGTGACCACGCCCTGATTGAATCTGCCATAAAACTTCGGCTGGTCGTTCTCATCGTGATACACGGTAAGGAAGGAACGGCAGCCCATACAGGTATAGCAGTTGCCATCCTTTAACTGTTTCATGATTTTTTCTGAAATATAGTCAGGCACCATGCGTTTTGCCGTGCACTCTGCCGCCAATTTCGTCAGATACCAATATTTTGTGCCTTCACGGACATTGTCCTCCTCCAGCACATAAATCAGCTTAGGGAAAGCCGGGGTGATATAGACGCCCTTCTCGTTCTTGACACCGCGGATGCGCTGGCTCAACATCTCCTCAATAATCATCGCCAAATCGTCCCGCAACTGTCCCTCGGGAACCTCGTCAATATACATGAATACCGTGATAAAAGGCGCCTGTCCGTTGGTAGTCATCAGCGTGATCACCTGATATTGAATGATCTGCACACCCTGTTTGATCTCATCCTTTACGCGCCTCTCAGCAATCGCGTTGATCTGTTCATCGGTAGCGTCTACGCACATTTCCCGCATCTCCGCGCGCACTTTTTCACGGAATTTTTCTCTGCTCACATTGACAAAAGGAGCAAGATGGGACAGGGAAATGCTCTGTCCCCCGTACTGACAGCTGGCAATCTGCGCGATGCTCTGCGTCGCTACATTACAGGCCGTGGAAAAGCTCTTTGGCGTGTCGATCATGGTCTCACTGATCACAGTGCCATTTTGCAGCATATCTTCCAAATTGACCAGACAGCAGTTGTGCATATGCTGGGCAAAATAGTCCGCATCATGGAAATGGATCACGCCCTGCTCGTGCGCCTCCACGATATCCGGTGGCAGCAGGAAGCGCTTGGTGATATCCTTACTGACTTCCCCCGCCATATAATCCCGCTGTACACTGTTGACCGTGGGATTTTTATTGGAATTTTCCTGTTTGACTTCCTCGTTATTACACTCTAACAGACTTAAGATCTGCTCGTCCGTGGAATTGGATTTGCGCACAAGCGCTCTCTTATAGCGATAGGTGATATAATTTCTGGAAATGGTGTATGCCCGGTACTTCATCAGCTGGTTCTCCACCATATCCTGAATCTCCTCCACGCTGGGAGCCCTTCTCATCTCCTCACAATGATCGGCAACTACAGAGGCGATCTCGTCGATCTCCTCCTCCGACAGCCTGTCTTCTTCCTGCACGCTGTTGTTTGCCTTTCTGATCGCCGCCACGATCTTCTTTAAGTCAAAATTGACCTCCACGCCGCTTCTCTTAATGATCTTCATTCCGTAACGCCCCCATATTTCCTTTGCTAAAATACCCCAACATCCTGTATGTCTATTCTGCCATTACCCCGCTGCACGTACTATATATTGTATCATGGCAAAATATTATGTCAAGTTGTTGTGGTATTTATTTTATGAAAATCCCAAGAAATAATACTTAGTCGGTTTATCCTTTTCTGTTATCTTTCATTTCCACATGACAGCACTAATAGTACACTGGTCGGAACCTGTTGTTTTTTCCATGTTACCGTCTGTTCTCCATTCAGGAAACGCTCGCAATCGTCCGCATCTGCTGATACAAGAAAAAGGCCCCGCATCTGCGAAGCCTTTCAAATTGGCAAAAGCTGGAAAAGGGACTCGAACCCTCGACCTACTGATTACGAATCAGTTGCGCTACCAACTGCGCTATTCCAGCTTATTCCTGCAACAATGACTATTATATGATGGAACGCATCATTTTGCAAGAGATTTTTCAAGAAAATCCACGGTTTTTCTATTTTTCGTTTTTTCGCAGATGCACATCCATCTGCGGATAAGGAATCGAAATACCCGCTTCATCCAGCGTATACTTTGCCGCCTCTGTCAGCCGCCACTTTGTTTCCCAGAACAGTTCGTTTGTACTGTAGCAGCGCAGGCACAAAACCACACTGCTGTCCGCCAGTTCATCGACAAACACCCGCATCTCCTGCTCCTGCAATACGCCCGGATCCGTGCTTATCACCGCAAGCAGCACCTCCTTTGCCCTGCGGATATCCGCCTCATAGGAAATGCCGATCTTAATATCCATCCTGCGTTCTTCGGTAGTGCTCATATTGAGGATATTCGAGTTAGCCAGGGTTCCGTTTGGCACGATCACAATATGTCTGTCAGGCGTGATCAATCTGGTGTAAAAAAGCTGCACCTCCTCCACCGTGCCCTCATTTCCGGCAGCATCCCTGATATAATCTCCGACCTTAAACGGCTTTAAGAGCAGGATCAACACGCCGCCTGCAAAGTTTGACAAGCTCCCCTGCACCGCCAGACCGATGGCTACACCTGCAGAGCCTACCAATGCCACCACGCTGGTGGCATCCAGCCCAAAGTAGGAAGCGATCATAAAGAGCAGCAGAATATAGAGCACCGCCTTGACAAGGGAATCCAGAAAACGGCTCACACCCACATCCACATTGCGGCGCGCAAAAGCCTTCCGCATGATCCTGCGAATCAGTTTAATGAACTGTATACCAATAAAGAGCACCACCAGCGCCAGCAGCACTCTGACGCCCAGACGGAGCAGTTTTTCGGGCAGTTCCTGTAAATAGCGCTCAATCAGCCCCACGTTCAGTTCATCCGACGCGATATACTCAATCTCCCTGATCTGTTCTTCTACAACCTGATCCTCCATACGAATCTCCATTTCCTATTTTTCATTGTCTGTCGCTTTTTCTGTGGCTGTTTTCTTGGTTGCGGGCTTTTCTGTTGTGGCAGGCAGGTTTGCTGTCTCGCCTTTCGCTGTTGCAGGCTGCTTTCCTGTCCCGTTCTTCGCTGCCGCAGATTTCTTTGCTGTCTCGCCTTTCACTGATGCAGACTTCTTTGCCGCCCCGTTCTTCGTTGCCGCAGGTCTCTTTGCTGTCTCACCTCTCGCTGCCGCAGGCTTCTTTGCTGCCGCCTTCGGCTTCTTCGTCAACTCCTGTAGCTTCTGCGCTGCCGCTTCCGCCGCCTTCTCTAACACTTCCGCCGCCTTTGCACTCTCTCTGGCTTCCGCAGCTGCCCGTTTTGCCAGCTCCTTCGCTTCTGCCGCCGCGCGTTTTGCCTGCTCTCTGGCCTCCGCAGCTGCCTGCGCCGTACGCTCCGCTTCTTCCTCGGCAAGCCTTCTCTCCTCAGCCTCCTTCGCCAGACGTTTCTCCTCGGCGCGCTTTTTCTCAATGGCTGCCTTTTCCTCCTTTGTATATGGCGTATAGGAGAAGATGCTGATGCTTAAGGGCGCACTCACCATGTCGATCGCATAGGGTTTGCCGTCCCACTCAGTCTCGATCGTCTCACAGACCGCCTTATTGACAATGCCGTCGCCACCGTAAGCCATATCGTCCGTATTAAAGACCTCCTGATATTTTCCCTCGCAGGGCACACCCACGCGAAATTCCTGTCTGGCGTCGGCAAAATTCGCCACCACCACCAGCATATCTTTGATATCATCGGTCTTTCGTATATAGGACAACATACAGGCGTTTGGTGTGATGCAGTTGATCCACTCAAAGCCTTCCCAAGAGGTATCTTTCTCATAAAGGGCAGGCGAAGCCTTATAAAATTGATTGAGCGCCGCCACCATCTGATTGAGTTTCTTATGATCCGCATGCTCCAAAAGCCCCCACTCTACGGCACGCTTCTCATTGAATTCACTGTACTCGCCGATATCCTGCCCCATGAAGAACAGCTTCTTCCCGGGATGGGTCATATGGTAAGCATAGGTCAGGCGCAGATTGGCAAACTGCTTTTTTCGCTCCCCGGGCATCCTCCCGAGAAGCGTGCCCTTGCCATGTACCACCTCGTCATGCGACAGAACCAGAATAAACTTTTCACTGTAAGCATAGATCATACTGAAAGTCAGGTCATTGTGCCTGCCCGAACGGAAAAAGGGATCTGTGGCGATATAGCCCAGATAATCGTTCATAAAGCCCATATTCCATTTGAGATCAAAGCCGAGCCCATCCTCCGAAAGATCACCCGTGACCTTGGGCCAGGCCGTGGATTCCTCCGCGATCATCAGCACGCCGGGATTTCTCTTTTTCATGATAGAGTTTAGGTGCTTTAATAATTCCACTGCCTCCAGATTTTCATGACCGCCGTAGATGTTCGCCACCCACTCGCCGTCGTTCTTTCCATAGTCCAGATAAAGCATGGAAGCCACCGCATCAATGCGAATACCGTCGGCATGATACTGCTCCGCCCAATAAAGGGCATTTGCGATCAGATAATTGCTCACCTGCGGCCTGCCATAGTTATAAATCAATGTGCCCCAATGCGGGTGATAGCCCTGTCTGGGATCCTGATGCTCGTAGAGGCAGGTGCCGTCAAAATTAGACAAGCCATAGGTATCTCTGGGAAAATGGGCGGGCACCCAGTCAAGGATCACGCCGATCCCCGCCGCGTGCATCTCGTCCATAAAATACATTAAATCTTCAGGCGTACCGTAACGGGCGGTAGGCGCATAATAACCAATCACCTGATAACCCCAGGATTCGTCTAACGGATGCTCCATCACCGGCATCAGCTCGATATGGGTATAGCCCATCCGCTTCACATAGTCAATGATCTTCGGTGCAAGTTCTCTGTAGGTATAAAACTCTCTGCCGTCCGAAGGCTTCTCGAAGGAACCCAGATAGACTTCATAGATGCTCATGGGCTTGTCTTCCGCCTGCAAGGCCGCCCTGTTTTTCAGCCATTTCTGATCCTTCCACTTGTAGTCTGTGATATCCCGCACCACCGAAGCACTGTCCGGTCTCAGCTGTGCGCCAAATCCGTAAGGATCCGCCTTCAGATAGACCAACCCGCTCTTGGCCTTGATCTCAAATTTATAGCAGTCACCCTCCTTCACATCGGGCAGGAATATCTCAAAAATACCGGAATCCCACAGCCGCCGCATTTGGTGCGCTCTGCCATCCCAGCCGTTAAAATCTCCCACCACGCTGACCCGCAGCGCATTCGGCGCCCAGACCGCAAATACCGTGCCGGTAACCCCGTTCAGCACCATCGGATGCGCACCCAGCTTCTCATAAACGGTATAGTGGATCCCTGCCGCAAACTTTTCCGTATCCTGCTTTGTGATCTGCGGCGCAAAATTATAGGGGTCACGCACTTTCTTAAGGCTCCCGTTTGCCGCCTCCACCACATACTCATAGGCGGGAATCGCCTTCCCAGGCAAAAGCAGGGCAAAATAACCCTCCTCGTCAGCTTCCTCCATCCGATAACTTTTGTCTCCGTCCAAAAGCTGTAAGCGCACACTCTTTGCCCCCGGCTGGAAGGTCTGCACCAACACGGAGCTTCCCGTCACATGCGCCCCTAAGATATCGTGGGGGTGATCCGACTCCGAGTAAACGATCTCCTCGATCTGTGCCCAATTCATCAACTTATATAATTTTTTATTCATCTGGCCCCTCCCGTCATTGTCGTTTCTATCCGAGGCTGCTTAGCAGTCCTCACAGAGTAAATTTACTCTATTTTGTGGATCAACAGCCCGCTCCGCAGTTTCGGCTCAAACCAGGTAGATTTCGGAGGCATCAGCTTCCCTGCGTCCGAGACGGCAAAAAGTTCGTGAATATCCGTAGGGAACATGGCAAATGCCACCTTCGCGTCCGTATGTACCCGCCGCTCCAACTCCGCAAGCCCTCTGATCCCGCCCACAAAATCGATCCGCCGATCCGTCTTCGGGTCTTTGATACCGAAAGCCGGTTCCAAAAGGTATCTTTGCAGGATCGCCACATCCAGATCCTCTACCGGGTCGTTTGTATAACATCTGTTATTTATTGTCAGCCGATACCAATGATCCGCATAATACATACCGATCTCACCTTTTTTCTGCGGATGATAAGGCTCTTTACCCAGCTTTTCTACTTGAAAGGCTTTCTCCATCACGGCAAAAAAAGCGGTCTCGTCAAAGTCCTCTCCCGGCTTCACCACACGATTGTAATCCATGATCATCAACTGATCATCCGGAAAAATCACGGATAAAAAGTAGTTGAACTCCTCCTGCCCCGTATAGTCAGGAAAGGCTGCCCGCCGCTTCTTCGAGACATTCACCGCCGAGGCGCATCTATGATGGCCGTCCGCAATGTAAATAGAATCCACCTTCGCAAACGCTAAACGGATCCGCTCTACAGCCGTCTCTTCATCGATCACCCAGATCCTGTGCGTGATCCCGTCATTTGCCGTAAAATCATAGACAGGCGGCGTCTCCATCGCACGCTTCACCTCCCGCTCGATCTCCTCCCGCCTTCTGTAAGCCAAAAAAATCGGCCCGGTCTGCGCACTGCACACATCCACATGGCGGATACGGTCAGCTTCCTTGTCAGCACGGGTGTTTTCATGCTTTTTGATCACCTGTCTGTCATAGTCATCTACACTGGCGCAGGCGCCAATCCCCACCTGAGATCTGCCGTCCATCACCAGTTCATAAACATAGTATGCCCGCTTTTCCTCCTGCAGGAAAAATCCGTCCTCGATCATCTGATCAAGCATCTTTCTTGCCTTCTCATAGACCTCGGACGCATACATATCATAGTCTTCCGAAAACTGTGTCTCCGGTCTGTCGATCCTAAGAAATGAGTAATCATCCCCCTTGACCGCCTCTGCCGCCTCCTGTCTGCTGTAGACGTCATAGGGCAGGGCCGCGATCTTCTCCGCCAGATCCGCCCTGGGCCTGATGGCCTGAAATGGAATGATATCTGCCATCCTTCCTCCGTCCTTTCCCTGTCTGCATTCTGAAAATACTTATGTTTATTCTAACAAATTCCGCTGGTCACTACAAGTAAATCGTGGTAAAATATGTGCGGACGGGAAATGCCTTTGGTTTTAAGCCTGTTCATACTCGAATCATAGCAAAAAGAAGGAAAGGAAGAATACCATGACCCCTGAAAATAAAAAGATTTTAGACCGTATCAACGCCTATGCCGAAAAAGCCTTGGCTGATATCGATCCGCAAAAGACCCCAATCTCCTCTCAGCTGGAAACCTTAAAGCCTGTGATGGAGGAACTTTCCAAAGAAACAGGAAAATCGGTGGAGGATATCTTCATCCTCTATATGGATCTTGCCAGTGAAGCCGCCGTGGAAGCGGAAAAGCAATTACAGGCGGCGCTGGATGACGACGAGGATGCTAATTTCTCCTCCATTGCTAATCGGCTGCAGTAACAACTTGTCATTTTCAGGATAAAAAATCGAGTGCCCGCGCACTCGATTGAGAGAATGCTTCGCATTCTCCCTAAATGATTTACACTGTCGCACTTTCCTATAAAGTAAAAACAAGGGCTTGCTTAAAATTAGCAAGCCCTTTTGTCATTCATTCTTATTATGCTCCGCACCTATCACATCAGGTCGAGCGCCCATCTCATCGCCCTATTTTACCACTCTCACACGGAACACCCCGTCGATGGACTGCAGCTTCTCAATGATCTCCTTCGATGCCGGCTGTTCGATATCCAGCATGGTATAAGCCACATCCCCTTTGGATTTATTGGTCATATCGGAGATATTGATGTTGTTATCGCCGAAGCAAGCGGTAAACTTGGTGATCATATTGGCAATATTCTTATGGAAGATCGCCACACGGCCCGCCTGTTCGCAGATGCCCATATCACATCTGGGATAGTTCACGCTGTTTGTGATATTGCCGTTTTCCAGATAGTTTTTCAGCTCCTTGACTGCCATCACCGCACAGTTGTCCTCAGATTCCTCGGTAGACGCGCCCAAGTGCGGGATCACGATGCAGCCTTCCTGTCCCGCAGTCGTAGCGTTCGGGAAATCAGACACATACTTTCTCACCTTGCCTGCCTTGATCGCCGCAAGCACAGCCGTCTCATCCACCAGCAAATCTCTGGCAAAATTCAAGAGGATCACGCCGTCCTTCATCTGGTCAAGCGCCTCTTTGCCAATCATGCCCTTTGTGGCATCCATTAACGGCACATGGATGGTAATGATATCACACTCCGCATAAATATCCTCCACGTGGATCACATGCTTGACATCACGGCTCAAGTTCCAGGCCGCATCCACGGACACATAAGGATCATAGCCGTACACTTCCATGCCCAGATGCTTTGCCACATTCGCCACCCTGACACCAATGGCACCGAGGCCGATGATGCCCAGCTTCTTGCCCTCGATCTCCGTACCGGCAAAAGTCTTCTTCGCTTTCTCGGCATTCTTGCCCACATTCTCGTCCGTCTGATTCTCTTTGACCCACTCGATACCGCCCACAACGTCACGGGAAGCAAGAAGCATTCCCGCGATCACCAACTCCTTCACGCCGTTTGCGTTGGCGCCGGGCGTATTAAAGACCACGATACCTTTCTCCGCACACTTATCGAGCGGAATGTTGTTGACGCCTGCGCCTGCGCGGGCGATGGCTAAAAGCCCCTGCGGCAGCTCCATGTCGTGCATGGCTGCGCTTCTGACCAGAATGCCTTCCGCTTCCTCAACATTTTCCGTCATCGTGTACCGATCGCTGAACTTATCCAGACCCACCTGCGCGATGGGATTTAAGCAATGATATTTGAACATCTGTACTGCCTTCCTTTACTTATTTATTATATTACGCCTGTTATTTACAGCAATATCTCTCATGCGTTTTCTTTTTCAAATTGTTTCATAAAAGCAACCAGCTTCTCCACGCCCTCGATTGGCATCGCATTGTAGATGCTGGCGCGCATGCCGCCGACGGATCTGTGTCCTTTGAGGTTCACGAAGCCTGCCGCCGTAGCTTCCTTGATGAATTTGGCATCCATCTCGTCATTCCCCGTCACGAAAGGTACGTTCATCAAGGATCTGTCCTCTTTTCTGACCGTTCCCTTGAACAGGCTGCTCTCATCCAGGAAATCATACAGGATCTTTGCCTTCTTTTCATTTAAGGCTTTCATCGCCTCGAGGCCGCCGTTCTTTAAGAGCCACTTGAACACCTTGCCGCAGATATAGATACCGTAGCAGGGCGGCGTATTATAAAGGGATTCATTATCCGCGTGCACCTTGAATTTCATCATGGTGGGCGTGCCAGGAAGCACATCATCCGTCAAAAGGTCTTCCCTGATGATCACCACCTGTGTACCCGCAGGGCCCACATTCTTCTGCACGCCTGCATAGACCAGACCGTATTTCGTCAAGTCCATCGGCTCTGATAAAAAGCAGGAGGACACGTCGGACACCAGGATCTTGCCCTTGGTGTTTGGCAGCGTATGGAACTTTGTGCCGTAAATCGTATTGTTTTCACAGATATATACATAATCCATATCTTCCGTTATGGGAAGATCGGAGCAGTCCGGAATGTAAGAGAAGGTCTCGTCTGCGGAGGACGCAAGCTCCACCGCCTCGCCGTAGATCTTTGCCTCAGCAAAGGCCTTTTTCGCCCACTGACCTGTCAGGATATAGCCCGCCTTCTTATTTTTCATCAGATTCATGGGCACGGACGCAAACAAAAGGCTCGCGCCGCCCTGTAAAAATAACACCTTATAGTTATCGGGAATATTCAGTAAAGTACGAAGATCCGCCTCCGCCTCCTTGATGATCCCGTCATAGACCTTGGAACGGTGGCTCATCTCCATCACGGACATCCCCGATCCCTTATAGTCAAGCATTTCTTCCGCTGCTTCCCGAAGCACTTCCTCCGGTAACACTGCGGGACCCGCTGAAAAATTATACACTCTGGACACTGTTATCTCCTCCCGTCTTCATTCGTTTCCGTTTCCAAAATTCCATTTTACGCCACTATTATGTTTTCGTCAATGATTTTATCGCTCAGCACACCCGAGTTTGCGAAGCAAATCTCGAGATTGAGCTTTGCTCAATCTGACATTTCGCAAAACGCGCTTTCAGCGCTTTCCCGCTGCTTTGCAGCTTCTTTTGCTCATTAGCGGGCGCTCCCTCAGAGCTTCATTTTTCAGTCAAATTCGTACAAGCACGATTTGCCTGTATAATTCGCTCTGGCTGAGCTGTTAGTAGAACATGATGACCGGCGTCCCAATCTCCGCCAGTTCAAAAAGCTGTTCCATCGCCGCCCGGGGCGTATTGATACAGCCGTGAGAACCGTTGGTCTTATAGATCGCGCCGCCGAATTTTCCCCGCCAAGCCGCATCATGGATACCGATATTTCCTTTGACCGGCATCCAGAAATCCACATGGGAAGCATAACCCGGCCCCCGTAAGATACGGTTTTTCTGTTTGGCATACACAAAATTTACACCGGAAGGTGTGCCCATCCTGCGGGAAGTATTTCCTGTCACTATAGGCGTATCAATGACCGCAACACCGTCTACATAATAGTACATCTTCTGCTCTGACATATCCACTTCGATATAGGTGGAGCCAATGTCCTCACTGCCCTGCTTCCACGCTTCCTGTAGATAAGCCGGCTCGTGTACCTCATTTTTCTTGGTCTCAAAAGCCGCTTTCAGATAGGCGACCTCGGCTTCCCGGTCGATCTTATTTCCATATAGACCGCCCTCCACCGTCACCAGGTCTCCCCTGGTCGATAAGAACTGCCTGCTTGCGCCCACGGTATCATATTTTTCTGCCAGCGATGCCACAAATTCCTCGATCGCATTTTCTTTTAATTGCAATTGTCCCGAACTGTCTAATAAAAAACGGCCGTTATCATCTACCGCGATCCAGTCACTGACAACGGATGCATCCACGGGGATCTCCTCCTCTCCCATGCGGTAAACAATGCCGCACTGTTGGAAGTCTGCCAGTTTTTCCCAAATCTCCAGCGTCTCCCGCATCTGCGCCGTCAGCTCTAAGTCGTGATAACAGCCCGCCTCTACAAGAGAAACATGACTCTCAGCCGCCTCGATGGCAGAAAGAATAGCGTCTTTCGCTTCCTCCAATAAAAGGACATTGGTGCGTTCATTCACAAGCTCATAGCCCTGCGATGTGCGAAGGATCTCTACCCTGCGCTCTTGATCCGAACGCTGATCCTGACAAATGGGAAGCGCCTCAAAGCAGGCGTCAAAGGCGTCATTATCATAGGATACCACAGGCGCAAGTTTGAACTGATTCCCTCCAAAGAGGCTGTCGATCCACATCCACGGATTCTGCTGCTTTAAGTAAAGCTCAAGCGCCTTCTCAAAATCAAACTGATAACCGATATCTTCTGCCGTGATCAGATAGCTTTCGCCATCCCTGTCCTCCACGATAATGCCATCATAAGTAAACTGCGCTGCCAGATCGTCATTGACCTCCTGAATGCTGCGGCCCGTACAATAGATGCCGTTGATCCATGTCCCATAGGGAAAGGCGTTATGATAATACACAGCAAGACCCACATAGGTCACCATCAGGCTGACAATGACGATACCCAGAATAACCACCACATGCTTTAGTAATCTTTTCATCTCTCAACCTTCATACTCCCGACGAACAAAAATACCTTTCTCTATTTCAGATCGCCCGCGTCAAAGGCCTCGCTGATCGGCGCGCCCGCAGGAACCATGGGAAATACCTTGTCATCCTCAGGAATCACGCAGTTTAATAACACTGGTTTTTTTAGGGAGAGCGCCTTCTCGATGGCCGGCCCCACTTCTTCCTTCTTCGTCACCAGGATCGCCTCACAGCCAAGGCCCTCCGCTACCTTGCAGAAATCCACCCCGTCGTCCAATACTGTCTGCGAATAGCGCTTTCCGTAGAACAGGGTCTGCCACTGTCTCACCATACCCAGCACGTGATTGTTGATAACGACCTGAATGATGGGGATATTGTAGCGGCTGGCCGTCGCCAGCTCATTCATGTTCATGCGGAAACACCCGTCGCCCGCGATATTGATACAAATTTTATCCGGCTGCCCCATCTTCGCGCCGATGCAGGCGCCCAGACCGTAGCCCATGGTGCCCAGACCTCCGGAGGTCAGCAGGGTACGCGGCATCGCATACTTATAATACTGCGCCGCCCACATCTGATGCTGTCCTACATCCGTGGTGATAATGGCCTTTCCTTGCGTGATACGGTCAATCTCCTCGATGATATAAGGGCAGGACAGCACAGAAGTATCGTAGGAAAGCGGGTACTTCTTTTTCAGCTCTGCGATATGCCCCATCCACTCGCCGTGAGACTGTTTTTTCAGCTTTTTATTGAGCGCTCCGAGGACTTCTTTCAAATCTCCTACCAGAGAGACATCCGTTCTGATATTCTTGTTGATCTCCGCCGCATCGATATCGATCTGGAGCACTTTGGCATTTTCGGCAAACTTTTTGGGATTGCCCACCACACGATCAGAAAAACGTGCGCCGAGCGCAATCAGCAGATCGCATTCGCTGACGCCGAAGTTGGAGGTCTTGGTGCCGTGCATACCGATCATGCCCGTGTATCTGTCGTCGTGTCCGTCTATAACGCCTTTCCCCATCAGGGTATCACAGACAGGCGCATCCACAAGGGACACAAACTCCCGCACCTCCTGATACGCTCCTGAGAGCACAGCGCCGCCGCCCACATAAACAAACGGTTTCTTGGCCGCCTCGATCAGGGATAGCGCCTCCTCCAGCGCTTCCTTGGTATACCGTGCCTCCTGCGTTGCGCTCTCAGGCTTCTTTGCCTCATATTCGCAGGAGTTTGCAGTCACATCCTTGGTGATATCGACCAAAACAGGGCCGGGTCTGCCGCTTCTGGCAATGGCAAAGGCCTTTCTAAGGGTATCCGCCAAGATATTCACATCTTTTACAATATAGTTATGCTTGGTGATGGGCATGGTGATACCCGCGATATCCACCTCCTGAAAGGAATCCTTGCCCAAAAGGGGGAGATTCACGTTACAGGTGATCGCCACCACAGGAACCGAATCCATGTAAGCCGTTGCAATACCCGTCACCAGATTGGTCGCGCCCGGGCCGCTGGTCGCCAGACAGACACCCACCTTTCCCGTCGCTCTCGCATAACCGTCCGCTGCATGGGCTGCTCCCTGCTCATGGGACGTCAAAATATGTTTGATTTCCTCACTGTGCTGATACAGCGCGTCATACACGTTAAGGATCGTGCCGCCGGGATAACCGAAAACGGTATCGACACCCTGCTCCTTCAAACACTCCACCACAATCTGTGCACCTGTTAAAGTCATAATTACCTCCATTCCGAAGCGTTTACGCGAGGAACGCGAGCAGAATCTCAAATTCTGCTCTGCGATCAGGGAGTTTGTGACGCTTCTACACAAACTCCGGATATCAAAATCAGTGCATCAGCATGATTTTGATATCTATCCTCCCATTCCGTCATGAATTACCCTTAGGGATTTCCAAAATCGCGCCCCTGTTTCCGCTGGTCACCATCTCGCGGTATCTCGCCAGATAGCCGCTGGTCACCTTCGGCTCTCTGGGCTGCCATTTTGCCCTTCTTGCCGCCAGTTCCTCGTCAGACACCTTTACATCGAGCTTCATGTTCGGGATATCGATGCTGATGATATCACCTTCTTCTACCAATGCGATCGGTCCGCCCACCGCCGCCTCTGGCGACACATGGCCGATGGACGCGCCTCTTGAAGCGCCGGAAAATCTGCCGTCCGTGATCAGCGCTACGCTGGAGCCAAGCCCCATGCCTGCAATGGCCGAAGTAGGATTGAGCATCTCACGCATACCCGGGCCGCCTTTGGGACCTTCATAGCAGATCACTACCACGTCGCCCGCTACGATCTTACCGCCCTTGATGGCCGCGATCGCGTCTTCCTCGCACTCAAAGACACGGGCCGGACCTTCGTGCACCATCATCTCCTCCACCACGGCGGAACGCTTGACCACGCTGCCGTCGGGCGCCAGATTGCCTTTTAAGACTGCCAGACCTCCGGTCTTGCTGTAAGGATTTTCTATTGTTCTGATAACATCTGTATTTTTATTAACGGCATCCTTGATATTCTCGCCGATGGTATTGCCCGTCACTGTTATGCAGTCCGTATGAAGCAGACCGATATCCGCCAGCTCCTTCATCACCGCGTACACGCCGCCCGCCTCGTTGAGATCTTCCATATAAGTGGGACCTGCCGGCGCCAGATGGCACACATTGGGGGTCTTCTCACTGATCTCATTGGCAAAGGCGATATCAAAATCAAAGCCCACCTCATGGGCGATCGCAGGCAGATGCAGCATGGAGTTCGTGGAACAGCCAAGCGCCATATCGACCGTGAGGGCATTTAAGATGGCATCCTTTGTCATGATATCTCTCGGTCTGATATCTTTTTCTAAAAGCTTCATTACCGTCATGCCCGCGTGCTTCGCCAGCTTGATGCGCTCGGAGTAGACCGCAGGGATCGTACCGTTGCCGCGAAGCCCCATGCCCAGCGCCTCCGTCAGGCAGTTCATGGAATTGGCTGTATACATGCCCGAGCAGGAACCGCAGGTAGGACAGGTCTTTTCCTCGAACTCCAAAAGCTCCTCGTCCGTCAGCGTGCCCGCCGCATGGGAACCCACCGCCTCAAACATGGAGGACAGGCTTCTCTTACAGCCCTGCACGCGTCCCGCCAGCATGGGGCCGCCGGAGACAAATACCGTCGGCACATTGATCCTTGCCGCCGCCATCAACAGACCGGGTACGTTTTTATCACAGTTAGGCACCATTACCAGTGCATCAAACTGGTGCGCCAGCGCCATACACTCTGTGGAATCCGCAATCAAATCTCTCGTTACCAAAGAATATTTCATGCCGATGTGTCCCATGGCAATACCATCGCAGACCGCGATCGCCGGGAAAACCACGGGCACGCCGCCCGCTTCCGCCACACCGAGCCGCACTGCGTCTACAATCTTATCCAGATTCATGTGCCCGGGTACGATCTCATTGTAGGAACTGACGATACCCACCATGGGCTTTTTCATCTCCTCCTGCGTAAATCCCAGAGCATTAAATAAACTTCTGTGAGGCGCCTGCTGTACGCCTGCCTTTACGTTGTCGCTTCTCATCCTCATTCTCCTCCTTTATGCTCACTCCGTTCGCGCTTGCTTTCCTGCAAACAGGATAAAGTGCCAGTTCTCGTAAACCCGCTCCATATTTTCTTCTAACCGGGAGCGCTTTTCATCCACTTCCTCTTTCGTCAGATAAAACTTCCACTCCTCAGGGTTCTCTCTGTACCCATATTGCTCTCCCAAAAGCGCCTTATCCAGGAGTACGATATCCGCCTCCCCGATCTGTCTGGTCACCCGCTCCTCTCCGATGCCGTAACGGTAGAGAAGATAATACTCCTGATCGCAGTCTGTTACCGCGATCCGATCCGTCTCCTCTATTGTAATCTGTTCATAAGCGTCCGCCAGCAGATCCTCTCTGATACTGTAAGGCCTGTCGTCTGCCAGCACAAAAGCCCAGGAAAGACCTGCGATCAGATAAGCAACCGCCTGCATCCATTTTTTCGCCCGTCCCCTTTTCTCCTCGCCAAAAAGCCCGGACAGCCCGGAAGTCAACTGCTGGATCAGCCAGCCGAACAGGAACGCGATCCATACTCCCAAAAAGGAGAATACTCTCTGATAGGGGAGCTTGCACTGTATCGTCAAAGTCACTGCCAAAAGGATGGGTGTAAGTACAAAATACCATTCCATAAAGCGCCCTCGGGGATTGCGGCACAGGCAGACTGTCGCCGCCAAAAGCGCAGCCGCCACCAGAACGCACATCACATCTCCTGCCAGTCCCCACACAGGCGCAAGCTGAATCCCCAGAAGCGTTCTCAGCCAATGCTCTGCCTGTGCTGAAAACGCCGGTCTGCTCATGCTCTGGATATAAGGACTTGCCAGCATATATTCAAGTCCTTCCGAGACAGCCTGAAACGGCGCATGCAATATGACTTCGATATGCTCTGCCTGATAAAACGGCCCATCCGGTATCTTCGTGAGCAGATTGGAACCGATCGCCAGCCACAACATACCATAAATTACCGCCGTGCAGACCGCACTCACAAGGGACGTCATGATCAGCCGCAGGAGCCGCTTATAATCTTTATCCAAAAGAAGCAGAAATCCCCCGATCAGGCAGACTGTCATCACCACATAGAGGCTGCTGGGAATCGCCCACAGTGAAACCACCAGCGATACGCCAAAGAATATATAATAACACTTGTCGTCTTTCTTCTCCACTGTCAAACTGTGAAGTGCGTTCAATTCCACCAGATAACACAGAGTCACAAGCGCGTAAGCCCTTCCCTGCACCGCCATCTGATTCACCAAATAAGTCCCGGCAAACACAAACACACAGACCAACGCCGTCACTTCCGAAAAACATTTCCGCGCAAGCCGATTAAGAAGAACCAGGCTCCCAAGACTGCACAGATAGGCTACCCCGCGAAGGGCAACAGGCGCAGATCCGAATATCCCCAGACAGGCTGAGAGGGCTGAGTAGCCCACATGATTGTTGGGAAGCGGCCAATGGATCGCCGCATACACCGGCCCCCTGCTGATAAAATAATAATAGGTATACAGCTCGTCATACCATGGCGTCAGCGCAAACATTCTATATCCATAATAAATCGCCATCGCCACGAAAAACAAGAGGAAAACTCTGGTTTCCCTTGAAATCTTCGGTTTTTTCCCCGCTATAAAATAAGTCATCACACCTTTTTCCCGGTGTTTCAAAAAACAACTCACGTTATTATTTAATCCTCTCCACAATCAAGTCACCCATTTGTTTACAGCCCACCTGCTCACAACCCGCAGACATGATGTCACCGGTGCGGTAACCATCTTTAAGCACCTGTTTTACGGCATTGTCGATGGCATCCGCCTCTTTGTCCAGATCAAAGCTGTAACGTAGCATCATGGACGCGGAGAGAATGGTCGCGATGGGATTGGCCAGATCCTTGCCCGCGATATCAGGCGCAGAACCGTGGCTCGGCTCGTAGAGCCCAAACTTGGTATCATTCAGGGAAGCGGATGCCAGCATACCGATGGATCCCGTCACCATACTCGCCTCGTCGGACAAAATATCGCCGAACATATTCTCCGTAAGGATCACATCAAACTGCGCGGGGTCTTTGACCAGCTGCATCGCGCAGTTGTCCACCAGCATATGCTCCAGTGTCACGTCAGGATAGTCTTTCGCCACTTCTTCCACTACTGCTCTCCACAGTCTGGAAGAATCCAGCACATTCGCCTTATCTACGCTGGTTACTTTCTTCTTTCTCTTTCTGGCAATGTCAAACCCCTTGATGGCGATCCTACGGATCTCATTCTCGTCATAGGTCAGCGTATCAACTGCTTTCCTGACACCGTTCTCCTCGGTAGTCTTCCTCTCACCAAAGTAGAGACCGCCCGTCAGTTCCCGCATGATCAGCAAATCAAAACCCTTCGCGGAAATCTCCTCCTTTAAAGGACAGGCCCCTGCCAGCTCCTCATACAAAACTGCCGGACGCAGATTGGCAAACAGATTCAGCGCCTTGCGAATGCTCAAAAGTCCTGCCTCCGGCCGCCGATCGGGGGGCAGTTTATACCAAGGGGAAGTAGTGGTATCGCCGCCAATCGAACCCATCAGCACCGCATCAGCGTTCTTTGCGGTCTCCACAGTCTCGTCTGTCAATGGTACGCCATGCACATCAATGGATACCCCTCCCATTAAAACGTCCGTATAACACATGGTATGTCCGTATTTTTCCGCCACCGCATCCAGCACTTTCTTTGCCTGTGCCACAATTTCCGGTCCGATTCCGTCCCCTGGAATACAGGTTATCTTTAACTCCATAATTTCCTCCCATCTGAGCTGACTTGCAAGATACGCCCATCTTTTATGCCGTCAATCCATTTTTATGTAAAATTATACTTCTACATCATAGACTATTCGCGTAAAAATTTCAACACAAAAAGCCGGATCATTTCTGATCCGGCCTTCTTACGCCTATCTCGTAGTATTTATTCTTCCGGCGCTTTGTAGCTTTGCTCTCCGATCACGTTCCCATCGGGATCCACATATTTGACAGTAAGTGTCACTGCATTCTTCTGCTCAATCGCCTCATCAAGCTGCTGTGCCATCATTTCAAAAAGCGATGCCGATGCCTCCAGTCCGGACGTAATATTTTCCCTGACTTCGTCAGTGAGCAGAGCCGCATCCTCAAAGGTATAAACATAAGTAAATTCATTGCCCTTTACGTCAACAGAAATGGACATACCATCTGCAGATGCAGTCGCCATCTGATCCTCCAGCTCCTTCATCTCCTCAGGCGCAGAATTCATGTAATCTTCCAACGTCTTATTGGAGCCGCATGCAGTCACAGAAAGAGCCACCGCCATAAGCGCCGCACAAACAATAGTCTTCACTGTTCTCTTTTTCATAATGATTTCCTCCCTCATGGATAAAATAAAATTTCGACTTGTGTTATCACACAAGACGAAATTTTACCGCACACTTATTCTTTTGTCAATCCCCCAGAAACAAAATATTTCTTTTTTTCGTTTTTCGTTATGACTCCGTCTCAGCCTTTTCAATCTGCGAAATCGCCGACTTCTGCATGGGGATACGGCAATTCTTATTACTGCCAAACTCCACGATCACCGTATCATCGGTAATATCGATCACGATTCCATAAAAGCCGCTGCTGGTAAGTACGCAGTCTCCCACTGCCATGTCCGCCAACATCGCTGCCATCCTCTTTTGCTCCTTTTTCTGAGGACGGATCAGGAAAAAGTACATGAAGCCCACGATAATAACAATATAGATGATCATAATCATTCCGCCGCCCGCAGCAGCTCCTGCCTCAGCCGTTAATAACATACCCATAACATTACCTCCGTTATTTTATCAACAAAATACTATTGCATATCATACACAACTTAGAAAGGAAAAACAAGCCCCTTCCGAAAATTTCATAATTCGCCCTGTCAGTGCTCTATCCACGGGCGCTTTCTTCTTCCTTTGCCCGCATCCCTGCCAGCTTCTGTTTCTTATATGCCGCAAAACGCCCTTCGTCCAGCGCATCTCTGATCTCCTGCATCATGGTATTGTAGAAATAGAGATTGTGCAGTACGCAAAGACGCATCCCCAGCATCTCCTTCGCTTTCAAAAGATGCCTGATATAAGCCCGGGAATACCGCCTGCAGGCAGGACACTGACACCCCTCCTCTATGGGTCTGTCATCCAACTCATATTTCGCATTAAACAGATTGATCTTTCCCTGATTCGTGTAGAGGTGGCCATGGCGCCCGTTTCTCGTGGGATACACGCAGTCGAAAAAGTCAACGCCCCGCTCCACTGCCTCCAAAATATTAGCAGGTGTACCGACTCCCATCAAATAGGTAGGTTTATCCTTTGGCAAATACGGCACCGTCTCCTCAATGACATGGTACATCTGCTCGTGGCTCTCTCCCACGGCAAGACCTCCCAGCGCATAGCCGTCGCAGGAAAGTTCTGCGATCCGCTTGGCATGATCTATGCGGATATCGTCAAAGACCGCCCCCTGATTGATCCCGAATAACAGCTGTTCTCTATTGATGGTGTCCTCCAAGCCATTCAACCGTTCCATCTCCCGCTGACAGCGGACCAGCCATCTGGTCGTGCGCGCCACAGAATCCTCCACGTACTTCCTCTCCGCCATACTGGGCGGGCACTCGTCAAAGGCCATGGCGATCGTGGAGGCAAGGTTACTTTGGATCTGCATACTCTCCTCCGGCCCCATAAAGATCTTGCGCCCGTCTATATGAGAGTGAAAGTACACGCCCTCCTCTTTGATCCGCCGAAGCCCCGCCAATGAAAACACCTGGAACCCGCCGGAGTCTGTGAGAATCGGCTTGTTCCATGACATAAACCGATGCAGTCCGCCAAGCTCCCTGATGATCCGATCTCCCGGTCTCACATGCAAATGATAGGTATTAGACAGCTGCACCTGCGTGCCGATTCCTTCCAAATCTTCCGTAGAAACCGCGCCTTTGATGGCAGCAACCGTTCCGACATTCATAAAGACAGGACTCTGGACCGTGCCGTGTACCGTGGTAAGTTCGGCGCGCTTCGCCCTGCCTTCCTGCTTTAAAATTCGATACATACTAATCTCCTTGTTACAGCTGCGCTGTGTACCAAATACATATTACAAATATTTATCCCAAAATTCCTCCAGACAGAGATTCTCCTTTTTTATTACAGAAGCAGCTTCCCTGCCCACATAGCGGAAATGCCACGGCTCGTACACGATGCTCGTGATATATTCCTTTTCCTCAGGATAGCGTACGATAAAACCATACTCATGGCTGTGATCGGCGAGCCACTGCCCTTCCTTCGTGTCCGCAAACCCCTTCTCGAGATCCAGATACGTCTCCGAAGTGATATCAAGCGCCAGCCCGACCTCATGCTCACTGCAGCCCGGAACGGTGATCACCTGCGAGGTAACCTTATACGCATCCATATAAGATAAGCCCTGCCGCATATACAACCTGATTTTTTTATTAAAGTTGTCTTCTTGATGATCAGAAGTCCTATACGGAGATCTGACGACCAAATTAAAGCCATCCTTCTTCGCCGCCTGCATCATAAGCAACAGATCTTCAATCACCCTCTCATCACAACGCATACCGGAAGCAAAACTTCCCAGCTTAAAATCATACCCTTCCGGGATCGGATGCTGTTTATTGATCAGCACAAGACGCCAGTCAGATTGATCAAAGACACTCTCCTTAGCCGTCACTGTCTCTGTCTGTGCTTCCACGTGCTTCTCGTACGCCTCCACATCATGGTCATGCTCATGGTGCTCCAGCAGATCATCCAACGTGTACGCCTCAATCTGCGCCACCTCTGCTTCATATTCGGAGCTGCTCTCCTTCTCTTCCAAAAGCACTTCCGTTTCCACCGGCATCGGCGCCACCTCCGCCAAAGAGATGTCCGATGTTCCTACCACCGCACTGTAAGTCTCCTGTACGCTGGTAAACCCTGTCCGCTCTGCAAACACCGCAAAAGAAAAGCTGCAGCTGCTGACAAAAAAGATTCCCACAAAAAATATACTGGCATAGCGCTTAGTGTTGGTTGCGAAATGTCTTCCAATATAATAGAAGAAAAGCGAAACCGACAGCATCACTACGGATGGATGTTTCAGCAGTTTATGTTTTTTACCCACGCCATTAAAGTAGGCGATCATCTTTTCCCGAAATGTTTTCTTCATTCGCTTCTCAACGATCCTCAGATTTTATCAAAATATCATACAAACAATTTACGACTGTTATTCTGACATATATCATAACATATAAAATTTTTTTGTACACCCCCTTTTTTATGTAAATCTATTATATTTCAACAAATTTTTCATCCAATTCCCAAAGTTTTCCTCCTTGATTTGATTTTTACCTTTTCCCCAAATGTCCTGTCCTCCATCCTCATCGTATTTTTTCCTTCTTTTTTTCGACAGCACGCTCTTGCATTTTGAATCAGATATGATATGATGAGGGAAGGAAAAACGCGTTTTTTCGCACCATTCTCACGCCATTTGCGTTTTTTCGTTCATACTTGGGTTCCATTCCCATCGAATCCTATTTTCAATTCTGCATTTTATATTTCAGGCGCAATTTTATTTTGCAGGATAACTTGCACAGTATTATCAGAAAACTTCACGCAATTCAAGAAAGGATCAGACAATGGCAGGATCATCACTGGGAATTATCTATCGAATCACTACCTGGGGCGAATCGCACGGTGCCGGATTGGGCGTTGTGGTAGATGGCTGCCCCGCCGGATTACCGCTTACAGAAAACGATATTCAGTTATATCTGGACAGACGAAAACCCGGACAGAGCAGAATCACCACCCCCCGCAAGGAGGACGACGCTGTGGAGATCCTCTCCGGGGTTTTTGAGGGAAAAACCACGGGAACGCCGATATCTTTGCTTGTTAGAAACACCTCGCAGCGTTCCAATGATTACAGCGAAATTGCGGCATCCTACCGCCCCGGGCACGCAGACTACACCTTCGACCAAAAATACGGTTTCCGCGACTACAGAGGCGGCGGACGTTCCTCCGGACGGGAAACGATTGGACGAGTTGCGGCAGGCGCCATCGCTGCAAAGGTACTGCAGGAATTTGGCATCAGGCTGTCCGCTTACACGCGCTCTATCGGTCCCATTACCATCGACCCGGACCGTTTTGACCAGACAGCGATCGCGGAAACGCCCACCTGTATGCCGGACAGGGATGCCTCTCTATTAGCAGAAAAATATCTTTCAGACTGCATGAATCGCTATGACTCCTCCGGCGGGGTGATCGAATGCGTAATAGACGATGTTCCCGCCGGTCTGGGCGATCCCGTATTTGAGAAGCTGGATGCCAACCTCGCGAAGGCACTCATGTCCATCGGCGCGGTAAAGGCCGTAGAGATCGGCGACGGCGTGGAAGTCGCCACCCGAAACGGCTCCGCAAACAACGATCCCTTCCGCGTGGAAGACGGAAAGGTCGTAAAAACCTCCAACCATGCAGGCGGGATCTTGGGCGGCATCAGCGATGGCTCCCGCATTGTGCTGCGCGCACATGTTAAGCCCACCCCTTCCATTTTCTCCCCTCAGGATACTGTAAATCGGGATGGCGAAGAAATCCGTATTGCTATCAAAGGACGCCATGATCCCGTGATCGTACCCAGAGCGGTCGTAGTTGTGGAAAGCATGGCTGCAATCACCCTTTTGGACGCACTTTTGGTCAATGCGAGCGCCAAAATGGAACACCTGAAAGCTATCTACAAAAATTAAATCAAAAAGAAAAAACGGCAGTTTATTAAAATTCCTTTTAATATCTTGCCGTTTTTTCTTTTTCCCATCATTATAATGATTCTGCTGTCACAACTTAAGTTAACCTTGGTGAACCGTCTTCCCATATCATAATATCAAACAATAACACGCAGCGTTATCGTTTAATTTCAAAATATCATTCGTTATTTGCTCTCACGACGATTTCGCCCAAACATTCCATAACAGGGGCTTCTTTAATAATTTCACCGACACTGTCCACCGTGATGGTTCCCGCCTTCGGATTTTTAATGGAAATCACGTGCCCCTTCACATCCGCCTCCACCTCCGAATACTCAAAAGACAAATCGGTATCTTCCATGGTACAGTTGATCAATTTGAGATTTTTACAATAGCATAATGGCTGTGTCCCGATGATCTTGCAGTCGATCAGCGTCAGACCCTCAGAAAACCAGGCAAGATACTCTCCCTTGACCACAGAATTTTTGACCGTCACATTCTCGCTGTGCCAAAACGCATCCTTGGTGTCCAGCACACAGTCCGTGATCTCCAGATTTTTCATATACTGAAAGGAATATTTTCCCTTCATTTTTACCCGCTCCAGTTTCACATCCCTACTGTCAAAGAATAAATACTCCGACTCAATCTCTGAATCCGTCAACGTAATCTCCTGTGATTTCCAGCCAAACTCCTGAGACACGATATGACAGTCCTCCAAGTGGATCCGCTCACACTCTCTGACAGCCTTGATACCGCCTAATGTAGAGTGTTTGATCATCCCGTCCGACGCATACCAGATGGCCGCCCTTGTCAGCTCATCCATGGTCGAATGCTCCATGGTAAACGTTTTCACGTGCCACAGCGGATATCGCAGGGAAAAGCTGCAATCTGTCAAATTCACATCTCGGGATTCCTTTAAAACCGACTCTCCGTCTGCAGGACCGGCAAACACACAATTCTTTACATCTGCATTCTGTAAATTGTATAACGCCCGTTCTTCATCGAACTGCCGACTCTCAATCACTGTTCTCATGTAAAACCTCCTATTCTACAACTATGTAACTACTAATACAATACAGCGTCTGCCCGTTATATTCTACGCGCGACCAGCCGTAATCCTCATTGATGCCCGTTCTGGTGGCATACTCTCCGTTATGCAGCACCGCAACGACTACGGCATCCGGGTTGGTCACACTGGGAAGCGCCCGCAGATTGACCTCGATCTTGGCCGTCACCTGCTCGTTTCTGTCCGCAAATTTTGTCCTTAGTCCGTCTCCGCTGCCCGCGCCTTCCTGCTCCTCTTTGGGCGCCTGGTAGCCCAGATCTGTGGTCAGATAACTGCTCACAGCATAAACCGTCTGCTCATTGTAGAGCAACCTTGACCAGCCGCTTTCGCTCACGCCTGTTCTCTTGACCGTCTCCCCGTTTTTCAGGGTGTACACCACCGTGCTGTCCTCCCCCTGACTGGGGATGTTGCGCAGATTGGTAGCATCCTTGGCTGTCACTTCCTCCTCCACTGCCGTAAACGGCATCAATGCCTCCACATCCGCCTGTGCCTCCTCGGGTGTCTCCCCGTTCCGGGCATCTGCCGCGCCCTCATAACCGAAATAGGCGATGTTTACGTCTACCGGCTGACTGATGCCTGCCACGGTTCCCCGATTGGTATACTGCCACATGGCATGTGTGCCGCCATAGGATGACTTTTCTGTCTGCGGATAAGGCGCGGAAGGATACTGGGAAACCCAAATGCGGTATGTTTTTTCGATCCTGGAGGTCTCCCATTTGGCATCGCCCGCCATCTCATTCATGGAAGAATAGAACATGGGCGTATAACCCCTCTCATAAATTCTATTCAAAAAAGCAATGGCTATGTCCGTCCGCTGCGTCGCCGTCAAACCGTACTGCGCGCTGTCTGTCCGTTCAAATCCCTCGCAGTCAAATGCCACGGGATAGGTGATCTGATACTGTGAAATATAATCGGCCGTCCAATCTGCCTCCGCCCTTGCTTCCTCCTCATTGACAGCAGTGGAAAAGAAGTAAGCGCCCAGCTTGATTCCGTTTTTCTGCGCCTCCTGCATATTATAACGGGCGTTACTGTCAGCCACGATCTCTCTGCTTGCATCCATGCGGTAGCCCACCCGCACCATGGCAAAATCTACGCCGGAGGCAGCCACCTGCGCCCAATCGATCGTTCCCTGATATCTGGCCACATCAATGCCAAAGGTGATCTCGTCCGTCTCCGCCGCCGCTTCCGAGGAAAGAAGCATGCTCACATCCACCTCCGTGCCCTGCTCGGTGCTCATGGTCTCTGTCTCCGGATCGTTCTCCTCCGGTGCGGGAACATCATTTCCCTGGGTCCCTGCGCCATCTCCTTCAGACTCGCCTTCCTGCAAAGTCAAGGCATCATCCGTTTCGGAAGGCACATCCTGCGCTTCTTCCAAATCGACATCCTGTCCCTGTTCCTCAGTCTCCGAAACAGGTTCCACCGCGGGAACCGCCTTTTTACCATCTTTGAACAGAAAAATGGCCGCCACCACAACGATCAACACCACAAGCACTATGACTGAAGGAAACAGTACCCTGTGCACGAGCCGCAGCGTCCTCTCGTCCAGTTCGTCGTCAAAATCGTCGTCCTCCTCATAAGTGTCATCCTCCTCTTGGGAAGAATCATATTCGTCATCCAGATTCAAAAATTCCAAATCGTCATCCTCATGTAATTTCACGGCAAACTCTCCTGTATCCGATTCTTTGTTTACCAATCTCTTCCGCAACACTCTGCCATAAGCGCCTGTAATTTGTCAGCGTTTCTTTTTATAGCATATGTTATTTTATTAGAAGCTCTCCAGAAGTTCCAGATAAAACTCATAATAGTCCTTGCGGTTCTCCTTCATAAACTGAATCGCCGACTTCGGATGCTGGTTCAACAACCCCGTCAAAAGGTAGGGCACATCATACCCCCATGTCACGCCGGACTCCTTAAGTGGATTGATCTCCCGCTCAATAAAGCGCAGGATCGGATTCACGTTGTACTTAGGGTTCTTCAAAAAGCCCAGAAGCAGCTCACTCGGGCAGTTTCCGCAGCCTCGACCCATACCGTTCACCGTGGCATCCAAGTAGCTCACACCCATAATGACAACTTCCGTCGTATTGGCAAAGGCGAGCTGCTGGTTGTTGTGCGCATGGATGCCGACCTTTTTCCCATATTTCTCCGCCACTTCCAGATACTTGTCCGCAAGACGTCTTGCCTGCTCGGGGTAAAGTGAACCGTAACTGTCCACCAGATAAATCGTGCCCACGCTGCTTTGTCCCAGCAGGTCGAGCGCTGCATCCAGATCGGTCTCATTGGCTTTGGAGATTGCCATGATATTGACAGTTGTCTCATAGCCCTTCTTCGTGCAGTCCTCGATCATCTCGATCGCCGCAGGTATGGTGTTGATATAGGTTGCGACCCGCACCAGATCGACAGGACTGTCCTTCTTATTCAGGATATCCTTTTTGAAATCGCAGCGCCCCACATCCGCCATCACGCCGATCTTCATATCCGTTTTGTTATCACCCACGATGGCGCGGATATCCTTATCGTCGCAGAATTTCCACTTGCCGAACTTATTGACATCAAACATTTCCTTTGACGCCTTGTAGCCGAACTCCATATAATCCACGCCAGCCTTGATATTCGCACGGTACAGTCCTTTGACAAACTCGTCCGTAAAATAAAAGTCATTGACCAGTCCGCCATCCCTAAGTGTACAGTCCACCACCTTGATATCCGGCGCGTAGGACATCAAGGTTCTGCCTTTTGCTCTCTTTTCCATATTGACACACTCCTTTCTATTACATTTGTTATTTTATCTTTTTCCTCTGTAAGTTCTTCTCTGTCTCATCATTCTCTGACGCTTACCGAACATGTTACATCTGATTCGATCCCATTTGGAGCGCCTACGCCAGGATCTTCTTAAAGCTCTTTTTGCCTTTCTTGACGATAAATTCTTCCGCCGCGATCTCGTCCTTCGTGTAACAGGTCTTTAAGTCTGTCACCTTCTCGCCCTTCACGGTCACGCCGCCCTGTTCTACGGCCCTGCGCGCTTCAGAGCGGGAAGCCGCCAGCCCGGCCGCTACCAGAATGCCCAAAATGTCTATCTTACCATCCCTGTAATCCGTTTCCGCTAAAGTCACTGTCGGCATGTTTTCAGAGCTTCCGCCGCCTGCAAAGAGCGCCTTTGACGCCTCCTTCGCTTTCTCGGCTTCCTCCTCGCCGTGTACCAGATTGGTCAGCTCGTAGGCGAGAATCTCCTTCGCCTCGTTCAACTGGCTTCCCTCCCAGGCATCCATCTCCTCGATCTGCTCTAAAGGCAGGAAGGTGAGCATCCGAAGGCATTTGAGCACGTCTGCGTCGTCCACGTTGCGCCAGTACTGGTAAAACTCGAAGGGAGTCGTCTTACCTGGGTCGAGCCAAACCGCGCCCTTCTGGGTCTTGCCCATCTTTTTGCCCTCAGAGTTCATGAGGAGGGTGATGGTCATCGCGTAGGCGTCTTTCCCCAGCTTTCTGCGAATCAGATCCGTACCGCCCAGCATATTGCTCCACTGATCGTCGCCGCCAAACTGCATATTGCAGCCGTACCGCTTGTAAAGCTCCAAAAAGTCGTAACTCTGCATAATCATGTAATTGAACTCTAAGAAGCTTAATCCTTTCTCCATCCGCTGCTTGTAGCACTCCGCCCGCAACATATTGTTCACGGAAAAGCAAGGGCCTACTTCCCTGATAAACTCGACATAGTTCAAATCAAGCAGCCAGTCCGCATTGTTGACCATCAGCGCCTTTCCCTCGGAGAAATCGATAAAGCGGCTCATCTGTTTCTTAAAACACTCGCAGTTATGCGCAATGGTCTCCTTCGTCATCATGGAGCGCATATCCGTGCGCCCGGACGGGTCGCCGATCATCGCCGTACCGCCGCCGATCAGAGCGATGGGCTTATTCCCTGCCTCCTGTAGCCGCTTCATCAGGCACAGCGCCATGAAATGCCCCACATGCAGGCTGTCCGCCGTAGGATCGAAGCCGATATAAAAGGTCGCCTTTCCGTTGTTGATCAACTCGCGGATCTCATCCGCATCCGTAAGCTGTGCGAGGAGTCCCCTCGCCTGTAATTCTTCGTAGATTCCCATGTTGATTGTCTCCTTTCTTCATCGTACACGCGAATAAGCAGACTCGAAATGCTTCGCTTTCCTCGCTCGCGTTTCTCGTCATAAGTCTTGCGAACCATTCGTTCGTGCAAGCACGACGCCTGTTTCACAAAACTTCTGACTCTGCTCATTCGCGTAAAAATACCCCCGTCCCGATTATCAGGACGAGGGTTGAACTCGTGTTACCACCTAATTTCACAGACGGCTCACACCGGCTGCCTCACTGAGTACAGTCATGAATAACATGTGCTATCTTTCTCTGACAATACTCTCCTGCTGTAACGTGCATTCCTCCGTCACGACCTACTAAGCACCCGAACCGCCATTCTGCCGTGAAGCTCCGAGATGTATTCATGGAACAGTTCCCGCGCGCCTCTCATCTGCCGGCTGCTTTCTGTCCGTTTCCCGATCCACTACTTGTTCTCTTCAACGCCTGTGTTATGATTGGTTTTCCTTACTTTCTATTTAATCTATACGAAAACCGCCTGTTTGTCAACTCTTTTTTCGAAGCATTCACCGAGAAATTTACCAAAGCATTTGCCGAAATATACCTCGATCTGCGCCCTGTGCCACATTTCACAGCTGCTTTGTTTCTGTTTTAGTGGAGTCCCAGATCTTCTCCGCCGATCGTACCGATTCCCGCCTTGTCGAGAACCGCAGCCAGTCCGTCCGTATCCGCCACGCGGAAAATCATGCACGCCTGCCCGTCCTTCTGTCCAAATACGGAGTACATATACTCCACATCCATTTCGGCATCGGAAATCACTCCGAGCACTTTGCTTAAACCGCCGGGCGTATCGGGAACCGCCACGCCCACAACCGGCGTCATCGTCAGGATAAAGCCATGCTCTAAAAGAATGGCTGACGCCTTTGACGCGTCGTCCACGATCAGCCGCAGAACGCCGTAGTCCGCTGTCTCCGCAATATTGAGCGCACGCATGTTTACCTGATTCTCCGATAGAATGTGGGTAATATCCGCAAGCTGTCCCGCTTTATTTTCCAGAAATACAGAAATCTGAGGTATTGTCATAATAACCCTGCTCCTTTCTCATTCTACTGTATCGGGATTCCAGACTTTCCGGGCTGTCTGTTATGCCGCCCAAAAACTCTTTTCCCCCATTTCTTGTCTTAGATTTTCCGCTTGTCGATCACGCGCACCGCCTTGCCCTCGCTTCTCGTGATGGACTTTGGTGCCACCAGATGCACCTTTGCATAAATGCCCAGCATTGCTTTCAGAGCCGATACCAGCCCCTTCTCCATCTCCGTGATCTTACCGAGATTGTCGGAGAAGTTCTCAGGCGTCATCTCCACCATGACCTCGATCGTGTCGGAGTTGTTGACACGGTCCACAATGATCTGATAATTTGCGGGATAACCCTGCTCCAGAAGCACCGTCTCGATCTGGGACGGGAATACGTTTACGCCCTTCACGATCAGCATATCGTCGCTTCTGCCCATGGGCTTACTCATTTTCACATGGGTACGGCCGCAGGAGCATTTCTCTCTGGAAAGGATACAGATGTCCCTCGTGCGGTAACGCAAAAGCGGGAATGCCTCCTTGGTAATCGCCGTAAATACCAGCTCGCCCTTGCTGCCCTCGGGAAGCACTTCCCCCGTATCGGGATCAATAATCTCGGCAATAAAATGGTCTTCGTTGATGTGCATACCTGTCTGCTCGCTGCACTCAAAAGCCACGCCGGGACCGCTCGTCTCCGTCAACCCGTAAATATCATATGCCTTGATGCACAGTTTATCCTGAATATCCTGACGCATCTCCTCGCTCCATGCCTCCGCACCAAAGATGCCCGCCTTCAGCTTAATCTTGTCACGCAGCCCACGCTCATGGATGCTCTCCGCCAGAAACGCGGCATAGGAAGGCGTACAGCACAGAATTGTCGCCTCCAGGTCCACCATAAACTGTAACTGTCTGTCTGTATTGCCAGAAGACATGGGAAGCGTCAGGCATCCCACCTTATGGCTGCCGCCGTTTAACCCCGGACCACCGGTAAAGAGTCCGTAACCATAGCAGACGTGGCAGACATCCCCGTCTGTGCCGCCTGCCGCCGTAATGGCGCGGGCACAGCAATCCTCCCACAGATCAATGTCATGCTGGGTATAAAACGCCACTACCCTCCGTCCCGTCGTGCCGGACGTGGACTGTATGCGGACACAGTTCTTAAGAGGCGTCGCCAGAAGGCCATAAGGATATGCCTCGCGCAGATCGTCCTTCGTCAAAAAGGGCAGCTTATGTAAATCCTCCACACTCTGAATATCCTCAGGCGCGACCCCTTTCTCCTCCATCTTTTTACGGTAGTAGGGCACATTATCCCACACATGGCGCACCTGCTTCACAAGCCGTTCATTCTGCCACGCAAGGATCTGCTCCCTGTCCGCAGTCTCAATTTCTTTCTGGTAATACCGCTCCATAAATTTGTTCTCCTTCTCGTTTCTTATACTCACACGCCTAGTCGTTTCGTCCAGATTCAAAGGCCTTCTTATTCATCTCCAGGAATTTCGGCGGCACACTGTGTTCAATCGCGTCCATCCACTCCTCTTTCGTAAAATCAAAGTGTCTGGAAAGCCTTCCCATCAGCACCAAATTCACCGCCTTGCTGCTTCCTGCCTCCTCTGCCAGAGTAAGCGCGTCAAAGGCGTCCACCTCTGCATCCAGGGCCGACATTTTCTCCACCAGATTCTCCGGGTACGCCGCCGCGCCCGCAATCACCGGCATGGGGTTGATCTGCTGGCTGTTCACAATGATTCTGCCGCCCGGCTTTAAAAATTCCGTATAACGCGCCGCTTCCAGAAGCTCAAAAGAAAGGATGCAGTCCGCCTGTCCCTTGTCTATAATAGGCGAAAAGACCTTTTCACCCCATCGCACATAGGTAACCACGCTGCCGCCGCGCTGGCTCATGCCGTGCACCTCGCTGACCTTTACATCAAATCCTTTCGTGAGAAGCAGACGTCCCAGGAGCTTACTTGCAAGCAGGGTACCCTGTCCGCCCACGCCCACGATCATCATATTTTTTGTTTCCATATTATCCTCCATGCCGGAGCATTTTTGCGAAGGAACGCTCCGAGAATTTCAAATTCTCGGATGCGATTCCGAGTTTGTGGCTCCGACACAAACTCGCGGTTGAAAAATCAGCACATCAGTGTGATTTTTCAACCTGTCCTCATTCCGTACTGAGTGCCCCGAATTTACAGAGCTGCCCGCAGACGCCGCAGCCCACGCAGAGCGTCTCGTCGATGACCGCCTTGCCATCCACCATGCTGATCGCCGGACAGCCTATATTCATGCACGCTTTACAGCCCTTACACTTTTCGGGATCGGAACAGATCGGACCCGGATGCTTGACATATTTAAGCAGCGCACAGGGACGACGGGAAATGATGACCGAAGGCTCCTTTGCCGCAAGCTCCTCTTTGATCACCGCCTGACAAGTTTCCATATCGTAAGGATCAACAACCTTCACCCGCTTAATGCCAACCGCGTGACACAGGCTCTCCAGATCAATCTTCGTACAGGGATCGCCCTTCAGGTTATAGCCGGTGGTCGGGTTCTGCTGGTGTCCCGTCATGCCCGTGATGGAATTATCCAGTATAATCACCGTGGAATCGGACTCGTTATAGGCAATGTTGATAAGCCCCGTAACGCCTGAGTGGATAAAGGTGGAATCGCCGATCACCGCCACCGTTTTACCCGCGCTCTCCTCATCTCCCGATTTCACGAAACCGTGAAGCCCCGAGACGGATGCGCCCATGCAGATGGTCGTGTCAATCGCGTTAAGCGGCGCAACCGCGCCCAATGTATAACACCCGATATCCCCGAGTACGGTCAGGTTTAATTTCTTCAATACGTAGAAAAGGCTTCTGTGAGGACAGCCCGCACACATCACGGGCGGTCTTGCGGGAATCTCCTCCGAAAGTGGCTCTCCCGCCTGCACTGCTCCCCCCAGTTTCTCCTTCACCATATTCTGGGCAAGCTCCCCAATCTCGGTAAACATATCTTTTCCCGATACCGAAAGCCCCAGATTTCTACAATGGTTCTCGATAAAACCGTCCAGTTCCTCCACCACTACAAGCTTTGCAACCGTCTTCGCAAAGTCCCTGATCTTCTGCTCGGGCAAAGGCCAGATCATGCCCAGCTTCAAAACGGGATAGGTATCGCCGTAAGCCTCTTTCACATACTGATAACAGGTGGAAGAGGTGATAATACCTACGGATTGATCGCTTCCGTCCTCGATTCGGTTGATTTCGGCCGTCTCCGCCCATGCGGTCAGCGCCCTCGTGCGCTCCTCCACCATGGGATGTTTTTTCTTTGCATAAGCCGGCATCATAATATATTTCGCAGGGTTCTTCTCATACTTCTTCGGCTCCGGCAAGGTCCTTTCCCCCGTCTCAACAACACTTTGGGAATGGCTGACGCGGGTGCACATCTTCATAAGCACCGCCGTGTCAAACTGCTCGGAAAGCTCATAAGCAAGCTTTGCAAAGGCAAGCGCCTCCGCTGAATCGGAAGGCTCCAGCATGGGAATCTTCGCCGCCCGCGCATAATGTCTGGAATCCTGCTCATTCTGGGAACTGTGCATCCCGGCATCATCCGCCACGCCAATGATCAGTCCCGCGTTCACGCCCGTATAGGAAATGGTAAACAAGGGATCCGCCGCCACATTTAAGCCTACGTGCTTCATAGCACAAAAGCTGCGCACACCGCGAAGTGACGCACCAAATGCCGACTCCAGTGCCACTTTCTCGTTGGGCGCCCACTCCGCGTAAACTTCCTCATACTTCGCCACACACTCAGTGATCTCCGTACTCGGCGTCCCCGGATAGCTGGACACAAAACTGCACCCCGCCTCATACAAACCTCTGGCAACCGCCTCGTTGCCTAACATCAGTGTCTTCATAAATAAACCACCCTTCTTATTCTCCTATAGAATCTTTTACGGAAACCGTCACCTTCTGGTCATAGCAGGAGAAAATCTCCGCAAGCTTTTTCTCCTCAGGCGCCTTCGTCACCACGCTCACCACAGGCACGATCACAAGCCCTGCCAGCATACAGAATGCGCCTGCATTGATGGGGGACTGTAAGAGTGCGGGAAAGTTTTTCCGGAAAAAGATATTTGCCAGCATAACGATGGTGGAGAATAAAAAGCTCACCCAGCAGGCCGCCTTGGTCGTCCGTTTCCAGTATAAACCATAGAGGAACGGCGCAAGGAAGGCCCCTGCCAGCGCGCCCCAGCTCACTCCCATGAGCTGCGCGATAAAGGTGACGTTAGAACGGTATTGGATCAGGGCAAGCACCACGGAAATCGCGATAAACACCACCAACAGTGCGCGCATCCACTTCACCTGCTTTTTCTCATCCATCTCCTTAATTATATTACCTTTTATGAAGTCCAGCGTCAAGGTGGAGCTGGATGCCAATACAAGGGAAGACAGGGTGGACATGGAAGCGGAAAGCACTAAGATGACCACCACCGCGATCAAAATCGTAGGAAGTCCCGAAAGCATGGTAGGTACCACCGAATCGTAACCGTTTGCCGCAATGTCGATCTTATCACTGAACAATCTGCCGAAACCGCCGAGGAAATAACAACCGCCTGCAACGATCGTGGCAAACACGGTGGAAATGATCATTCCTTTGTTGATCGCACTCTCACTCTTGATGGCATAGAATTTCTGCACCATCTGCGGCAGTCCCCATGTGCCGAGGCTTGTGAGGATCACCACGCCCAAAAGCCCTACAGGATCCGGGCCGAAAAAGGAGTTAAACACGCCAGGCACGGCGGAAACCGTCTCGTCGCTCACTGCCGCCAGCTTATCAAGCGCCGCCAAAAAACCACCCTGGCTGTTTAAGACAGCGATCACCACCGCCGCAATGCCAAAGATCATAATAATACCCTGGATAAAATCGTTGATAGCCGTCGCCATATAGCCGCCCGCAATGACGTAAATGCCCGTAAGGACCGCCATAACGATCACGCACACGCTGTAGTCGATATCAAACGCCATACCGAAAAGCCGGCTCAACCCGTTGTAGAGGCTTGCCGTATAGGGAATCAAAAAGATAAAGATGATCGCCGATGCCGCCAGCTTTAACGCCTTGCTCCCAAAGCGTTCTCCAAAAAATTGCGGCATGGTTGCGCTGTCCAGATGCTGCGTCATAATGCGTGTACGGCGTCCCAGCACCGCCCAGGCAAGCAGCGACCCCAAAAAGGCGTTGCCCAGTCCCGCCCAGGTAGCGGCAATACCATACTTCCAGCCGAACTGTCCCGCATACCCGACGAAAACCACCGCTGAGAAATAGCTGGTCCCGTAGGCGAAAGCCGTCAGCCACGGTCCTACACTTCTGCCTCCCAGCACAAACCCGTTTACATCCGTTGCATGCTTGCGGCAGTAAAGCCCGATACCGATCATCACCCCAAAAAAGATGATAAGCATCACTAATTTGATAAACAGATCCATAATTGTTTCTCCTCCTCATTTTATCCGTATACCGTAAAATAGCACTTGCTATTTATTCTTGTATTCTTTGCTCAATTGTTGATCTGCGCCTCTACCAGGCTGCCGTGGCAGTACCGTTCCCTGAGCACGGGTTTCTCGATCTTGCCCGTGGGATTTCTGGGCACTTTATCAAAAATCACCTTCCGCGGACGCTTATAGCGGGGCAGCTCCTTGCAGAAAGCATCGATCTCCTCCTCCGTAGCAGAAACATCCTCCTTCAATTCAATGATTGCCGCTGCGATCTCGCCAAGCCTTGCATCCGGCAGACCGATCACTGCCACATCCTTGATTTTATCGTTTCTGCGCAGAAAATCCTCGATCTGCACGGGATAAAGATTCTCACCGCCTGAGATGATGACATCCTTTTTCCTGTCCACCAGATAGATAAAGCCGTCCTCGTCCATGCGTGCCATATCCCCAGTATAAAGCCATCTGTCTTTTAAGACCTCGTCCGTCGCCTCAGGATTCTTATAGTAGCAAAGCATCACGCCCGGTCCGTGCACGATCAGCTCTCCCACTTCCCCCTGTGTGACCTCCTGCCCCTGCTCATTGACGATTTTTGCCTCCCAGTGATAACCCGGTTTCCCGATCGCTCCCACCTTATGTATATTCTCCACGCCCAGATGCACACAGCCGGGGCCGATGGACTCACTTAAGCCGTAATTGGTGTCGTACTGGTGATGCGGGAAATGCTTTTTCCAGCGCTGGATCAGACTGGGCGGAACGGGCTGTGCCCCGATATGCATCAAACGCCACTGCTCCAGCAAGAAATGAGCCATATCCACCTTTCCGGAATCGATGGCATCCAAAAGGTCCTGTGCCCACGGCACCAGCAGCCAGACGATAGTACATTTTTCCTCTGTCACTGCCCGCAGGATCCATTCCGGTTTCACGCCGCGCAAAAGCACCGCCTTTCCCGCCGTGATCAGGGAACCAAACCAGTGCATTTTCGCCCCTGTGTGGTAAAGTGGCGGAATGCAAAGGAAAACGTCATCCTTTGTCTGTCCGTGATGGTTCTGCTCCGTCTCGCAGGAGGAGCGGAGCGCCCGGTGATTGTGCAGGATCGCTTTCGGGAAACCGGTCGTTCCCGAGGAGAAATAAATCGCCGCATAGTCCTCCTCACAGAGCGATACCGGCGGCGCGCCGGAGGAACAAAAGCCCATTAACTTCAAACAGTCCTCCGTGTAATCGGGACCGCCCTTTCCCGGGAAAAACATCATCCCCACGCCCGGCAGATCATCCGCAATGCTGTCCATCCGCTCGATAAACTCCGGCCCGAAGACCAATATCTCCACATCCGCAAGTTCCAGACAATACTTGATTTCATCGGCCGAATAACGGAAATTCATGGGTACGGCCACACCGCCAGCCTTTAAGATACCAAAATAAATGGGCAGCCACTCCAGACAATTCATCATCAGGATGCCCACCTTTGTCTCCCGTTCCATCCCGCGTGACAAAAGCAGATTCGCAAAGCGGTTTGCCCTCCTGTCAAAATCAGTCCAGCTCAGTTCCCTGCGGTAAGGCGCACCGTCACCCGCGCTCTCGATCAGACTCGCTTCCCGCCAGGTCACCGCACTGTCGCGTTCCTGCGAGGGATTCAGCTCCACCAGTGCCGTATCTGAACCGTAGAGCCTGGCATTGCGCTCCAAAAACTCTGTGATTACCATTTCCCACTTTCCTCCTTACACTGTATCCCATGAATAACATCCGCTATTTTTTGTATTCTTTGATACTTCGCAGATTTATTTTCTTATCAGCCCTGTCGTCAGCCTGGCGCCTGTCATTGCAACACATAGGCATTCACCGTGGCATGTGCCACATAAGTGCCCAGTTCATCCCTGATATCCGCCGCATAGAGCGCAGTCGTGCGGCCGCTGCGCAGGCAGACCGCCTCTGCAATCAGTCGTTTTCCCTTTGCCGGAGCAAGGAAATTAATAGACACCTGCTGGCTGACCGTCGGTTTCTCAGAATACCCGTTCGCCGCGATCGCACAGGTAAAGTCTGCCAACGTAAAAATAGCGCCTCCCATGGGGACGTTATTTTCATTCAGATGCCGCTCCTCAATTGTCAGAGAACAGATTGCTTTTCCGGGTTCTGCAACATCGATCACGATCCCCACAGCATCCGTTGCAAAATGATCGTTTTGAAACCGGCTGCGAATTTCTTCTAATTTCGACATGATCGATCTCCTTTCTAAAAAAAAACTACTTTTTCACCTTAACACGTTTAGTCCTTACAGTCAAGATAACACAAGGGACTGACAGGACCTCATCGGTTCACCATCAATTTCATCATCGCCTGATTCAAACCGTCCACCGTCAGCTTATACATCGGAAACAGACCCTTGATCGCCGTCTCCGCCTCCCGCCAGGGCGCGTGTCCGGGCGCCATCTTAGGGTTGAGCCAGACGATCTTTTTGTAGTGCTGTTTCATTAAAAGCAGCCAGTCCATCCCGGAAAGCCCGCCGTTCGGTCCTCTGTAATTGCCCGTCGTGGAGTAAAGCTCCTCCGGCGCCATCGCCGCATCGCCCACAATGATCACCTTGTAATCGCTGTCCAGATTGCGGAACATCCACTCCGTCTCGATCCACTCGCCGTTCTCGCACTCCGGCGTCTTATAGAGGTTAGAATAGATGCAGTTGTGGAAAAAGTAAGTCTTTACATCTTTATAGTGATTGGACTTGTGCACGGACTGAAAGAGCTCGCTTAAAAGCGTCGTGTAAGGAATCATGGTGCCGCCCGAATCCATCAAAAGCAACAGCTTCACGGAATTTTTGCGTGGCTTTTCCATCACGATCTGCAGACAGCCGCCATTGTTGCAGGTGGCATCCACCGTGCCGTTAATGTCAAGCTCTGTCTCCGGGATATCTAACTTCGTGGAAAACTGCCTCAGTTTCCTGAGAGCCATCTGGAACTGTCGGTTGTCCAGTACCTTGTCATTTCTAAAATCACGGTACTTTCTCGCGCCCACCACCTGAAAAGCAGACTGATAGCCCGTGGTGCCGCCCACCCGGATACCGCCCATGTTGCCGCCCATATTGCCGAACGACGTCTTTCCCATGGTGCCGATCCAGTAACTGCCGCCGTTATGCTCCTCGTTCTGGTCCCGCAGCCTGTCTTTAAATTTATTCTCAATATCATCCTTATCGAGGGTGATCACTTCCTGATTCATCTCATGGCGCATCTCCTCGAAGACGTCCTGCATCTCCGGCTTATCCAGCCACTTGAGGAGGTTTTTCCCTACCTCATTTTCAGACATAACGCCCTTAAACACTTCCTCAAAGGCCATATCGAACTTATCAAACTCTGTCTCCGATTTGACCAGGATCATCCGCGCCAAGTAGTAAAACTCTGTCAGGCTGCTGTGACAAAGCCCCTGATCGAGCGCATCCTGCAGGGTCAGCCACTCGCTTAAAGACACATCCAGCCCCTTATCTTTCAGGGTATAGAAAAATTTACTAAACATAAACTTCCCTCATTCAATAACGTTCGCTATTGTTAGTCGACCTTATTCTTCACCGTTTCCAGATCTTCATCCTTCTTCACCACCACCCCGATAAAAGGCAGTTCCTGCCGCAGCCTGTCCGTGGGAATCCCGCCGATCTGTAAGGCGTTGATCCAGTCGATCAACTCCGAGGTGCTTGGTTTCTTGCGGATGTCTTTCATAGAGCGGATCCAGTAAAATACCTCCATGGCATCCTTTAACAGCTTATCCTCCACGTCGGGATAATGGGTCCTCACGATCTCCTCCATCAACGCCTGATCCGGGAAATCAATATAATGGAAGATACATCTGCGCAGAAATGCATCCGGCAGTTCTTTCTCCGCATTGGAGGTGATGATCACGATCGGTCTGTGCTTAGCCTGCACGGTCCGCTTCGTCTCGTGAATATAAAATTCCATCTGGTCAAGCTCCCAGAGCAGGTCATTGGGGAACTCCAGATCCGCCTTGTCGATCTCGTCGATCAAAAGGATCACCTGCTCATCCGACTCAAACGCCTCTCCCAACTTACCCAGCTTGATATAATGGGCGATATCGTCCACGCCCTCCTCGCCGAACTGCCCGTCGTAAAGACGCTGGATCGTATCGTACATATAAAGCCCGTCCTGCGCCTTCGTGGTAGACTTGATATTCCAAATGATCAGTTTTTTCCCAAGGGACTCCGCCACCGCCTGCGCCAACATCGTCTTACCCGTACCGGGCTCCCCCTTTACCAAAAGAGGTTTTTGCAGGGCGATCGCCACATTCACACTTGCCAAAAGCTGCTCGGATGCCACATACTGGGCTGTGCTCTCAAATTTCGTATTTGCCATTTTGCTTTCCTTTCTCCCGTCACTCAACTGATATTCTCACGGACTTTGCAGCAAGCGCAAAGTCCTGAGCTGAGCTGTACCATTCACCAGTGCTCTTGCGGATTTCGGTTATTGCACACATTATAGATTTATGTTACGATATTTCAGATGCAAAAGCAAGAAATTGTTTCTTCTATAAACGCGTCAGGATCAGATTCATGAAAGAATAAAGAAAACGGAAAGGAATCCATATCATGTCACACAATGCAAGTCTCTCCTTCGAGGTATTTCCCCCGAAAAAGGAAGAAGAATTTGAAAACATATTTGATTTCCTAAGGGCCGCGGCAAAACTGCACCCCGATTTTATCAGCTGCACCTACGGTGCCGGCGGTTCCCGGGCGGGAAAGACCATTGAGATCGCCTCCTTCATCCAGAAGGAACTGGGGATCGACGCGATCGCCCATATCACCTGCGTCGGCTTTACTCATGCGGACCTTGAGAAAAACTGTGAGGCGCTTACAGCCGCAGGCGTAAACCACGTACTGGCGCTGCGCGGGGACAGGCCCCAGCATATGACAGACGAGCAGTTTAACAGCCGGGAATTTTTCTATGCGACGGATCTCGTGCGCCATTTAAAAGAGCACACTTCCCTGCAGATCTCCGGCGCCTGCTACCCTGAAAAGCATTTTGAAGCGCCGAGTCTGGAAGAAGATTTAATTCACTTAAAAGAAAAAGTGGACGCGGGCGTCAGCTCGCTGGTGACACAGATGTTTTTTGATAACACCTGTTTCTATCGGTTTATAGAGCTGGTGCGGGCGAAGGGAATCACAGTGCCCATCCACGCCGGCATCATGCCCATCACCACAGCGAAACAGCTTGGCACCACCGTCTCCCTCTCCGGCTCCTCGGTTCCCAAGGAACTGGCGGATCTGATCGCCACTTACGGGGAAAACAAGGAAGATATGCGCAAAGCGGGCATCGACTATGCGGTGCGTCAAATTCAGGATCTGCGGGAACACGGGGTGGATGGCATTCACATTTATTCCATGAATAAGTTAAAGACGACGACGGAAATCTGCGCTCTGATATAGGCGCAGCAACGCTATCCGCTGTCTGCGGGAAACGCAGGACGCGGCGACAATATTACAAGGAGTACTAAAAAATTGGAACGTGAAAAACTTGGCTCAAGAATGGGCTTTATTCTCTTATCAGCGGGATGCGCGATCGGCATCGGCAATGTGTGGCGTTTCCCTTACATCGCAGGCATGTACGGCGGCGGTATGTTTGTGCTGTTCTATCTCCTCTTTCTGATCGCCATGGGCATCCCCGTGATGACCATGGAATTTGCCGTAGGACGTGCCAGCCGCAAAAGCATCATCAAAAGCTTTACGGAATTGGAAAAACCCGGGCAGAAATGGCATTTGCACGGTTATCTTGGCATGGTCGGGAATTATCTGTTGATGATGTTCTACACATCGGTGGCCGGCTGGATGCTGTATTATTTCTACCTGATGCTGACCGGCAGATTCACCGGCAAAGACACCGAACAGGTAGCCGGCATCTTTCAAGGTATGCTGGATGACCCCTCTGTGATGACAGTAAGCATGGTCATCATCGTAGCGGCAGGCATGCTGATCTGTTCTGTGGGCCTGCAAAAAGGCGTCGAAAAAATCACAAAGATCATGATGTCTCTGCTCCTTTTGATCATCGTCATTTTGGCGGTCCGCAGCATGACGCTGCCGGGCGGTATCGAAGGGTTGAAATTTTATCTCCTGCCGGATGTGCCAAGAATGCAGGAAGTGGGGATCCTGGAAACAATAACAGCTGCTATGAATCAGGCGTTCTTTACGCTGAGCCTGGGTATCGGATCCATGGCCATCTTTGGCAGCTATATCGATAAGAACCGTACACTATTAGGAGAATCGGTCAATATTGCAATACTGGATACCTTTGTCGCGCTGGTATCGGGACTGATCATCTTCCCGACCTGCTTTTCCTTCGGTATCAGCCCGGATATGGGACCCAGCTTGATCTTTATCACGCTGCCCAATATTTTTAACCATATGGCAGGCGGACGTATCTGGGGAACGCTGTTCTTTGTCTTTATGTCGTTCGCGGCCTTCTCCACCATCCTGGCCGTGTTTGAAAACATCATCTCCTGCGGGATGGATCTGTTCGGCTGGAGCCGCAAAAAATCCAGTTTCCTGAATCTGGCCGCACTCACCGTACTCTCGCTGCCCTGTGTGTTCGGCTTCAATATCTGGTCTTCCTTCCAGCCACGCGGTGCGGGAAGCACCGTTCTGGATCTGGAGGACTTCCTTGTCAGCAATGTACTCCTGCCTGTCGGCGCGCTCGTCTATCTGCTGTTCTGCGTGACCAGATACGGCTGGGGTTTTGAAAACTATCTTGCGGAGACGAATACGGGTGAGGGATTCAAAATGCCGAAGGGAATCCGCATCTATGTGACATTCATCCTGCCGATCCTGCTCATTTTCCTGACCTTGAAGGGGTGGTTCAGATGATTTTCTAATTTTCCTCCCAAGGGATCAGCGGATTCTCGATCTTCTTATCCCTAAGCATCAGATTCTTCACTGCCTCATCCACAGGCATACCGTTAAACAGTACCGCGTTCACCTGCTCAATGATGGGCAGCTGCACGTGGTATTTTTCTGCCAGCCCCATCGCCGCCTTGGCGGAATACACGCCCTCCACGACCATCTTTACCTCATCCATCGCCTGTTCCATAGTATAACCTTTGCCGATCAGGATCCCGGCGCGGCGGTTTCTGGAGTGCATGGAAGCACAGGTCACGATCAGGTCACCGATGCCGGTGAGCCCGCTGAACGTCTCGATCCTGCCGCCCATGGCAAGCCCGAGCCTTGCGATCTCCGTAATGCCTCTGGTAATGAGCGCCGCCTTTGTATTATCTCCATAGCCGAGACCGTCCGCGATGCCCGCCGCCAGCGCCACCACATTCTTTAATGCCGCGCCAAGCTCAATGCCCAGCACATCCGGACTGATATAGACGCGAAACACCTCGTTCATAAAGGTATTCTGCAGATTCTCGGCTGTCGCCTTCTTCTGTGCCCCCACCACGATCGTGGTAGGGATGCCTCTGCCCACTTCCTCTGCGTGGGACGGTCCCGAGAGCACTGCCACCTCCGCCTGCGGAATCTCCTCCTCTATGATCTGGGAAAGGGTCAGCAGGGTCTTTTCTTCGATTCCCTTGGCCACATTGACAATGATCTGCCCCTCCTTCACAAAGGGCTGCATGGAATGGGCGGTACTTCTCGTATAGGGCGAAGGAACCGCCAGCACAATCACATCTTTATCGCGCACAGCCGCTTCCAGATCCGTGGTAAACGTCATATCCTCGGGCAGTTTTACCCCAGGCAGTTTATCCTTATGCTCATGCTCCTCTTTGAGCATTTTGATTTCTTGCTCCATAATGGACCAAACCGTAACTTTATGTCCGTTCTTATGAAGAAGGACCGCCAGAGCCGTCCCCCAGCTTCCCGCGCCTATGATACTGATATTTTTCATAACTTCATCCTCCTATCGGAACGTTTTTGCTCCTTACTTTACTACGTTTTTCTCTGCCCCGGTGTTTTTGTGCGTGAGATAGGTTTTCCGCTCCGTACCGCTTACAAGCCGCTTAATATTCTCCCTGTGTTTCCAGTACGCCATCACCGTCAAAAGACCCGCTATGACATACATTTCAATCAAATACGCCTGCGACATGCCGAATATTCCCATCTGCCCCAATATTACCAACTCAATCATAAATCCCGCATACACAAGAAGCGATCCCAGCGATACATAGTGGGTGATAAAAAACGCGCCGAAAAAGAGGATAATGCCCATGGGGATCAAATAGGGATGAAAGGACAGGATCAAGCCCGCAGTCGCTGCGATTCCCTTTCCCCCCTTGAATTTGAGGTAAAAGGGAAAGTTATGCCCGATGATCGCTCCTGCTGCCGTATACATTTTCAGCAGATAAACCATATCCGGATGGGATTTATCAAAGATAACAGCCGTTATCACCACTGCCAGAATACATTTCATGATATCCCCCAAAAGCACCAAAAGTCCTGCCTTTGTTCCAAATACCCGCAGTGTATTGGTGGTGCCGGCATTGCCGCTTCCATAGTTCCTGATATCAATGCCATGCAGTCTCCCATAAATATAAGCTGTCTGAAACAGCCCAAACACATAGCCGATCCCTAAGCAAAAAAACCGTTCCACTGTTACTGCTTTTCCTTTCTCTCTCTGACAAAAAATTTCAGAGGCGTTCCCACAAACCCGAAGGTATCCCGAATTTGATTTTCCAGATACCGCAGATAGGAGAAATGCATCAGTTCCTTATCGTTCACAAAAATGACAAACGTAGGGGGCTTGACTGCCACCTGCGTCGTATAATAAATGCGCAGACGTTTCCCCTTATCGGAGGGAGGCTGTTGAAGTGCCACCGCTTCCGTCACGATCTCGTTCAACACGCCTGTAGCCACACGCATGGAGTGATTCTCATTCACCGCATCGATCACATCATACAGTTTCATCAGGCGCTGTCCGCTCACCGCCGAGATGAACATGATCTCTGCATAAGGCATAAAAGATAACACCTGCCTTATTTTCTCAGTGTACTCCTTTACCGTCTTATTATCCTTCTCAACGGCATCCCACTTATTGACCGCGATAATCACGGCTTTTCCCCTGTCATGGGCGATGCCTGCGATCTTGGCATCCTGCTCCGTCACGCCCTCCACGGCATCGATCACCAGCACCGCAATATCCGCCCGCTCCACTGCGGACACCGTGCGGATGATCATATACCGCTCCAATTCCTCTTTGATCTTATTCTTTCGCCGCAGCCCCGCCGTATCGATAAAAACGTACTCTTTCTCATGATGCGTAATTTCCGTATCGACCGCGTCCCTGGTCGTTCCTGCAATATCAGAAACAATCAGGCGGTTTTCCCCAATCAGGCGATTGATGATAGAGGACTTGCCGACATTCGGTTTGCCGACGATGGCTACCTTGATGCGTTCGTCTTCTTCCTCGTCGGTTTCCGTCTCCTCAAAATAAGAGATCACCTCATCCAGAAGCTCCCCGAAACCAAGCCTGTTGGTCGACGAGATGGGATAAGGCTCCCCGATACCCAAATTATAAAACTCGTAGACGTCCGGCATATATTTATAGAAATCGTCCACCTTATTGGCTGCCAGAATCACAGGTTTTTGGGAGCGTCTGAGCATATCCGCCACCTTGGAATCCGCATCCTGCAGCCCCTGCCTGACATCGACCAAAAAAATGATCACATCCGCCGTATCGATGGCGATCTGTGCCTGTTCCCGCATTTGAGAAAGGATAATATCTTTGCTGTCAGGCTCGATCCCACCGGTGTCAATCAGCGTAAAGCTGTGGTCAAGCCAGGTCACATCCGTATAAATACGATCTCTGGTGATCCCGGGCGTGTCCTTTACGATCGCTATCTTCTCACCTGCCAAAGCATTGAACAGGGTGGATTTCCCAACATTGGGTCTTCCCACCACCGCCACAATGGGCTTAGTACTTTTTTTGCTCATGCTAAATCTCCATAAATTTCCTACACTTATAACGTCATATACCGCTTGATTATACAAAATCTCAGCTCTCTTGTAAAGTGGAACGCGCGTTTCTTCTCCTGATTCTTTCGCAAATCCTTCTGTCAAAAATACGATGGGAAAAGCCCCGGATAAAGAAATGGAATCCGCTTGACACATTCCCCTCGAAAATGATATAAAAACCTTGTAAGGGATTTGCTAAGAATCCGTAACGGAACAGACAGCGCTAAAGATATCGGAGAGACCTCAAATCATGCCTAACACAGAACAGCTCGAACATTCCATGCCGGTGGCCGCAGTTAAACTGCTGGCGCCAAAGGCAGCGCTTCCCCTGGCGGAAAAGATCAACAGCCATCTGGTGGAATACCGCAAAAATCTACAGAATAATGTCAAAAACGATCCTGCCTTTCATGGCTACATGGAAGACAATTATCTCATGGAGGTAGAATGCCCGCGTTTTGGCACAGGTGAGGGCAAGGCCATCCTGCATGACTCTGTGCGCGGCAAGGACATCTTTCTTTTGACAGACGTCTGCAATCACAGCATCACCTACAGCATGAACGGCTTTATCAACCATATGTCGCCTGATGACCACTATCAGGACTTAAAGCGGATCATCTCCGCCATCAACGGCAAGGCGCACCGCATCAACGTGATCATGCCCTTTCTCTACGAGGGCAGGCAGCATAAGAGAAACGGGCGCGAATCCTTAGACTGCGCTTACGCCATAAAGGAGCTGATGGATATGGGTGTCTCGAACTTCATCACCTTCGATGCCCATGATCCGCGGGTGCAAAATTCCGTCCCCATCAAGGGCTTTGATAACTTCACACCGCCCTACCAGTTCATCCGTTCGCTCCTGCGCATGGAAAAAAACCTTATCATTGACAAGGAACATACCATCGTCATCAGCCCCGACGAGGGCGCCCTCGACAGGGCTGTGTATTTTGCAAACGTTTTGGGCGTAGACACGGGCATGTTCTATAAGCGGCGGGATTATTCCACCATCGTTGACGGCAAGAATCCCATCGTGGCTCACGAATTTCTGGGGGACAACATCGACGGCAAGGACGTGATCGTCATCGACGATATGATCTCCTCCGGCGGCAGCATGATCGATACCTCCAGACAGCTAAAGAAAATGAACGCCAAACGGGTCTTCGTCTGCTGCACCTTCGGGCTTTTTACGGACGGACTCGCCGCCTTTGATGCCGCTTACGAAAGCTGCTACATTGACAGGATCGTGACCACCAATCTCTGCTATCAGCCGCCGGAGCTTCGTAATAAGCCTTACTACATAGAGGCCGATATGAGCAAATTCATCGCTTCCATCATCGACTTTATGAACCATGATGCCTCCATGGCAAACATCTACACGCCGACGGACAAGATCCACCAGATCCTGGACAAATATAATAACCGTGAAGTAAGCGGGCTGGATATCTGATATCCAACCCGCTTCCATTTACCGTTCTCAATTTAATAACAATCGTTATTATTTTCCGTTACTGTCTGCCGCGATTTCCTCCGCCGCCAGCGGGAAGGTCATAAACACCTTGAACAGATCCCCGTCCAGCTGGATCTCAAAGGTTCCGCCCTGCGCCAGCGTCAGGTTCTTGGCGATGGACAGTCCCAGGCCGCTGCCTTCCGTGGTACGGGACTCGTCGCCTCTGATAAAGCGCTCCGTCAGCTCCTCCGGCTTACAGTTCAGGTAATTTTCTGAAATGTTCTTAATGCTGACCTGAACCCGTTCTTCCTTACCCGCCTGGTCCATGGACACATAGACTCTGGTCCCCGGCATGGCGTACTTGTAAACATTGTTGAACAGATTCTCCATCACCCGCCAGATGCGGCGGCTGTCCGCCTCCACGACGGTATTGCCGGTGTTCACGTTCATTACCGTGACCAGGTTCTTCTCCTCAAATTTTTCGGAAAACTCCCCAATGGTCTGGTTCATCAACTCCGTGAGGTTGATCCTCTCAAAATGCAGACTGATGGTACCCGAGGAGATCTTGCTGGCCTCCACCAGATCGTCGGTCAGCTGCTTTAAGCGCTGCGATTTCTCGTCCAGCACGCGGATGTAATCCCTTGCCTTCTCGCTTCCCACCTGCTCCCTTTTCAGCAGATCCACATAGTTGATAATGGAAGTCAAGGGGGTCTTGATATCATGGGAAACATTGGTGATGAGATCCGCCTTCATGCGCTCATCCTTCATGCTGATCTCCACGGCTTCCTTGATGCCCTTGCCGATACTGTTCACGGAGTGTGCCAGCGTCCTGTTGTCCCCGTGCAGCCCCTCCGTATCAAGCTGATGGTCAACGTGCCCTCCGGCAATGATCTCAATGCCCTCGGCAATCCCCTGTCTCTCTTTCGCGTCCCTGTAGAGCATCACGCCCACGACCGCATCGACCGCACAGGTAAAAAGGAAGACCAACATTGCCCCGCCGCGGCCCAATAATGCCGCATAAAGAAAGAGCATCAACAGATTAAACAGCAGGAAAATCCCGTAGGGCACCCAAGTGCGCAGGACAATACCGCCGTTATCATAGATCTTCCACGCAAAATCCTTTAACCGGCAAAGCAGACGACGCAGATAAGAGTTGCCAAACAGGGCATGTGCCTTGAGCCGCCTGACCAGACTGTAAAAGAAGAAGGTAAAGATCAGATCCGCCACAAAGGTCCCGATCAGCACCAGTGCGATAAACCAATCCCATCTGACCGCGTCCCTGTAAAAATCCAGACTGGTAGGATCGATTCCCGCAATTTCCGTCGCCACCACTAAGACCCAACCCGTCAGCAGGAAAACGCCGACTGCAATCAGCAGCGCGCCCTCCGTGGGGATGGTATCAAAAGCTTCCAGACGGATACGCTTCACGCCGTCTTCATCATACTCTCTGCCCGTCATCATAGTCTGCCAAACAAAGAGCGCCAGATACAGAAGTCCGGAAAACAATGCTGTCATTGCCCACCGCCAGAGGTTCGGCATGTACTCCGCCCCCTGCTTAAAGGCGTCCATCGCCGGATAAGAGGTATCCACACTGATCCAGATTCGCACATCCTCCGGGTAGGTATAGGCATATTGCTGCAAGACCTGCTCCACTGTACTCTCCGCAATCGAAGTGTTGGTCCGATAGACCATGTCAGCGGGACTGTAGTAGAGATAGCTCTCCGCCAGCGGCAGCCCTTCCTTTTCTCTGGAGACCTTTTCCATCAAGCTCTCAATATGATCTCTTTCTTTACTTCCCGCCATGGTATTGCTGTAATACTTCTTATTACGCCCTTCCGTCCTTTCGATCAGGAAGCGTACATTTGAGTTCTTCGGCTCAAAATACTCTTTTCCGGTAACGTACTCTTCATAATTGTAGGCAAGGCTCGCTGCCGCAGCCTGCACATTATCACAGAGCGCATAATACTGCTCCCAATCGGAGACATAGTCCTCGATATTCTTACCCTCTGCTGTCTGATAGCGGTTCATTAAAACACTATATGAGCTGTACTCCTCAACCTCCTCATAAGGGTTGATGACCTCAAACTCCTGTTCTTTGTTCGCATACGCGTGTTCTGTCAGCGCGCTCGCCGGCTGATAATCCGTCACAAATCCGGAATCACTGTCTACGATGCGATACTGCACATAAGGCTTCACCTCGGCATCGTCAGACATCTCTGTGACTGTCACCTGCGGAATTTTTGCCAGAAAAGCATCTGCCTGCTCCTGCGTCATTTCCTTTACGGTATATTCAAACCCGTACTTTTGCCATTTGAGCAGATCCTCCAGCTTATAGACCGCCGTCACATACTCTCCCGTCAGGCCTTCGCTGCGATGATTATAGGCCGTCACATCCACAAGCTTTTCCCCGTCAAAAGCGCCGTCTGTCTCCATCTGGCTGCACACCACGCCATAGCGGATGATATCTGCCGTCGCATACCCGAGAATGCGGTGAAAAACTTCTGACTCCTCGAAATACTCCCCTGCATTCATGCTGAAAATCAGATCCGTGAAATTACCGCCCGAACGCAAGCCCTGAAATCGCACGGTACCGCAGGCAACCGTCACGATCAGGGAAAAAACCATGGCTGCTAATGCTGCGTGCTGTAAGAACAGCAAAAAGATTCGCAGGCCGCACCTTGTCTTTTTCGGCTTTTGTGCTTTTTTCTGCTTCCGCTTTTCTTCCCTATTTCTCGTATTTTTCCTATTTCCCGCAGTTCCCCTATTACTGTCTGATTCGGTAACTCCCGTTATTTCTCTTTCGTCAATGCTATCCGCAGTCTTCACCGTATCTGCAATGCTTTCAGAAGCATCTATCGCTTCCGCAGCTTTTTCATACCCCGTAGTTGCTTCCCTGTTCTCTCTTTCCTCTATTCCCATAATAATCTCCCATTCCAAAACGTTCTACGCCAAGGCTCCTTTTGCCTTCGGCACCGTCAGACGCCTACACGCTCTTTTCGACCTTGTAGCCCACACCCCACACGACTTTTAAGTAGCGGGGCTCCTTGGGATTGATCTCGATCTTTTCCCGGATGTGTCTGATATGTACCGCCACCGTGTTGTCCGCGCCGATCGCCTCCTCGTTCCAGATGCTTTCATAGATCTGATCGATGGAGAACACCCGGCCGCAGTTCTTGACTAACAGCAGGAGGATATTGTACTCGATGGGCGTCAGCTTTACGCTCTCCCCGTCCACCGTGACCTCCTTGGTATCGTCGTTGATACAGAGTCCGCCCACCTGAAAAAGGGCGTTGTTCTCCGTATTGAGGTTCCCCAGCGTGGTGTAACGGCGAAGATTGGATTTTACCCGCGCCACCAGTTCCATCGGGTTAAACGGCTTTGTAATATAGTCGTCCGCTCCGATATTCAGGCCCAGGATCTTATCATTGTCCTCCGATTTCGCCGACAGGAAGATAATGGGAATGCTCGAATACTCCCGAATCTTTAAGGTAGCATGAATGCCGTCAAGCTTCGGCATCATAATGTCGATCAAAAGCAGATGGATCTGCTGCTCCTTTAAGACACGGATCGCCTCCTGCCCGTCATAAGCCTTAAAGATCGTGTAACCTTCCTGCATCAGATAGATCTCGATTGCGTCCACGATCTCCTTATCGTCGTCGCACACCAATATGTTGGCCATGGTCACCCTCCTTGTTACTCCTTCGTTTGCTGCTAGGTTAATTGAAACAGATAAAGATAAAGGAATAGATGGGAATTTTTTTAATATATTCTTAAGTTTGCGTTCTTTCGTCAAATTATTTATGTGCCCTGCTCTCTGATCCCGAGAAAAGCACCTAAATTTCCTCTCTGCCCATGACTGGCCCGATGGGAAAATAAATAACTGTCGTTATGACAAGTACAGAGGTCCGTCACCTGAATCTTTTTGGCAGGAATCCCCGCCTCCGAGAGCACGATCTCGTTGGCACGCCATAAGTCAAGCTGATACTTACCGCCGCCCTTTTTCTGAAGAATTTCATCTATCTGCCCCGGTCCGCGAAAGGCTTTTGCAAACGCCTCTGCCACATCCTCACTGACCTCATAACACGCCTGACAGATCGAAGGCCCCACCGCCGCTGTCAGGTCGGCAGGATCCGTACCGTAGACTTCGCGCATCTTTTCCACCACACACTGTCCCATGCGGGCCACGGTGCCTCGCCAGCCGGAATGCGCCAGCGCAATGGCACGCCTTCTGGTATCCACAAAATAAAGCGGCACACAGTCCGCAAAAAAGGTAGCCAGATACACACCCGGCTCATCCGTAAGAAGACCGTCCACATCCCGGTAATCTTTTTCCCGCGTGATGCCCTTGCCGCCGTCCGCCCTTCCTACTACCCGCAGATTGGTGGTGTGCGTCTGGTCCGAGCAGACGATACCCTCCACACTACAAAAAAGAAGCTCCGCGATCCGCCTGAAATTCTCGTCCACGGCCTCCTTGTCGTCCCCTCTCGTATAACTTAAATTCATAGAACGGAAAATGCCTTCACTCACCCCGCCCATTCTGGTAGAAAACAAATGACTTACCCAGTCAATCTCCTCTATTATCGGGAAGGTGAGCCACACAAGTTCTCCTCTCTGGTTGATACGCATCTGTCTCGTATTTCTATGTCTGTACCATTCCATATTCGTTACTCCTTCATTATTATAAACATTGAGCAAATGGCATAGCCATAAGCAGACCCTAGAAGAACGTCAGCGCTTAACGAGGTTTTTCACGAGTTTAGCGTCTGTTACGCTCGGAACGGAGCGCAAGCGCGTCTGCGTTGGTTATGACATTTGCTCAATGCCATGATATGTAGTTGAACGCATTCTTAATCCATGCTACGTTCTCCCCGTCCACTGCCACCACATCAAAACGGATGGGCGTATCCTCCGCGCAGTGATGCAGCATACGATAGTAATCCGCCACCTGACAGATTTTCTTCTGCTTGGCAAACCCTACCGCTTCCGCCGCGCTGCCTTTGCTCTTTCCGCTGCGGTACTTCACCTCAAAAAAGACCAGATAGTCCCCATCATAACCGATGAGATCAATCTCTCCCTGCCTGTTGCGGAAATTACTCTCTACGATTTTCACTCCCCCGGAACGTAAATAGGCACAGACTTCTTCTTCCTTCTGTGCCCCTTTTGCTCTCGTATTCATCCTCAAGTACCCTTCGCCATTTTCGCTCTCACCTTGTCCACGGAATCCACAAAGACCAGGATCTCCGCCACCACCTCGTAGAGCTCCGGCGGAATCATATCTCCGATTTCCAGGCGGGAAAGCGTATCCGCCAGCTTGTCGTCCCGATGGATCGGCACATCCGCCTCTTTCGCGCGCTCGATGATACGCTCCGCAAGCGCCCCCTTACCCGACGCTATGACGCGGGGCGCCTCGTCATCCGGGTCATATTCCAGCGCAATTGCCTGTTTCACTTTTTCCTGCTTTTTCTCCATCTCATTTCTCCATATAAATTTTGCTGTTTCAGCGCAGAGAATGCCGTTTTGGGGCATTCTCTTGCATGAAACTTAGAACTTCTTGGCGTCCCGTCCTATGGCGGGACGTCTTTAAAAGTTCTTTTCATGCTCGCATGTCGAAGGAAGTGCGACTCAACACCGAAATATTCTTCTGCTGATTGAGGATCGTCTGCATAACGGACTCCTCTTTCTCCTCCTCAGCTTCCTTTACACTCATCTGCGTTTTCAGAGTATACCCCCTGTTTGTCAGTCTCTGATTCAGCGTATCAATGTGCGCCTCGATCAATGAAAGCACATCTTCGTCCGCCACCGTAAAATTGGTGGACACCTGCTTTTCCTTCATTGTCACATAGACATCAAGCGGCCCCAAGTGCTCCATATCCAGATGCAGCAAAGCGCTGACCTGCCCATCCCTCGCCGCCAGATTCTTTTTGTTCGTATAGACATAAAGATCTCCATGTGCCTCGCTTCCCAGCATTTTTAGGGGAAGCTGCACATAGGTATAGAGGTGGTTTAGCTGATTCATAAAATCCACATTATTTTGGAGATTCTGCACGCTCCTGGCAACGGGCGCATCCGTCTTTCCCGCCATCTCTAAAGCCTGTGTGAGCCTCGCCGTCTGCTCTCTGATCCGCTCATAGAGCTGCTCCACCTGTTTTTTATCCGCAACGTCTCTGGGTTCTATCGTCCACTGACGGCCAATTTCCTCTTTTAATAACGCCTGAAATTCTTTCCCGCCAAGGAGCTGATGCATGTCTTTCGCGGAAATTTCACCGCGCATCGCCTTGGGAAGCAGGTTTTTCACCAGATTCAAGACTTCTTTTGGTGGCAGGTTCCCATTCTTTATCTGCTGTGCAGTCTCCTCGTCCACGCCCATCCTGCGAAGGGTATCCGAAAGGGCCTCCCACTGCTTACCGCCAAGTACCGACTGCTTTGCTTCCTGCCCCTCTGCGCCCTCCTGAACGGTCCCGGCAGAACCTGTCTGATCTTCCGCCGCTGCCGGCTCCGGCAAGGGCATCTGTCCTGCCTTTCCCACTGTTTTGGCCTCTGCATCCTGCGCGCCCTGCGTATTTTCCGCCGTTCCCGCCTGCGGATCACCCTGTATCTCCTCCTGTGCAGCCGGGGGTATCTGCGCCGTTCCCTCCTCCAAGGTCTGCTCCATGCCGGGGCGCAGGCTGATGACAGCCCCTTCTTCTCCTGCCTCCTCCGTAAAAACAGAGAGCACTGCCTCGTAAAAGGCGAGGGCTTTCTCCCCCTGACCTTCCTTTACAAGCTCCTGAAATACCTGCGGCAGCTCCTCCGAAATGGCATGCGCGCTGTGCAATAACTGATGGTTCATATTTTGATACTGTTCAAACTGTTCGATATTTTCCGCCGTCACAGGCAGCCCCATCTTCGTAAGCTGTATGATGGAAGTCGGATCTTGTCCCGGAAAATCCAAAATCGTTCTGCACATATTCAGGATGGATTCCTTGTCAATGGGCATTCCCTCCTCCATCATCCTGGCTACCATTTCCATGTTTCCTGCCGTTTCGGGCATGGAAGCTGCGGCAAGCGCACGCAGGATCGTAGCCGTGTTTGCCGTATTGGTATAAAGGGGGGCAAGCGACATAAAGGATCCGGCATTTGCTTTGACCTCGAAGCTCAGCATCTGTCCAAGCGCCAGATTCACGCTTTTATCAAGTTTTGCGCTGATGGAAAAGTCCTGCGCCAACTCGATCTGCACGGAATTGCCGTTTCGTTCCACCACCGTGCCCTGTATGGTCTGCCCCGGTTTTAAGGCGCGCACCTCATTTTGCAGGCGCATCAGCCGTTCGCCCTTACCGACACCCGCCGCCGCTCTTGCCGCGTCCGCAGCACGCATACTCTGATTTTCCTTTTTTTGTACATAATTCAGATTCAAGTTTACACCTCGCAAAAGTGTGTGATAAAAGATTTTCTGTGAATGGGACAGGGACCGTACTTTTTGAGAGCATCGATATGCGCCTGCGCGCCATATCCTTTGTTGGAAGAGAAGCCGTACATCGGATAGACCTCATCATACTGCACCATGAGCCGGTCCCTTGTCACCTTCGCCACAATGCTCGCCGCACCAATGGAAATGCTTTTGGCGTCTCCTTTGATGATGGGGATCTGTCTGATGTCTACCCCGGGAATCGTCACAGCATCATTCAATAAAATATCAGGCGTTACTTTAAGCTTGCCGACTGCTTCCCGCATGGCCTCGTAGGTAGCCTGTAAAATATTGATCTCGTCGATCCGCGCCGGAGCACTGTAGCCCAAGCCGACAGCCACGGCTTTCTCCATGATGATCTCATAAAGCTCCTCTCTCTTTTTTTCGGAGAGTTTCTTGGAATCATTGATATATAATATGTCACAATCTTTTGGCAAAATAACCGCTCCTGCCACCACCGGTCCGGCAAGCGGTCCCCTGCCTACCTCGTCGATGCCGCAGATATGGGCATAGGCGCCATACTCTTTCTCATAGCGCCAAAGCGCCTGCGTCCTTGCCACCTCTTTCTCATAGGAAAGAAGGCGCTTTTTTGCCTGCGAGAGCGCCGCCTGCACCCCTGCCCTTTCATCTGCTCCATATACTGAAAACAAATCAGGCAGCTCACCAAGTGCCGCCGCCTGTAGTTTTTGTTTGATTGTTTCTATCTTTTCAACCATGTAAATTAAAATCTCCTCATTAGCGGTGCTTGACAAATCCCAGCTTATCAAACGGCCAAATGCGCAGCCACGCCCTGCCAATGATGTGTTCCCGCCTGATGTTGCCCACGGAAGGATCCCTGCCGTCAGAGCTGTTGTTCCTATTATCTCCCAGGACAAAATACTCATCCTTTCCCAGCTTGATCGGCTCGATTGCCCTCCCGGGATTCATGATTGTCTCCTTACCGTAGTTTTCATTTAAAAGGGCATCGTTTATGTAGATGTTGCCCTCCTCGTCGATCTGCACCGTCTCTCCGGGAAGACCGATGACACGCTTGATATAATAGGTATCAGGCTGATGTAAAAACTTGAATACAACGATATCAAACCGTTCCGGATCGTGAAAACGGTAGCTGATCTTATCTACGATCAAATTATCTTCATCACTGAGCGTTGGCTCCATGGAACTGCCCTGCACCTGCGTTCTCTGTCCCACAAAATGGATCGTCAGATAAATCACGCACAAAACGGCCAGCAGATACAGACTTGTACTTAAAATTTCCCGCAGTATCCTTTTCATACTACTTTTCCTTCCTCCTTACGGCTCCTCGCAGATCTCTAACGTGATCCTGCCGATCCTGCCGCTTCTGAAATCATCTATCAAAAGAGCTGCCGCCTTTTCAAAATCCGGCTCCTGCCCTTTTTTATAACATTTTCGATTCTCACAGATCAGCGAAAGCATCTGCACCGGCGTGATCTCCCCTACATCCCCCGCCACCTGATAGCGTGCCAAAAGCGCCTGCCTGTAATGTGCGAGGAGATAGGCAAGAAGTTCTGCTGCCAGTTCTGTCATCTGCAATATTTCGTCGTTCATGGAGCCAATCATGGCAAGACGTTTTCCCACTTCCTCGCTCTCAAACTTCGGCCAGAGGATGCCCGGCGTATCGAGAAGCTCCAAGTCCTTATTCAATCTGATCCACTGTTTTCCTTTGGTCACCCCAGGCTTATTGCCCGTCTTCGTACAGGCTTTCCCCGCAAAAGAATTGATAAACGTCGATTTTCCCACATTGGGAATGCCGACCACAATGGCACGGACAGGACGGTTTTTGATGCCCCGTTTTCTGTCACGTTCGATTTTCTCCCGACACGCTTCCTGCACCTTTGGCTGGATCTGCCTCAGTCCCTGCCCTGTCTTGGCATTGACCTCCAGAACATGATATCCCAACTCCCGAAAATACGCCATCCAAAGTTTATTCGCCGCAGGGTCCGCCAAGTCGGATTTATTTAAAAGAATCAGCCGGGACTTATTTTTTCCCAGCTCGTCGATATCCGGATTTCTGCTGGAGAGCGGGATCCTGGCATCCACCAGCTCGATCACCAGATCGATCAGACTAATATTTTCCTGCATCATGCGCTTTGCTTTTGTCATGTGCCCCGGATACCATTGGTAGTTCATTTTTCCCCCTCTATTCAACCAATCCCATGGTCTCCTCCCCGATTGCCAGATGAAACCACGCCTTACCGATGATCGTGTCCTTTTTGACCGCGCCGATATTACCGGAACGGCTGTCCTCACTGCTGTTTCGATTGTCTCCCAACACAAAAAATTCATCAGAGGCCAAAAGAATTTCATTCTGCGCAATGCCGGGATCGACAATTTTATCAAAACGCTCATCCTCCGCCAGCATCAGGCCGTCTATGTATACATTTCCATCGCGGATCTGCACTGTCTCCCCCGGCAGGCCCACCACACGCTTCACATAAAAGTGCGAATTTTGGTTACCGTTTGGCAAAAAGACGATGACGTCCCCGCGCTTTGGCATGGATATTCTGTAGAGAATGCGATTCATCAAAATCTCCTGCCCGTTATACAAAACAGGCTCCATGGAATCCCCGATCACACTGGTGCGCATCCCCACGGAAAAAACAAGCACAAAGGCTAAAAAGACGGCGACAGCGCTGCCCACGAGCAGCTCCACCCCGTCTTTTAAGAGTCTCGGATCAAGCCTTTTCTTTTTTTGATAAAAAGTTAATCCTTTTCTTCGCGCCATCTTGCTTATTTCACCAGTTCTTTGACCTTAGCCTTCTTACCAACGCGATTTCTCAGGTAATTCAGTTTCGCACGTCTTACCTTACCTCTCCTGACAACCTCTACCTTCTCCACATTAGGAGAGTGCATGGGCCAAGTCTTCTCAACGCCTACGCCGTTAGAAACCTTACGTACCGTAAAGGTGGTTCTGTTGCCGCCGCCCTGGATCTTTAAAACGGTTCCCTCGAAAATCTGGATTCTCTCACGGTTTCCTTCCTTGATCTTACCATACACCTTGACAGTGTCGCCCACATTAAAGTCGCTTACGTTTTCCTTCAACTGCGCTGCTTCGATTTCTCTGATGATATCGTTCATAATTCTCCTCCTGAAATGCTCCGGATGTTCTTAATACGTCTGTAACAGAGGACCATCCTTCATCACAACATTAGTAACTTACCATACTTTCCGAATAAATGCAAGCTTTTTTCGATTTTTCCTCATGTTTTGGAGTGAGTGCCCTTTTGCTTTGTCTGCGGGTGCTCCTTCCTGTAATTCTCATAAAGATCCGGTCTTCTCTCCTTTGTCCGCAAAAGCGACTGTTCCAGCCGCCAGGCGTCTACCTTGGCGTGATCGCCGGAAAGCAGTACCTGCGGCACCTGCTTATCATGCCAGACTTCCGGTCTGGAATACTGCGGATATTCCAAAAGCCCGTTTCCAAAGGACTCCGTTTGTGCAGACTCGTCATTATGCAGGACGCCCGGCACCAGACGGGCAATGGCATCCACCATCACCATGGCAGGAAGTTCGCCGCCCGTCAGCACATAATCGCCAATGGAAACTTCATCCGTAACAATCTCCTCGAGCACCCGCTCGTCGATGCCCTCATAGTGTCCGCAAAGAAAGATCAGCTCCTCCTCCTTTGCCAATTCCTGTGCCATCTCCTGGCAAAAGGTCTTCCCTTGGGGGGTCAAATAAATAACACGCGGTTTTCTTTTTTTTCCTTCTTTCTCTCCAATGCGGTCAGCCACCGATTTGTAAGCATCATAAACCGGCTGCGCCTGCATCAGCATCCCCGCGCCGCCGCCGTAGGTGTAATCGTCCACCCTGCCGTGCTTGTTTGTGGTATAGTCCCTGATATTGACCGCTTCTATCGAAATATCTCCCCGTCCTGCGGCCCTGCCGAGAATACTCGTGTGCAGTCCCTGCAGGACCATTTCGGGAAAGAGTGTCAGGATATGGAAGTTTACCATCGACATGTCCTCCATCCAAAACTTGTGCAGGCACGATTCGCCCTGCAAATCCAATCAGACCAAACAATGATCTCACAACAACCCGTCCATAATATGCACTTCCATCACACGGCTGTCCATATCGACCTTTCGGATACACTCTTTGATCGCGGGCAGAAGGACATCTGCTTCCCCCTCGCGGCTCACCACATAGACGTCGTTTGCCCCGGTGGCAAGTACCTCTTTCAACACACCAAACGGCGCGCCGTCTTCCGTCACCACCTGCATGCCGATCATATCCGCCACAAAATATTCGTCCTTTTGCAGCTTCACTGCCTGATCGCGGGATACCAGAAGCCTTCCGCGCTTATATTTTTCCACATCATTGATGGAGTCAAGGCCCTTAAACTTTAAGATTGCATACTGCTTAAAAAACTTTACGCCCTCGATCTCCAATTGCAGGCGCTCCTTCCCGGTATCGAGCGTCACCTGCTTTAACTTCTTAAAGCGCTTTGCATCGTCCGTGGTGGGAAACACCTTGACTTCTCCGCGGATGCCGTGGGTCTGCGTGATCACGCCCACCTGCAGCTCGTCCGCCATGCCTCTGTCTTTCTCTTTCATTTTTGCAATTCGTAACTCCTGTTATTATATGATATTGTAACAATCACAAATACTTGTCCATCTCCTGCTCGGTATACACCGCGGCAATTTTCTCATGACTAAAGTAATAGCCCCACAGAATCTTCTATGAGGCTATTTTTTCAGATGATCTCCACATCCACTCTCTTATTATCCTTCGATGACGCCGCCTTGACAACTGAGCGGATTGCTTTCGCAATGCGTCCCTGTTTGCCGATGACCTTGCCCATATCGGAAGGCGCCACATGGAGTTCCACGGTAATGTTCTTTCCTTCCTCTTTCTGCATCACCACCACTTCGTCGGGGTTCTCTACAAGAGCTTTTGCGATCACTTCAACCAATTCTTTCATAGTCCACCTCCAAAAGCGACTTGAATGGAACAGTCACACAAACTCCCTGTTTTATTTGGTTACCCCTACTGTCTTGAAAATTCTGCTTACGATCTCTGTGGGCTGTGCGCCGTTAGCAAGCCACTTCTTCGCCTCTTCCTCGTTTACCTTGTAGGTGCTGGGATCCGTGTTGGGATCGTAGGTGCCGATCTCAGCGATACATCTGCCGTCTCTGGGGGATCTGGAATCCGCCACAACGATCCTGTAAAAAGGATGCTTCTTCTGTCCCATTCTTCTCAATCTGATCTTAACTGCCATTTTTTCTGCCTCCTGTAAAATAAATAATAGTTGTTATTTTGAAACCCTAAAAAGGGAATTTCATACCGCCCATACCGCCGAACATCCCGCGGCCCTTTTTGCCTCCCATCATGCCCGGAAGCTGCTTCATCATTTTCTGAGACTGCTCAAACTGTTTGATAAAGCGGTTCACCACCGCAATATCCACACCGGCCCCTGCCGCGATGCGTCCCTTCCTGCTCGGATTTAAGAGCTTCGGATCGCGTCGCTCCTGCGGTGTCATGCTAAGGACGATGGCCTCCATGCGCGCCATCTGCTTCTCATCTACCGCAGACTCGATATCTCCCATCTGCTTTCCCATCCCCATCATGCCGAGGATGCTGGAAAGGCCGCCCATGTTGCGCATCTGCTTCATGCTTTCAAGGTAGTCCTCAAAATCGAACTTTCCCTTCTTCATGCGGGCCGCCATATCGCGCTCTTTTTCTTCGTCTATGTCAAGATTCTGCTGCGCCTTTTCAATCAGGGTGAGCACATCGCCCATCCCCAGGATCCGATTCGCCATGCGATCGGGATAAAACTGCTCTAAGTCGGAAAGCTTCTCCCCCATACCGATGTAGAGGATCGGCTTGCCTGTCACCGCCTTTACGGAAAGTGCCGCGCCGCCCCTGGAATCGCCGTCCATCTTGGAGAGGATCACGCCGTCGATGCCCACCTTTTCGTCAAAGTCTTTGGCAACGTTCACGGCATCCTGCCCCGTCATGGCATCCACCACCAAAAGGGTCTGATGCACGGAAACATTCTCCTTGATTTCGGCAAGCTCCGCCATCATTTCTTCATCGATATGAAGACGTCCTGCCGTATCTAAAATCACGACATTGTGACCGTTCTTTTCGGCGTGCTCCAATGCAGCCTTAGCAATGTCCACAGGCTTATGATTCTCTCCCATGGAGAAGACGTCCACCTGCTGCTTTTCCCCGTTGATCTGTAACTGCTTGATTGCTGCGGGACGGTATACATCACAGGCGACAAGCAGGGATTTCTTTCCTTTGAGTTTCAGCTTGCCCGCGATCTTTGCCGTGGTGGTGGTCTTACCTGCGCCCTGTAAGCCGCACATCATAATGACCGTGATGGATTTTCCCGGCTGCATAACGATCTCCGTGGTCTCGGAGCCCATCAGCGCCACCATCTCCTCGTTTACGATCTTAACCACCATCTGTCCGGGATTCAAGCCGTTTAACACATCCGTGCCTACGGCCCGTTCTTCCACGGACTTTACAAACTGTTTGACCACCTTAAAACTGACGTCGGCCTCCAAAAGCGCCATCTTGACTTCCTTTAAAGCGGACTTTACATCCTCCTCGGTGAGGCGGCCTTTGCTTCTCAGGTTTTTAAATACATTCTGCAGTTTATCGGTCAGACTCTCAAATGCCATCTGCACTACGCCTTTCTGCCAAATCCTACGGCACGTCCCTTTTCTTAAATCAATTGACGCATCCCAAACTACAATTCTTGCATGATCTTTGCCGAAAGCTCCCTGATCTGGGAGCCGTAAGCTGTCGCATCTTTCAGTTCGCCGCTCTCATACTGCTTGGAAAGGCGATTGATCTCCTCTACCTTTTCCCGAACGCTCGCGAATCTGGCGACCAGCCTTAATTTCTCCTCATAGCCAAGAAGCGTTTTGTCACAGCGTTTCACGATATCGTGCACCGCCTGTCTGCTGATGCCCTCCTGCTCCGCGATCTCTCCAAGGGAAAGATTTTCGTACACCACGCTCTCGTAAATTTCCTGCTGGTGCTTTGTCAAAAGCTCGCCATAGAAATCATATAGTAATCCCTGTTCTACGATCTTTTCCATTTCTGCATTGTACTATAGGCGTGACAGTGTGTCAAGTATTTTTTCTTGACAGTCTTCAAAAGTCTTTCAAGCACCAAAATCCCGCATAAAAAGGCAAAAAAAAACCGGAAACTCAGGAAAGTTTCCCGGCTGCTTATGCGAATCTGTTTTTAGGCCGTTGAACAGTATATAGCTTACCACAATTTTTAATACAAGTCTACTCTTTTTTTATTTTCTTGCTATAATTTTTTTATCGGCTGATACTTACCAAAAAAATGCAAAAGGAGGGATCCATTTTGATCACATTTCAAGATATCTGCAAAAGCTATCGGGTTGCCAAACGGGAATCCGGGCTTGGCAACGCGGTAAAATCATTTTTCAAAAGAGACTACACCCTGATTGAGGCCATCAAGGGCATCAGCTTCTCCATTCGTGACGGGGAAATGGTGGGCTACATCGGCCCAAACGGCGCGGGTAAAAGCACCACCATCAAAATTTTGAGCGGCATCCTGATGCCTGATAGCGGCACCTGCATCGTAAACGGCCAGGTGCCATGGAAGGACAGGAAGGAATACGTCAGACAGATTGGCGTCGTTTTCGGGCAGCGCTCGCAGCTGTGGTGGGATATCCCTGTCATGGATTCGTTTGAACTGTTACAGGCAATCTATGCCATCCCCTCTGCCACGTATCGCAGCAAATTGGACGAGTTGACCGAGCTTTTGCATCTGGAGGAGCTGCTAAAAACCCCCACCAGGCAGTTGTCGCTGGGACAGCGGATGCGCTGTGAGCTTGCCGCATCGCTGCTGCACGATCCAAAGCTCCTGTTTCTGGACGAGCCGACGATCGGCCTCGATGCGGTATCCAAGATCGCCGTGCGGGACTTTATCAAGAAAATGAATGAGGAGCATAAAACTACCGTCATCCTGACCACCCATGACATGCAGGACATCGAAGCGATCGCCAACCGCGTGATCCTGATTGGCAGAGGGCAGAAACTGATGGACGGGACGCTGGACGATCTGCGCGCGGAGGCAGAATCTATGGAGACGGAAACCGGAGCTGCGGACGGCGGAAACGAGGAAACGGACCTTGACCACATGATTGCCCATCTTTACACAAAACTCAATATTATGTAAAAGGAGGCCGGATTGAAACATGATAAAAAAATATTATTGCTTTTTTAAGCTCCGTTTTGCGACCGGGCTGCAATACCGCATGGCATCCGTCACCGCTTTGACCACGCAGTTGATCTGGGGTCTTATGGAATGTCTGTTGTTCAAAGCCGTTGCCGAGGCTTCAGGCGGTGCTCTGCCGATGAACTATCCTTCCATCGTCACTTACATATGGCTGAAAGAATCCCTGTATGTCCTTTTTAATACCTGGGCGGCGGATAACGACCTTTTTGCCATGATCACAAATGGGGATATCGCCTACGAACTGTGCCGCCCCCTGTCCATCTATTCGATGTGGTTTTCCCGCATGACGGGCGCAAGGATCTCCGAAGCGCTCCTGCGCTGCATTCCCGTATTAGTATGCTCGTTCCTGATGCCGAAAACCTATCGCATGACCCTGCCGGTGAACGGCACCGCCTTTTTGTTCTTTCTGCTGACCCTGCTTTTGGCGCTGGGAATTACGATTTCCTTTTGTATGCTGGTTTATATGCTCTGCCTTTTTACGGTCTCGCCACAGGGCTGGCGGATGGTATTGACCGGAGCGGTCGAATTTCTGTCGGGGAACATCATACCGCTGCCGTTCTTTCCGAAAAAATATCTGTTCTTAGTAGAACTGTCACCCTTTGCCTATATGCAGAACGTGCCGTATCGAATCTACAGCGGCGATCTGTCCGGTGCCGCCATGTATCCGTATATCGGAAAACAGATCTTCTGGCTGGCGGCTTTAGTGACAGCGGGAATCGTTGTTTGGAGACGGGCGGCGCAGCGCGTTATCGTGCAGGGCGGCTGACCGTTGGAAATCCAAATCATGCGCCGAATGGAGAAAGGCTGAAAATCCCATTGATGCGCTGATTTTTCTACCGAAAATTTGTGACACTTCGGCATGGAGGAAAAGATGAAATCGAAAAAAAGAAACATAAAAGAGAACCTCACATTGTATTTAAAGTATGCCTCGGTCTGTACGCAGAGCGTCATGGAATACAAACTGTCCTTTGCGCTGATGCTCATTGCGCGCTTCCTGATTGCCTTTTGCGAACTGATTGCCATCAAGTTCCTGTTCTCCGGTTTTACGCAGCTTGGAGGCTACACCTACGGGGACGTCCTGCTTTGTTTTGCCATCATGCAGATGTCCTTTACCTTTGCGGAACTGTTTGGTAACGGTTTTAAGACCTTTTCGGGCATGGTGCGGCGCGGAGAATTTGACCGCATGATGCTCAGACCGCGCAGTCTGGTTTTTCAGGTGACCGCAAGTCACTTTGAAGTCGGGCGGACCGGTCCGCTGTTTACGGCAATCATCACGCTGGCGCTGGGAATCCGCCACAGCCGGCTCCACTGGAATCTGATGACGGTATGGACGTTTGCTGCCATGATCATAGGCGGTACACTGCTGTTTATCGGTCTGTTCGTGCTGGAGGCAAGCTTCTGCTTCTTTTCCATTGAGGATACTTCCCTGATCAACGTGCTCACCTACGGCGCGAAATCACACGGCAAGTACCCCATCGACATTTACGGGAAAGGCATCCTGCGCTTTTGTACTTATGTGATTCCCTATAGCCTGATTCAGTATTATCCCTTACAGTTTTTGCTGGGAAAAACGGATCGATGGTATCTGGCGTTTTATCCGCTGGGAATCGTTGTGTTTTTGGCTGTCTGCGGTTTTGTGTGGCGGTTTGGGGTGAGACGTTATAAGTCGTGCGGGTCGTGAGGAAATAATGACTGGAAACAGACCAAAGCAAATCTGCTTCTTTGATAAAAACCACCGCCCTGCATACATCAAAGCGCAACGGGCGGTGTCTTTTTTCTGGCGCTTAACCAAAAACAATGCTATAATAAGACCATCCCACCAAAAATCTCATATAGATTCCTTATGCCCAAAACAGAGTACACAGGGAAATTTTGCAATCAATAACATGTGTTATCAAGAAAGGGGAATGTTACGGATGAAAAAGAAACTGCAAAGACTATTGTATCTGACACTGGCAGCCGCCGTTTTGCTCGGCGCTGCCCTGCCTCTGCCCGTGGCTGCAAAGCCTGCCGATCCCGCACCCATGGAAGTCCATTTTCTGGACGTCGGTCAGGGGGATTGCACGCTCGTCACCTGCGACGGGCACGCCATGCTCATCGACGCGGGGGACGACACCAAAGGCACGGCGATTCAGAATTATTTGAACAAACAAAAGATCAGGAGCCTTGACTATCTCATTCTGACCCACCCGGACGCGGACCACATCGGCGGCGCACCTGTCATCATCACAAAGTTTGAAATTGCCAAAGTCTTTGTCTCCAACTTTGAGAAAGACAATAGTACCTATCGCAAGCTGATCCAAGCGCTGGATGATAAAAATCTTAAGACAACCACTCCTGCGGTCGAATCCAAATACAAGCTCGGCACCGCAGAGTTTACCATCCTTGCCCCAAACGATACCTACAATGCGCCCAACGATTCCTCCATCGCCCTGCTCCTAAAAAACGGGAAAAACCGCTTCCTGTTCACAGGCGATGCGGAAGCGACGGCCGAGATGGATATTCTTGCGACAGACATCGACATCTCCGCCGATGTCTACAAGGTCGGGCATCACGGAAGCCGTTCTTCCACCTCCAAGAGATTTTTCAAAACGGTAAAACCTGACTATGCCGTGATTAGCTGCGGCGAGGGCAATTCTTACGGACATCCTCACGCAGAGACCTTAAATACCCTGCGGACGAACGGCGTCGCGGTGTACCGCACGGACGAGGACGGCACTATCATCGCCACAGCGGACGGAAAAGAAATCTCCTTTAACGTTCCCGCTTCCGAGACCTGGAAGGCAGGGGAACCGACGGGAAGCTCCGCAAAGAGCAACGCCGGCGGGAAAACTTCCGCCGCAGCAAAGGCAGGCACTAAATCATCCGGCAAAACGACAACCCCTGCCGCCCAGCCCAAGAACAATGCCTCCGGCAAACAAACGGATAGCAACACCCCGGCCGCAGAGACACCCGCTCCTGCACCGCAGCCGGAAAGCAGCGCGCCCGCCGCGGAAACACCCGCACCGCAGCCACAGGAAAGCACCCCTGCCATAGCGGAACCGGCTCCGGAGCCCCCTGCTCCCGCCACAACTGAGATTACCTATATCTTAAACGTAAAAACTAAGAAATTCCACAGGACCTCCTGCAGCTACCTGCCAACCACCAACAGGCTGGACAGCTCGGAGACCCGAGAAAGCATTATCGCGCAGGGCTATGACCCCTGCAAGAAATGCAATCCGTAACACATCATACCTCAATATAATACGGACAGATATCTTCAAAATGCCCGTCCTTCATGCGAAAACCACCGGGGATCGTACCGAGTTGGTGAAAGCCGACCCTCTCATACAGATGCCTTGCGTGCACATTCGAAGCAACGACCGCATTAAACTGCAGGATGCGAAAGCCCAGCTCATGGGCTTTCGCGATGCAGTCTTTCACAAGCATCTCTCCGATATGCAGTCCCCTGCTTGCGGAAGCTACCGCATAGCTGGCGTTCGCGATATGGCCGCATCTGCCGATATTGTTCGGGTGCAGGATATAAAGCCCCAGGATTTTCCCTGCCTCCTGCTCGATTGCCACACCGCAGAAGCTCTGCTCCGCAAAAAAGGCTCTCCCTGACTGCTGCGTCAGAAACTCCTCCTGCGGAAAGGCGACGCCCTCCTCCACGACCTCGTTCCAAATCGCAGTCATGCTATAGACGTCGTTCTCCTCATATGCTCTTACGATTACTTCCGTATTCATACGTTTTTCCTCTTTGGCTCAGACTCGCAAACCCGCAGTGCGCACTCGAAAAACCTGCGGTTTTCCTCGTTCACGGACATTCGTCCTATACATCCGCAATCTGAAAAAATTGTCAGCAAGCTGCCATTTTTTCATCTTACGTCTGTGCACTGCTCATTGTTTTCGTGGACATTATACCATCGTATCATCCCGCAATACCTCCGTCAAGTTGAGGCCCCTTACCTTACGCCATCCCAGATAATAAGAAAACCCCACTGCTGCCCAGACCGCCAGCATAAAGGTAATGATTGGACGAAGCGGTGCCTCGGCCATAAATTCGGCCGGGTCCATAAAACTTGCCCGCAGCATGGCTCCCACCGCAAGCACCACAACGGGAAGTGTAAACAGTACCGGTTTTCCGACAATCACAAAGGCTTCGATACAAAACATCTTTCTGATTTCCTGCGGCTTCATGCCCACGGAAAGATATCTGGCGATCTCTCGCTTCCTTTGCCGCACAAATCCCAGCGTATTGGAAAACATATTGCTGACGCCGATCACGGCAAGCAATACGCAAAAGCCCCCAAATATTGTCATCATACCCTGCATCTTTGTGTCGTTCTCCTCATAGGAGCGAATGCGGTTCTCACTCTCTATTTTATAGTGACCTTCCGTGACCTTATCTATTTCTTGCTGCAACGCAGAAAGTTCTTCGACAGTCACGCCCTCTCTGCCAAGTACGCGGATACAGGTGTCTTCTTCCTCCGTCCCCGCGATCTGCTCCCGGTACTCCTTCCACAAACTCAGCGGCAAAAAATGTACCAGTTCATAATAATCCAGCGTGGCATATTCCTCTCGCAGACGGGGGACCTCCTGCGTGTAAGCCAGAACCGGCAGTTCCACGACCGCATCCTTTGTTACGCCATTCTCTGCCTCAACATTTTCCATTCCGCCTGATCCGAGAAATACAGTCTCCCCACCTTCTTTCAAATACGGCATATACTGCGGATGCCTGAAATCGGGATTCGTTACATCGCGGATGCGGTTAAGGATCACTGCTCCGTCAAGACGCTGCTCGATCCCGATCTGCGCACAATATCGTAAAAAACTCTCGTCATCTAAAATAACGATCGGCGCATTGACAATCATCCCATCCTCCGTCTGCGTCACATCCTTTTCAGACGCGCGGGAAAACCCGCCGTTTGCCTTCATCTCCTCACTCAATTCTTCTTCAGAAAGTTTGCATTTTGCCGCTGCCTTTTGATAGACGACCACATCCTTTGCCCCGGAAAGTGCCCGAATCTTCTCCGTTTCTCCAAAAGCCCCAATCTCCTCATCCTTCACTGTGACCATGATATCCCACGCATCCTGATATTTTTCAAAATAGGTCTCTCTGGTACTGATCGCCGACAGAGAAAAGAAGCACTGCATGAACGTAAAAGCCATAAAGGAGAGAAACAGGGACAACGATGCCGTCCGCAGGGCTTTTTTCTGCGCTTTAAGGGCATTTCCCGCCAGCTCCCCCTCTACACCGAACAGCAAAGAGAGCATACGGGAATGCTTCCGCCTTTTTAGCTGCCCATCTCCTGCATTTTTAATGGCTTCAAGCGGCGTCATTCTGCTCAGCTTTCTTGCCGGCAGCCATACGGAAACGCCAATGGTAACACCTGCTATCAATAATGTCACCGCCAGGATCAGAGGATGGTAGCCAAATACTTCCTCCCGCCTGTTTTCAATCCCTGCACCAATGACATTGGACCATTTCGTAATTCCAAACGCCCCTGCGATTCCAAGCAGGGTTCCCGCCAGCACCGGCACCGCGCACACGGACCACGCTTCCTGAAACAGACAGGTCCGAATCTGCTTGGGCGTAGCGCCAATACTGGAAAAAATCCCGAACTGGTGGAGCCTTGCATTCATCGACACAGTAAAGACATTGTGTATGATAATCACAAGTGATACAGAAGCCAGCCCCATGATCAATAAAAACAGAGGAAATACCAGTCTTGGCGCCGTATCGTTCGCATCGCGCACCAGATACATCGCCTGCAGCGCGTAGGTATCTCCCTTGGCCGTCAGCCTCTCCACCTCATACTTCCACAAATTATAGAAGGTAGCACTGAGCAGAGAAAGCAGTAGCGCCGAAATAAAGGAAGCTGTCATCATGGAAACTGCGGATGTACGGTTGTTTTTCAGATACCCCTTCGTGTATTCCTTCCACATAGCCGTCACCCCCTTTTCTCATCGCCGACTATGCGTCCGTCTTCGATGGTGATGATCCTGTCCGCCTCCAGAGCCACTTTCTCGTCATGGGTGATGAGCAGGATCGTCTGCTCCAGATTGCGGTTGGAAAGTTTGAGCATATCCATGATTTCGCGGGAATTTTTCTGATCCAGATTTCCTGTCGGTTCATCCGCCAAAAGAAGCGCCGGGCGGTAAATCAGGGAGCGAGCGATCGCCACCCTCTGCTGCTGCCCTCCTGAAAGCTGATGCGGCAAGGCCTCCAGCTTTTCAGAAATGCCAAGCGCATCGACGATCTTATCAAAATACGCCTGATCGGGTTTCTTTTTGTCAAGTGCCAGCGGCATTAAAATATTCTTTTGCACCGTCAGCGTAGGGATCAGATTATAAAACTGATATACCAGCCCCACCTTTCGCCTGCGAAAGACCGCAGCCTGCGTCTGACTCAATGCAGCCAAATCCGTTCCGTCTATGGTAACTCTACCGCCCGTTGGTTTATCCACACTGCCCAAAATATGCAGCAGAGTCGATTTCCCGGAGCCGGAAGCCCCGGTAATGGCCACAAACTCTCCCCGCTCCACGGTCAGGTCGATGTCTGTAAGCGCCGCTACCTGATTATCCCCGGAGCCGTAAATCTTACTGACTCCTTCACATGCTAAAATATTCATCGTCTGTTCCCTCCTTTTCTCCTTTTCAGCATAACAGACGAAAGTGACAACTCAGTGACGGTAAAATCGAACGATGAAGCAGGCGCCTCCCTCCTTCCTGTTTTCCGCCCGTATGGTCCCGTTTTGACACTCAATGATCTCCTTTGCGAGGGCAAGTCCGATGCCGATGCCGCCCTTTTCCGCGTTCTTCCCCCGATAAAAGCGCTCAAACAGATGCGGAATGTCTTCCTTCACAAACCCTTTTCCCTCATCACGGATCACAATCTCCGTATACAACGGATTCTGTTCATAAGAACAGTGGATCGTTTTTCCCGTACTGTGTTCCGCACAGTTTTTCAGCAGATTCATTATGGCTTCCATCGTCCATTCCGCATCCACGGTAATCGGTATTTGTCCCAGTTCCGGAATCCTGACGGATACGCCCGATCGCGCAAACAGTTCCTCCAAATGATCCGCCGCCAGTATAAGCAGGGTATAAACATCCGTCTCCTTCTTTTTGAGAACCAGTGTGCCTGCATCCAGACGCGCTAATATAAGCAGCGCTTCTTCCAAATGTGTCAATCTCATAAGCTGTCTGCGAATCTGCTCCAGCCTCTCCTTTTCCTCATTTCCTTCCTCCGCCTCTGCCGTTCCAATAGTCTGTACCGTCAAAGAGATGGCTGTGATCGGTGTCTTGATCTGGTGGGCGATATTGGAAAGGTTCTTGGCAAATTCTTCCTTTGCCTGCACAGCTGCCTCCCTTGTCCGATAGAGAAAGGTGACAGTCTTATAGATCTCGTCCTCCAGCTTGGAAAACGCATCCTCGCCCAGCGCGGAAAGAATAGCCGCCTTCCCCGTATTGGCCTGTTCCAGATAATCCGTCAACGCCCGGATGCGCAGATTCTCCCTTCTCTTTTGCAAAAAAAGTCCTGCCACAAGAAAAAAAGCGCCCGCCAACCTGAGCGCCCAATGATTAAAAACCAGCATGACTGCAACGCCGCAGGCAAACAGTCCCACCGACAGCAGCTTACTCCAAATAACTTTTGTACGCATTATCTCGCCCATGTCTCATTCCTCATGTGATATTCTGTGTTTCCAACCGTTTTCCGCCAAAGCCTTTTTCTGTTCTTTACACCTGTTATATCTCCTCAATCCGATACCCCACGCTCCTTACCGTCTTCAAACAAAGCGGCTGACCCAGCTTTTCCCGCAGACGTTTGACCGCAACAGTCAATGTATTATCATTCACATAGTTTCCGTTCACATCCCACACCTGTTCCAGGATCTTTTCTCTGGTCACGATCCTCCCTTTCCCTCGCATCAGACACAAAAGGACCTCATACTCCACCTCGCTCAGGTTCACCTCTTTGCCATCGCAAAAAACCTGTCTGCGGTTTAAGTCCATAGAGATCCCACCGCAGGAAAGATACTGTGCGGAGGCGCCGCCGCTTCTGCGAAGCAGCGCCTTGATACGGGAATGCAGGACTTCCAGTTCAAAGGGTTTCACCACATAATCGTCCGCACCGCTTTGAAAGCCCGAAACTACATCCGCAGAGTCTCCCCGTACCGTGAGATAGATGACCGGCAATTCTTTCCAATTTCTGCGAATCAGGCGGCACAAATCCTCCCCCTGCCCGTCCGGCATATTCCAGTCAAGGAGTACCAGCGCCGGTATCTGTCTGCTTAACGCCTTTTCTATCTCCGAAAGCGTCGGATAGACCGTTACCCTATAATCTTTTTGTCCCAGATACCCCTTGACCGCTTCCGCAATCTGCGCGTCGTCCTCGGCATAGTACAAATCAATCATCTCTCGTCTCCGCCTTTCCCTGACCGTTTCTTCTGACTCTGCTTAGGCAAGGAAAGCTGCCTCCCGCCCCGCGGAAAGCAGCCTTCTTTGCCTGTTCTTATCTTCTTACACAATGATTTCCAGGTAGCCCACCATCTTTGCCAAATCAAACTCTTTGATCACGCCCAGATTGGGGTCATAGAATTTGCCGTCATAGCCCACCAGATAATGGCTGTATCTGCCCATGCGCTCCATGATGATCGTACATTTGGGCAGTTCCACACTCTTGCCCAGCGTATAGACGATCTTGTCCGCATGACGGATGCCGAGATATTCGAGTGTGGCGATCATCTTGCTCATGTTTGCCTGCCACTCCCTGCACTTCATGATATCGCAGGCCTCGTCCAAGGTTGTCCCCGCGATCATGGCAATGCAGGACTGCCCGCAGAGCCCGTCCCAAGGCTGCGTCACAAGATCGATCCCCTCGATCTTGCGGATCGGATGCTCCACGCTGTAAGGGCCGTTTCCGCCCGCGCCGACCACATTGCCCACGATCTCGATAGAGATCAGATACTTCTTGCCCAGTTCCACTTTTGCAAGCGTGTCAGGACTTACCGGGATATCGTAGTAGCCCTGCCCTTTTGGAAGCAGGTCACAGATAAAGCACACGTCGTCAAAGCAGACCCGCACCGGCGCATCCCCCACCTTCTCGCACACCTCCCACACATTAAAGGGCACGGCGATCGCATTCTCGTTCTCCCGAAATTCCACAGTACCTTCAAATTCGTATTTCATGTTTTCCTCCATTCCGAAGCGTTCTTTGCTGAGGAACGCGAGCAGAATTTCATATTCTGCTCTGCAATCAAGGAGTTTGTGACGCTTCGACACAAACTCCCGATTAAAAAATCAGCACATCAGTGTGATTTTTTAATCATGTAACCCCGCCTTTCTTTGTTGTATATCCGCAGCGCCGACATGATACAGTCCTTTCTGTCTCCGCGCTGTACCTTCCCTAAGTATCTGTTTCCCGCCTACGGTGTGTCAAAACTGATATTTAAGTCCACATCCCCCTTGATACCGGAAACCCTGCCCTTATTGGTGTACTGCCAGATTTGAAAATCGTAGGGGAAATAAAAAGCCTCATCATAATAGGCAAACCACTTATCGTATTCTTCCAGCTGCTCGATATCAAGCATCAGCATAAACGTTTTTAGGTTGCCGTAAATCATGGGGGTATAGCCCGCTTCTTTGATCTTTTTGCAGAAAGCAAGGCAGTATTCCGTACGCTCCTCACTGGTCAGATCGCTTGCTCTCGCCTCAGTGCTCGTCACCGCCTCCACATCCAGGACGATCGGGTATTTCACCTCGTAGGGATTGATGGAGTCCAACACAAACTCGGCTTCCTCCTCCGCCTCCTCCACGCTCATGGCCTGGGTAAAGAAATAAACGCCCACATCAATATCGTTATCTAAAGCACCTTCGATGTTCCGTTGAAAGGATTCGTCCTCCATGATCTCGCCTGTCGTATAGCCCCTGATCCCCAGACGCACAAAAGCATACTCCACCTCGTCGTCCGCCACCTTTGACCAGTCGATCTTATCCTGATAGCGTGAGACGTCGATACCCTTATGGGAAACCCGCTCCCCGTCCCGGTAATAGTGCATCACGCCATCCTCATCCGCCTGAAAGGACTCGGCATCATATGTATTTTTGGCAAGCGACTCCAAAATGGGAAAGAAATAATACCTTCCCGTATCTGCCACCACGATCTCCTCCGGGAAAAAGGTGCGGAGCATATCCGTTGTGCTCTCACCGGAAGACATCAGGCCTTTTAAGCGGGCAAGGAACGCATCTCCCACTTCCTTTCCCGTCTTTTCTTCCGTCTCCTTCACTGCCGTTTCGATCAGCGCGTCCACTTCTTCCTGACTGTAGGATGTTTCTTCTTCCAGTCGAAGGGTCTCCAGTTCGCTCATCGTCTCCGTATTTTTCTCTTGCAGCGCCCGGTACTGAAACACCATCACCAGGCAGATCGTGACCGCCGTCAAAGTAACGATACACAGAAGAATGGAACCTGCCAAAATATGGTTTTCCGATTTCCTGCGCTTCTTTTTGCGGCGCTTTCCCTGTATTTGATTTTCCTGCATAGACACTCCTTCTCATTTTCAAATGCGCATGCTCTCACACACGCTCGCTAAAATAGCTTTTGTACCCTTCCCCGAAAACCTCCGACGCGCTGGTGATGATGGTAAAGGATTCGGGGTCCTCCTGCTTGACGATCTCCTCCGCCCGTGGAGAGACCGTCTTTTTTACCACGCACATAATGACCTTCTTGTTATCTCCACTATATGCGCCCTGCCCGTTTATATATGTCACGCCGACTGTCAGCTCCGCCATCAGCCGCTCCGCGATCCTATCCGCCTGACTGCTGATGATATAGAGAAGTTTTGCCTCATCTCTGCCGTAGAGCACGATGTCCATCACCAACGAGGTCGTCGTGATAGATATCGCCGCATACAGCGCCGCGTTCACATCCCGGAACAAAAAGCCGGAAAGCGTCACCACCAGGGCATCCGCAATAAAAAATAGCTTTCCCGTGCGCAAATGCGGGAACTTAAGCCGCAGCGCCTTGACAATGATATCCATACCGCCCGTAGTGGCTCCCGCGCGAAAGATCACGCCCACGGAGACCGCCGTCAGACTCCCGCCCACCAGCGCCGCCAACAAAATATCCTCCGTAGCCGCCCCTAAAGGCGCCAGCAGATTCGTAAAGACCGAAATCAACGCTGTTGCGTAGATAGATGAAAGCGTCAGGCCGATTCCAAACTTCCAGATGGCAAAAACAAGGATCGGAATATTGAGCAGCATGATATACGTGCCTGTACCAATCGCTAAAAATTTATTTAAAATAATGGCAATACCGGTCACACCTCCGGGCGCCATATTGTTAGGGTCTGTAAAGAGACTGACCCCGGCGGCATACAAAAATGCTGCTGCCGTTATGATAGCATACTTTTTTATCATGATAAGTCCTGCCTTTTTCTCTGTACTGCTATCATATCCAGTTTCATCCCATCATAATCAGCCTGCCAAAGCCCGCAAATCCGCGGTTCTTATACACTCGCCCGTACCAGTTTCGGCTGATACCCCTGCTCCTCAAGCGCCTTCATGATCTGATTCTTATGCTCAGTGCCGTAGGCTTCCAGCGTAATCCTAAGCTCCACCGCCGCATTTCTGTTGATGGAAACAAACTGGTTGTGATCGAGCTTGATGACGTTGCCGCTCTCTTTGGCAATCACGTCGGACACTCTGGAGAGCTCGCCCGGCTTATCCGGCAGGAGCACCGAGACCGTAAAGATTCGATCCCGCAGTACCAGACCCTGCTGCACCACAGAGGACATGGTGATCACATCCATGTTGCCACCGCTTAAGATGGACACCACCTTCTTGTTTTTCACGTTCAAATGCTTTAAGGCCGCCACCGTCAAAAGGCCGGAATTTTCCACCACCATCTTATGATTCTCCACCATATCGAGGAAGGCGCCAACCAGCTCCTCGTCCTCCACGGAGATGATATCGTCCAAATTCTTGCTCACATAAGGGAATATTTTTTCACCAGGCGTCTTGACCGCAGTGCCGTCTGCGATGGTGTTCACCTGCGGCATGGTCTGCACCTTGCCCGCCTTGATGGACGCCTGCATACAGGCTGCGCCCGCCGGCTCCACGCCGATGACCTTGATCTTCGGATTCAACAGCTTTGCCAACGTGGAAACGCCTGTGGCCAGACCGCCGCCGCCGATGGGCACCAGGATATAGTCAACGAGAGGCAGTTCCTTGATGATCTCCATGGCGATGGTTCCCTGCCCTGTGGCCACATCCAGATCGTCGAACGGGTGTACAAATGTATATCCCTTCTCCTCTGCCAGATCCAGCGCATAAGCACAGGCCTCGTCATAGACATCCCCGCTCAGGATCACTTCTGCTCCGTAGCCTTTCGTGCGGTTCACCTTGATCAGGGGGGTGGTATTGGGCATCACGATCACCGCTTTCACGCCGTAACATTTAGCGGCGTAGGCCACGCCCTGCGCGTGGTTCCCTGCGGAAGCCGTGATCAGACCCTTTTCCCGTTCTTCCTCCGTGAGCGTGCTGATCTTATAGTAGGCGCCGCGCAGCTTATAGGCTCCCGTCAACTGCATGTTTTCCGGTTTTAAGTAGACCTTGTTGCCCGTCTGCGCACTGAAATAGTCGCTGTAGACAAGCTTCGTCTCGGAGGCGACCTCCTTTACGATCTCATACGCTTCCTCGAACTTGTCCAATGTCAGATCCTTCGTACTCATTTCTGTTCCCTCTTTCTTTTTATTCTTCCGTCTCCTCAGCCGCTTTCACGTCGAAAAGCGCATCCACAAACTGCTCGGCGTCAAATTTCTGCAGATCCTCGATGGATTCGCCCACGCCGATATATTTTACGGGCACCTGTAATTCCGACTGTACCGCCACTGCGATACCGCCTTTTGCCGTCCCGTCCAGCTTCGTTAAGATAATGCCCGTCACCTGCGCCACCTCTGCAAACTCCCTGGCCTGCTGCAGAGCATTCTGCCCCGTGGTGCCGTCCAAAACGATCAGATTCTCCCGATGGGCACCGGGAAACTCCCGCTCAATGATACGGTCGATCTTTTTCAGTTCTTCCATGAGATTCTTTTTATTGTGAAGCCGCCCTGCCGTATCGCATAAGAGCACATCTGCATTTCTGGCCTTGGCCGCATTCACGGCATCAAAGATCACACTGGCAGGATCCGCGCCTTCCGTGCCGCCGATGAGATCCACGCCTGCTCTGGCTGCCCACGCCGAAAGCTGCTCTCCCGCCGCCGCACGAAAGGTATCCGCCGCCGCGATCAATACCTTCCTGCCCTGTCCTTTGAGCTGTCCCGCCAGCTTTCCGACAGTGGTCGTCTTGCCAACACCGTTGACACCGATCACCAGCACCACGGACTGCTCCTTCTCAAAGTCATAGGCTGTCTCGCCCACCTGCATCTGTTCCTTGATATTACGGATCAGGTATTCCCGACAGGCTTCCGGCTCTTTGATATGATTCTCCTTCACCTGCTGACGCAGTTTTGTCAGGATCTCATCCGTGGCGGCAACGCCGATATCTCCCATGATGAGGATTTCTTCCAGCTCCTCGTAAAAGTCCTCGTCAATGCTGGAAAACCCGCTAAATACCGAGTCGATCCCATGTACGATATTGTTTCTGGTCTTCGTGAGGCCATCCTTTAACCTGCCAAAAAAACCTTTCTTTTCTTCGTTCATATCAATCCTCTAATTCTTTATCGATCAGATTTACGCTCACAAGCGTGGAAACACCCTTTTCCTGCATGGTGATGCCGTAGAGCCTGTCCGCCTTCTCCATGGTGCCGCGTCTGTGCGTGATCACGATAAACTGCGTGCTCTTAGTCAGCTTGTGCAGATACTTGGCAAAGCGGGTCACATTGTTCTCGTCAAGAGCCGCCTCGATCTCATCAAGCAGACAGAAAGGCGAGGGCTTCAAATTCTGGATGGCAAAGAGAAGACAAATCGCAGTCAGCGACTTCTCGCCACCCGACATCTGCATCATATTGACCAGCTTCTTGCCCGGGGGCTGCGCGATCACCAGGATGCCCGCCTCCAGCACGTCCTCATCTTCTATCAGTTCCAGCGCCCCCTTACCGCCGCCGAACAGCTCCTTAAATACCTTATCAAATTCCCGATTGATCTGGGCAAACTTTTCATTGAACTGCTTGCGCATGGAAGTATCCAGCTCCTCGATAATACTGAGCAGAGTCTTTTCCGCCTCCACCAGATCGTCGTGCTGTGTCTTTAAGAAGGTGTAACGCTCCATCAGGTTCCGATAATCCTCGATGGCGTTTACGTTCACGTCGCCAAGTTTCCTGATCTCGTCCTTCAAGCCGCCGATCTGTTTCTTCATGGCGGGCAGATCGTTCATCTCCTCGCTTTTTAAGCCCTCTGCATCGGAAAGCGTGATCTCGTACTCGTCCCACATATAATTGATCTGGGACTCAATGGACTCCTCCATCCGCTCCTTCTGGGCATTCAGACGGTACACTTCCTTGTCAAGCGCCGCCATACGCTCGGAAAGCTCCTCTCTGGAAGTGAAGAAATTCTTCTGCTTTCCGGCAAGCTCCTCCTTGCTTTCCATGTCCTCTTTCAGCTTCTTTTCCGCATCGGTCTGCGCCGTGTGGGAAGCTGCGATGGTGCGCTCGATCTCTAAAATGTTCTCCTTCTTGCGCTCCACCTCCTCCTTGCCCAAATGAAGTCCTTCTTTCACCTCGGCAAGCTCCGCCTGATAACGCTCCCGTTCGCCGTCAACACGCTCTAAGTTCTGGCGCTTGAAGTCGGCGCTCTGGCGCATCTTTTCGACTTCCACATCCCATTCGGAGACTTTTGCCGCCTGCACCGACTCCTGTGCGCGTTTCTCCTCCAACTGCGTCTGAAACTCTGCGATCTGCGTCTCTACGTTCTTTTCTAAGGCCTCAGAATCAGCCAGCTCCTTTGCCGCCTCATCCTTCCCTTTCCTGATCTCACCGATCTGTGTCTCGATATCCTGTTCCTCGGTCTTTAACTCACCAAAGCCCTCGGTCGTCTCGTTCTTTTTCTCCTCCGCCTGCATCACGCTCATTCTGGCGGTGTTCTGTTCAATAAACTTACGCTGGATCTGTCCCTTGACATCCTCGATCTCCAAACGCAGCTTATTGCGGCCCTTCTTGGTATCCTCGATCTCATTTAAGAGCCTGTCGATCTCTTTTACATATTCTTTGACTTTCTTTTCCAGTTCCTCCATCTCCCTGCGCCTGCCCAGGAGATTGGAATTATTCTTGAAAGCGCCGCCGCTGATGGCACCGCCAGGCACCAAAAGTTCGCCCTCCAGCGTCACCATACGGATGCCGTAATCAAACTTTCTGGCGATCTTCACCGCATTGTCTACGTTGTCGACCACCATGATGCGGCCCAGCATCGCCTTGGCGACATTCTTATATTTTTTCTCGATTTTCACAAGGGCGTCCGCCATCCCCACCACGCCCGGCTCTTTGAGCGCTTCCGGGTTCTTAAATTCCTGCGGCCGAGTAATGCTTGTGAGCGGCAGGAAGGTTGCCCGTCCCGCTCTGGCCTTCTTTAAGAAGCCGATCATGCGCTTGGCGGTCTCCTCATCCTCGGTGACGATATTCTGGATATTGCCTCCCAGCGCCGTCTCGATCGCCGTCTCATATTTAGCATCTACCTGAATGATATCCGCCACCACGCCGATGATGCCCTTCTCACTGTCCTTCTTCTCCATGACGGCCTTTACGCTGCCGCCGTATCCCTCATAACGCTCCGTCAGATTGGAAAGCGCTTCCAATTTTGATTTCTGCTGATGGTAGAGCACCTGGGTGTCCCGAAGCTTCTGATCCTTTGCCGCCAGTTCGTCGCGCACACCGACCAGCTGCTCCTCCATAAGTTCCTGCTTCTCCGTCAGCTCCTTGATCGATACCGTGATGGCATCAAATTCTTCTTCCAGCTTTTTGATGGTCTCGGTCTGCTCCGCCTCGTCGGACTTTGCCCGCAGCAGCCTGGAATTGAGCTCCGCCTTGCGGATGTTCACCTGCTCCAGCATGGTATCAAAACGGCCCAGCTTTGACTTGATGGTCGCCCTGTTGTTGAGGGCCTCTATGATGGTATTCTTTCCGCTTTCGATATGATTATTTAAGGTCTCGATCTCACTCTGGGTGGTCTCCAAAAGCGTTCTGGCCTGACTGCGTTCCTCCTCCAATGCCGCCAGCTTCTCGTCGATCTCCTGTTTCTCTGCAAGGATCGTCTCCCGCTCTTTGTCCCGCTCCGCCAGCTGTTCGCTGATGCTGCGGATCCGGCTCTGCAGATGTTCTTCATTGCCTTCCGCGGAGTGGATCTGTTCCTTTAAGACATTGATCTCGCCCTCCAGCTTGGAGCGCATGACACCCGTATCCGTAAGGGTCGCCCTCGCCGCCTCGATCTGTTCGTCCAGCTCCTCTATGCGGTTTTGGATCCGCTCATATTCTTCCTTGATGGACTCGTATTTTCCCGTCGTCTCGGCAAGGTCTCCCGAAGCGATGGAAAGCTTCTCGTCCACTTCTTTTAACTGCTCTGTTACCCGTATATTTTCCAGCAAAAAAACGTTGACATCAAGTGTCTTTAACTCCTCTTTTTTGCGCAGATAAATCCTCGCCTTATCCGCCTGCTTCTCCAAAGGACCCGTCTGCTTTTCCAGCTCGGCTAAAATATCGTTTACGCGCACCAGATTCTGCTTTTCCGCTTCCAGCTTCTTCTGGGCTGCATATTTTCTTCTCTTGAATTTCACAATGCCGGCAGCCTCGTCAAAAAGCTCTCTGCGCTCCTCAGGCTTACCGCTCAAGATCTTGTCGATCTGTCCCTGTCCAATGATGGAATACCCCTCTTTACCGATACCGGTGTCATAGAAAAGCTCGTTCACATCCTTTAAGCGGCAGGGCGTGCCGTTTAGCATATATTCGCTCTCACCGGAACGGTACAGCCGCCTTGACACCGTCACCTCATCGTAGTCGATGGCCAGCTGGTGGTCGGAATTATCCAGCGTAATGGCCACGTAGGCATAGCCCAGGGGCTTTCTCATCTCCGTACCGGAGAAAATCACGTCCTGCATGGAGACACCGCGAAGCTGTTTGATGCGCTGTTCGCCAAGCACCCAGCGGACCGCATCGGCAACGTTGCTCTTTCCGGAGCCGTTTGGTCCCACAATGCCTGTAATACCGTTGTGAAATTTGAAATTGATCTTATTGGCAAAGGACTTAAATCCATGTACCTCTATACTCTTTAAATACATATGTACCTCTATCCGTTATTTCTTTTTTCTGGCAAGGAGCGCCTGATAGGCGGCCTGTTGCTCCGCTGCCTTTTTGGAATGACCGCTTCCTTTCCCTACCTTTATGGTTCCCACATAAGCTTCCACCTCAAAGATCTTATCATGCTGGGGTCCTTCTTCCCGCACGAGCTTATAACTAAGCTCGCCATGATTCTCCTGCTGTACGAGTTCCTGCAGCGTCGTCTTGGCATCATAAAAAAGCTGCTTATGTTCCAGGTCTGAAAGCACAAACCGGTGGATAAAGGCGGAAGCCTTCTCCAGTCCTCCGTCCAGATAGATGGCGCCGATCACCGCTTCCATCACATCGGAGACGATAGAATCCCTGCCTCTGCCCCCCGTAACTTCCTCCCCCTTACCAAGCAGGATATACTGCTCTAAAGATATCTCTCGGGCACAGAAGGCAAGCGCCGGTTCACAGACCATGGAAGCCCGCAGCTTTGACAGCCGCCCCTCAGCGTTTTCCTGTCGTTCCCGAAAGAGAAAGTCGCTGGTCACAAGCTCAAGCACCGCATCCCCCAAAAATTCCAGACGTTCATAATTCCCGAATCTGTTGATTTTCATCTCATTTGCATAGGAGCTGTGCGTAAATGCCTGCCGCAGCAGTTTTTTATCGCTAAACGTATACCCTATTTTCTCCTCCAGCTCACCCAGCGTTTTCTCTGTCATAGAAATCTCCATTCAAAAAAAATCGCCCCTTCTGATGAGGAAGGGGCTTCCCTGTTACTCCCTGCTGCTCCTGATCAATTCTACCGCCTCTCCCACTGTTGTGATACGTTCCGCCTTTTCGGCAGGTATCTCAATTTGAAAGGCATCCTCGATTCCCATAATGATCTGATACACATCCAAAGAGTCCGCGCCCAGATCTTCCAGAAAAGTGGTCTTCTCCGTGATTTCTCTGGGGTCCACATTCAAAACTTCCGCTATCACTTCCTGTAACTTTTCCAGTTCCATCTCAAAACCAACCTCATCGCTTCATGCGCTTCCCGCTATCGGTAACTTTGCCGCCGCCTGCCGTCTTCAGGCTTCCTGATTGGCGACTTTCTCTCTGATTTTCTCACTGATTTTCTGTTCTGTAAAAGTAATGCACTGCAAGATCGAGTTCCTGATCTCGTTTGCCTTAGAGCTTCCGTGTGTTTTCACCACCAGACCTTTTAAGCCCAAAAGCGGTGCACCGCCGTACTGTTCCAGATCAAAAGCCTTAAGCGTCGTCTTTAAGGCCGGTTTGACTAAGAGTGCGCCGATCTTGCTGCGCAGGGAGGTCATCATCCCCTCCTTTACTTTACTGATCAGGGTCAGTCCCACGCCCTCGTAGGTCTTTAAGATCACATTGCCCACGAAGGCTTCGCAGACGATCACATCCGCTGCACCTGCCGGAATGTCTCTGGCTTCCACACTGCCGATGAAATTGATGTCAGGGCAGTTCTTTAACAGCGGAAAGGTTTCTTTCACAAGTGCGTTTCCCTTCTCCTCCTCCGCACCGATATTCACGATGCCGACCTTCGGGTTTTTCACCCCCATCACATATTCCATATAAACGGAGCCCATCTTTGCAAACTGTACCAGATGAGAAGGTCTCGCATCCACATTCGCACCGCAGTCGATCAAAAGAGAACAGCCTGTCGCTGTCGGAATCAGCGGTGCCAGCGGCGGTCTCTCCACGCCCTTGATACGGCCGACAATGACCTGTCCGCCCACCAGCGTCGCACCGGTAGAGCCTGCTGACACATAGGCATCACAGGTGCCGTCTTTTACCAGCGTAAGTGCTTTTACTAAGGAAGAATCCTTCTTGCTGCGGATCGCCATCACCGGCGGCTCCGCTGTCTCTATGATCTCAGAAGCATGAACAATCTCAATCTGTTCCTTCGGGTAAGTGTAGCCGGCAAGCTCTTTTTCCAGAACGTCCTGCTGCCCAACGAGATACACCTTGACTTTTTTACTCTCGCAAACCGCTTCCACAGCGCCCTTCACCGTCTCCACGGGAGCATTGTCGCCGCCCATGGCGTCCACCGCCACCTTCACCCATTCGTTCATATCGTCTCTCCGATCCTCAGCCCCTAAAAGACCGCCTCTTTGCGTCGCTTCCATCCGCCCCGTTTCCTGTCGGGACATCTTATAATAATATACTAAATAAACACATAAAAATCAAGGCTTTCCGAGAAGTCCCGAAAAGCCTTTCACACCGATCAGTCAACTGCAATGATCTCTTTTTTGTTGTATGTGCCGCATTTTTTACAAACTCTGTGAGGCACCATCAGCGCGCCGCACTTGCTGCATTTTACCAACGTGGGAGCAGTCATCTTCCAGTTTGCTCTCCTTTTGTCTCTCCTACCCTTAGAAGATTTGTTTTTCGGACAAATAGACATCGTCACACCTCCCTTTCCGCTTCAAAAATATCTTTGATCGCCGCCATTCTGGGATCAGGCACGAAATGATCGCAATCGCACGTTCCCTCATTCAGATCCCTGCCGCATGTGGGACAGATTCCCTTACAATCCGGCTTACACAGAATCTTCATAGGCCAGCTTGTCACTATCTCACTGATCAGTAAGTCGTCTATGTCAAGCACATAACCGTCCATGAAAGGCTGTTCTTCATAGACTGCCGGATCCGATGAAGCCTCCGGCGCCCAAACCTCTCTGGTAAAGCGAAGCAATAGCTCCTGTTCCACAGGCTTTAAGCATCTGTCGCAAACCGCCTTGAAAGCAAATGCCGCTTCCGCCTCGATCTTTGCTTTTCCTTTTCCGGTGTTCGTAAAAACGAAGGATATCGGAGACAGCGCATGTCCCGGATATGTCTCGCCGCAGGCGGAAATCTCCGTGATCTGTGTCTCTACCTGCGTCTCAACGACTTTTTCCTCGTTTGTCAGGACTTCGGTCAGGTTCAAAAACATAGCAGACTCCCATTCATACGCAAACAATTATACATAGGGCACATGGGTTTGTCAACCGATAATTTTTGAATCGCCCCCGGTAATGCTTTCCCTTCACCGTAAACCATATCATTCCGCAAGCCTTGCCGTTCCGTAAGCTGCCGGCGTCGACCAGCAGGTATTGGTGGTGTCGTACCAGTTCAGCATTCCGAGCCTTGCCCCGTTCTTACAGTCATTGATCTGCACTTCAAACCCGATGAGATCCCCGACTTTAGGCTTGATCACCGTCCACGCGATTGCCATCTCTACCATGTATCCGTCGTTTGTCAGCTGCACCTGCGAGATGATATAATCTTCCTTGCAGTCCTCCCCGTTAAAGGAGCGAGCATTCTCAAAGTTGACGCGGTACTGCTTGTCATCAGGCTCATATCCCATTGCCTTATCATTCTTCTCGTCAACAAACACCTCGATGGAATCCTGAAGATGTACCTCCTGCGCCGACGCGTCAAGATTCGGATCCGTGACCTCCATCAACACATACAAAGCATCCTCATCCCACAGCGCCTTTGCCGTCGCGGATGCCTCAGGCTGTCCGCCCTCCGCGCTCACGATCGACAGCGCAAGTTCCTGTGCCTGATCCCAAGCGGCTTCCCCGACACCGTCCACGGTCACACTTCCCTTACCGATGGTCACAAAAGGTTTTAAGATCAGCTTACCAAAGGCATCGCTGCTGTTATCCTGATTGTTTTCTGTATCATTCCAGGAAACAAGCCGCTCCCCATCCTGCACCCTGACATCCATCCTCACTTCACCGTATGCTTCCAGAGTCTCTGCCTCCACGAAAAATTCCGCCTCATATCCCTTGTCTGTTTCCTTAACGGCGCTTCTTTCCATGGTATCTGTGATCACATCGCCCTCCGACAGCTGCACATACAGTCTCACTTCATCCCTATCGTCAGCCTTCGCATCCTCTACCGCGACTTTAACGCCGAGCCCTTTCTCATTCCATATGGGTGCAAACGAAGCCCTTGTCTCATCATCTCCAAATACGATTTCAGAAGCCGCCTCGTAATCGTACATCTGCAATGCCTGCGCACTGTGTATGACAGGCCCTAATCTGGAGGCGTCCACAAATGCCCAGAATGCGGGCTTTGGTTGATACTGCGCATCAAACAAAAGCGGGCACTGTACTCTTCTGCCGTCGGCGGAACCGCCCACCGAATTAGAATACTGTAACCAGCTATGGCCATCGTCGGTCCCCCAGAACACAATGGCAGTGATCGGGATCCCTTCCTGTTTCAGGCTCACGACCGCCTCATGCAGGGAGCGGTACACAGATGCCTGCTTGGCATATTCCTCCTCCGGGTCGCTCCCGTCGAAATCATTGCTCGATTTCAAGTCAAGTTCCGTGATCTGGATCTCATCCACCAGCGCCGCATACTTGCCGGCACACTCCTTAAATTCAGCGGCGGAAAAGTTCATATCATAATGTCCCTGCATCCCCATGCCGTCGATCCGCGCATCGGGGTTAGCCTTGATCTGCCCGATCAGCTTACAGATCCCTTCCGCCTTGGTCAGATTGGTATCGTTATAGTCATTATAGAAAAGTTTGATATGGGCAGGCGCATACCGATTGGCATACACAAACGCCGATTCGATAAATTCCGCGCTTTGAAACACCTGATACCAGGAAGATTCGGTACGCAGACCGCCGTCGCTGTCATTGACCGCCTCGTTGACGACATCCCAGGCGTAGATCATGCCCTGAAACTCGCTGTCTGCTCCCTCGTAGTGCTCCATCACATCTTTTATGTAATGTTCCAGGCGGGCCAGCATGGTCTCCTTGTCCACATAAGGCTTATTTTCCTTATAATCCTCATGGAAAAACCATTCCGGCGTCTGGGAATGCCACACCAACACATGGCCTCTGACCATGATCTTCTGTCCGTCTCTGCCGACGGTATCATTGTATGCCTTGATTTCTTTTAACATCGCGTCGGCCACTGAAAAATCAAGGACCGGAAAACCGTCGTCGCCGATCTTAGGCTGGTATCCCAAAAAGGAATCCGGCTTCATCTCGTTTTCCATGGTGACACTGTTAAACTGCCCCTTTACCAGTTCCATCCTGGCTTGGTCCGAGATGGCATTCGCCGGCACGCAGACACCCACCCTGCCGCCAAAATCTCTGGCAAACGCATAACGCAGCGTCAGTTCATCCTCCGCACCCCACTCAAAGGTCTGCGGATCCTGTATCTGTATCGCGGCCTGTGTCTGATTCTGCGGCTGCTCTACCTCCTGTTCCTGTGCCGTGTCCTGCGGCTGCCCTGCCGTCTGCTCCTTTGCCGTATCCGCTGACTGTGTTCCACCGCCCGCGCTACAGCCGGCCAGAACAAGGGCCAAACCAATCGGTGCCAGCTTCCTACTCCAATATTTTATCCGTCTTCCTTTTCTCATTTTCCTTCTCCTTTGGTCTCTCATTAAGACTCTGCGCCCATACTCCGCGCTGTTAATGATTTTAGTACAACGGATGATTGATTTCATTATAAATATTGCCATTGTTTCTGCACTTATTGCTCTATTTGGACTTTTTCGATTTCTCTTAACCTCTCATTGATGCTCCCGGCCTCCTTACGGCTGAACAGATAAAATACAGACCACATCACGGCAAAGGTGACGCAGGCAACCAGAAGCTCCCAAATAAGATAGCCGTTTGACTGCATGGGAATCCATGAAAGCCGATGCGCAACGGCAAAGAAGGTGCCCGTCCCCACAAAGAAATGAATGCCCACTTTCGCAAACAGAGAAGGCCGCTCCCAGCCATACACAATGGGCGTGCTGCCGTAACCGATCCCCACAAGAACCGATCCCGCGGCATGCCTCGGATACGCTTCCAGAATCGAAAACAGAAACTCTTTTCCCTGCAGGTAGTAAGCAAACAGGCAGAAGAAAACAAAAAAAGTACAGCCCCATAAAATGCCGCGCAGCAGATATTTCATCCATGTTCTGACAGAATATTTCATTGTAATCCCAGCCTTTCTTTGAATGATTTGCGAAAACTTCTGGAAATATAGTCCTCCATTCCGTTTTTCATGACCAGTTCCAGCGACCCGTTAAACCCGGCGGACACATGGCTGATCCGCCTGATATTGACGATCGCGGATTTCGAGACGCGGACAAAGGCTTCTCCCAGATACCGTTCCATCTCATAGAGCGGCCGATCCAGCCTGTATCTGTTTTTTAGCTTGTCATAACAGATCACTTCCCGCCCCTCCGTGCGGATCAATTCTAAACCGCCCGGCTCCAAAAAATAAGTCTTGCCGTCTCTTACGGCAGTAAGCGGCAGCAAGTCTGCTCCCTCCTTCTCCAGGATGGAAACTGCCTCGGCGACCGCGGGGGACATCTGCCGCAGATATAAAACGGCATGCGGATCCGTACAGGCCGCATGGATATTGCATTCTACTCTCATTGTGAAACTCCTCGTCTGTGCACTGCTCATTGCCTTCGCGTACATCTTAACACATAATTCGCAGATCGTGGGTGCATTTGAGACAGGAAATCCTACCACTTACGCATCGCAGTCAGCCGCTCCCCCATAAGGCGTTGAATCACGGAAAGGCGCGTGATAGAATGACGCCAACTTCAAACAACGAGAAAACCATGGTAAGGAGGTATCTATGTCTCAAATCATAGTACAGGCAGAGCATCTGCATCTGTCTTACAAAAATGTCCGCGCCGTACAGGATGTGTCCTTTTCCCTGAAGGAAGGGGAAGTTTTGGCCGTCGTCGGCGCAAACGGCTCAGGGAAAACATCCACCATCGAATGTGTGGAGGGTCTGCGGAAGCCTGACAGCGGTTCCGTTCAGGTATTCGGGCAAGATCCCTGGTCTCATCGACGGGAAGTCTACCGCAAAATCGGCATCCAGTTACAGGAAACCGAATATCCCGCCAAGATCCGGGTGGAAGAACTGTGCCGCCTGTATGCCGGCTTCTATGAGCGGCCCGCCGATTGGGAAGGACTGCTTTCCCAGATGGATCTGGAAGAAAAGAGAAAACGCACGGTGAGTAAACTTTCCGGCGGTGAAAAGCAGCGTCTTTCGGTATTATTGGCTTTGATGGGAAGACCCAGGCTTTTGATCCTGGACGAACTGACTACAGGGCTTGATCCGGAGGTCAGGCAGAATATGTGGGAAACCTTTCGTGCCATTCGGGATAACGGCGTCGCCATTCTTCTGGTCTCGCATTATCTGGATGAAGTCGAGGCCCTGGCTGACCGTATGCTCTATCTGGAGCAGGGCAAGCAGCTGTTTTTCGGTTCTCAGGCGGAATTTCGGAAATGGGCAAAGGCACGGATCGCTCCCGAAGACCTGCCGGGGGACTGCTCCCTGGAAAAGCTCTATTTACAGATCGTTCCCAAAACAACAGGTATAACAATGGAGGGTATCTTATGAACACAATGGACATGAAACGGTTTTTATTCACCTGCAAAATAGAATTTGTATTGATGGTACGGAATTTTTTCGGGTTTTTCTTTGGCCTGATCTTTCCTTTGATGATGTTAGTACTGTTCGGTTCGATCTTTGGAAATCAGCCGTTCTCGCCAGGCTCCGATCTGCGAATGATGGATCTCTCCATTCCCGGCTACGCCGTGATGGTCATGGGGGTTGCGGGGCTGATGTCCTTTCCCCTGACTTTGGCAGAATGCAAAGAAAAGAAAATTTACAAACGGTTTGACGCCACTCCTGTCGGAAAGGCGCACATCATCCTGGCACAGATCACGGTGAATCTCCTCCTGACCGTCCTGGGGATCGCCATCCTTTTGGCTGCCGGAAAACTTCTCTATCAGCTGCAGATCCAGGGCGATATCCTGTCGATTGCCGTGTCCGCGCTACTCTCCATCGCGGCCATGTTTGCCATGGGTTTTCTGTTTACCGCCGTCGGAAAGGACGCAAAGCTCACTCACTTGCTGTGCTATCTGTTTTACTTTGTGATGCTCTTTCTCTCCGGCGCAACGGTGCCTGCCATGCTCTTTCCCGAGCAGATCCGCAAGCTCTCACAGCTTCTGCCCATGACCCATGCCGTCGATCTGATGCAGGGCGTTTTTGTGGGAAACAGTCTGTCCATGCACGGTAAGGAACTGTTGATCCTCGGCGGAATCTGTCTGGTATTTTACGGCGTGGGAGCCCTTTGCTATACAAAGCGGGACTGGACTTAAACAGTCCGTCCCCCGCCTGCCTGATATTCCTGTAATTTACTGTTGAGCCGCTGCGTCTCCTTTTTATGCCAGTTCCATACCACGGCAGATACAACGGCAAACACTACCAAGATTCCAAACGCCATCACTGCCAGCATGGGCAGGTTTCCTCTCTCGATCCAGCCAAAGTGATAACCGCCGCCCAACACTACGACAATGATATACAGATAATGCAGGAATTTCCAGCACAGGATACTTGTGCGGCCAACCTCCCGTCTGGTGTAAAAAAAGTTGCCCAGACAGCATACAAAGGCTATCAGTGGAAGCTGCCAAAGGATATCCACACTGACCCGCGGGTCGCCCGGCCAGAAAACCTTGATGTAAGCCGCACTGACCAGAACACTTCCCGTTGTCACCATGCAGAATGTCAGCAGGATTTCCCTGATCCATCTTCTAATCGATTCAGGCATCATATTCTCCATTCCAGAACACTTATCTTTCACAATCTCTCTCCTTTTCACATTTCAAACAGAGTCCGTTCTCTTTCGCGCCCATGGCGCGCCTGCCGTTTCCGTCACTCGCAGACTGTCTACATACCGAGCCGCCTTTTTAACAACGGTACATACTGCCTGGAAATGATGAGTTTTTCCCCGTTTTTCATCTGCGCCTCAAAACGCCCGCCGAAATCAGGCGCGAACTGCTTCACCTTGGCGAGATTGATGATCACCGACTTAGAGGCGCGGAAAAAGTCCGTATTCGCATACTCTTCCTCGATCTCGTACAACTTATATTTGACTTCGTATACGCCCTGTTCCAAATAAAGAAACACTTTATTATCCACGGATTCAAAATAGTAGACATCCCCCGCATCGATCTGCCTGACCACACCGATCTTCCTGCGGATCGCTTCATTGTCCTTTCCCAGACGATAGCCGCAGATTTCTGCCGCTCCCGCTGTCTGCGCATATAGCGTACAAAGCATATTGATGGTGGTGGACTTACCCGCGCCGTTGACCCCCCAGAAAGCCGAATAAATCTCCCTTCTCCACGAGGAAGTTGATGTCATCCACCGCCTTGACCTCCCCAAACCGCTTGACCAGATGTTCCACTCTGACTGCCGTTTCCATACACGACAGGCACAAAAAGAAAGGAATTGTCTTTTACAAAATATATGATATACTTAATGCGAAGCCCGCGATAAAGGAGGTTTTCTCATGTATTATTTTACCGACGACTGCCTGATCGGTGTGGAAGCTATAGACAACGAGCACCGCGAACTGTTTCGTATCATCAACGACACGCAGGAGCTTTTAGACAATCAGATCATAAACGACAAATATGACCGTATTCTCGAGATGGTGGAACGTCTGGAGCAATATGCAGAAGAACATTTTCAGCACGAGGAGGAGTATATGGAGACCATACATCACCCCGAGCTGAATCTGCAGAAACGTCAGCATCTTTTCTTCCGCGACAAAATAAACGGTATCACGAACTCTTTTTCCTCAGATCATGCACAGCAGGAAGTACTGGAGGATCTGCTGCGCTATCTCGTGACCTGGCTGTACCGCCACATCATCAGCTCTGATCTGATGATCGGCAAATTAAAGCCCTCGGAGGAACGCTGCGCACCGATATTTACGGATACCTACCTGACAGACATCCCGATCATCGACAAAGAACATAAAGAACTGTTCCGTATCATCGGCGATGTGTACCGTATCATGACCGATGAACTGGCCTTTGACAAATACGATGAGATCATACGTCTGTTGGATGAGCTAAGGGAATACACGAAATTCCACTTTCAGGACGAAGAACTCTACATGGAAAGCATTCACTACGAAGGGTTGGAAGCGCAGAAACGGGCGCATGAGGCCTTTATCTCCAGGTTGGATGAAATGGACTTAGACCACATCGATGAAAACCAGCAGGAAACGCTGGAGGATCTGATGGAATTTCTGACGGAGTGGCTGGTCAACCACATTTTACACAGTGATAAGAAAATCGGTAAAGGGGCGCAGGCTTAGCGCCCCTCTTTTTACGTCTCAGGCAAACAGATACTGATATTTGCGCCGCTGCATACGTATGAGGTCTCCGACTCGTTTTTTCGTTTCGAGCGGATATTCTGCGTCCGCCTCTAAAAGTCTTTCCACATCGGCATTGGTAAATCGGAATTTCAGATGCTGTCCGTAGCGTTTTTCCACCGCGTCCCAGGTATTTCCCAAACGCCCGCAGGCCTGTCAGCTGTTCCACCTGCTGCGTCAAAAACACTGCCCTGTTTTCCACTTCTTCCCGCTGTACCATTTCAGTTGATTGCCTTTTGAGGACTGTCTGCACGGTCCGCCTGCATCCCCTTCAAACAAAGTCACCATGTCTGATTCCTCTCTACCCGAAGCCAAAAATCATCGTCCGCCATCCTGCCCTCCGTCTTTTCTATGATCATCAGCGGATCATAAAAAGGCAGATTCAGTTCCTCCAACATCAGTTTCATCTTATCTCTGCTTTTCGGAAAACAACGGGATTCCAAAAATGCCTCGTACTGCTCATAGGTGGGAGCCTCGATTTTCCCGAACGCACGACACATCACATCCTTTGTATAATGATAGACGCGCACCTGCTTCTCCTGCTGCGACACATCAATGATGCTGCAGATATCTTCTTCCCTTCCGTAGTAAAGACGCAGCGGTGTCTGACACTGCGGCATTCGGAAACGCTCGATGCAGCCGGGGTCTTCCCGTATCAATCTGCACAGTGTCACGATTTCACCCTTGATAGGCGTTTTCTGTATCTCCCACCGTTCTATCGTCTTTACGGAGACATTGGCAAAACAGGCAAACGCCGCCTACGTCAGGCCAAGCATCTTTCGCAGACGTTTGATTTCCCCGGCGGTGATCGTATTCGCTATGACATATTTCTGCTGCTGTTTTTCTACTGCATCCTCTCTTGCCATCTTCCACCCATTCTCTCGATTGTAATCTGATGTAAAAAACAGGCGCCACCATTCATTGATCGTGACACCTGTTCTTCTTTGGTTTAATCTACCACAGCACTTCTGTGTGACTCTTCCGCACTATTTCACCAGCGCTGCCGTTTCTCTGGCGATTGCCAGCTCCTCATTGGTAGGAACCACCAGCACCTTAACCTTAGAATCGGGTGTGCTGACTTCCAGTTCCTCCCCGCGCCTATTATTCTTTTCCTGATCAAGGGCAATGCTCAGATACCCCAGCCGCTCGCAGGCAAGGTTTCTGACTAAAGGGCTGTTCTCCCCCACGCCCGCCGTAAAGCAGATCACATCCACGCCGTTCATGGCTGCCGTGTAGGCACCGATGTATTTTGCCACCCGATAGGCAAAGGTCCGTATCGTGCGCAGCCCTCTGTCCTCCCCTGCCACATAGGATTTTTCAAGATCGCGAAAATCCGAAGACAAATCGTCAGACAACCCCAGGACGCCGGACTTTTTGTTGAGCACCGTCATGATCTCGTCAATGGACATATTTTCTTTATGCGCAAGAAACTCGATGATCGCCGGATCGATGTCCCCGGAGCGGGTCCCCATAATCAATCCTTCCAGCGGCGTAAGCCCCATGGAAGTATCCACACATTTTCCGTCCTTAACGGCCGAAATGCTGGCGCCGTTGCCCAGATGGCAAACGATGATCTTCAGATCCTCATACTTTTTGCCCAGAAGTTCTGCCGCCCGCTTCGACACATAAGAATGACTGGTGCCGTGGAAACCGTATCGTCTCACCTGATATTTCTCATAGTATTCGTAGGGCAGACCGTAGAGATATGCCTCCTTCGGCATGGTCTGGTGAAAGGCCGTATCAAACACCCCCACCATAGGGGTATTCGGCATCAGTTTTTTGCAGGCGTCGATGCCGATCAGGTTGGCGGGATTATGTAAGGGCGCCAAATCGTTGCAGGCCTTGATGGCCTCGATCACCTCGTCGGTGATGATCGTGGAAGACGCAAATTTTTCCCCGCCGTGCACGATGCGGTGTCCTACCGCGCCGATCTCATCGAGAGATTTTACCACACCCGTCTTTTCGTTTGTCAGCGCATTCAATACCAGCTCGATCGCCTTGGTGTGATCCTGCATGGGTGTTACGGTCTCTTCCTTTTCTCCGCCCGCCGGCTGATAGACAAGCTGGCTGCCATCGATGCCGATGCGCTCGCACAGACCTTTCGCGATCTGCTTCTCCGTAACCGCGTCGATGAGTTGGAATTTCAGAGAAGAACTGCCGCAGTTGATTACAAGTATGTTCATGATTTATTCATCCTTTCTTTTTAATCTGCAGTGCCACTCGAAAAACCTTCGGTTTTCCTCATGATAAGCTGACACGTCACCTCGAGAACTGCGTTCTCTCGGTCGTGTTACAACACGCCATGCTCGTGCGCAAAGTCCCGGACTCATGTAAACATGATCCGTGCCTTTTCACCCTCGCGCCGTGTCAGCTTATCACGCAAGTTGTGCCTGCACAGCCGTTAACGCTACCACACCCACGATATCCTGCCAGGAACAGCCACGGGAAAGGTCGTTTACAGGCTTAGCGATACCTTGGAGCATGGGGCCGTAGGCTTCCGCCTTACCGAGTCTCTGCACCAGTTTATAACCGATATTGCCGCAGTCCAGGTTGGGGAAAATCAATACATTTGCCTTGCCCGCCACCTCGCTGCCGGGTGCCTTGGATTTCGCCACCTGGGGCACCAGCGCCGCGTCCGACTGCAATTCGCCGTCAATCGTAAGGTGCGGATACTGTTCGTGGGCGATCCGTGTTGCTTCCACCATCTTGTCCACCAGTGGATGCTTGGCGCTGCCCTTGGTCGAATGTGACAGCATGGCAATAATAGGCTTTGCGCCCACCAGGCTCTTAAAGCTCTTAGCGGACGTATCCGCGATCGCTGCCAGCTCCTCCGCTGTCGGATCCTGATTCAAGCCGCAGTCGGCAAAGAGAAAGGTACCGTTCTCCCCAAACTCACAATCCGGAACATCCAAAATGAAAAAGCCCGATACCAGCTTTACGCCGGGCGCCGTTTTTAAGATCTGCAGCGCGGGACGAAGCGTGTCTGCGGTAGCGTGACAGGCGCCTGCCACCATACCATCCGCATCATTTGCCTTTACCATTACCACGCCGAACGTAAGATAATCTTTTAACAGGATCTCTCTTGCTTTCTCCAGCGTCATTCCCTTGTTTTTTCTGATTTCAAACAAAAGATTCACATACTCGTCCAGTTTTTCCGTCTTTTCCGGATCGATGATCTGTACCCCGTCAAGCTCTACTTCCAGCCACCCCGCACCATCCATGATTTTTTCCTCATTTCCCACCATGATGATGTCGGCGATCCCCTCTTTCAGGATATTGGCTGCCGCGATCAACGTTCTCTTATCGTTGGTCTCAGGCAAAACGATCGTCTTTTTATCGCTCCTCGCCTTCTCCTTCATTAAATCAATATAGGACATAGCTATACCCTCCTTCTTTATGGCGCCGGTTATTTAAGCGCTTACATTCATTATAAAAAAAACAAAATGCAGATACAAGAGATTTTGTCTCTGTTTTAGAAAAAAAGCAATACAAATCCACTATCATGTGATACACTGTATCATAGAAAGCAGTCTTCACTCCGACATAGAAAGGGTTGGTGTAAGCATGAAAACAGTCGGAATCATAGCAGAATATAATCCGTTTCACAACGGACACGCCTATCATATCCAAAAAACCAAAGAACTGACGGGCGCAGACTTCTGCATTGTCGTTATGAGCGGCGACTTTGTGCAGCGCGGCACGCCTGCCCTGATGGACAAGTATCTGCGCGCTTCCTGCGCACTGGCAAGCGGTGCCGATCTGGTGCTGGAACTGCCCGCCTGCTACGCGGTCAGCAGTGCCGAATATTTTGCCGGTGGCGCGATAGCTCTACTCAATCAGCTAAACGTCATTGATTCTCTCTGTTTTGGCAGCGAATGCGGTGATATAGGCGTTCTTAAGCAGTTTGCACAAGAGCTCCTGAACGAAACGCCTTCCTTCAAGCGGGAACTGAACCATAAACTCCGTCTGGGATATTCTTACCCACAGGCCAGAAATGCTGCCTTGGAGGCCTCTGCGTCTCATCTGACAGCCTACATAGACGTGCTTACCACTCCCAACAATATCCTTGGCATCGAGTACTGCAAGGCGCTTCTTTCGACAAATAGCAAAATCGAAGCTTATACCATAAAACGGGCAGGTTCCTCCTACCACGACAACAGTCTGGAGGCCGGCTTCTGTTCCGCTCACGCCATCCGTGAATCCCTGCGGCAGTCGCAGATTCCCGATTCCGTGATCCGCCAGGTACCTGACTCCATACGGGAGATGGTGTTGCAATCCTACCTGAAAACTTATCCGATCTATGCGGATGACATTTCCCTGCCTGTGCATTACAGCCTGTTATCCGGAGAAGCTTCCGGCTTCACGGACTATCCCGACATTGACAAAGAGCTCTCGGACCGCATCTGCAATCTGCTGCCGAAATACCGCGATTTCGATTCTTTCTGCGAACTTTTGAAAACCAAAAACCGCACCTATGTCCGTATCTCCCGCAGTCTGCTGCATATCCTGCTCGGCATCCGCAGAGAAGATTTCAACTGCTATCGGGAAGAAGGACCTGTTTTTTATGCCCGTATGCTCGGCTTTCGCGAAAGCGCTGCCTCTCTGCTTACCGCAATTAAGGAAAAGTCGCAGATTCCGCTTCTTTCCAAGCTCGCGGACGCAGAAAAAGAGCTTGCACCGACAGCTCTTTCCATGCTGGAAAAAGATATCTATGCAAGCCATATCTATCAGAGCATCGTGCGCCACAAGTTCCCTGATACCGATCCCTTCCCGGAAATCTGCGAACAGTCAAGACCGATCATAAAAATGTGACGCTATTTCTATGTAGGACACAACGTCTCGTCGATCCTGCTGACGATACGCTCACGCACCAATTCGGCAATCTCCGTCGTGTTCATGCCCCGGTACTCCTCGTAGGGAATCGCCTGCAAAAAGTGCACCTGTGTCTCCACCTTCTTTAGCGACCATTCTTCAAACACTCTATAGGAGTCAATGAGCGCCACAGGGACAATGGGAACCTTGGCCTTTACTGCGCTCTTAAAACACCCGGGCCTAAACTCCCCAACGGTGTTATGATTGTGAAAATAACCGCCCTCCGGAAAGATGATATAGCGTGCGCCATCCCTGATATCCTCCGCCAGCTCTTTGATGATTTTCATGGACTGTCTGGCATCGCCCTTTTTCAAACGCTTTCCCTGCAGCATATCAATAAACTGCTTGACTAAAAGACCGTGCGATCTGGCATCATCGATCACCACCGAGCAGGGTCTGTCGTGAGATATCATGATCCCCAGCGCATCGTATTTTCCCTGATGGTTTGGACACAGGAGGTAACCGCCTTCCTGCGGCAGATTCTCCGATCCGTAACGTTTCGTGGAAATGCGCCCCGCCCGCATCATCCGCCTGATTGCAAGCCGCGCATAGGCGTACCGCGATTCTTCCCCGTAACGTTCCGTATGCTTTGCTCTGTATGCCATTTTGGGTATCATATAAATCCTTGGTAAATTACACAGGATCACCTTCAGGAACCGTAACATACCTTCACTCCATTTCTCCGTTTATCCATATCCCTGCTTCCCTGTCTACATAAGCGGTGAAAGCAGTTTTAAAAGCGGACCGATAATATTGGTTTTTACAAATTTCTTTCTGCACCACTCCATAGTGATCTCCTCGCAGACCGCAAAGGTTTTCTCCATATCTTCCCTTAGCTCTTTCACGGCCTGTGCCCGATACAGCAGCACGCTGCATTCAAAGTGATGGTAGAAGCTTCTGTAATCGAAATTGATCGTCCCCACCGTCGCCGACTCGTCATCCGTAAGCATGCATTTGGCATGGATAAAGCCCGGCTCGTACTGGTAGATTCTGACGCCTGCGCCGATCAGGTTCTGGTAATTGGACTGTGTCAGCCAGTAGACAAACTTTTTGTCCGGCACGCCCGGCGTTACGATCCGCACATCCACGCCCCGCTTCGCCGCCAGTTTGAGGGCCGTGATCATCTCATTGTCGGTAACCAGATAAGGCGTATAGATCCAAACATATCGCTTAGCGGCTCCAATCAGATTCAGGTATACGTTCTCCCCCAGCGTTTCGTCGTCAAAAGGCGTATCCATATATGGCTGCGCATATCCCGTTGCGCCGAATATCTCCCGATGCCGGAAATAATATCTGCCGTAGTCTTCTTCCGTATAGCGGGACATATTCCACATCTGCAAAAACATGACCGTAAAATTCCAGACAGCCTTTCCCTCGATGCGGATACCGGTATCCTTCCAGTGCTCACCGTAAGGATGCTCCAAATTGATATATTCATCCGACAGGTTGATGCCGCCCGTATATGCCGCCTTTCCGTCGATCACCACGATTTTTCTGTGATCCCTGTTATTCAGCACCAGCGACAAAAAGGGCACCAGCCTGTTGAACGACACACACTTGATTCCCTTTTTTTCAATGATCCTGTCGTACCTTTTAGGCAGAAGGAAGGCACATCCGATATCGTCATAGATCAGCCTGACTTCTACGCCGTCCTTTACCTTGCGCTCCAGAATATCCAGGATCGTGTCCCACATCTTTCCCTCTTTGATGATAAAAAACTCCAGAAAGATGAAACGCTCCGCCTTTTCCAGATCCCCAATCAGGCTCTCCCACCAGGACAGCCCGTCCGCAAAATATGCGGAAGCCGTCTGATCGCATACCGGCGTAGCCCCATAGGAGGTGATATAACCGCTTAAGTTTGCCATCGCCTGATCTTCTTCGTTTAGTCCCTCCAAAATCTTTTCATCCTGCACCAGACTTTCCCTGACCTGCTTGTCCGTCCGCTCCATGCTGTCACGCAGCTTCCCCGGCACGATCACATGGCCAAAAAAGAGATAGAACACACCGCCAAACAGCGGAAAAATCAGAATCGGTACCACCCACGCCAGTTTTACGGCCGGATTGGTTGGTTTCCATATGATATAGAGCACAGCCCAGAAAGTGATAAAACGCAATATCAGGGAAACCCAGACATAGTAATTGCCCCAATGCAGAAGCACTGTCAGGAAAAAGACAACCTGCATCAGTACCAGAAGCGCCGTGATCACCACACGGTTCAAAGCGTACTGCAAAAACTTTCTCATTTCAAAAACCCTTTCACAATCTGCTCCTCTGCCTCTTTTTCCGTAAGGCCGAGCGTCATGAGCTTTATCAATTGTTCTCCCGCAATTTTTCCGATGGCCGCCTCATGGATCAGGTTCGCATCGATATCGTTGGCCGTCAGTTCCGGAATCGCACTGACACTGGCCTCATCCATAATGATCGCATCACATTCGCTGTGCCCGTGGCAGCTTGCGTTGCCGTTGATACGGCTGCGAAACACCTGTCTGGATTGCTCCCTGGCCACCGAACGTGAAATCAGGTTCACGCTGGAATCTTCCCCCTCCATATCCACCGTAAAATCTGTCTCCGCGACCTGTTTTCCATGCGTCATGATCTTTTCTTTGATCGTCAGGGAAGCCCCTTCTTCCACTGATGCCGTAGTCACACGCCTGGTGGAATCGATGCCCTTGATCTGCACCGTCTCCATTTCAAGAGACGCCCCCTGCGCCAAATGGATCTCGGTGGTAGGATTCATCACCCGCTCTCCATTCCCGTCTCCCGAACCGTAATGCTTCTCCACATAACGTACTCTCGCATTTTTATCTACAAAAAAACGGTGAATCCCCGAATGCTCCGAAGCCTGGTCGCCGCTGTTATGAATGCCGCAGCCTGCTATAATGGTAATGTCACAGTCTTCCCCCACAAAAAAATCGTTATATACGCTCTCCTGCAAACCGCTCTGACTAAGGACCACGGGAATATGCACGCTCTCTCCTCTGGTCCCCGGTTTGATTTTGATATCAATGCCCGAGCGATCCGTCTTTGTGATGATATCGATATTCGCGGTAGTGTTTCTGCCCGCCATCTCTCCATTGGCACGGATGTTATATGCGCCTTCCGGCACTTCATGCAGGCCCGCCACCTGCGCAAGCAGTTCCTGTTGTATTACGTCCATAGTTTCTCCATTCCGGAGCATTTATGCGACCTGGGGCATAACTTTGTTTACGAAGTTTCGCCATCCAACCGACTTGCAATGCTCCTCTACCTAACTAAAGCTTATCCGTCAACGTTTTGCAAGGCTGCCCCGCTCCCAAAAGCCCGGGCATGATCTCCTCTCTGCTGCCCACCTTTTTGATCCTGCCGTCGGCAAGCAGCACGATCTGATCCGCAATATTCAAGATCCTCTCCTGATGAGAAATGATGAGGATCGTTCCCCTAATCTCCTCGTGCATCTTTTCAAAAACCCGAATCAGATTCTGAAAGCTCCAAAGGTCAATTCCCGCTTCCGGCTCGTCAAAGATAGAAACCTTACTCTTTCTGGCCATCAGCATGGCGATCTCAATACGCTTTAGCTCTCCGCCCGACAGGCTGGCATTGATTTCTCGGTTTACATAATCTCTGGCACAGAGTCCCACTTCCGAAAGCATGGAGCAGACTTCCGATACTGCCGTCTCCTTTCCCGCCGCGATGGAAAGCATATCCTTCACGGTGATGCCCTTGAAGCGGACAGGCTGCTGAAAAGCAAAGCCGATCCCTAATTTTGCCCGCTCGGTAATGGATTTTTCCGTGATATCCACGCCGTCCAAAAGGATCTGTCCTTCCGTCGGCGTCAAAATACCGGCCACGATCTTGGCAAGCGTAGATTTTCCGCTGCCGTTTGGCCCCGTGACGGCCACAAACTGATCCTCCAGGGTCAGATTGACATTGCGCAATATTTCGATCTCTTTTCCACCGTCTTCGGCCTGAAAGGAGATATTTTTAAGCTCCAGCATCCTAAACCTCCGCAACTATTTCTTGTCTTCTCTACGTTTCCCTCAAAGGCTTCTTAGTCCTTAATAGAGTATCATAGCATAATTATTGCCAATTGGCAAATTTGAGAATATGGGAAATTCAGTCTATTTGACGCGTTGAAAAGCGGGGCAAAACACGGTATAATGGCATCAGTATGGAAAGGGGAGACCAAAAATGGGATTTTCAGAAATTTTAGGAATTGTATCTGTCGTTCTGCTGTTCGCCATAATCGTGCTGCAGCTTACGGGACGTAAAAAGTCAGATATGGACGAAATTACTTCGCTGCTCAAACGCAGCGCCAAGGAGCAGCGTGACGACGTGCAGGATCAGATCGCACATGGCACAACGGAGCAGTTTGAGCGGTTCGCCATGATCCAGAAAAGCATTCAGGGCACGCTGTCTGAAAACCGTAGAGATCTAAACCAGCAGCTACATACGTTCAGCGAACAGGTAGACAGCCGTCTTTCCTCCATCCAGCGGACCAATACGGAAAACAGTGAAAAATTAAATGCTACCCTGGAAAGCAAAATCAAGTCTTTGCAGGACAGCAACGAAAAACGGCTGGAACAGATCCAGGGCGTGGTGGATGAGAAATTACAAAAAACGCTGGAAACCCGTCTCGCCCAGTCCTTTGAGCTGGTTAGCAAGCAGCTTGAGAGCGTCGGTCAGGGATTGGGCGAGATGAAGGCCCTCGCCGCCGATGCCAAATCCTTAAAAAACGCTCTGACCAATGTCAAGGAGCGCGGCACCTACGGTGAGGTCCGTCTGGAAATGCTGCTCTCCGATATCCTGGCGCCGAATCAATATGAAACCAATGTGGAGATCACGGACGGCAAGCGCGTGGAATTTGCCATCAAGCTTCCCGGAAATGGCGATACCCCGTTACTTCTGCCGATCGACAGCAAATTTCCGATCGAGGATTATAACCGTCTGCTCGACGCGGAGGATAAGCAGGCCATCGATGAGGCCAGACATTCCCTGACCTTAAAAATCCGCGCTTTCGCCAAAGATATCCATGACAAATACATCGTGCCGCCGAAAACAACTGATTTTGCACTGATGTTTCTGCCTACGGAAGGTCTGTATGCAGAGGTTGTGCAGAATGCCGCCCTGTTTGAGGAGCTGCGCGAAAAGTATAAGATCACGGCTGTCGGCGCGACAACGCTTTCAGCGTTCCTCTCCTCTTTACAGATGGGCTTTAAGACCCTGGCCATCGAGCAGCGCTCCCAGGAAGTGTGGGATACGCTTCGCGCCGTAAAGTCAGAATTTATCAAATTCAGTGATATGCTGGACAAGGCGCAGAAGCAGATCCAGACGGCGGACAAGACGCTCTCCGATATCGTCGGCAGACGCACCAGAGCCATCAACCGCACACTGCGCAGTGTGGAGGAACTGACGGAGGTCGATACGCCTGCGCTGCTTGAACCGGAAGACGCCCTGGAAGACTAATAGAAACATTACGCGAATCCGCGCACAAAAACAGACGGCTGCCAGTTTTGAAATACTTACAGCCGTCTGTTTTTCATCCATTCTCAGGAAACAATGTAGGGTGCGATCGCTGCCTCCACCTCAGAAATCTGGGCGTTGGTTTCTAAAATCCGAAATTCGATCTTTCTGGACAGATCCATGGAGAAAATCCCCATGATAGACTTCGCATCCACCACATATCTGCCCGTGGCGATATCAAAGTAGCCGTCAAACTTCTCGATCGCGCTGACAAAGCCTTTCACCCTGTCGATCGAATTCAGATCCAGCTCGTAGGTTTTCATATTCACACCTCCCTTTATGTAAGACAATCGGTTTCAAGCAACTCGGTATGAATTTCGCCTCAGCCTGCCTGCGGCCGATACAAATTCTTCTTGGTACTATTTTATTGTATTTTGCAGAATTTGTACAGAGGATTTTCTATTCTCGTTGGACTTTGCTCCTTTTCATCTCCATGTCAGAGCCAAAATTGTTGATGATACATAAGGTCATCGGGCTTATTTTTCAATCTGCTACCGCAGTTTCTCATAAATCTGTCCCAAAAGATCCTCAGTCAGTTCCACCTCATTGAGCACCGTATACCTGTCTTTTCTGGTATCCGCCGCCTTAAGCCAGGCATCCGTAAAGATTTCCTTCGTGATGCCCCAATTCATGGGGTCCATATCCATATGGTAGGCCTGCAAAACAGCTTCCAGGCGCTTGACATCACGCCCCTGTAAGCGGCAGCTCACCAGGCTTCCGAGCGCAACTGCCATCCCGTGAGAAATCTGTATTTCTTTATGATTTTCTTCCAAAGAGTGGCAAAACAGATGCTCCGAACCGCTGCACGGTCTGGAATTGCCCGCGATCTCCATGGCAAGCCCGCCCAGCACCAGAGACTGCGTCAGTATCTTGATAAACTCTTTGCTCTTTAACGATTTCTCCTCATTGTAGCACAGGGAAGACAACGCCATATCGGAAATCAGATAGGAAAAATCATCCACCCGCTCCTTCCTGTGGGCGGCGTCCAGCTTCCAATCGTAAAGCGCCGTATACTTGCTGATGGTGTCGCCGATTCCCGACTGCAGCTGGGAAAGGGGCGCACCCATCACCACATCCACGTCCACCACGATGGCCGCGGGAATCGCACATTTTAAGGTCTTTCTGGCATCTCCCTCCGTGCCCAGTACCGCCACCGGAGAGGCAAGCGAATCGTTGCTTAACGTCGTCGGCACACAGATATAGGGGATCTTGGCCACAAAACCCGCATATTTCGCCACATCAAGCACCTTGCCGCCGCCGACGCCGATAACGACCTCTACATCACTCATGCACATCTCTTTGGCCAGCCCCATGGCTTCTTCAAAGCTGTTCTCGTCGATCAGGTACAGCTTACTTAGCGGAAGATCACGCTGCATTTCCCCCAGATACGATTTCATGATCGGCATCAGCGCTTCCTCCGTGACGATCATCACGCGCTTTTCCTCGATCCCGGGCACACAGTCCGCAAGGATCTCGTTAAGACGCTCGCAGGCGCCCTCCTCAATGATCAGACAGCCCGGTAGTTGAAACTGATTCATTTCTTTTCCCCCTTGTTCCTTATCGTCTCTGCCTGCGGATCAAAATGCCGTTTCGCAGTAGCGTGTTATCAATATAATGTCTGGAAAAAAGAATCTCACCCTCTCTGGGGATCTCGATATCTTCCTCCTCGCAGTTGATGATGACCTCCACATAATTGTCCACCCATCCCATCTTGTTGAACTCGATCACTCTGGGACGGTTGATCTTATTGGGAAAATGGAAGTCGCGGTTACGAAGCAGCGGTTCTTCCTTTCTCAAATGCAAAAGGCTTCTGATGATGTCGATACGCTCGCTGTAAGCGCCGCCGTCGATCTCCTCCCAAGGCATACAGCGACGGCAGTCCGGATCGTGTCCGCCCTCCATGGCGATTTCCGTGCCGTAATAAATACAGGGCGATCCTGGCATGGAAAAGAGCACTGCCAGCTGCTGGAAATACTCATCCAGATTTTTCACATCGGTGCGAAGCCGCTTGGTATCGTGGGAGTCTAAGAGGTTAAAGAGCACGTCGTTTGTCTGCTGCATATAGCGTGTGTAACAGCGGTTGATGGTATACTCAAAGTCCTCATTTGTGAGACTCTTATCGATCCAGAAATCCTTGATGCTCTCTCCCAGCGGATAGTTCATCACGGAATCAAACTCATCTCCTCTAAGCCACGGCATGGCGTCATGCCAAATCTCACCCAGAATATAGATATCCGGATTGATTGCTTTCAGGCGGTTCCTGAGCGCTTTACAGAAAGCGTGGGACACCTCGTTTGCCACGTCCAAACGGATACCATCCACACCGTAATTCCTGACCCAGTTCTCACAGACACCGATCAGGTAATCCCGCACCTTGGGGTTATTGGTATTTAATTTCGGCATATTGTCAAAAAAGGCAAAGGTGTAATAGCGCTTCTCCCAGGCGTTACCGCCCTCCTCTGAGAAAGGCCATTCTTTCACCATGAACCAATCCCAATACTCCGACTGCGGTCCCTTCTCCTTCACGTCAAGCCAGGGTGCAAAATACTGTCCGGAATGGTTGAACACGCCGTCGAGCATCACACGGATCCCCCTGTCATGGGCTTCCTGCACCAACGTTTTCATGGTTTCTTCGGAACCGAAATGCGGGTCGATCTTCGTATAATCCGTCGTGTCATATTTATGCGAACTGGGAGAGACATTGATCGGCGTCAGATACAGTCCCGACACGCCAAGGTCTCTGATATAATTAAGCTTATTGATGATACCCTGCAGATCCCCGCCGAAAAACTCCTGGTTGGTAACGGAGCCTTTTGTCCGCCAAGGCAGTGTCCCCTCGGGATCGTTGGACTGATCGCCGTTGCAGAAACGCTCCGGAAAGATCTGATACCAGATGGTATCATTCACCCAGGCAGGGGTCACGGGAATGTCCGCCGGATTCATCCACGGCATAATGAAGCACTGTCTGCTCCTGCCCGCTAACGCCATCTGTGCCTCAGAGACAAAACCGTCCTCAAAATAAAACCATCTCTCGTTCTCGGTCTGCAATTCAAAATAATATTTTAAACGCTTAAACTCGGGCTTGATGGTCGTCGTCCACCAGAGCTGATTTTTCAGCCGCTTCTTAAAGGGGATGTTGAGCGCCTCTCCGTCCCAGCTCTCGCCGCCCCCGAGGATTCCCGACTTAAAGGGATCTCCGTGGATGATATTCACATACTTTACGTCATACCCTGTCCGAATATTGATGACGAGCTGTTCCTCGTCCAGAGGATAACAGTAGTTGTCGTTTGCCCTGTGATACACCGCGTTAAAATCCATAAGATACCTCCCCATGCTTTTGCTTATTCGCCACCGGTTCTCACAATTTCAACGCCGCTTCCCGACATCCCCGATGTAGCGCCTCCCCGAAATACTGTTTTGCGATCCGGATATCCTTTGCCACGCCAAGTCCCTGTTCATATAGCAGCCCTATCCGATAATAGGCAAGCCCAAGCCCCTGCTTTGCGGACAACTCATAAAAACTGCGCGCTTTTTCATAATCGATTTTTGTTCCGTACCCGTACTGATAACACATCCCCAGAGAGCATTCCGCCGCCGCATTTCCCGACAGCTCAGTCGCTTTCTGATACCATGCAAATGCCTGATCGTAGTCTTTTTCCACACCTTTTCCATGCAAATAAAAATTGCCGATATTATTCATCGCTCCGGTTGAGCCGTTCCCAGCCGCCATCAGATAATATTCCAATGCCTTGCGCTCATCCTGTTCGACAAATGTTCCTTCTTCATACAGGATTCCCATGCTCACCTGTGCGCGCAGGTCGCCCTTTTCATGCGCAAGCTCCGAAAGCTGCGAAAACGCCTGCTGCCGCTGCTCCATCGGACAGTCTTCTTTCCCGATCATCTCCACGCAGGTGACGGATTCACAATGCCATCTTTGACGATTCACATCCTCTAACAGCGATTCATAATAGTTTCTATCCTTTTCCGACAATTCTCCTTTCAGCCGCCGCCCGCAGCTGCGCTCCGCTCTTGTCAGCCAATTAAGCGCTCTCTCATAATCGGCCTTCACACCCTTTCCGTTTTCATACTGATAGGCAATCAGAATCATCGCTTCCGCATAATCCTGTTCTGCCGCCATTTCGAAAAAGCACAAGGATTTCTCATAATCTTCCGGAACGCCGATTCCATTCATATAGGCACGCCCGACCTTGACAATGCCATCCACGTCACCGAGAGCTGCCGCTTTCTCATAATAAGAAAATGCCTTTTTCTCATTTTTCTCCGTTCCCACACCGTAACGGTACATTTCCCCCACGAATATGAGCCAGTACGGGCTGTTTTTTGCGGCGCCAAGCAACGCCGTTTTCAGAGCTTTCTGCCGGATTTTGGCGGATTCTTTCGGTGTCTTTGCCTCTGTGACGCATTTCTCATAATATTCGTTCAACGCTGACAGCGCATTCAGATCTCCTTTTTTCGCCAGCTTATAAAGTTGTTTTTCCGCCTTTGCGGGATTGTCCGTGAATATGGTTCGATATTCCTGCATCGTTTCGTCCAAAGTAGGCTCCTTCCTCTGTATGCTTATCTACATTTTTAAGTGTGCTAAAAAAGAGCGAAAATCCTTTATCGCTATCGGATTCACGCTCTTCCTATTCACCGTCCTTTTGCGCAATCATTCCTTTATCATATCCAGTTCTGTCAAATTAACGCCGGATGAAGACAAAATCACTTTTAATTCAATGTATCTGCGCTTCATCTTTCTATATGCGTCTGAATCTTTTTCACAAGATAACATATAATCCTGTAGTCTTGAAAACTCTTCCACAGACAGCTTTAACATTTCACCTTCCGTCATATGATCACCACCTTTTAATGAGCATTTACAGGTTACACAATTATTATAACAAAAGGGTAAAAACATGTAAAGATTATCCCGCAAACCGCAGCAGCTGATACACCAGAAAGGCGACAACCCACGCCACGCCGCACTGCATACAAACCACGCCAAACGTCTTTAATGCGGACCCAAGCTCCCGCTTGATGGCAGCCACTGCCGCCACACAGGGCGTATACAGCAGGGTGAACACCAGGAAACTCACCGCCGAAGCCGTAGAAAAGATACTTCCCAATGTACCGCTCAAATTCGCCATAGACGTGCCCGTCAAAACACCAAGGCTGCTGACCACCGCCTCCTTTGCCGTAAAGCCGCAGATCAGCGCCGTTGCTGCCCGCCAATCATCAAACCCAAGCGGCGCAAAGACAGGCGCAATCAGCTTCCCCACCATGGCGAGCAGACTTTCGCCTGAATCCGTAACCGCATTCAATCTGGCATCAAAGGTCTGCAAAAACCAGATAACAAGCGTTGCCAGAAAAATCACCGTAAAGGCCCTCTGCACAAAGTCCTTTGCCTTATCCCACATCAGGAGCACAACGCTTTTTGCAGAAGGAAAACGGTAGTTGGGAAGCTCCATCATAAAAGGTGTCGGCCTGCCGCGAAATCCTGTTTTGTTTAAGACGATTGCGCTGAGCAGTCCAATCAGGATACCCAGTCCGTAAAGGGCAAACATCACAAGCGCAGTCCGCCTCTCAAAAAAGGCCGCTGCAAACAGGGCGTAGATCGGAATCTTGGCGGAACAGCTGATATAAGGGATCAGCAGAATGGTCATCTTCCTGTCCCTGTCCGAAGAAAGCGTTCTGGTGGACATCACTGCCGGCACGCTGCACCCAAAACCGATCAACATGGAGACAAAACTCTTTCCCGAAAGACCAATCTTTCTAAGCGGCCTGTCCATCACAAAAGCGATCCGCGCCATATAGCCAGAATCTTCCAAAATAGATAAAAAGAAGAACAGCACCAGAATGATCGGCAGGAAACTCAGCACGCTCCCCACCCCCGTAAAGATACCGTCGATCACCAAACTCTCCACCACCGGATTGATGCCGTAGGCCGTGAGCGCCCGCTCCGTCACCGCAGACAGGGCATCGATGCCCATCCCCAGAAGGTCGCTTAGGAAACTGCCGATCAGCCCGAAAGTCTGGTAAAAAATTGCCGCCATAATAAGCAAAAAAACAGGAATGGCAAAATATTTATGGGTGAGCACACTGTCCATTTTTACACTGCGCAGATGCTCCTTACTCTCCTTTGCCTTGGTCACCGCCTTCGCGCAGACCCGCTCGATAAAGGCATAGCGCATATCCGCCAGGGCCGCGTTTCTGTCCATGCCGCTGTCCTGCTCCATCTCCACAATGCTGTGCTCCATCAGATCCAGCTCATTGTCCGACAGCGCCAGCCTCTCAATGATATCCGAGTCACCCTCCACGATCTTGGTGGCCGCAAAACGGGGCGACAGACCGATGCGCTCCGCATGATCCTCCACCTGATGGCTAACCGCATGGATACAGCGGTGCACTGGACCCTTCTCACAAAAGTCCGTCACCTGCGGGTATATACGGCGGGAAGCCACTTCCCTGATGGCCTTGATCAAATCCTCGATTCCCTCGTTTTTCGCGGCGCTGATCCCCACTACGGGAATGCCCAGTTCCTCCTCAAGCCGCCTGATATCGATGGCGCCGCCGTTGCCCCGCACCTCATCCATCATATTGAGAGCCAGCACCATGGGAATGTGCAGCTCCAGCAGCTGCAAAGTCAGGTAGAGATTTCGTTCGATGTTCGTGGCATCCACAATGTTGATGATGCCGTCGGGCTTTTCCTGCAAGATAAAACTGCGGGTCACGATCTCCTCATTCGTAAAGGGTCTGATCGAATAGATCCCCGGCAGATCCACCACCGCATTTCCTTTTTCGCCGCGGATCTCCCCCATCTTGGAATCCACCGTCACTCCGGGAAAATTCCCCACATGCTGGTTGGAACCCGTGAGCTGATTAAATAAAGTCGTTTTACCGCTGTTCTGATTACCCGCCAGTGCGTATACCATGTTGTCCGTCCTTCTTCCGTTCTATCTTTGCCTGTCGCTGCTGTGCCTGACGCAATTCGCTTGCAGCCGCTTTCTTAGTCCTGCGATACCTCGATCTGCGCCGCGTCCTCTTTCCGAATCGTCAGCTCATATCCGCGCAAATGTATTTCAATGGGGTCCCCCATGGGCGCCACCTTCTGCACCCGCACCACTGTTTTGGGGATCAGCCCCATATCTAACAATCTCAGGCGCAGTTCACCCTCTCCGCCCACGCTTGTGATCCTGCATTCTTTTCCAATCGCGATCTCATCTAAGGTCATTTACTTCCTCCCGCCATTCTCTTTGGTCTCGCTCTGCAAAAATGGTATTCTCCTCCCTGTTAGTCTACGCTAACTCACGGCACTTGTCAAGCATGACGCCTTCTTTTCCCCTTACTGCACAAACACACCCCGAAACGCCCTGTAGGTCCGCCGCATGCCCTCCTCAAAATCCGTATAAATAAGCCCCATTTCCGCTTTCCCCTTCGCGTTATCGCACAGATGCGTCTCCGACGCCGTCGCCGGGAAAGCCACCGGCACCCCTTGGGCCACCGCCTGCTCCACGCTAAGCGGCACCTCAGCCAGCCCTTCCAGGTCCTCCGGCTGCGCCGCCTGCTTTAAGGTCTCAAAAAAGCTTTCGTAAGTAATGATCTCATCCTGGCACAGATTATAGGCCTGCCCGTAAGTCTCCTCATTTCCCAGGCAATTCAGAATCGCCTGCACAGCATCCTTGACATAGATCATCTGAAACCGCCCGTCCGCATCCGTAAAACGGGGCAGCGCATGATTCTGCAAAAGCATTTGGATATAAACCGATTCTCTGGGCGCATAGTTATACGGCCCGTAAAGAATCGCCGGTCGCAGTACCGTATAGGGAATCTCCCGCTCTCCACATACTGCAGCGATTTCCCGCTCCAATGCTACTTTCCCTGCAATATAGGCCCCCGTCTCCCCCGCAAATGTTCTCTCCTCAAACGGCGTGTCTTCCGTCTTTACCACGGCAGGGTCTCTCTCGTAGACATCCACCGTACTGATCAAAACATACTGTCCAATCTTTCCCGTCAAATTCTCTATGGTATTTCGCACATCCCCGGGCGCGTAGGCACAAAAATCGATCACCGCGTCCCAATCTTCCTCACAGGCCGCCGTCTTCCCGTGCCTGTCTCCCGTTATCTGCCTGACTGAAAAATCCGCCATCGAGTAGGTGCCGCGGTTCCAGACCGTGACTTCATGTGCCTTTGCCGCCTCCATCACAAAGACCCTGCCGTAAAAATAACTGCCGCCGATCACCAAAAGTTTCATACTTGATACAACCTTTCTTCTACACAAATGGACTCGCAAATCCGCGCTTACCGAAACGGATTATAATACCGACTGCCGTCCCAGAAAGTCACCGTCATATCCACGACCGGCACAAGAACCGCCAGCCCGATGGCGATCCAGTCGTTTTTGGTCAATTTCCTCTGCATATACCAGGTGCGCTTCTTCTCCTTGCCAAAACCTCTCAGTTCCATAGCATTACTGACTGTTTCGATGCGATTGATGCTGGACATTACCAGCGGCAGTAAGATTGCCACCGAATTTTTCAGTCTGGTAAAAAACTTATCCTTGCCGGAGAGATCGATTCCTCTCGCCTGCTGCGCCTGACTGATATTTGTGTACTCCCGCTGCACATCCGGGATATAACGCAGGGCCAGACTCACCGCATAACCCACCCGATAATTCACCCCGATCATTGCTAAGGATGCCGCAAATTCACTGGGATCCGTGCAGGCGATAAAGAGCAGCGCCACAGGCACCACGCAAATCACCTTTACGGTGATGTTGAGATGATAAAAAAGCTGCCGGGCCGTGATCGTATAAGGCCCGGCAATAGAGAAAAGGACCGTCCTGCATATCATGCGTGATCATCACAATGGTGAACCCCTGCGCATTCAGGGTTTTCAAAAATTCCATGATCTCCGTGTAATGTCTGTAGTCCTGCCCTGCCGTCGGCTCATCCATCAGAATGATCCGCGGACGCTGTACCAGGATCCCCGCGATCGTCACCCGCTTTTTCTGCCCGAAAGAAAGCGCCGATACCGGCCATTTTCGGAAAGGATACAAACCGCAGATCTTTAACGTTTCCTCCTCTCGACATACCAGGCACGTACTTTTTCCTTCTGCTCCTTTGTCAGGGAAAGGCTGTTTACATGCTGGGGCGATATTTCTTCCGTGATGGGCACGCCCGCATAGCGCAGAGCCGTCAGATAGAGCGGCTCCCTGATGCCGTGCTCCAAAAGCGCCTTTCCCGAAGTCAAAAATACTGCTCTCCTTCGCTTCCACGCCGCCCACAAAAAGTTTGCCCGTGCTCTCCCCCGGATAGGCGAAAGGGATCAAACCGTTGATGCAATTGCCGACAGTGCTCTTGCCGCTGCCGGAAGCGCCCGCGATCAGCACCTTCTCGCCCAGGTAGATATCCAGCGTTATATGATGCAGCGTAGGACTTGCCTGTGCCGCATATTGAAATCCGTAGTCCTGAAACGAAATAGCGGGCTCTGCCATATCTTTTTCCTCACATACAAACAGATTCAAGGGAAGCTCCCCCGAATCTGCTCCTAAAAGTTCTAATCTTCTTCCTTTTCTAAGGAACCTTTTTCACTACAGTTTTCGAATAACCGAGCAGCAAAAGCGTACCTACGACGCCAGTGGTGATGATGTTTGTCACGCCTGCAATAGGCCCGAACAGGGTAGCGAACACAGCCTCCACCGCATACTGTAAACTTATGTAGGTGTTGGGCACAGGTGTCGGAATCGAGACCTTACCTAACACAAAGAATAGTGCCGCGCCGATACCAATCGCAACGAGGCTTATTACCGATAATTTTTTTCATTGGAATGACCTCCCTCGCCGGTGTTTTTTTTGCAAAACCAAAACCATTTTCATTATAATCTTTGAAACGGTGGAATGTCAACCGCAGTCGTTTCCTGTTTGGCAGAATCAGTTTTTAAAGCTGTGAATCGGTGCGGGGATCCTCCCCCCTCGGTTCACAAACGCTTCGCAGGAAAAGCCGTTTACAGGCATCACCGGAGCATAACCGAACAGCCCGCCAAACTCTACCTTCTCACCCACGCCCTTGCCGATGGCCGGGATCAGGCGCACCGCCGTGGTCTTTTGGTTCACCATGCCGATCGCCATCTCATCCGCGATGATGCCCGCGATCGTTGTATTCGGCGTGTCGCCCGGGATCGCGATCATGTCAAGGCCCACGGAACAGACGCAGGTCATGGCCTCAAGCTTTTCAAGCGTAAGCGCACCTGCCGTCACCGCGTCGATCATGCCCTGGTCCTCGCTGACGGGAATAAACGCCCCGCTTAAGCCTCCCACATAGGAGGAAGCCATCACGCCGCCCTTCTTCACCTGATCGTTTAAAAGCGCCAGCGCCGCCGTCGTGCCGGGCGCGCCCGCGTATTCCAGTCCGATCTCGCATAAGATATCCGCTACGCTGTCCCCCACCGCAGGGGTCGGTGCAAGCGACAGATCCACGATGCCGAAAGGAATGTCAAGCATTCGGGAAGCCTCTCTCGCCACGAGCTGTCCCACTCTGGTCACCTTAAAAGCCGTCTTTTTAATGGTCTCACAAAGCACCTCAAAATTCTCACCACGAACCTTCTGTAAGGCCGTCTTCACCACGCCCGGACCGCTGACCCCGACATTTACCACCGCGTCAGCCTCGGTCACCCCGTGAAAGGCGCCCGCCATAAAAGGATTGTCATCCGGCGCGTTGCAAAACACCACCAGCTTCATGCAGTCGGCGCTGTCCTGATCCTTACTGATCACAGCCGTCTCCTTGATGATCTCTCCCATCAGGCGCACCGCATCCATGTTGATGCCCGTTCTGGTGGAACCCAGATTCACGGAACTGCACACCCGCTCTGTGGCGTGCAGGGCCTGCGGAATCGAACGGATCAAAAGCTCATCCGCCGCCGTCATCCCCTTGGAAACCAGCGCGGAATAACCTCCGATCAGATTGACGCCTACCGCCTGCGCTGCCCGATCCATGGTTTTGGCCAGCGTCACAAAATCCTCGCTGCTCTTGCAGGCTGCGCCGCCGACAAGCGCCATGGGCGTAATGGATATGCGCTTATTGACAATCGGTATGCCAAATTCTTTTTCAATCTCGTCACCGACTTTGACCAGCTCTTTCGCGGTGGCTGTAATTTTTTCATAAACTCTGTCATTGACCTTTTTTAAGTCCCCGTCAATGCAGTCTAACAGGCTGATGCCCAGCGTAATGGTACGCACGTCAAGATTTTCCTTGGCGATCATCTCATTGGTTTCAGCCACTTCAAATAAATTTATCATAGTTGCCTTTTCCTCCTAAACTCGCAAACCCGTGCTTCGCACTTCCTGTCCGATTTCATGGAACGTTTGCTCGTTAATGCCGCATGAAAAACAAATGCCGCTTCACGTCGCTTGTTTTTCCTTTGCGGCTATTAAATCCGATGCATCTGATCGAAAATCTCTTCCTTTTGGCAGCGGATGACCACGCCGATCTCCTCACCGAGCGCGTTCAGCTCGTCCACGATCACCCCGAAATCTTTGTTCGTCAGATTGGTATCCACGACCATCATCATGTTAAAGAAGCCCTGTACGATGGTCTGCGAGATATCGAGGATATTGATCTGGTTCTGTGCCAGATAGGTACATACCTTTGCGATAATGCCCACCGTGTCTTTTCCCACTACCGTAATAATCGTCTTTTTCATTGTCTCCTCTTTTCTGCGCCGCTTTCTGTAAAAAAGACTATAACGTTTTCTGTTATAGCCTTTTTATCTGTCCTTTTGCATCCATATTTCTACAGCCTTACGTCATTCTCCAGCTCATTGGCCACGGATATGGTTTTATCCAATATCGTTTGAATTGAACTGATGCTATCCATATAGCTCTTTGCTACACTGTTTGCCTCTTTGATAGAATTGGTGATGGCTTCCAGGTGACTCACGATCGCCGCCAAAGTAGTCTTGATTTCGGCAGCGGAGCTGCTGCTGTCCTTAGCCAGTTTCCCCATCTCCGTCGCAACGACTGCAAACCCTCTGCCCGCTTCTCCGCTCCGCGCCGCCTCTATGGACGCGTTCAACGCAAGGATATTGGAATGTGACGCGTTGCTGCTGATCTCCCCTACCACATCAGCCGCCCTGTTAACATCCTGCTCCACATCCGTCGTCATCCGATTCATATCCGTGAGCATCGTAAACAAACTCTCGACACCGTTCACAACATCCTGAATGGAACTGTCGATCTGCTGAATGGATCCCTGAAATTCTGAGGCGATCTCCCGTACCTTCTCCCTGCCCTCCACGGAATAGGAGCAGATGATACAGCCCACAACCTGTCCGCCGTCCCTGATCGGGATCAGATTACCCTCGACCGGAAATCCCATGACTTCCTTAGGCAGATGATTATGTTTGGCAACTCCCTTTGCCAGGACCGTATCCAGCATTCCGCTCGGATCCTGAAATACGGAACCGACCTCATACTGCGGCGGGATCTCCGGCGGCAGCACAAATCCCTGTACCACCTTGTTACTATCTAAAACAGAAAGAATCACGTCCTTTTCGTATAATTTATTGATCACATCCAGATGATCCACAAAAAACTGCAATTTTTCGTTCATGAAAAACCCCTCCCGCCTGTAATCTCACGTTCCCTTCTTGCAAAGCGTGTTCCTCAATATTAGTTTGATTTTAACACAATGTCATTTTCGTTGCAATGTTATTTCTCTCTTTCCCTGATGCAGATTCATTCCTGAACGTCCCTGTCGTTGATCCGCCTGCCTCCTACCATACTTCGATCATATCGGACACTTCGCTGCGCTTTGCAACATACACCGGAAAATCATTGCCGTTATATTTCGTGTCGGACATGGTGACCTCCACCCGCACCGACTCATAAGCCAGCTCCGGGAGATTGTTTTCCTTGCTCAGATGCCCCAACACGATTGCCTGCATCTTGTCATGCAAAAGACGGCTTAAGAGCTTTCCCGCCGCCTCGTTGGACAGATGCCCCCGCTCGCCCAGGATCCTCTTTTTTAAATAATAAGGATAAGGTCCGACCTGTAACATATGTACGTCGTGATTCGCCTCCAGATAAAGGAGATCCAGATTCCGCAGGCACTCCACCGTATAATCATTGTAACACCCAAGATCCGTGATGATCCCGATTTTTTTGCCGTCATGACTGATACGGTAAGCTACAGGATCAGCCGCATCATGGGACGTCCTTATGGGGCAGAGCGTAATATCCTTGATGATACACCGTTCATCCGGAACAATAGTCTGAAAAAGAGCGGGATCAATCTCTCCTAACGAAGCGGTCTGTTTGATGGCTTCGATGGTGCCTGCCGTGGCGTAAATGGGTATCTCATATTTCCTGGAAAGCACCCCCAGACCGTTGATATGATCGGCGTGCTCATGGGTGATACAAATGCCGTCAATGTCTCTCATGGATAAGCCCAGCGCAGAAAGCCCTGCCTCCGTCCGTTTCCCGCTGATGCCCACATCCATCAAAAGATGCGTGGCGTCGCTTCCCACATAAACGCAGTTTCCGCTGCTGCCGCTGGCAATGCTGCATAGTCTCATAGTAATGTCAACCACAGCGTCCCCGCCATTCCTGCGGGGACGCTTCTTCCTTCTTCGTTTTTCTGCCGCTATTTCTTCCAATAAATCTCGATGTTATCGCCGCTCTTGATGCTTTCCATATACTGTGCGCCTCTGCCGTTTAGATTGGTCACGATGCCGCTTCCCTCAGGCTTGGAAAGATCAAAGTCAATATACTCAAACACATCCACGAACACATAGTTTTTCTTGCCGGAGAGCTTGATCTGCTCGCCGTTGACCGTCACGATGATGGACACGGGCACATGTTTGTTTAAAAGTTCTTCCCGCCGCTTTTCTTCCTCCGCTTTGGCGCGGGCGGCTTCTTCCTCTCTGGCTCTGGCTTTTGCTTTCGCCTCCTCCTCGGCACGTTTCACACCAGGGCCCATCACGATCCTTGCGCCCTTCTTCTTTTCCTCTACATCCTGTGGCTCGTCTCCCGCTGCCACTTCCACGGTGTCTCCTGCAGTGCCGCTTCCCGATGCTCCGGTCTCTCCTGTCAGCTCATCGCTGCCTGCCGCTTTTGAGGCAAGCGCAGAAAAGCCGGCCGTACCCGCAGGCCTGTCTTCCCGTACACGTTCTTCTGCTTTTTCCTCCGGTTCATAAACCTCCACATCAGAAAGCTGCAATTCCTCCATCGTCCAGATCACGGAAAAATTCTCGTACACCTTTGTATCCATATCGGCCAGCTTGTTATTCACGTAGATATTCATGCTCCAGTCAATGGTCACATCCATGAATTCAGAAATCTGCCGTACCGTATAGTAGCCCAGGATTTCGATCTCGTCATTCTCCTGAATCTCATAATACTCGGACTGCAGCTCGCCGTTTACGCTGGCAAATTTGGGCAGATCCACCCTTTTGTCATTGACATCCACCCACATCTTCGACCCGAACTCAGGCAGCTCGCCTAATGTCATCTGTGCCGGTTCCCCGGCAGTAGACTCCACCACCCGAATCTGATCGTTTGCATGGATCAGGGTATAAATATCCGCCTCGTTGCCGTTCACGGTGATCTGCGCCGCCTCTCCAAAATCTCCTCTGGCAATGCGCGGTTTCCCGTTGACCGTATAGTTTAGCTCCTTCCCGCGCCTGGGGAACAGACCGTCGCTGGCAAACTCCGCCTGCATCGCCGCATCGACGACAGCCGCCTTATTGTTATCATAGATCTTTACCCGCTGGTCATTAAAATAAACGAAGATAAAGTTGTTGCTCTGCTCATAGTAACTCAAACAGATACCGATGGGTGTCACCATCAGGGAATCTTTTCTGGCATCCGACTCCAAAAATTCAATCCCCTGCATGACCTCCTCGCCCCTGACTGCCACACGCTCATTCTGAATATCCAGTTTCTGCGCCAGCGCCTTTGTATAGCCCGGAAGCTTGCCGCCGCCGCCTACCACAAACACCGCGCTCACGGACTTATCGCCGTTTAATTCCTTGATCTTAGCTGCTGCCTGGCTGGTCATGTTCTCAATCACCTCAGACACCACCTGCTCCACCGCCTCGCTGGTGATGGTCTGGGTCAGCCCCATGATATCCTTGTACTCGATCACATCCTTTACGCCCGTGTCCCGCTTGATCTGCTCCGCCGTGGCAAAGTCCACCAGACAGTGCTTAGCGACCACTTCCGTGAGGGAATCCCCCGCAATGGGGATCATGCCGTAAGCGATGATGCTGCCGTCTCTGGTAACGGAAATATCAGAAGTGCCCGCGCCCACATCCACCAGCGCAATATTTAACATGCGGTACATCTCGGGGATGGCTACCTGGATCGCCGCGATCGGCTCCAGTGTCAGATTCACCACGTCAAGGCCGGCCACGCCGACCGCTTTATAAAGACCATCCACCACATCTTCCGGCAGGAAGGTCGCGATCAGATCCGCGCCGATGGTCTTTGCCTTATGCCCTTCCAGATTTCCGATCGTGTAGCCGTTCATATAATAACGAACCACCGAATAACCGACACAGTAGAACTTCATATCCATATCATTCTTTTCCAGGAAGTCCTGATAGGCACGCTCAATGCCCGCAGAATCCAGGGCATAAATATCCTCCCCCGTGATTTCCCGCTCATTCTCAAGCTCCTGATCCACCCGTATGTTCACGGTCTGCAGCACGCGGCCCGCCGCCGCGATACAGACGTCTTTTAAGGGTCTGCCGACATGCTCCTCGAGCTCCGACTTGACCTCTTTGATGGTATCGCTCACTTTGTAGATATCATGGATCTGCCCGTCCAGCATGGCCCTTGTCTGGTGCTCCCTGATACTCTGCTTCACCACATGGAATTTACCTCCCACGCGGTAGCCCACCGTACCTACAATGCTTCTTGTCCCGATATCCAAGCCAAACACTAATTGTCCCGGAATTTTTTTTACTTCTGCCACTGGTCTTCCCCCAATTCTTTCTCTATTTGTTCATAGACGCTTGCAAGCGTACCGTTATTCTCTATCACCAAAGCGCAGTGTTTCAGGAAATCTTCATCTGAAAGCTGACTTCTCAAAATCGCCTCGATTTTTTCATCAGGATAGCCTCTGCTCTCCTTCAGCCTTTGCCGCCTTGCCGTTTCATCTGCACGAATGTACCACAGCCCGTCCACAATTTCGGCATAGCCCTCCTCGATCAAAAGCGCCGCCTCGATAAAAAGAAAATCCCGTTTCCCGCTTTCTCTCTCTTTTGCGATCTCCGAAAGGAGATATTTTTTCACCGCCGGGTGCACAATGTCGTTTACCCTCTGCAGCAGTCCGCTGTCTGCGAAGATCCGCGCCGCCATCTTCTGTCTGTCGATCCTTCCAGCTGCATCTAATATTTCAGCCCCTAAAAGGGCGACCAGCGGTTCAAAGCAGGCACCCCCCGGCTCCTCCAATTGATGGGCAGCCTGATCGGCTTTGATGACGCGACAGTTGTACGTTTGTGCCAAATGATCGAGCACCGCCGATTTCCCCGCGCCCACACCGCCTGTAATTCCTATGACTCTCATATGTTATCTACCTGACTTTTCGTTCTCAGTCTGTTGCTTCATCTCATTCTCATGTTAACTTCTCTGTCTCGTTGTGCTTTCCGCCTTTACTTGGCTTCATACCAGTCCGTGCCTGTATGCAGGTCGATTTCCAAGCGCACGGACAACTCCGCCGCCTGCTGCATTTCTTCCGTAAGGATGCGGTGCACCGCCTCCTCCTCAGACGTTTCCGTCTCGATCAAAAGCTCATCATGCACCTGTAAAATCAGGCGGGATTTCAGATTCTCCCGATGCAGCCTCTCCCACACGCGGATCATGGCGATCTTCATGATATCCGCCGCCGTCCCCTGGATGGGGGAATTCATCGCCACCCGCTCCCCAAAGGACCGCTGCATGAAATTGTTAGACGAAAGCTCCGGAATCGGACGTCTGCGTCCGTACATGGTCGCCACAAAGCCCTGCTCTTTGGCCTTTGCCACCATACCGTCAAGGAAGCGCTTCACCCCCGGATAAGTCTCAAAATACTGCTCAATATATTCTGCGGCTTCCTTCTTGGAGATGCTCAAGTCCTGACTCAAGCCAAAGGAACTGATGCCGTAGACGATGCCGAAATTGACCGCCTTGGCATTGCGTCTTTGTAAGTCCGTCACCTCCTCAAAAGGTGTGTGGAACACCTTGGAAGCGGTGATGCGGTGAATGTCCTCTTCCATCTGATAGGCTTCGATCAACTGCTTATCATCGGACATATGCGCTAAAATCCGCAGCTCAATCTGGGAATAGTCGGCATCCATGAACAAATACCCTTCCCGCGGCACAAACACCTTGCGGATCCTGCGTCCCAGCTCCATGCGCATGGGGATATTCTGCAAATTCGGCTCCGTCGAACTGATCCGCCCCGTGGCGGTGATGGTCTGGTTAAAGGTCGAATGGATCCTGCCGTCCTCCGCAATGCAGGCAAACAATCCTTCCGCATAGGTGGACTTTAACTTGGCAAGTCCTCTGTACTCCAAAATATCCGATACGATCGGATAGTCCGGCGCCAGCTTTTCCAACACATCCGCTGCCGTGGAATAGCCTGTTTTTGTCTTTTTGCCTCCCTTGATCCCCATCTTTTCAAAGAGGATCTCCGCCAGCTGCTTGGGCGAATTGATGTTAAAAGTGCAGTCCGCCTGCCTGTAAATCGCCTGTTCCAATTCCGTGATACGTCCGGTCAGCGCCTCGCCGTAAGCCTTTAGCTCCTTGGGCTGCACTAGCACGCCGTACTGCTCCATATCATAAAGCACCCTTGAGAGCGGCATCTCAATCTCATAAAAGAGAGACTCCATTCCCTGCTCGGCAAGCTTGTCCCCCAGCACCTTGCCCGCCGCCAGACAGACATAAGCCTGATAACAGGCATACTGCGCAAAAGCCTGCGGTTCCTTTTCATACGCCTGCGCATAAGTGCCTTTCCCGCAAACCTGCGCCCTGTCCGGGATCGTCAGCGACAGATACTCGCCCGCAATATCCTCCGTCTGGTAATCGCTCTTTAAGGGGTTGATAAGATAAGCCGCGATTAAAATGTCAAAATACCTTCTCTCCCGATAAGGTTTAAGCACATCCTGCACGCCTGCCTGATCACGCCACATGCTCTCCTTGCCCATATCTTCTATCATATCATAAAAGGATTTTGCATCAAATACATTTAGTTTACATAACTCATCTTTGTTTAAGGCCGTCAACTGCTCCCGCAGCCAGCCTTCTGTCACCTCTCCCTGACAGGGAAGAAAGGCCACGTTGTTCTCCCGGGGCGCAAGCGCGATGCCCATACAGCCGTTTTCCGCTTTGCTGTCGCGAAAAACCGCCAGCCCGATCGCATGAGCGCCTTGCGCATTATCTTCCTTTTCCCGACAGGCCGCAAACAGCGCCTCTGCTTCCGCCTTGTCCGTCACGGTACGAAAATCCGCTTCCTGTTTGTTTGAAACCGCCACATCCTTAGAAAAGCGGGAAAGGATATTCTTAAATTCCAACTGCTTGCAGAGCACATAGGCTTCTTCCGTATAAAAGTCGCCGATCTGTGCCTTGTCAAAAGAAAAGTCGATCTGTGCGTCCACATTGATGGTCGCCAGCACCTTGCTTAAATCAGCCAGCTCCCTGTTGGTCATCAGCGATTCTTTGATCGCTTTTTTAGAGATTTCCTCCACATGGGCATAGATATTTTCTAACGATCCGTACGTCACCATCAGCTCCGTGGCGGTCTTTTCTCCCACCTTAGGCACACCGGGGATATTGTCCGCCGTATCGCCCATCAGCGCCTTTAAGTCAATAAACTGCGTGGGCGTCACCTGATAGGCCGCCTCCACATCCTTCGCATAGTAATCCTCTACCTCCGTGCGTCCGCCCTTTGTTTTAGGGATACGGATGCGGATGCGATCGGTCGCCACCTGTAACAGATCGCGGTCACCCGAAACCAGAGATACCTCCATCCCTGCTTTCTCGCCGCGTTTGGCAATCGTCCCCAGGATATCGTCCGCCTCTAAGCCAGCCTGCTCCACCACGCAGATCTTCATGGCGGCAAGGAGCTGCTTCATCACCGGCACCTGCTCGCGCAGCTCCGTCGGCATCGGCTTCCTGGTGCCCTTATACTCTTTGTAAATCTCATGGCGGAAAGTGGGGGCGTGTACGTCAAAGGCCACCGTCAGATAGTCCGCCTGCTCCTCCTCCAGAATCTTAAACATGATATTCAAAAAGCCGTAGATCGCGTTGGTGTGCAGTCCCTGCCCGTTGGTCAGATCAGGCACCCCGTAGAACGCTCTGTTCAATATGCTGTGTCCGTCTATGAGAACCAGTTTTTCCGCCATCTATTTCAAAACCTTTCTTACTCTGTATTCCGCATCCTTTTCTTTCCCGCAGATCTCACATGGATACGATGATCACCGCCGCTACGATCGCCGCTGCCACCGCCAGCTCCAGCCAGAACAAAATATGCCGCAGGGCCCGATTGATCCGTATCCTGTCGTCCGCACTGTCGAGCGTCTCCACAAGGGCTTCCTGCAGATTAAAATTATTCCCCTGCTCAAGCTGCTCCAATCCCTCAGAAACCAAAAACTGAATGGACAGCTCCTCCTTGCACTCAGGGCACTCCTCAATATGTTCCAAAAAATCCGCCAAATCGTCCCCGTCCAGCTCATCGTTTAAGAAGGAGGGTATCGTTTTCTCCGCTTCTTTACAGTTCATATCCGCCCCTTGACTTTCCCATGCGTTCGCGGTCTCCGTTCCGCGCATAAGCAGACTCAAAATGCTTCGCATTTTTCGTTCGCGTTGCTTATGACTCTGCTTATACGCAAACATTATACCCCATTGTTGACATAATGAAAAGAGGTTTTTGCGGTATGCCCAGGCTGTCTCGAAATACGTGCCAAAAAAGGCACCAGCTTTTGCCGATGCCTTTTATATCCTCGTACTTCTTATGCTTTTTGTCGCTCTTAATGTGCCAGAGCGGACGCTTCCTCAGGCGTGGTCGCTGCTTCCGGTGCAGCCTCGGTTGCGGGTTCTGCAGGTGCCGCCTCAGGAGAAGGCTCCGCAGGCGGTTCGGGTACGACAGCCGTCGCGATGCCCTTTCCGTTGACTTCGTAGTTTACGCCCTCCACCGTCACGGTCACATTTCTCTGCAATGCACCCGTGGTCGGATCATAATAGTAAACGTTGCCGTCAGGTCTGGTCACCAGCCCCCGCATCATCACCGCATTTTCGTCAAAGTAATAATCTTCCCCCTGAATGGTCACATCCTCGCGCAGAGCATGACCGTCTTTCGTCGCCAGGAAGTATCTGCCCGTCTCATCCTCGAACCAGCAGCCCTTCTGCACGAAACCGTTCTCATCCAAATGATATTTCCTGTCTTCCCATGCCACCCAGCCGTTACGCTGCATCCGATAGCCTGCATAAAATACCGTCTGGTCTCCTCTGGTGGCAAAACCGTCCGCCACGATGATCTTGGAATAATCCTTGAACTGATAGTTCATATCCACTCTGGTCGGGATCCCCGCCACTTTGCCGTGAGACGTATTCTGCCAGAATGCCGCGCCGCCGTCATACTCCAGCGCGTCCGCATACTGCGCTATCCACTTATCATAGCCGATATTACCGATCTTATCGCGGAACATATTGCGGCTGGAATAGACCACAGGATAATAGCCATTCGCTTCGATGATCGAGCAGAAGGCATTGATTAGGGCCTGTAACTGCTCGTTCGACATACTTTTATGACAGGGCGCTTCCACGTCGTAGACCACAGGATAGCTCACCGTGTAGTTGCCGATCCAGGAAAGGAGCTGGTTAGCCTCATTCTGCGCCTGCTCCACCGTGGAAGCATAAGAGTACAGATAAACGCCTGTGCGCAGCCCCGCCGCGTTCGCACCGTTCATGTTAGCGTCAAAATAAGGATCGATACCGGAGTTTGTGCTGCCCGCCTTTACGAAAACAAAGGAGACTCCCGAGGATGGCACCTGACTCCAATCGATCCCCAGATTGTGTTTGGAAACATCGATACCTCTGGCAATGGCGCTGCCCGCGCCGATCGCCTGCGCCTGCATCGAGGGCGTAAGGGCAAGCGCCCCCGCCAGCGCGAGTGTGAAAACCGCCTTCGCACCCTTCCCTAATTTATGTAAGATTGCTGCTTTCTTATTTTGCTTTATCATTTGTACCTTACATCCGACAGAGACTGCCGAATCATTCCCTTTCGTTTTTTCCCGATCTCTTTTGCAGAGATTGTTTCTCATGTGACTTTGTGACGTTTTTATTACAAATTGTTATGAAATATTACGTTTTGTCACATTTTGTAACAATCTTTTCCTACTATATCACGTTTTTTTCGGGTTGTATAGCATTTTTTGCAAAAAGGAAATGGTAAATCATGGAAAAATCACTCGTTAGGACGGTAATAAAAACGTCCGGAAAGCTCCTCTGTGCGAATCGCATTGACAAAGGCGGCTCTGTCCGCCTCCTTTACCGCTTTGATCACCTCCTTGCTCTCCTCCTTGGAGACCACAGAGTAGACGACCTTTCTTTTCTCATGCTCGTAGGAACCCTCGCCGCTGAGGATCGTGGCACCGTGCATGCTGACCGTATTGATCGCCTTACAGACCGTGTTCGCATGATTGGTCACGATAAAGAGCGTCTGTTTCTGGTAACGCTTGTAGAGCATATGCAGGATCTGAGTGGAAGTGTATTGATAGATAATCGAATAGAGCGCCTTATCAAAACCAAACAACAGCCCCGCTATCATAATGATCACCACATTGAAGGCCAGAATAAAGTTCCAGGCATCCACGCCCTTTTTCTCCGACAGATAAATGGAAATAAAGTCCGTGCCTCCTGTCGTGGCATTCATGGCCAGACATTGGCTGATCGCAAAACCGCCAATGATGCCGCCGAAAATACTGATCAAAAGAATATCGTAGGTCACCACAATATCCGGAATAATGTCCGTCATAATACTTGTCACAAGAATGGAAAGGCAGGAATAGAGCGTAAACTTTTTCCCGATAAAGCGAAATCCGATGTATACCGGTATCGCATTCAGCAGAAGATTCACCGGCGTGTAGGGAATCTGAATACCGAAGAACATTCTGCAAATGCTTTGAATCAGGATCGTCAGCCCCGCCGCGCCTCCGGGATAAAGCCCTCCCGTACTCACAAACGTTTTGATATTGACCGCAAACAATGCCGACGCCGCACAGATTACTATGATCCTCCTGCCATCCTTTTTTACATCAAAAGTCATAACATGTCCCCCATTCTACCCCTTATCCGACTCTAACATCTGTTCTTCGCGCACATACCACTCCAGGTCCTTTGCCGCAATGACACGGTAATTATCCGCGCCCTCTCCCGTTCGCAGGATCACGCGCTCGATCCCCGCCTGAATGATCTGCCTAGCGCAAAGCGGACAGGGCTTCGCTTCGTGCAGGGAACAGTCTTCGGGATTGATGCTGGTCAGATACAGGTCTGCTCCCAATGTCTGCTCACGCGAACAGTTTAAGAGGGCGTTCGCCTCCGCATGGATCGCTCTGCACATCGCATACCCTTCTCCCTGGTGCATATTCCGTTTGATGCGCGGGCATTCTCCGATGTCACAACAGTTCTCAAAGCCTCTGGGCGACCCATTATAACCCGTGGAAAGCACCACATCGTTTTTCACGACCACCGCACCGTACTTTCTCTTAAGGCAGGTGCTTCTGTAAGCGAAGACCTCCGCACAGTTTAAGTAGGTGTCTTCCTTGGATATTCTCTTGTTTCCCGATGGTTTGACCATGGTGCGCCTCCAATCCGCTCGTGTCTTTTATCTGTCTGCTATTTCTAAAACAGTATACCAAACTTAAGGCGCTTTTTCAATTTGATTCATTTTTACTTTTCCCCTCATTTCCATTAAATATTGTACTGTAGCAAAAAATACAGACCAATCATCTTACGATTGGAGAAAAGAGGCTTTTATGGAACTTGGAACATTATTGACAATGCTGCGAAAGGAAAAGGGATTACTGCAAAAGGATGTAGCGGACTATTTGCATCTGACTGTCTCGACCGTTTCCAATTACGAAAAAAACGTGCGGGTGCCGAATCTCGAAACCCTGGTCAGGCTGGCTGATCTCTATAACGTATCCACGGATTACCTGCTGCAGCGGACTTCCTGTAAGAGCGGTGTCCGTGCGCTTGGCAGACGATTGTCGGCGGATTTCACCGTAGGGGATCTTGTGAGCACCGCACTGCGGCTGGATCGCTCCGGCACACGCTTTTTGCTGGAATGCTGCGATCTGCTGCAGCTACGCTGCCGCGCGAATGTCGCAAAGCACCTACGGTAGATACCTCATACAAAAAACAGAAATAACGCTGCCTTTGAAAATCCGCTGAAGGGGATTTATTTAACGTGTGTTTTTGCTGTCGCTATCTTTCGGGATATGTGCTATACTGTACTCAACTAAGTTTGAACGCGGAAGGAGTATTACCATGCAGTTTACAAACAAACGGATTTTAGAGATTGCCATGCAGCAGTCGGCGACGGATGCCAATTGCAGTGCCGCAGATTTCCTGCAGGAAGAAAATGTGATTGTCACATCAAAGGAAAACCCTGCCGCCAGAAAATATCTGTCGCTTCCTTTTGCCTGCAACCTAATTTCCTACGGCAATAATATCGTCGCCTCAATCGATGAAACATACCGTTCCATCGTATCGAACTATATCAGTCGTTTTTCTGCAGCACACTGCTTCGAGACCCCTAATTTACATGTGCTGAATGACGCCATGCAAAAAGAAGGCTGCCGCATCTGCTTTATGGCTGAATATTTCCTGCCTGATTTAGAGACGCTGAAGGCCCTGTCCTGCCCCTATGAGTTAAGGGTACTGCACGCGGAAGATTTTGCGCCGCTCTACATCGACGCCTGGAGCAACGCCCTGTGCAAAAAGCGGGCCGAACTGGATGTTTTGGGAATCGGCGCCTACGACAACGGAACATTGGTCGGCCTTGCCGGTTGTTCCGCCGACTGCGATACCATGTGGCAAATCGGGGTCGATGTACTTCCAAAATACCGCAGACATGGCATCGCCTGCGCCCTTACCAGCCGGCTGGCACTCGAGATCCTTGTGCGGGATAAGGTTCCCTTTTACTGCGCCGCCTGGTCCAATATAAAATCTGTGCGCAATGCCATCAAGAGCGGTTTTCGCCCTGCGTGGGTGGAAATGACGGTGAAAAACGCCGGGTTTGTGGAGAAAATGAATGCAGGGAAGGGGGATTGACCGCTATATAAAATAGCGGCATTTCTCCAAAAAAATTGCTGCTCCAATGTCTCCAACATTTTATGGAACATCAAAAAGTGACCGTTCATTTCTTCTACGTCTTTTGCTCTGTAATAATCATCGGATTTGGGAAGCGTACCATGATCAAACAAAGACGCCGTCTGTTCCTCGGTCAGCGTACTTCCCTCGATCCTGTTTGAATTGTAAGCAAGCAGCCGCTGCGTAAAAGCATACACGCCGGATCTGTCAGTTTTTTTCAATTTGAAATCTTTTTATCAGGAAATCAAAAACTTCTTTACTTCCAACAGTGTTCATCCGCGCACCCCAATCTATGTTTTTTCAATCATTTATACTCGTTTTCAAACCCATCAAAGAAACTGATATTATGTTATATCTCATCACTGTTTTTTATGAAAATCAAATTGAAAAATCAATCAAACGTCCCTTATCACCCTCGACTCCACAAGGCTCATCACGCCGCCGATGATCAAAAGAAACATCGCGATATAAATAAAGCCTGAAAACACGATCGCCAGCAGAATCAGCGGCGCGAGTACGAAACAGAGCAGGATCTTAGTGATCCCCCATGCCGCTTTTAAGGCAAGCACTGCCAGTTTACCAAATACCGTAAACATTAAAATGCAGAATAATAATGTAATCATTTTTCTTCCTCCATGTGTGAATTTATCTTTCGGCTTCCCTGTGTCACTTCTTTTCCCCGAAATTTTGAGGCATCCCGCACGCCTATGGCTGCGCAGTAGGCTTCCTGGTCTTCGATTTTGATCGGGAAGCGACATAGATGGATTCTTTCATCGAGCGTCATGTGCCACCTCCTCTTTCCGCCGTTCCATTTTGCAATGTTGTTAGCTCGATTATAGAAAGAAATGTCTGAATAATAAAGCCTGATATACAGGAATAAAGAGGAGCTATTTCGTTTATTTTAGCAAAATAGCTCCTCTTTCTCTATTCTACTACTTTTACGATATCTAACATTTCTTTTGGTGTTACAATGTATGGTCTTACGGGAGAATGCTTCATATTCCCCGTTACAAGATACGCTTCCGTATCTTTACGTTCTTCCATTAATACTGCATAAAAAACAGCATCATCTCTATCAATTACCTCATCTTCTAATATGTAACCATCAACAAATACAGCACGTTTTTTCAATTCCTGCAAAAAAAACGGATATATTCTTTGGTTCAAAGTTAAACTTTGGACGACTTAACACTTCCTCATATTCAGCAAATATCTCATTATTAATCAGCGGAATAGATTCTATTTTGGAATACGTTACTGCCTGTGTCGCTCCCCCTGGTCCAAAACTCTTATAATCCTTTGCAATTGGTTCCAGATAATCAGCTAATCCCCATTTCCCTTTAGGAATATGTATATCTTCAATAATATCCAATGTATCAAAGGAGATTCTATATTCAGGTCTGTATGGTATTTGTAATTTCCCCTGTGCAATAATTGCATCATCTATTTTATCAAAAGAAAAATACATACCATCACTTCTGGCAGCTATATATCCCCTCCTAGCATTTTGGACAACTGATGTGTTTCTGGCAAAATATCTATATCCTGTTGCTGGTATGATATCCCCATTGGGCGCGACATAAAAATCCGGTCTTTTTCCACTTCTGTGTATATTACCGCTTCCACTCCCAGCAAGCTGCCTCTTAAGCGCATCCACAGCCTCCCCGGCTCCATAGAAAGCCGCACTGCCAAGGCCTCCTACGATCCCGCCGATCAGCATATCCTTGACGAGACCGCCAAGGCTGAATCCGCCGCCTTCTCCTGTCCGGCTTCTTCCTCCGCCACCGTGGCTTACGCCGCCTTGACTCCTTCTTCTGTCTCCGAGCGTTTCTGCAAGGTCGAATGGATCCGGTGAGCCGCACACCTTTCTGGGATCACGCCCCGAATGGCCGGGTACTCCCGCTCCGGCTGCTCCTCTGCCTTTGGGCATCTCTTCCGGCCAGAGGGCTTCCCCGATGTTCCTAAGTCCGGACGATACCGCCCCGGTTTTGGCACCTCTGAGGAAGGCATCCTTTACGCCCTTGAGCTCTCCTGTCCCGTACAGCATCTGGCTGATGGCATTCTCTGCCCCGCCTAACAGACTTTTCCCGAGATTCACCTTCCCCGTGGTAATTCCCTGTTCGAATGCGTTCCCGACACTTCCTGCCGCAAAGTCCGTGACAAAAGCGATCGGGATTCCCGCGCCGCTTCCTATCAGCGCGCCTCTGGCTGCTCCTACCACCGCGCCGTTTGCCGCCGCGCCGGCCGCCTTTCTCCAGTTGATCTTTCCGCCGCCCGTAAGCTGGGAAGCCGCGCTCCCGATAAAGCCCGATGCGCCGTCGATCACTCCGCCGAGACCTGCTCCCAAGAGGATGCTCGGTATCTCTCCCGTCGGATCGTTGTAGTTGACCGGATCGTTGTCACAGTACGGGTATGGGTTGATCCTTCTCTTGATGGGATCGGGTGAGAGCATCCTGCCCTGTCCGCTGTCGTAGAATCTCGCCTGTGCGAAGTATTTCCCGATCACGGGATCGTAACGGTAATTGGTAAAGCGTATGTCTGCGTCTGTCTCCGCTGCCGCTGCATCCGGTCTGCCCCAGATGTCATGCCCTGCGCGCCACTCGGCATTCCCCTGCGCATCCGCCTCATACACGGGACTGCCCCAGATATCGGGCATCTCATACTTCTGTCCTGCCGCAGTGACACTGCCCAGGCGTTCGTATGTCCTGCCGTATACGGCCTTTGTGACGCCTCCGCCACTGTGGTATGCCATCAGGTCATTGTCCGTGCCGCTTAAGAAGTCAGGCACATAGGCTGTCGTCCTGATCTGCGGCGCTTCCGTTCCCGGAAGGGTCAGCGTGTTCGCGATCCGCATGTTCAGGGCATTGTAGGTATAATCCGTCTGCGCTCCGCTCAGAAGATCCTTACCCGTCACCATACGGTTGGCGGTGTCATATACATACTGACGGATCGGGCTGCCGTCCTTACTCTCTTCTGTCAGATTCCCCCTTTTGTCATAGGTATAGCCGTAGACCGTCCCGTCCTGCACCCTCTTGGTCAGCCTGTTCATGGCGTCATAGATACAGGTGGCGCTGTCTGTGCCATTGACCCTGCATTTGATACGGTTCCCACGTTCAGCCGGCAATTGAGTTGCCAGCACAGGTATAGTTTACCACACTTTTCTGATAATGGAGAAATTATTGGATTCCTGATTATAACTGACATTTGAAAATCCAACGTTCGGACAGGATAGTTAGTATAATAAGAATCGGAGGTATTCCCAGGCTATTTATTATCTGCGAAATCCTCCGATTTCTTATTCAACCTTTACTTATTACTCAACTTTCCCAGCAGATATTTCCGAATAAAGCCTGAATAAATGTAGCT
>CAJTKA010000003.1 GCA_910576815.1 uncultured Lachnospiraceae bacterium
CGATCCTCCGACAGACAAAGACGGAAATGATCATTCGGTATTCGGTTTTGAGGGTGCGTTTCCTCAGTAAAGTTTTGCAGAGTCTGAGACGGGGATCGAAGATCCTCAAATGGTCAGGCGGAACCGAAGCAGAGAATCACGGAGTGATTCTCTTGCACAAAACATAGAATTTGTTAGTCTGCGTTTTGTGCAGAGCAAAGCCGAGGATCGCAGATCCTCGAATAGCTAATCCCGAAGGGATTTACAATAGTCCTCGATAGCTCAATGGTAGAGCACGCGGCTGTTAACCGCGGGGTTGTAGGTTCGAGCCCTACTCGGGGAGTTGATAGGAAACCCGTAGACAGGAATGTTTGCGGGTTTTTTGCGCCCTGGGGAGAAACGGAAACAAGACTATATACGAGCACAATACAGGCAATGAAGTTGCATGGCAGAAATATCGACCGTGCGGCTGGTAACCGAAAACAGATCGGGACTGCGTTGCAAACCTTATCTCACTTTTCTTATTAGCGTAGGAGTCAGAAAAAGAGAGACTATTCCTTTTTCCGCTGGTAATCTTTTGAGCGTAAATGGCTTGAAACACCTTCAGGGAAAAAGGACAATGAATCTGCTCTATAAACTGACTATCTATGAAATGGATGGGAGAAGAAGGTGGAAGAACGATGATAGATATCACATACAGAGTTGAGGGAGATTACCTGATACAACATCATCCTCTGCGTGCCAGATAAACTGTCATGCTCCGGTACCCACCGATTCCATTATGGATATGGTAGATATCCCTGATCTGTGCCATAACCTCAGATTTTTGGGTATAATAATCCGCCTTCCGGTGTTTCCGGTAGTTGTAATAGGCATTCGGATATATGTCCAATCGGCGCAGCAGCCAGCGGATTCCGAATTCCTCACGATATTGGTCTATGAATCGATAAGCCTCTAATCGATTTCCTTCGCAAAGAATGCCGCCACTTTTTTAGGAAGGCTATTTCCTTCTTCAATTCATCGTTTTCCCTTTTTAAGCGGAGATTCTTTTTCATGGAGTCGTATTCTTCTTTGTCTTCGGGGCTTGTCCGGCATTCTTCACATAATACGCGGCACCATTTGGAGATGCCGGCTTTGGATACACCATATTCTGCGGTGATGCTTTTGTAGGTACGACCTTCTTCCTCATGAAGACGGACAATCTTCTTTTTAAATTCGGGTGTGTAATTTTGCGGTATAATAAGTACCTCTTTCTTAATTATTTTCAGTATATCTTATTTGCCACTCCCGTTACAACTTTATTATAGCAGGTCAAAGATAGCTGTAATCTGTATATGTAAACTAGGTGGGATTATGTTACAGTTAACTATAATCTAAAGTAATTTAGGAAAATTATGTGAACCAACACTTTTGGCATTGTGCACAAAATGTATTTCTGTTGAGACAAATTGCAAGGTTGTTTGGAAAATAGGAATTGACAAAAAGCTCTTGTTACTCTATATTATGCTGTATAGAGGCGTGTTTAGAAAAGCAAAAATGTAAAGTTTGCACAACGAAAATCAAAATAAAGCTGTGCAAAAAGGAAATTTGGAAACTCTAAACTATTTTAGAAAATGTAAAGAAGTGGAGGTAAAAGATGAGGAAGAGATTTGGTAAAAAGGTTCTAAGCGCTGTGCTTGCGGTGAGTATGATCCTGGGTAATGCCGGATTGCCGCAGGGGCTCAACGAAGTCCATGCGTAAGAGGTCAATATTGACGCTATCATAAGCGGAAAGACGCAGGTCACTGAGGCTGATATTGCGGATATGTATCGCGAAACAAAGTATACGCCGCAGGCAGTGCATGATCCCTCTGTTATTAAGAACGGTGATGACTGGTATGTGTTTGGCTCGCACAGAGCCGTGGCAAAGACCAGCGATTTGCAAAATTGGGAGAATGTTAATATTGACAAGCTTTTTGGGGACGGCAGTGGACAAACCCTTGCGCCAGAGCAGGCTTTTAAGAATAATTTATTTACCGGAGAGATTGCAGTCAATGAAACTGCCAAGACGCAGACGGCCGCTATTCGTGCGCTGATGGTAACGCAAAGCGAAGCAGATGATAAAGATGCGGCTGAAATCGAAGACGAGCCGGGTGAAGCAGATGATGAGGATGCAGCTGGAAATGAAGGCGAGGCGGACGATGAGGATGCAGCCGAAAACGAAGGCGAGCCGGGCAATACTGGTGACGAGGATGCGGCCGGTAATGAAGGCGAGCCGGGCAATACTGGTGACGAGGATGCAGCCGGTAATGAAGGTGAGCCGGGCAATGCGAGTGGAGAGGATGCAGCCGGAAGTGAAACTGAGCTGGGTGAGACGAATCCGGAAGAAACGACGGGAACTGCGGAGCAGCCAGGCGCGGAAAACGGAGCGGAGTCTGGGACCGATCCGGAAGCTGGAGATCAGTCCGAAAGCGGCGTTGCTGTGACTGCTGAAAAAAATGCCAATGCGGAATTTGTGTTCTACGTGAATACGGGTGCGGAGGCGGTAAAGGATTCCGAGGCCGCTGATGAAGAAAAGCCCAAACAGAATGGGGGGAGGGTAGAATCAGCAGATGCAGCATCTGAGGAAGAAAAGCCTGCGGACGATGAATCCGAGGAGGGAAAGCCTGTAGATGAAGCATCTAAGGAAGAAAAGCCTGCGGATGATGAATCCGAGGAGGGAAAGCCCACATATGATGCATCCAAGGAGGAAAAGCCCGCGGATGATGCGTCCAAGGAAGAGGAATCGACAGATAAGTCGGAAGAGCCTGCCGAGTCTGAGACTCCCGAGGAGGATGTGCTGGGTGATTCTTCGGTGTCCGAGAATGGACTGGAGGTAACACGAAAGAAAAACACAATGAAGATGTCTGCTCGTCCTATGGTGATAGTGGATGGAAAAGCTGTCTTTGGAAACTTTGATGCCGATGCGTGGTGTACGGCATCAGCCGGCTGGAAGATCTATGAAGGAAACGGCAGTAATATGTGGGCGCCGGATGTTATTTTCAATTCGGCAATGAATAAGTATTGTATGTATCTGAGCCTGAACGGAGCGTATCAGAACTCTGTGGTCATTTTGCTGACTGCGGAAGCTATTGAGGGTCCTTATTCCTATCAGGGTCCGGTGGTGTATTCGGGTTTTGTTGCAGATGAAAATGCGCCGACCAACTATAAAAATACCGATATGAAATTTATCTTTGGGGAGGGAGCCGAACTCCCGGAGCGGTATCAGAAGATTAGCGGCGTGACTTTGAACGATAGCGGAAAAATTACGGGAGTTTCTACGAATGAATGGGGAGAATACTGGCCTCATGCCATTGATCCTGCCGTATTTTATGATGATAACGGAAAGCTGTGGATGATTTACGGTTCCTGGTCGGGCGGTATCTATGCACTGGAGCTGGATGAGACGACAGGACTTAGGGATTATACGGTAAATTATACCAGTGATTTTGAAGATAAGCAGAAATCTGTGACCAGCGATCCTTATTTTGGAAAGAAGATTGCGGGTGGTCATTATGTGTCGGGTGAAGGCCCGTATATAGAGAAAATCGGGAATTATTACTATCTGTTTATGTCCTATGGCTTCTATGCGCCGAACGGCGGTTATAACATGCGTATATTCCGTTCTACAAGTCCGGACGGCCCTTATGTAGATACCACGGGAAAGGATGCGATTTTCACAGAAGGCAAGCCAAACTTTATAGCGAATTACACGGACGACAAGAGCGCCCTGACGGTTGACCAGATTGATACCAGAGGTATGCGGTTGATGACCTTTTATCAGTGGGATCATATGACGACCGGTGAAGTGGCGCAGGGGCACAATTCCGCGATCGTGGATGGTGACCGGGCGTATGTGATCTATCATACAAAGTTCAATAACAACACGGCGGAACATCAGCTCCGCGTGCACGAGTTATTCCAAAATAAGAACGGCTGGATCGTGGCGTCTCCATTTGCTTTTGCGAATGATGAAAAGGTAAATTACGCTGCGGAACCGACTGATGTGGCCGGGGAATACGAGATTCTGGTGGGCGATTACAGCCTCGGTTATAACAAGGACTGCGGTACGGATTTAAGTAATAATTATAAGGCGGACGCGCCGCTGGCGGAGATCATCACCTACACGCTGACAAATGATCATAAGATCAAGAAGGGGGATCAGGAGGTCGGCACATGGGCAGTCGAGAGCGGGCAGGCTTATGCGACCCTGACCATTGAGGGACATAGTTATTCGGGCGTCTTTGCGAAGGTAACTAAGAATTCTGCAGGGTTTAAGACAATGTCCTTTACGGGTGTGGACGAGACGACGGGCATTACCCTTTGGGGCGCGAAAAAATTAGGCGGCAAGGCGATTATTGCCAATCACGTTGCTAATCCTTCCTATACAGTGCCCGGAAAGGTGTATGGCAGCTTTACGCTTCCCTCCAAGGGTGGCGAAGGGGTAGATCTGTATTGGGAATCTGGCGATGAAAGCCTGGTTAAGAGTGATGGCACGATTGACGCGCTGCCGGATGCTGATACAAATGTAATCTTTACCATGACGATGGTATGCGGAGATTACTATTATCAGAAAGAGCATACCATTACGGTAGTTAAGAAGGACAGCGCCATGGAGGACGGAAGGTATCTGGTAGGCGAGGCGTATACGAATGCGCCCCTGACGCTTCCGCCTGCGAACAGTACATCCATGACGAATCCGTACTACATAACGAATACGGCAGGACTGGATCTTTCAGGCGGCGTCAGTATGGAATTTGATGTAAAGCATAATGGCGCAGTGCAGGCGCTGGGCGCTTTGTTTGCCTTTAATGACAAGGCTTCCGGGAAGTTGTATTTTACGCAGGGTTCCTATTTGGGCTATAATGCGTCGGGTGGTTTTTATGATGCGAATCTGAATAATTATACACTGGTGAAGGATTATATCGGCGAAGCCATTAGCGCGAGCGGCAAGGAAACCGCACATGTTACCATCAACTTAAACGCGGCAGGGTTTGAGGTTCTGGTGGATGGCGCGAAAGCATATGATCAGACAATTCTGGATACGGAAAACGGTGTGGGAGATCTGACGGATTATACGAAGGTCCTGACCTGGCTGCAGGAGTCCGCATCGACCCTGCATATGGGAACCGGTTCCTGGTGGAATGACGTGAAGGCGCAAGCCGTCATTTCGAACATGAAGTTTTATATCAATCAGTCAGACGAAAATGCGGTTGTGGACGGCGTGATCGCGGCTTTAAGAAAGCAGATTCCAGAATCAACGTCTAAGGACATCGTTCTGCCGGTGACAGGCGAGTTTGGCGCACAAATTGCATGGGTAAGCTCTGATCCTTCCATTATATCCGCGGACGGTAAGGTTACCGTGCCGGAGCTGGAGACGGAGGTGACCCTGACTGCCACGGTAACCAAGGGAAACGTAACGAAGACAGCGGAATTTAAGGTAAAGGTTGCGCACCCTGAGACGCCGGGATTGGTGCTGGAGAGAGAACTTCTGGAGTTAAAGACCAACGATCAGATTGAGAGGATCAGCAATCCGTTCTATGAAAAGAAATTGAAATCTCTGGTTGTGGACTATGACATTATTTTTTCGGAAGGTGCGCCGAAGAACGGCTGGGATGGTATTTTTGCCTTTTATAATTCAGCGACGACAGGAAGAGTATCGTTCCAGACGAATCCCTATATTTGCCTGAATGAGTTTTTGCCGGCGGGACAGGTAAATCTTTATCTTGATATTAACAGCCCGGAAAAGAACAAGATTGCTGAAAATCTGAAGCATGGGCAGGAATATAATTTCAAGATCGTGATCAGCGAGACGGAATGCCGGATTTATCAGGACGGGCAACTTGTGGTGAATGCAGACCAAAGTACAATGGGAGGCAATGCAGATTTTGCGGAACTGCTTCGTTATGTGGCGAAGTGCGATATGTTCTCGTGGGGTGTAGGCCTTAGCGCAAGCGGCGGAGTCACATTCTGGAATACGGAGCTTTGTACACTGAAAAACATCCGCATCAGCAGCGGTGAAAGCAGAGATGACGTGCAGGACAAAGTCGATTTGACTGAAGGCGCGATGACGGAGATGGAGAATCCGCTTTTTGGGAAGAAACTGGACGAAGTGGTGCTTGACTTCAAGGCAAAGTTTGCGGACGATGCCTATATGGCGGGTTGGGACGGACTGCTTGCCTTTTACCAGCCTTCGGAAGGCGCACCCGGCGGACGCGTCAGTGTTCAGTCGGCACCGTATATCTGTTATAACGAGACGGAAGCGGAAGCCATCAATAAGTGGATGGACATCAACAATCCAAATGATTTGGGGAAAGCAAACATTACAGTACCGGTTACGACACTTGACAGGACGAAAGAACATCACTATTACATCCGTATTTCTGAGAAAGAGATCACGATGGAAATTGATGGGACGGCTGTGCCGCAGGTTAAGAGCGGTCCGTCCGGAATAACTGTAACCTACCGCAATCTGCTGGATTATATCTCCAAGTGCCAGAAGTTCTCTTGTGGCGTAACGCCGAATGTGAATTGCTTCTGGGCGGCGGAGAAATGTACTTTGACGGATGCCGTGGTAAGAGGGTACTATTCCAAAGAGTACGGCGATGTGGAGGAAGATAACCAAAAGGTCACTGTGACGTTGCACTATCCCGACGGAAAAACAGAGTCCCTTTTCCAAAAGAAGAACAGTAAGGTAAAGAAGCCTGTGTCTGAGGGGACGGACGAGAACGGGGAGTATACAGTCAAGTGGTATACGGATGAAGCGAAGACAACGTTGTATGATTTCAATCAGTATATCAAGGAGGATTTGACGCTGTACGGTGTGAAAAAATATCAGCAAGGCGAAGCGAAGGATGAGGTCACCGTAACGCTGCACTATCCCGACGAAGTAAAAACCCAGAAAGTAAAGAAGGGTGAGGCTCTGACAAAACCTGAATTTGCAGATCAGGAGGATGCCAACGGAAAGTACAATATCAGATGGTATGCGGATGAGGAAAAGAAGGAATTATATGACTTTACGAAAGCAGTGACTGAGGATATAGACCTGTATGGAATGTATTATTATTACTGTGAGGAACCCACACCGGGTGAAGATGGTAATAAGGTAAAGACAGGAATCTGGGTAGAGAAGATTAAAGATCAGGAATGGACAGGTGCTGCAGTCAAACCTTTGGTTAAGGTTTACGATGGCGAGACACTGCTTAAGGAGAAGACAGATTACAGGGTCAGCTATTCCAATAACATAAAGGTGAGCACGCAGCTGCTGCCGGCTAAGGTGAATATCATTCCAAACGGCAACTATGAGAAGAATAGTAAGTTCTCGGTAGCCTTCAATATTGTAAAGAGAAGTATCAGCAATGATAACGTAACGATCAAATATAAGCCGGAGCTCAATGTAAAGAAGAATAATAAGAAGCAGCCGGTGAAGCAGATTCCGGCGATCACCCTGAAGTGGGGCAAAAAGACCATTCCGGCGAAGGATTATGTAGTATCCTATCAAAAAGACGGTCAGGACGTTGCGGAAGTCAAGGATGCGGGCGAGTATAAGATCATCATTCAGATGAAGGATACAAGCAGTTATGTAGGAACATTGGAATATCCTCTCGTTGTAACAGAGAAGATTTTGGCGGGTTCCCTGAAGTTCAAGCTTGATAAGAACGCACACGCTTACACCGGGGAAGCGATTCAGCCGACTGTTACCGTAACCTATAAAAACAAGACGGTTTCTGTTGATGATAACTTTATGGTCACGTACGAAAATAATACGGAAATAGGTACAGCAGCGGTTACCTTAAGCGCAAAGACGGAGAGCAGCTATTATGGAAGCAAAACTGTAAACTTCAAGATCAACGGAACTGCGATCAATAAGACGGTCATCAAAGGATTTTTTAAGTCGGCGCAGTATACGGGAGCGCCCGTCACACAAAGTAAAATGACTCTGGAATATAAGGGGACGCAGCTTACTCTCCATGAAGACTATGAAGTTGCTTATACGCCGAACGTGAATGCGGGTAAGGTGACAATGACGATCACGGGAAAGAAAGGCTACAGCGGAACCGTAAAGAAGGTCTTCACTATAAGCAAAATTGATCTGACGAAAAAGAATCCTAGCGTTGTGTTCCTGAATGGAGAGAGCACTCCGATCGAGGTGATACAGGATAAGAGCGGCGCAACGCCTGAGATCAAGGTAAGTTTGGATCAGAAAGAGCTGATACCGGAAGCTGATTACAAGGTATCTTACGGCGAAAATAAGAAGGTGGGGACGGCAAAAGTCACGGTGATAGGAATCGGAAACTATTCCGGAACACTGAGAAATAAGCTTACCTTTACAATCAAAGCAAAGAATATTGCAGATAAAAGCATCACGATTGTACCTGAGGATTTGCAGTACAAGGCGAATGGAAGCTATCGGGCAAAGGTTGCGATCTACGACAATGGTGTGAAGTTATCTTCCGGCGAGTTTACGGTAGGTGTAGTCGAAAAAGTGACGTATGATAAAGATGCGGCAGGAAATGACACCAAGTGCGGTGAGGCACAGATAGTGCTGACAGGTAAGAAGAATTATGCAGGCACTAAGACGGTAGATATCCGAATTGCGGAGAAACTGATTTCCGCGGCGAAGGTTACGTTTAAAAAGAAATATTACTACGCAAACGGAAATCCGGTGACGCCGGGCAAAGACGAGATTACGGTTACACTCGGCAGCGGGAAGAATAAGGTTACATTAAATTCGGATGAGTTTGATATCGAAAGCATCAGCAACAATACCAACAAAGGAAAAGGTACGCTTGTCATCAGAGGTAAAGGAATATATGGAGGGACGAAGTCCGTGAAATTTACGATCTTACCTAAATGGATGCAGAGAAAGTAAAGAGCGGCGATATTTATAAAAAAGTGTAGCGCCCTGAGAGATCGGGGCGTGGCGCTTTTTTATTTTCGATATTCAATCATTTTGGTCAATGCCTCTATTTGTTCTACGGCGCGTTGCATCTCGCTGTTTGCTCTGGCTTTTCCGGCATCGTTTAATAAGGGATAGTATGTTTCAAGTGCCTGCACCCAAATACTCATATCGGAATCGGACATGGAATAATATAAAGAACGTATCTGACTTTCCATGTCATTTTGAATTTCTCTAAAAGTTTCAAGGGATTCGTTGAAGTCCCGCTTTTTGATTTGTCCATATGTTTGCATATCCCGAGTGTCCCGGCTTCTTTTTATAGATAGAAGGTTAGGATCGTTATCATCGGCTAACACTAAAAAATCAGTATCTAAAGCAGCGGCAATCTTTAATATCGTTTCAAATTTAGCGTGTCTTTTGCCTTTTTCCAAAAGGTAAATAGCAGTTTGAGATAAACCGGTTTTTTTAGCCAGATCCGTTTGCGATAAGTCTTTTTCTTTTCGTGCTTCAAATAATTTATCCGAAAAAGCCATGTCTTCTTGCCATTCCTTTTTTTATTTATATTATCAATATGGAGAGTTAAAATCAATAGCTTTTGCTTCTATGAAAGATGGAGCAGCTGTGAAAGGAGCGGCTTCCTCTCTGATTTTGCTGCTGCCGATGATGGGGATGGCGATTATTCTATATGTAAAACTGCAAAAGAAAAATGAGAGAAAAGAGAAAGTCGACTGAAAAGAAGGAAGAAAATTTGTCTAAGGCGGATACTGCGGATGTAATGACAAAGACGAATACTCATGTTATACTGGTTGCAAATGTTTCGGAAACAGAATTGATACGTCAAAGGAGGTTACCATGCAGTATCGCAGACTTGGAAAAACAGATTTAATGGTCAGTGAGGTCGGTTTTGGGGGCGAGTGGCTGGAACGCCACGATTACGAGGAATGCAAGGCCGTGATCGACCGCGCGGACGAGCTCGGTATCAACATTTTGGACTGTTGGATGTCCGAGCCGAACGTGCGCACAAAGATAGGAAAGGCGCTGGCGGGCAGGCGGGAACGCTGGTACATTCAGGGGCATATTGGCTCCACTTGGCAAAACGGTCAATATGAGAGGACGCGCGATGTGAAAATATGCCGTGAGGCGTTTGAGGATTTGTTAACGCGCTTGCAGACTGATTACGTTGACTTGGGCATGATTCATTTTATCGATCAGGAAGCGGATTGGGATCATGCCATGAACGGCCCTTTCCTCGAGTATGTGAAGGAATTGAAGGCAAAAGGAAAGATTCGTCATATTGGCATGAGCACGCACAATCCGCTGATGGCGAAAAGGGCTGCGCAGAGTGGGTTCATTGAAATGATTTTATTCAGCATCAATCCTGCATTTGACCTTTTGCCGCCTACAGATAATATTGACGATTATTTTGTGGAAGAATATGCAGACGGCTTCGGCGGTATTGATCCTGCACGTGCGGAAGTTTATAAGCTGTGCGAGCAGAACGACGTAGGCATCACCGTGATGAAGCCCTATGCGGGCGGTCGTTTGTTTGACGCGGCGCGTTCTCCTTTTGGGGTGGCGCTGACCCCGGTACAGTGCATTCACTACTGCCTGACCCGTCCCGCAGTCGCGTCCGTGCTGGCAGGTTATGATACGCCGCAACATGTGGAACGGGCCGTGGCTTATGAGACTGCTGATGAGGCGGAAAAAAATTACGCGGCGATTCTGGCAAAGGCGCCACGCAATACATTTGGCAAAGGCGAGTGTACATACTGTGGGCACTGCAAACCCTGCCCCAAAGAAATTGATATTGCCATGGTAAATAAATATTATGATCTTGCCGTGATGCAGGAGGAGGTTCCTGCGACGGTGAGAGAGCATTATCTGGCACTGGAGCATAAGGCGGATGCGTGCATTGGCTGTAAGGCCTGTGAGAGCCGCTGCCCTTTTGGGGTAAAAATTTCGGAACGGATGGAGAAGACGGCCGCGCTGTTTCAGCAGGAAAATAAATATAAGGGATGACTTTATTAAGAAACAGGAATATAATAAATAAGAAAATTTTAATACCAAAGCAGTTTGCTATATAAGTGGAACGGAGACAAAAATGAGAAAACAGCGTGATGAAAGTAAGACAGACAGAGGAATTTTATTGCTTGTTTCTATCATTTTGGTCTTTCTCATTTTTGGTGGTGTCGCGTAAGATGACAAAAGAGATGGCGGCCTCGGCAACCCGGAATCTGAATGAGAGTCTTGATTTGATCAAATGTATGATCGAGGCCATCCTCAACAAAGAGGCGGAGTATCAGCGGTTGATGGCGCAGGGAATTGCGGTGATGGAGGAGCCGGAAAAGTATGTTCGTTATTTTAAGAAAAGTGAGACGATGGTGAAGCTTGCTTTGATTCGGACGGGTGAAAAGGAAGGCGTGGCCAGTACGGGAGAGATATTTGCGGAGGAAGAACTGGACTTTTCCGCAGGAGGAACCATTGATGGTCTGCCGGTGTCCCAGTCATACTTAAATGATATGGGGACGTGGGACTATTGCATCAAATGTCCGGTGATAAAGGGAGAACAGGAGATTGTCACGCTCTATGTTGAGTATATTTATGATACGTTTGACAAGTCGCTGCCGGAGGGTTTTTACAATCAAAAGGCGATGCTTTATATTATGGATGCGGAGACGGAGCGTTTCGTGCTAAAGCCTAAGGGAATGGGGGAGCGGAGCGCGGGACATCTGAACCTGGCGGACTTTTATCGTGCCAATGATATTCAGGATGAAAACCTTCGGAAAGAGGTTGAGGACTGCGTTAAGCAGCATAAAAATATCATGTTCTATCATGATATCAGAAATAAGAATTCCCTGAACTATATGTGGTCGGTGAATAACGGTACACTCTATCTGACCGGATATGTGCCAATTGAAGCGATACAACAGGAAGGCAGAACAGTCAACCAAAATATCATTATTGTGGTTGCAGTCATGCTGACTGCTTTTGTTCTCTGCTGCGACTTGTTTTATCTCAATCAAAGGCAGCAGAACAGAATACGCAGGGAACGCGAGGAGGAGCGCGAAATCAGCAATCGCAGGCTGGCGGAAGCACTGCAGGCGGCACAGATCGCAAGCAATTCCAAGACAACGTTTCTCTCCAATATGTCACACGATATCCGTACGCCGATGAATGCTGTCATTGGTTTTACGACGCTGCTCTCCCGTGATGCGGAAAAACCGGAAAAGGTGAGGGAATATACAAAGAAAATCATGGCTTTCGGGCAGCATCTGCTCAGCCTGATTAACGATATCCTGGATGTTTCCAAAATTGAGAGCGGTAAAGTTGTTCTGAACGTGGAGGAATTTACCTTAAATGATCTGGTGTCTTCCGTGGATGCGATCATTCGCCCGATGGCGGAGGCTAGGTCGCAGAAATTCTTCGTGGAAGTGACGGGCATCAAGCATGAGTGTCTTCGACGCCTTTACACGGGCAGAAAACAGTACTACCAATAAGGTGCAGGGAACCGGGTTTGGCATGGCGATCACCAAGAATATCATAGAGTTGATGGGCGGCACCATCGATGTATTCAGCGAGGTGGACGAGGGAAGTCTGTTCTGGGTCGAACTGGAATTTCGGATCCCCGAGAGGCAGTCAGACAGGCGGTTCTGGGAGGAACAGGGTATTACAAAGATTTTGGTGGCAGATGCCGACAAGGACACTTGTGAAAATATCGGCACGCTTATGGGAGGTGTCGGCGTTGCGACAGATGTGGTGCACAGCATGGAGGAGGCATTAACGCTGTTAGGGAGCGATGCATCAGGCTGGCAGGTGATTCTGTTAGGCGGTAATGTAGTGCATGGAGACGCTTCGAAGGCGATAAGCCGGATTCGGGAAAAGGCAGGAGATATGCTGTCGATCCTGTTTTGGTCAGACCATGGCGAGCTCGGAAGCGAGGAGATCGATCAGACGGGGAATGTAGGAATTCTTTTAAAGCCGTTCTTTGCTTCAGCTTTTAAAGAAAAGATGCAACAGATGCAGATGGCACAGAAGACTGCCGAGCCCGAAACGGAGTCGATCCATAATCTGGCAGGGCTGCATTTTTGACAGCAGAGGACAACGAAATCAATGCTGAGATTTTGCGGGAGATTCTTGCTTTTGAGAAAGCGGGCTGTGAGATCGTGGAGAACGGACAACTTGCGGTGGAGCGGTAATTGAGACGCCCGTGGGCGCCAACAGATGGTGGCTGGAAACCTTTGTGCTGGCGCAGGCTTATGTGGATTTATATAACGGTGGGAATACGGAGGCGGAGATCGCGGCCTTGAACAGTAGAGAAGCCAAGTACAGTGATTATATGCGTCCGGGATTTGAATTTTTGCTGGAAATGATCGACAAGGGATATATTGATGCCCAAAAGGCTTATGTCAGCGAGGTGATTGAAGGAGAAGGAGCGGATTTTTTGGCTCAGAAAACACCCATTGTCATGGCATACTGGGGGGGCTGCAAACACAGACACCGCATATGGGAAACCTGACTTTGAGATGCTTGTCATCGGCTTCCCAAGAAGCCGCGGGCAGATGCAGGTCATGCCCATGACGGACTTTGGTGTCGGCATTAACGCGGAGCACGGAGAAGATGCGATGGCGGTTATGGACGTGATCCTGTCGGATGAGGCGCTTCAGATTTACGTGGAGACCAACAGGGTGATATCCCCTTCCAAAAATGTGGAGGTGGAGTGCATTCCTGCATTGAAGCCGCTGAATGACAGGATACAGGAAAACGTCTATGTACTTGGAGCCAATGCGAGCATGAATGTGGAGCAGTGGGGAAATACCTGTCTGATCGTGAGGGAGCTGTTAAACGGCGCTACGGTGGATGAATGTATGGAAATGTTCGATCAGTTACAGAAAGAAGCAATGCAGAAATAGGGGCACGGCGCAAAGGTCTGAATAGAGGAAGCGTGTCTAACAGAGTTTGCAGCAGTCGGATAAGGAGGCAGGATGAAGAAAGTTTACAGCGAATTTGTATTAGGAGATATGCGCGCCTGCTATGTGCAGGATACAGAGACGGGGAGTATGGAGCTGGTATTACTCCCTGCGGATGCGGCCTACGAGGTCGCTTACAGGGAAAAGCCCTATTCGGATTCCCTGATCCAGGTGAAGCTTGTGGGGGACACCTATGCGGGGGCCTACGCGGGAGGCAGGACCATGCGGCAGAATCTCTCCGTGGCGGCGCTTGTGTTTGACGGTCAGGAAGTGAAACGTGACGGCGAGGCTGGAGAAAAGGAAGACTGTGCGCAATATTTTGCGGCAGAGAGTTCAAACGGAGAAGTTGGAAGCAGCAAAGGCAAAGGGCGGAAAACTGATATTCTACGTCTTGCCTCTGAGCATCAGAAGTTAATGGACGACGGCGGCAGGACGGTCATCTGCACTGCCTTTACGGATAAACGAGGCAATCGTTACTGCCATTATCTTGTCTGGAAAGAGGGAAAGAAAAGCCTGCTCTCTTTTACCGCGTTTACAAATCAGTCGCAGGAAAAAGTGGGCTTAGAGCTTCTCTCCAGCTTTTCACTGGGCGGCATTTCTCCTTTTGTAGGAGCGGATGAGAACGGGTACTTAAAACTGCACCGCATCCGCAGCGTGTGGAGCATGGAAGGCAGGGTGGAGACGCAGGTCTTTGAGGATATCCAGTTGGAACCTTCCTGGGGCGGTCACGCGGTGCGCTGTGAGCGCTTTGGTCAGGTGGGTTCCATGCCTGTCAACGGTTATTTTCCGTATGCGGTCATAGAGGACAGTAAATCCGATATTTTCTGGGGTGCGATGATCTGTCACAATGCCAGCTGGCAGATGGAAGTTTACCGCAGAGGCGACGACGCGGCCTTATCAGGCGGGCTGGCGGATTATGATTTCGGGCACTGGATGAAGGAAGTTGCGCCGGGAGAAACCTTTGTTACGCCTACGGCGATCCTTTCCGTGTGCAGGGACACAGAAGTAAATTCTGACGGATTCACTTCTCGAGCTTCACTGCGTGAATCTCGGTTGGATCAGATCTCTCAGAGAATGACGGCGGTTTTGGATGATGTGCTGGATCAGGGGCCTGCGTCTGAGCAGACGCTTCCCGTCATTTTTAATGAATACTGTACCACCTGGGGCTGCCCTTCCCATGAGAATATCTGTGGGATTTTGGAAGCCATCAAAGATAAGGGGATTTCCTATTTTGTGGTCGACTGCGGCTGGTTCAAGGAGGAGGGTGTTCCGTGGGACATTTCCATGGGGGATTACCGCGTATCAAAGGAATTGTTCCCGCAGGGACTTGACAAGACCGTGAAAGCGATCAATGACCATGGCATGAAGGCTGGGATCTGGTTTGAGATCGACAATGTGGGAGAGAGAGCGGAGGCCTATCAGGATACGGCGCATCTGCTGAAACGAAACGGAGCAACGCTTACCACCACCATGAGACGTTTCTGGGATATGCGCCAGGAGTGGGTGCAGAAGGATCTGGAAGAAAAAGTAATCGGCCAGCTGAATAAATACGGTTTTTCGTATATGAAAATGGATTACAACGACACCATCGGCGTGGGCTGCGACGGTGTCGAATCGCTGGGTGAAGGACTGCGTCAGAATATGGAAGCCTCCCTTGCTTTTATCCGCAAGGTGAAGGAGAAGGTTCCCGACATTATTCTGGAAAACTGTTCTTCGGGCGGGCATAAGCTGGAGCCGCTTATGATGAGTGAGTGCAGCATGGCTTCCTTTTCGGATGCTCATGAGTGCGAGGAAATCCCGATCATCGCTGCAGCGCTGCACCGCGTGATCTTGCCGCGGCAGAACCAGATCTGGGCCGTGATTCGCGAGACGGATTCCTTAAAAAGGATCGCCTATTCGATTGCCAATACGTTCCTGGGCAGGATGTGCCTGTCAGGGGATGTGACCAAGCTGACGGATGCGCAGTGGGATGTGATCGACAGGGGAATCGCCTTTTATCAAAAAGCGGCGCCCATTATCAAGGACGGGTACAGCAGTCTTTATGGGCCGAAGGTGTTAAGCTGGCGCCATCCGCAGGGCTGGCAGTGTCTTCTGCGCACGGAGGGCAGTGTGGAGCATGGGGAGAAAGACGGGATGCTGGCAGTCTTCCATACTTTTAACGGAGAGCATGAGGGCGCGCTTACCGTTCCTTTGCCAAACGGCGGGGATTACCGGATTGAGACGGTCTATTCGGATGCGGAGGCGGAAATCGGGATTGCTGACGGAAAATTGGTGTGTCAAATACCGGAAGATATGCGGGCGGTAGCGGTGCTGCTGAGGAGGAACTGAACGGGCTGGGGCGGTATCCGCAAGGTGACAAAGGTGACGGATATTTTGGTGCCCATCATGGCAGTCGTCTATGTGCTGACGGTGCTGATATTGATCTTAGTGAATTTCACAAGGATCCCTTGGTTTTTCTACGTGGTATTTACGCAGGCATTCAAGCAGGAGGCGGTTTTTGGCAGTGATTTCGGTGTGGCATTGATTCAGGGTGTCATGCGCGGTTTGATGTCTAATGAAGCAGGCCATTGGCGTCTTCCTTGACACCATCGTGATCTGTACGTTGACGGGTTTTGTGGTCATTATGGGCAGGGTGTGGCTGACGGACTGTTTGCCTTTACCTGTTTGCTGGGCTTCTTCTCCTTTACGGAAATCTGCGCGAGCAGGATCTCGACCAAGAAGGCCTTCCTTTATACGATCCGCGTCCTCTGTCTGGCGGTAGTGTCTTTCGGCGTCCTGACCAGCATTGCGGGCATGGATCTTGGTTCTTTGTGGGACCTTTCAGACTTTGCCAATATTTTGATTGCCTACTGCAATATCCCACTTCTTTACCTCGGATTTTCCTATGTAAAGCGGGCTACGGATCACTTTGAAAAGCGGGACGGCACGCCTTTCACATCCAAGGTGGCAGGGACACAAGTGCCTGTTTGGGATGAAAAAGCGGGTAAATAAAATGTGGTGCGCGGCAGGTGAGCTGTCCTGTCGCGCAATTCTTCCAAAAATCCCTTGCAAATTAGTATGGGATGTGGTATCATAGCATTCGTTAAGGCAACAGTAAATTCCTTCGGAATTAACTGTGCGAGCATCACTACGTGAAGCTCGGAATTAACTGTGCGAGCGTCACTACGTGAGCTCGGTGGAGTATTGCACCGAAATCCTCCGGCTCCATGGTCAAGCGGTTAAGACATCGCCCTTTCACGGCGGTAACACGGGTTCGATTCCCGTTGGAGTCACCATGGCGCAGTAGCCAAGTGGTAAGGCATGGGTCTGCAACACCCTGATTCACCGGTTCAAATCCGGTCTGCGCCTTTTGGAGAAGTGTTTATTGGACACTTCTCCATTTTTGTATACAGACACGCATTTGTGTAAGCGGGGGTTTCATTTTATAAAACAAAAAGTGATCCATGGCATAGCGGAATATAAGAAGTCAAATCAAACAAGGTAATAAATAATATAAAAACGGCAAATCAGAAAGAAACTTTTTAAAGCGCTGTCAGCATAGCATATTTAGCATGAGATAAGGAGAGATTTTATGGAAGCGGCACATAGGAAAGTAACGAAACGGATCCGGGTGACAGATGAACAGGGGAACCCGATGGCAAATCGTGCAATAGGGATCAAACAGGTAAACCATGCATTTTTGTTTGGCTGCGGCGGCTTTGATTTTATCCCGTTTGTCTTGAAGGGCGAAGAAGAATATAAGCAGTTGACGGATAGTTGGCTGGAGGTATTCAATTATGCCACCCTTCCTTTTTATTGGGGAAATTATGAGCCTGTTGAGGGGAAACCGAACAAAGACATGCTCATGAAAACGGCGCAGTATCTTAAGGATCAGGGCGTCAGGGTGAAAGGACATCCCCTGTGCTGGCATACCGTATGCGCCGACTGGCTCATGCAGTATGATAATCAGACGATCATGAAAAAGCAGCTTGAGAGGATCGACAGAGAGGTTACGGGCTTTAAGGGCGTTATCGACATGTGGGATGTGATCAATGAGGTCGTTATTATGCCGATCTTTGATAAGTATGATAATGCCGTGACCAGAATATGCAAGGAGAAGGGGCGTGTCGGTCTGATCAAGGAAGTTTTTGAAAGAGCGCATGAAAATAATCCTGACGCGGTACTGCTGCTCAATGATTTTAATACGTCCATAAACTATGAGATCCTCATAGACGGCTGTCTGAATGCGGGGGTACCGATCAGCACCATCGGGATCCAGTCCCACCAGCATCAGGGGTATTGGGGCAGGGAGAAACTTGAGGAGGTATTGGAACGGTTTTCGAGTTTCGGACTTCCAATACACTTTACCGAGAATACCCTGATCTCAGGTGAGATCATGCCGCCGCATATCATGGACTTAAACGACTGGCAGGTGGATCGTTGGCCTACGACTCCCGAAGGGGAAGAAAGGCAGGCACGCCAGATGGAAGAAATGTACAGGGTACTGTTTTCTCATCCGCTTGTGGAAGCAATCACCACATGGGATTTCAGGGACGGGGCATGGCTTAAGGCGCCGAGCGGCTTTGTCAGAGAGGATAATTCGAAAAAGCCCTCGTATGAGATGCTGAAAAAGCTTGTTAAGCAGGAGTGGTGGACGGATACCACGGTAAAAACCGATGAAAACGGTTGGATTGAAATAGAGGCTTTTAAAGGCGATTACCGAATCAGTGCGGAAGGCAGAAATGCAGATACATGCCTGATGGATGATACAGAGATGGTTCTTGTGCTGCAGGGGTGAAAGCTTCGGATAGGATATTGATCATATGGATTACAGTACGTATGAAAAATATAATTTTGACCGTTCAAGCGCATTCAATATGTCTACGGGTTATAAGGAAAGAAGTTATCAGATGCACTGGCATTCCTACGGGGAAATTCTGCTGGTAGGCCCGGGCAAAACGAATATCTATAAGGTTGGCAGGAGCACTTACGAGCTTGTGCCAAATGATTTTGTGCTGGTATGGCCGATGGAAATGCACGCGATCATAGACGCAGATAGAGAGAAGGCGCTTGTCATACAGTTTTCCAATGCATTCATCAATTCGCTGTTTGATTTGCGAAGGATCATGCATATGTATTGCAACCTGCACGTTGTATGTTGCTGTACGCATCCGGAGCTTGCGGCGAAACTGAAGACGATAACGGATCGCATGAAAGAGATCTTTTTTTCAAACAGGCTGGATCGGGAAATCAGGTGCTGCATGCTTCTGATGGAATTTATGCTGACGTTATTTGATTATAGAAAAGAGCTGGCCCCTGAACTGAATGAAGAAAAGCACGACTATAGCAGTGATGTGATGCGCCGTATGATCATCGTTACGGATTATATCAAGAATAATCTGACGGCGGACGATCTGTCGCAGGGCGCAATGGCTGAAATGGCCGGTATCAGCAAAGATTATTTTTCGAGGATATTTAAGAATGTTACCGGAATGAATTACAGTAAGTGGTTGAACACGATAAGGCTTGAGAAAGCATCGGAATTGCTTGTGCAGGATGGAAGGACATTGACGGAGGTGGCAATGCTGTCGGGATTCCAGAGTATTCCCAGTTTTAACAGGGTATTTCGCGAAGAAAAAGGCATGGCACCGGGAGAGTACAGAGCGTTGTTTGTTGGCAGCAGAGAATAAATTTTGTTCAAGGGTTTAGCAGGAGGGAAAGAAGTATGAGCATTGACGTAAGCAGGATGCCAAAACTTGGATTTGGGCTGATGAGACTGCCGGAAAAGGACGGTGTGATCGAGCATGAACGGGTATGCAGTATGGTGGATCAGTACATGCAGGCCGGAATGAACTATTTTGATACGGCCTATGTATACCACGGGGGAAAATCGGAGGTTGCGGCAAGGGAAGCGCTGGTCAAGAGATATCCCCGTGACAGCTTTATGCTGGCAACAAAGCTGCCTGCATGGGAGATCAAAAAGGCGGAGGACAGGGAAAGACTGCTGGGTGAACAGCTAAGCAGGGCCGGTGTGGAGTACTTCGATTTCTATTTATTGCACGCAGTCGAGGATGGTTCTAATTATGATACATATGTTAAGTATGACTGCTTTGACTGGTGTATGAAGCAGAAGGCGGAGGGAAAGATCAGACACTTTGGATTTTCTTTCCACGGGAGTCCCGAGATGCTTGAGAAGATTTTGGATGCACATCCCGAGGTGGAGTTTGTGCAGATACAGCTTAATTATTTAGACAGGACCAATCCGTCTGTCCAGTCGCAGAGACTCTATGAGATACTGCATGCAAGAGAGATCCCTATCATCGTTATGGAGCCGGTAAAGGGCGGCACGCTTGCCGGTATGGCACCGGAGATCGAGGCGAAGTTCAAGGCCCGTCAGCCGGAAAAATCCGTCGCTTCCTGGGCGCTGCGGTTTGTAGGTTCGCTTCCGGGGGTGATGACCATCTTATCCGGGATGTCAAACGAGGCACAGATGGCGGACAATATCAGTACCTTCCGTGATTTTGAACCGCTGGCAGATGATGAATTAGGAATTATCAACGAAGTGACGGAAGAACTTCTCGGGATGCCGCAGATCGGATGTACCGCCTGCAAGTATTGCTGCGCCGGATGCCCGCAGCTGATAAGCATTCCCGATGTTTTCAGGACAGTAAACACCCTGCGCCGTGACCCGGAGGATCTGCGGCCCAAGAATTTCTATACGGAGCTTACGCAAAGGAGCGGCAAAGCTTCCGATTGTATCGGCTGCGGCCAGTGTGAGCGCGTATGCCCGCAGCATCTTCCCATCATTGACTTGATGAAAGAGGCAGCTGAGATACTGGATTAAACATATGGGATCAAAATAAAAAGCTGCGCAGCAGAGACTTTTGAGGTTTCTGCTGCGCAGTTCTTTTAAAGTGATGATTGTCAGGAACACTGGAAATCAGACGATTTTTTTCTTATCTGCTGCATTGATGCTGACCATGTAAGTGATGTGGCCATTGGAAACGCCGCCGTTATCTTCCCGAATCACATAATCGATATGAGCGTTTTCCAATTTTTGGATAAATTCCTCCTTTTGCTGCTCTGATCCGAGTATGAATTTTTCCTTTTTACTGAACAGTTTCATTGCATATTCCTCCCTTTTGGATACTGTAATGTTTCATTACAGGTACAGTATATTGCGTGTCTGATAAGGATGCTTATTGTTTTTTGATGGGGGTTCTATTGTTTTTTGCGTTTGTCGCTTTTCCATAAAAAGCAAGGAGGAAGATTGGTAAATACTACGAAACAATGTTGCTTGCGAAATGGACGTGCATTTTATATAATAAAAGCAGACACAGCGCAACCGTTTGCGCAATGTTGCGCTATATTCCTGCAGATTAGGAGCAGGGGGCAGCAAAATAAGGTATGGGAGGAAAGATTGAAAATTAGAATTTTCAATCGCGAGATTTGTGTCTGTGCGTTGCTTGACACAAACTCGTTCATGCGCAAAAAGCAGCGCAGAAATGGAGATTATCATGAGGAAACAGATGAGGCAGTATTTGAAAAGAAGTCTGTGCGGCGTTTTGAGCGCGGCAATGATCCTGACGGGATCATCCATGTCTGTCATCACTGCGTATGCAGCGCAGACGGACGTGGAAAATGAGGGGGGGGGGCTAACGGATCCTGTGGATAACGAAACGGATTTGCCAACTCCTGTGGAAAACGAAGATGGGGTTTTGGGACCTGACGCGGGGGAGGATGCGGCATCGGGTGCCGAGAACGGCGCGGGAAATGAGGATGCGGCATCAGGCGCTGAGAATGGCACGGGAGATGAGGATGCGGCACAACCGGGATCGGATGAGCAGCAAGAGGATGATGAGACATTGCCGGATGACGACGGAGAGGATGCCGATGACGGAGATTCGAAGGAGTCTGAAGTCGGTGAGGAAGATGAAAAAGTAGAGAGTAAGCCGGCTATCCGAAAGGACAGTATAAGTTTGATGGCGACAAATGCGGCGCGCGCGGTTCAGGCGGCGAATGGGGCGCTGGAGAATGGGGATTTTGAGACGGCTGATGAAAGTAATCAATATACGCCTGCGGTATGGTCGGTGGCGTATGATGATAGTGCCACCTACTACGAATATAAATCATCAGGGGGGAATCCTGATAAATATGTTGAGAGTAAATGGAACGCCGATGATACAACAGCGTTTTCATTGAGCCAGATCATAGAGAACTTTCCAGAGGGCAACTATACGCTGGAAGTGGATATCAATGGCGATTATGAAGAAAATACCGTTTATGCTAAGATAGAAAAGGTCACGAAGAATGCGGATGACGATTATACAGCTGAAGGGGAGACTTTATTAAACGAAAGTCTGGGGGCGAGTTCGGCCTGGACGTGGAATACCTTCACTTCCAGCAAAATAACGGTGCCCGCAGATGCGGGAGCGATAAGGGTTTCTTTTGAGGGGACTCTGGCTGCCGGCAAACAAATCAAATTGGACAACGTTAAGCTGGAAGAAGCTCCTGACGTGACAGAAAAGATGTTCTATTTCCACAGCGCGCCGGATGAGGGCGAGACAGATTCGTTTGAGCTTGGCGTTGAATTGTGGGGCGACGAGAAAATCAGCACGAGCGCAACCGAAAAAGTATCGTGGAATGAGCAGTATTATAAAATGCAGCCCGTAGAGGGATATGCGGACTGGTATCAGATTCCTTTGGCAATCACGGATGTCATTGCGGATAATGCGTCCGGAGCAGGATTTAATATTCATAAAAAACCTGCAAGTGGAGAAGTGGAAAAGAAGGCGGGATTCAGCGGATATCCTGATAACAATGAAAATATTTATGCAATGCTTTTGGCGGAGGACACGAAAGCCTGTGCCGTGAAGAACTGGAAAGGCTATGTGAATAACGCTACCGATAAGTTGGCGACTGCGATTATGCGTAATATTACCTTCCACGTATATTCGGAGAGCGGTATACCTTATTTGCAGATGAATGGCGATGGCTTGGTTGCGCCTACGCTTTCTATGGTGAATGAGGAGACGGGGGGACTGGAGGCTCTTACTCCTGTGGCGGAAAACGTCGATGGTCAGACCGGTTACGAATTAAAGAAAGAAGAAGGCACTGATTGGTATGAGATTACCTTCTCTGTGCCCGGATCATTAGTGTTTGGCGAGAACACAAAGGAAGAAAGAATATGTAATCTGTATTATGGTGATACATGGAATAAGACGTTTATGAACGGTCCGAGAAGCGACGACTGGAGCAGTGATTTTACTCCTGTCTTCGCAGGCAATGTCTATTATAAAGACGGCGAGTTCCTTGCTGAAAAACCTGACGTGCCGATATCGGATGAGAAGATGTTCTATTTCCACTGTGCGCCGGATGAGGGCGAGACAGAGGCCTTTGAGCTTGCGGCCGAGTTATGGGGCGGCGAGAAAATCGGCACGAGCGTGACCGAAAAGGTATCTTGGAATGAGCAGTATTATAAAATGCAGCCCGTAGAAGGTTATGCGGATTGGTATCAGATCCCCTTAAAGATCACGGATACCATCGCGGATAATGCGTCCGGAGCAGGATTCAATATTCATAAAAAACCTGCCAATGGAGAGGCGGAAAAGAAGGCAGGCTTCAGCGGATATCCGAATAACAATGAGGATATTTATGCAATGCTTTTAGCGGAAGACACGAAAGCCTGCGCTGTAAAAAACTGGAAGGGCTATGTGAACAATGCTTCTAAAAAAGATGCGACCGCAATTATGCGCAATATTACATTATACGCATACAACGGAGAGATAACGCCTGCTATACAGTTAGATAAAGATTCGGCATCTACAAAAGTTTTGTCGGTGGTGAATGAAGAAACAGGAATTGTTTCTGAAATTACACCCTTAGGAGTGGATGGCACCAACAATGTGTATGAAATGCAGCCGGTTGACGGCAAGCAAAACTGGTATTCGCTGTCGTTTTCCGTGCCGGGGGATATTGCATTTGACGGTGGGAAAAAATGCTGTAACCTCTATCAGAAAGACAACACGGGTGCGTATGCCTGGGTTATCAATTTGAATAACGGACCGGTTTCCAATGGCTGGGAATTTGATATTTCACCCGTCTTCTCCGGTCATAACTGGCTTGTCTTTTCCGGAATTGGAGCAGAGAGTTTCAAAGGTACCTTATATGCTTCACAAGAAGAAGCGGAGGAAACGCTTAAGATTACGCTGGATCAGCTCAAAGAGTTGATCGCGAAAGCAAAGGAGTTAAAGCAAGAGGATTATAGGAAGGGCTGGGAAGAGTTTCAAACGGCGCTTGCGGCGGCGGAAGCAGTTGTGAAGGCAGCGGCTGACGCGGAAACCGATTCTACGAAAACAGCGCCTACGGACGAAGAAATCAAGAAGGCTTACGAAGATTTGCAGGCAGCAATCGACGCGCTGGTTTCTAAGGATGCGGTTGAATCTACGGTAAATGTGGCAAAAATCGCTTTAACAGACGATTTCATCACCGGTGCGGATTTGTCTTCATATCTTGCACTTAGAGAAAGCGGCACAGTATTTAAAGATGAAGAAGGCAATCCCCTTTCAGACGCGGAATTTTTCAAATATTTGCGTGACGGCGGCACCAACTGGGTGCGTATCCGTGTTTGGAACAATCCTTACGACAGCAGCGGCAGGGGTTACGGCGGCGGTAACAATGACTTAGAGAAAGCCAAAGTCATGGGTAAGCTGGCAACGGATGCAGGAATGAAGGTTTTGATCGACTTCCACTACTCGGATTTCTGGGCTGATCCCGGAAAGCAGCAGGCGCCCAAGGCGTGGAAAGCCTATAGTTTAGAAGAAAAGGTGGCTGCGGTAGAGTCCTACACATTGTCAAGCCTGAATGCGCTGAAGGCAGCAGGCGTTAATGTGGGGATGGTGCAGATCGGTAATGAGACCAATAATGCTATTTGCGGCGAGACTTCCCGTGAAAATATGGCGAAGATTTTCAATGCGGGAAGTAAAGCAGTCAGGGCATTTGATCCTGCGTGCCTCGTGGCACTGCATTTTACCAATCCCGAAAAAGGCGGATTTTATACGGGATGGGCAAAAAGTCTGGCAGACTATGAAGTTGACTACGATGTATTTGCAAGTTCCTACTATCCGTTCTGGCATGGAACGACCGAGAATCTGCAAAGTGTACTGACGGATGTTGCCAGGGACTATGGTAAGAAGGTTATGGTAGCCGAGACCTCTTGGACTACCACATGGGACGACGGCGACGGTCATGAGAATACGGCGCCGCGCACGTCACAGGCACTGAATTATGAGATTTCTCTGCAGGGACAGGCGAATGAGCTTCGTGATGTGGTAAATGCAGTTAACAATGTCAATAGTGAACAGCCCGGCAAGGCAATCGGCGTATTCTATTGGGAACCGGCATGGATCTCTCCGTATTATGTGTATGACGAGGACGGCAATGCCGATGAGAAGTTGTTTAAGCAGAATCAGGAGGCTTGGGAGAAGTACGGTTCCGGCTGGGCGGCAAGCTATGCGGCGGAATACGATCCCTCTGATGCGGGTAAATGGTACGGCGGAAGCGCGGTTGACAACCAGTCATGGTTTGACTTTGACGGTACGGCGCTTGCGACGGCTAAGATTTACAGCCTGATTAGAACAGGTGCAGTGGCAGAGCGTGCTATTTCCAGCATCGGTATTGACAAGGAACAGAATCCTCTGAAGGTTTCGCTGGGAGAAACGGTTGCATATCCGAAGGCTGTCGCGACGTATAATGACGGAACGACAGAGCAGATAGATGTTCTGTGGGATGAGGACGAGAAGGAAGCGGTCAATGTCAATAAAGTAGGCGAATATGTCGTACACGGAACAGTGACGGAAGGCGGCAAGGAATATAAGCTGACGTTGACTGTTAAGGTAGTGCCTTCGGCCAATATCTTAAAAGATCCTGGATTTGAAAAAGGGCTGGCGCATCCTGATTGGGAACTGTCGGGAGCGACAAGCTGTGTGAGCACGCAAGAGAGAGACTGGAAGGAAAATCCCAGAACGGGAACTTATGCGATGAACTTCTGGTCGCAAGACCCGGCAGAATTTACGGTATCACAGACGATTATGCCTGAGGCTGGCACCTATACATTCGGCGGATATATTCAGGGCGACGGTGCAGGTACGGAAGACGTGCAGTATGCGTTTGTGGAAGTGTCCGATGCAGACGGCACATCTTGCAGGAAGGCAGCCTTTACGTTAAACGGCTGGCGCAACTGGAGCAATCCGCAGATCACTGATATCCAGGTGAAAAAGGGAGATTCTGTTAGAGTCGGCGTAACCATTAAAGCGACAGAGACAGGATCAGCCGGTGTATGGGGCAGTCTGGACGACTTCTATCTCTACGGCACCCATGACGTATCCGTGGCGGAAGACATTGAGCATGGCCGCGTGGAGACCAGCGTTGTCAGGGCTACCGGCGGCGAGAAAGTCATTGTAACAGTAACGCCCGACGAGGGATATTATCCGGAAACCCTGACCATTTCCGGTAACAGCATCACGGCTGAGAATTATGAAGCTACCCTGAAAAGCGATAATGGCGCGGTGACATTTAAAGCGGCCGCGAATGCGGATACAACAAATGCCGCAGTACTTGCTTATACAGGGAAGACGGCGGAGGCAAAGAGCGACACCTTTACCATGCCAAACGGTAATGTGACAGTCAGTGCGGCCTTTAAGAGCATCTTTGACGGGGCGGGCAAGATCGCTCTGGATGCGAAGGATCCTGCGACAGGAAAGTATTTGGTGCAGGTCAATTTAGGAGAAAGTGATGCGCCCGATGGTGAGAATCCGATTCCGGCACAGTTCTATACCGGCAAGGATGTGAAGCCGACGGCAGTGCTTTCTTATCAGGGCTATCAGTTGACGACAGCGGATTACACGGTGACCTATGCAAACAATAAGAATCTTACTACAGCGGACAGCAAGGCGAAGATCACGCTGACGGCGAAGGGTGAAAAATTCGAGGGAACCAGAGAAATTGCCTTTGAGATCAAAGAGGATACCAGAAACGAATTCAGCGCCAAGAAGCTGAAGGTGGTGTTCGAGGCACCGGATAAGAACGGCAGAACGGATAAAGCGGCAAAGGCGGTTTACTATCTGGGCAAGGAGAAGGAGATCGAGCCGAAGGTCAGCCTTTACAACAGCACGGATGATATAACGGATCTGACAAAGGCCATCGACCCGTCACTGTATAAGGTATATTATCAGAACAACAAAAAGATCGGCAAAGCGACACTCGTGGTATTGCCGACAGATAAGGCATTAAACGATCCGAATGGGTATAAAGAAGGTTCGATCACCACAAACTTTACGATTGCGAAATGTCCTGTGAATCAAGCGAAAGTGAAGGTAACCATTTCTGGTGCGCCGAATTATTACAGCGGTAAGAAGGTGGAACCTGCGGTGACCGTGACATACGAGTATACGCTGCAGGATGGCACGGCTAAGACGGTCAAATTGGCGAAGGGAACGGATTATACGCTTACCTGCACTAACAATATCAATGCAAGCGTATACAAAACGACGGGCGCAGACGGTACGGTTAGCTATGAGCCCATCAATGCCAATAAGGCGCCGACCGTTAAAATCACCGGAAAAGGTAACTTTGCAGGAACAAGAACGACAGAAAGTTTGAAAGAGAACGGTCAGGCGGATGGTGCAAAGTTTACATTCCAGATCAGGCCGAAGAATTTGGGGAGTCTGGGAGAAAAAGCAGTAACGGCGGCGGATCTGGCAGAGAAGGCAAGCGCGCAGGCACCGAAGATCACCGTAACGGACGGCGCGAAGAAAGTTGCGGCAGGTCAGTACGAGATCACGGAGATTAAGCGTACTCACGATGAAAATGGAGGTGCACTGGCAGAAGCTCAGGTTATCTATTCTAAGACAGACGGTACGGTTACCGGTATTGCTAAAGTGAAAGATGCGGGCACCTATGCAGTCACGATCGCGGGTAAGGCGAAGGCGAATTATGAAGGAACGGCAAAAACAACCTTCCGTGTGGTGGATAAGGAGCATCTGATTTCAAACGCAAAGATTACCGTGAGCGGTAAGTTCTATTATACGGGCAATGCGGTGAGGCCGACAGCCACAGGCGAAACGCCGGATCTGACAGTAAAAATGGGAGCTGTTAAGTTAGAAGCGCAGAGCAGTTCAGGGTCCGATCAGGATGGCTACTATGTAAGCTATGCGAATAATACCAACGCCGGGCGGGCTACGATTACGATCACCGGTACGGGTAAGTACATCGGCACCAAGACGGCAACCTTTACGATCAACAAGCGTACCCTGGCAAGTACGGTCAGGGATAACGAAAAGGATAAGAAGGGTATGCTGCAGACACCGAAGCTGTCAGCGAAGAAGGTGGCGGATCAGCAGGATGGTACATGGACGCCTTCGACGGAGGACAGCGGCCCGTTGATCAACCTTGATAACACGGCAAAGAAAGAATACGGCTCTCTGGCGATCCCTTACACGGGCTACACGCTGAATCCGGAATTGGTATTCAGTGCCAACAACGTTGACGTAGCGGGAAAAGAAGTGATGAATCAGCTGTCAAGCAGCGATTATACCGTGTCTTATGCGATTGGCAAGTGGTTAAATGGTGCAGCGCCTGTCACGGCGACGATCAAGGGCAAAGGCAACTACAGCGGCAGCGTGAAACTACAGAATCTGTTTACCGTGACGGCCAGAAATCTGAAGGATTTCAGCATTGATGTAGCTGCTGTTACGTATAATGGCAAGGCGTTAAAACCGGCAGTTACATTTAGGGATAAAACGACCGGCAAGACAGTTGATTTGAAACTCAACACAGCCTATAGTGTAAGCTATAAGAATAATAAAGATATCTTTAGTGTCAGTAAGAAACAGCCGCAACTGACCGTTAAGGTAAAGGGCAAAGGCTGGATTACGGATGATGCAGACATTGCGACTAAGTCCAGAGATCTGAAATTTACGATCGATCAGGCGGAGATCACGAAGGCGGATGTTGCCGACGTCGTCTTCCAGACATTTAGAGGCAAAGCCTTAAAGCCAAAGGTAACCATTAAGGTGAACGGCAGGAAACTGAAGGAGGGTAAGGATTACGAACTTTCATATGATAAAAATGTGAAGCGCAGCGGCACGACTACCGCGACGATCCGTATCAAAGGAAAAGGCAATTACTTTACAAGAAAGCCGATTGAAAAGACCTTTGTCATTAAGTAAGCGGCAGTAGACAAAAATGATATCATCCTACAGGAAACGGTTTTGCGTATAAAAGAGACGGGCGAAAGGGAATTGCTTTCGCCCGCCTTTTATTTATCAAAGCTTTAGTTTATTTCCTGATCGTCCACCAAGAAGGAATCGCCGTCCTCTACGATGCAGACCATCGTTTTTCCTGTGTTCAGCTCGATCTCATTTCCGGCGTCGTCATAGTATCTCGTTGCGCCGTAATCGGAGGTCTTTTCCCAATTGACGTGAATCCCTTTGCCGTTTGTGAAAAACCAACCGTCCCTTGTGGTGTCGTGGCATTTAAAGGCGAGATAACCCTTATCGTCGCGCACCTCGTGGTAAGTGTTCTGGATCAGCACATTCTTAAATTTGAGCTGTTCCCCGGTCGCCAGGTCTGTGTGCGGGCCGTCGGAGGCGCCTGCAAGCTTCTGGAACCTTTCGTAGAGGCCGTTTTCGCTGTTGTAGATAAAGTAGCAGTTGGTGACGGGATAGGTGGGAGACATATCGATTTTATTTGCCGTGATCGCGTCGCTGTACTGGGAAAGATCATTTGGCTCCTTCTCAGAAGCGAAGCGGTAGTGCTGCTCGTCCGCGTAGCCGTCCCGCAGCTTTAAGGCATAACCGAGATTATCCACGTCTGCCATGATGCCGGCAGTGTCTACATAGGCATTGTCGGTAGCGTTTTTCGCATCCTTTGCCCGCCAAAAGTTGCTGCTGGTTTTGCCGTCAATGTCGTCAGTACGCTTGATTACTTCGTCTATGTAGAAGGGACCGCCGAAGTGGACGTAGAGGGCATCCCATTCAAACGCCCAATACACATAATAGTCGCGGCAGCTTCTGACATTGCCAAGTCTGTCCTCATTTTTCCAATCCTGAAGGATCCACATCAAACGGGTGATACTGCCTTCCACATTACATTCGTATACGACGTCTGCCTTGGAAATGCCATATTGGGAAGCGGTCTTTGTGTTAGGAGTCATGATTGCCAGAGGTCTTGAGTTATTGACTTCTTCGGTCACCCATTCGTTGGTGATGCGGCTCCTGACCATTCCTTCCTCAGGGGGAAGATCCTCCTCCTCAGGTTCCTCCACTGGTTCTTCCGGTTCCTCCTCGATCTGAGGTGTGTCCTCAATGGTCTGTTCCGCGACAGGCACCTCAGCCGTGACGGGCTTTTCTTCTTCCTTGCCGCAGGCGGAAAGCAGGAGAGCGGAAGACAGGGCGGTGAAAAAAATAATCTGTAATTTCTTCATCGTTAGCTCCTCTTTTCTTTCTGTCTTTAGTCCTGTCTAGTATAGCATAAGAGGCGCAGGGAGTCACTAGGAAAGATGGGAAAAGATAAAAAGCGATTGATATTAGTTAAGTACAGCAGTATGATTAGTTATACAAATCAGGCAAAGGAGGGAGAGGGCGAATGAAGAAGATCGCATGTTTTTGTATTCCTGCACACGGGCACACCAATCCGATGCTTCCAGTTGCGGCAGAGCTTGTCAGACGCGGAAATATTGTGCGTTTCTATTCATTTGGCGAATTTGAGAAAAAGATCAGCGCTACGGGAGCGGAATTTATTTCCTGTGATTCTTTTTTTGCCAAAGTTGACAGAAAAGGAAGAAGCAGGTTTGAAGAAAGTTTCTACTACAGAAATGACAATACAGGATATCCGTATCACCCTTAGCATGAATGATTTTCTGGAGCAGGAATTTCAGACGTTCCGACCGGATGTGGTTTATACGGACTCGGTTTGCTTTTGGGGGAAATTGAATGCCTGGAAGCATCAGGTACCGATGGTGGTGTCTACGAGCACCTTTGCCTTTAATCAAAAGTCTTCTCAATATATGAAAAGCAGTTTGAAAGAAATGGCTGACCTCATTTTTGGACTTCCAAGAATCTCTAAGGAATTAAAAAAACTGGAGCCTTACGGATATCATGTAAAAAGCGTGCTCTCCCTGATTCAGAGCGACAATGATACGGATTCCGTTGTGTATACTTCGCGAAAATTTCAGCCGTGCGCGGAGAGTTTTTCGGAGCATTATGCTTTTGTCGGGCCTTCAGTATTTTCTGACGTGCTGCCTGAAAAAGAAAAGGAGCGGCCGCTCGTTTATATTTCTCTGGGAACAGTTATTAACGATCGCCCTGATTTTTATAGGAAGTGTATCAACGCGTTGAAAGAAATGCCCGTTGATGTGGTGATATCCTGCGGAAATGCGATCGACCGTGAAGCGCTGGGAGAATTGCCGAATCAGATTCAGGTGCACCCCTATGTAGATCAGCTTGCCATACTTGCAAGGACAGATGTTTTATCACTCACTGCGGTATGAACAGCGTCTCCGAAAGTCTGTATATGGCGGCGCCGATGGTTCTTTATCCGCAGACAAATGAGCAGAATGCCGTAGCGAGGAGAGTGACCGAGGTCGGCACGGGGATGCTGCTGCAAGATGGTTCTTGCGAAGGCATCCGTACGGCTGTACAGGAAATTTTAGATAATAGCATATATGCAAAAGCAGCGGCTGAATGCAGCGCGGATTTCCGGGCATGCAGCGGACCCGCGGGAGCAGCCGAATTTATTGAAAATGCTCCTCACTTATTGTAAACTAAAGATTAAGTGTTAGAAAAATAGGTTGGCAATAAGCATAGAGGAAAGGCGAAATCAATATGAAACTTACTGTGAATGCATCGTGGAAACTGATCTGCGCGGAGGAGGAGCTTAAAGGAACCGTCAGGACGGCGGTTTCGGTTGCCGACGATCTGCGTGCCGTATTTGGAGATATCGGCGGCGTACATAAGAGCCATTCCCTGAGCGAAATTCAGGGTGATGGCATTATTTTCGGGACGATACAGGAAAGCGACCTTCTTGCGTCTCTTGAAAAAGAAGGCCGTCTGTCCTTTGATGAGATCAGAGACAAGCGCGAAGTTTATCAAATGTGTGTGCTTTTCCCGTCTGTTGAAAATGACGGGACGATTCTTGTGATTGCTGGAAGCGATAAGCGCGGGACCATCTACGGGCTTTACCGCTTCAGCGAAATGTGCGGTATTCCCCCGCTTAGGAAATGGAGCGGATGCGAGCCGAAAAAGCAAAGCGGCATCACACTTGAACTTCCTGCGGAGATGACGTCGCATGAACCGTCAGTCAGATACCGCGGCATCTTTGATATTCTGATAAAGTCTTTTTCCGATAGGGTATCTTCCAGCTCGTACAGCCTTTGTCTGATTTCGAGGACAGCTTCCTGCGTATATAAAAAAGTACGGTTGTCTACCGCTTCAAAATACAGGACCTCTGACGCATTGATGAAACAGTATGCATCGTCCTTTTTGGCGTAGAACTTGTTGTCGAACAACTCAATATGTGTTTTTAACCGCAGCACTTCATCGTCTGCTTTTCTGCATTGGATGAGCACTTTTAACGTTTCTTCCATATGTTCCATAATTTGAATTTCCATGGCGTCCCTCCAATTCTTATTATAGGCAGCTAAGAGTTTTTCTCAACCGATTTCAGGTAAGAGGTACAAAAAGGGAGGGTGAGATGCCACGGGACTATTTGGATGGCTTCATTTGTAATAAGATAATGAATATGTTATTCTATTTCTATATTGTTTCGTGAAATTTGTGATGCTTTGTAATGAGGGTAAGTATGAAGAAGTTAATGTTGTCGATCGATGTTGTGTGTCATGGCGGTATGAGCGTAAAAGGGCAGGAGACGGAAGTATCAGGAGGGCAATGCCTGTAGGATTTTTATAGAAAACAGTCAGCACGATGAAGAAGGCTGGCATCCGATGATCGTTACCGACAGCAAGTGCCTGAGGGAATGGGAGCATATGGATATGATTGCTGCGGTGGACGGTACGGAAAAGGGAGTTTTGGTACGGATATACAGTCGGGAGGATTAGGAATGGAACATTTAGTTAAGTTAGATGCAGTCGTAACAGGATTCCATGTTACGGAGCAGTATATTGATTGTATGTGCGGAAAAAATTTAATAAAAGTCGATAAATCCTCTGGGGAAATCCTTTTCCAAAAAGAGGTTTTTGAGAAAGAAGGCTTATCCAGAAAACTGATTGCAGATGAGGGGCAGATTTTTATTTATGATTTTTGCACACTTTATATCTTAAACCAAAAAGATTATGAGCTGGTTGGGAAGTGGCAATTGGGTGATGATTTAAGTTCCGACATTTGTGGAATCGCGGCGGATCAGGATACTGTTTATTGCTCCATACGCAACGGGAAAATCATTACCCTTGACAGACAGTCGTATCAGCTCAAAGAGTTTCCTGTTTCCGAAAGCAGTATGTGGAGCGTCAAAATATACGATGCATATTTAGTCTGCGGAACCGTAGACGGGAAAGTACTGCTATTAGACCGCACAACACTTGCCGCGGAAAAGGAGCTTGTTTTAGAAAAGAAAAATGTCGGCAGTTTATATCTTGATGGAGATATCTTATATGCCGCAGGCCACGACGGAAAATTGTTTAAGATCAATCTGAGGAGTTTTGAGATTGAGACGTTTATCAAGAATGTACATAAAAAGATGTTTGATTGTGCGGGAATCTATGAGAATAATCTGATAACGATTTCCTATCCCTGCTCAGAGATTGCTTTTTGGAATAAAGATACTTTGGAAAAGGTAAAGGGAATCAATACGCCGTTGAAGCTGTCAGGACGCACGTATATTGAAAAAGATTCTATGTATCTTTCTTCCCGAAATATTTTGGGGATTGATCGGATAAACCTAAATGAGGTGGTATGCCAGGGTGAAAAATCAGGTTTCTGATTTGCACCGATTCCTTACAAAACAATAAAAATAGAGTGCGCAAAAACTGCATACAACAGTTCCAACGATATCGGCGATCAAAATCGGTTCTGCTTCAAATGCGCCCAAGAGGTCTACCGCGATATGTACCAAAATGCAGGGCAGAACGCTTTTGCATTCATAAAAAACGACAGAAAAAGCGATGCCCGTTGCAAAGGCATATGTTACTTGGAGCAAAATAAATACAAGAGGATACTTCCCAATATTCAAAAGATGCAGGCAGCCAAACAATACGCTGGAAAAGATGATGGCTTTATTTTGATTCGATATCTGTTCAATGGAACGACATAAAAAACTCCTGAAAATCAGTTCTTCCATGATGCTGATAAATACACTGCTGATCAGTGCCAAAACGATATTTATCTTTGCGCCTGAAAATAAATAGGGGAGATTGACGAGCGGGACAAGGAAAAGAAAAAAGTTTGTTTGCAGGAAATACTCTCCTTCCCACATACATACGCCATAATAGGATAGAGATTCTCTTTTTCCTATCATGAGAAATACGATTGCCAGAACGATTAGAATGCTGCATATTTCGGCAACACTTTCATTTGGAGGCGCAGAGACGGGGAATGTTACAGAGATTGTGAAAAAATAGTGAGGGGCAAATAACCGCCCCTCTACACAATCCTTATCTTCAGATTCCTTCCTCCCGCAGAACCTCCAGCAATTTTTTGATCGTTATATTCCCCAGATCGCCTGCGTCTCTCCCGCGGACGGAAACGCTGCCTGTTTCTGCCTCCTTCTCGCCGACAATTAGCATATAAGGCACTCTTTCCAGCCTCGCAGATCTGATCTTATAGCCTATTTTTTCAGCCCTTGCATCCAGCTCGCAGCGCAGTCCCTCTTTTTTCAGAGTCGCTTCTATTTCTTTGGCGTAGTCAATATACTTATCCGAGAGCGACAATACTTTCACCTGCACGGGCGAAAGCCATAAGGGGAATTTCCCGGCATAATGCTCGATCAGGATGCCTAAAAACCGTTCGATGGAGCCAAATAAGACCCTATGAATCATGATGGGACGGTGCTTGTTTCCGTCTTCTCCAATATACTCTGCGTCAAAGCGCTGCGGCAATTGAAAGTCCAACTGAATGGTTCCGCATTGCCATGTCCTGCCAATGGAGTCTTCCAAGTGGAAGTCGATCTTCGGTCCGTAAAAGGCGCCGTCCCCCTCATTGATTACATAGGGCAGTTTCAGGTCATCCAAAGCATTTTTAAGCCGTTCGTTGCCAGTTCCCAATCTTCATCACTGCCGATGGAATTTACCGGTCGTGTAGATAATTCTACGTGATAGGGAAATCCAAACGTGGAATATACCTCATCGATCAGGCGGGCAACGCCTTTGATCTCGTCCTGTATCTGTTCGGGCGTCATAAAAATATGGGCATCGTCCTGCGTACAGCAGCGTACGCGCATCAGACCGTGTAACGTGCCTGACGCTTCGTTTCTGTGAATGAGTCCCAACTCGCTGATGCGCAGGGGAAATTCCCGATAGGAGCGGGGCTCCATTTGATAGACAAGCATACCGCCGGGGCAGCTCATCGGTTTGATGGCAAAATCTGTCCCGTCGATGGAAGTGGTATACATCTTATCCCGATAATGCTCCCAGTGCCCCGACGTTTCCCAAAGCTGACGGTTTAACAGGATGGGCGTGGATATTTCCACATATCCTTCTTTTGCGTGCATCTTTCGCCAGTAATCAATCAGCAGATTTTTTAAGATTAGCCCCTTGGGGAGAAAGAAGGGAAATCCCGGCCCTTCCTCAAGCAGTGCAAATAAGCCCAATTCTTTCCCTAATTTTCTGTGATCCCTCTTTTTCGCTTCTTCCAATCGGTTTAGGTATTCCACCAGCATGTCTTCGTTGGGAAAGGAAGTGCCGTAAATTCTGGTGAGCATTTTGTTCTTTTCATCACCCCGCCAGTAGGCGCCAGCGACGGATAGCAGCTTAAAGGCTTTGACCGTGCTGGTGTAGGCCACATGAGGGCCTGCGCACATTTCCAGATATTCCCCTTGCTGATAAAAGCTGATTTCCTCATCTTCCGGCAGGTCTTTTAGCATTTCGATTTTATAGGGTTCATCTCTTTCTTCCATCAGATGTACTGCTTTTTCGCGGTCTGCCGTAAACTGCCGAAGCTGCAAATTTTCTTTGACGATTTTTTTCATCTCCGCTTCGATCTCGGCCAAATTTTCTTCCGAGAAATGGAAGGCAAAATCAAAATCATAGTAAAAACCTTCTGTAATGGAGGGGCCGATCGCGCATTTGGTTTCCGGATACAGTCGTTTCACCGCCTGCGCCAGAATATGCGCCGTCGTATGCCGAAAGGCATTTTTCCCCAATTCTTCCTCAAATGCTGCTTCTCTGATAGAACCGTCCTTCATTTTGATCTTCATTTTTTCTCTCCTTTTTTACTTTTTAAATCAACATAAGAAAAGCACTCTTAAAGATACTGCTGTATCTCTAAGGGTGCCTGCTGCACGGTTCCACCTTAATTTTTCACTTCAGCTTCCAACAAAGCCTAACCTTTAACGCAGGTGTACGGTAATGCTTACGTCTACTTTCAGCATTACAGCTAGGGAATGGTTTTCACATACGATCCACATAAGCATCTTCCACCAAATGATGCTCTCTCTGGCTGCAACCGGTATGCTACTCGTTTCCGTCATCGCTTTTCTTTCTGTTGATTTGTTTATGATAGTAACATTACTATTTGGGGTTGTCAAGAGCAAAAAAATAAGTTTGGGGACCATGCCTTTTGATCAAAATTTGTATGGAAGCCTCATAAATTTTTCAAATTGTAAGATTATTTTAAGATTCTTCTTGACGAGGGGATTATACGAGCGCATAATAGATTATACAAATGTATAATACAAGGATTTGCGGACAGCTAACTTATAAGACACATAAATGCTCTGGAATGGAGGAAAAAATGGCGGATGCGGTAAAAAAGCTGGGAGAAGCGGAAGTGGAGATCATGCAGGTGATTTGGGACAGCGACAGCCCGGTCACGTCCAATTTTATTTTGAAACAATTACAGGATTCAAGGAAATGGCAGCTTTCCACGCTGATGACTTCTTTGGCAAGGCTTGCGGATAAGGGTTTTGTGGCATGCGACCGTTCCACGGGGAGCAATCTCTATACGGCGTTGATCCCGGAGAATCAATATAAGACCGGAGCGAGCAGGCAGTTTCTGGAAAAACTGTATCACAATTCTTTGCGGAATATGGTGGCGGCGCTGTATGACGATAAGGCATTGAAGGAAAGTGATGTGGCGCAGCTGCGGGATTTTCTGGATCAGCTGGAAGCGGAACAGAACGACGCAAATGAACAGATCAGGGAGGGCAATGAATAATGTCTGAACTTTTTCTCACTGTTTTGGAGACTTCATTATCTGTCAGCCCGATCATTGTGCTTATGCTGTTTCTTTCACCACTTTTTGACAGACGTTATGCTGCAAAGTGGAGCTATCTGATCTGGATTTTTCTTGCAGTCAGGCTGCTCATTCCCTTTGACGCGGAGGACGGCCGGGCAGCGATGGAGACGCTGTCAAAGTGGAGGCAGCAGGCGGCGATGCAGCCTGCGCCGCAAACAATATCAGAAGATGGGCAGAATGATCAGGAAATATTGCCTGAGCCGGGAATGCCCCGAATCGTCGTGAAGATTCCTGCGCAGATAACGGCGCCTTTTGCGGCAAAAAAGGGCAGAGTGATGCCGCTTATTGTAATTGCTTATGTGTGGGCAGCGGGCTGTGCCGTTTATCTTGCAATCAATGTCGGAAGCTATCTGCATTATAAAAGAAAGGTACTTAAATGCGGGACGGTATGGAAAGACAGGGCTGCTTTAGAGCAGTTGATCCGTATCAGAAGGGAATTAAAAATACAGAGGAATGTGACGGTTGTGTCGTTTCCTGAGGCGGGCAGCCCGATGCTGATTGGATATCTGCGTCCGATTTTAATTATGAATAGCGGTGTCTCAGACAAATTGTCCAAATCGGAATCTTTCAGCGAGCGGGAATTGTATTTCATTCTCAAACACGAGCTGGTACATTGTAAGCGCGGCGACTTGTATGTCAAATTTCTCTTTATGGCGGTGTGCGCACTGCACTGGTTCAATCCGCTTGTCTGGCTGATGCAGAAAAATGCGGCGGTAACTATGGAACTGTCCTGTGATGAGCATGTGATAAAAGGGATGCCGTCGGAGCAGAAAAAGGTGTATACACAGACACTCCTCTCCACGCTCCACAAAGGCGGCACACGAAGCGCGATGTTATCGACGGGATTTTTTGAAGGGAAAAAGGTGATGAAAATACGGTTTCAGAATATCCTGCGTAAGCGTAGGAAAAAGAACGGATTTTATCTGCTTGCGGGTATTGCCATTTTGACGTTCGGTATGGGGACATTAGTCGGGTGCTCCGTGATGGGAGAAAAGACGGAAGCGGGTGAGACGATTCCGTCGGATACAAACATTGTCAAAATGACGGACGATTTGCAGATCGATAAGGAAGGAACGGACGGTGCGGCAGGAGCAGACGATAATGCAGAAACGGAAATAGAAAGCAGTACGGGAAACGGTGTGGCAGGATTAGGCAGTAGTGCAGAAAACAGCACAGAGGATGCAATCACCCTCACTTTCATGAAGGAAGGGATGGAGGAGGAAAAGCAGGCGGAGCTTGTGGAGGAACCGGAATATATGCTTTATCTGCCTGTAGGAGAATGGCAAAAAATGGAAACGAATATGTGGCAGGCCGTAATAAACGAGAATGTCAGGCTGTGGGTGTCAAATCTTTCGGACAGACAGCAGGCGGAACAGCTATTAACGAATAACGGGTATCTTCCAAAGGATGAGGGTATGGAAAAGGAAGAAGACGGGATGGCCTATCGGGTCAGACTGTATGAGATGGAGGGCGAGGTATTTGGCGTATTTTACCGTTATCCCGAGGAAGCGGAAGAAGGCTGGGGAAGGGAATTGCCCGTGATCGCGGATACGTTTACAGTGGTCGTACCGAGCGGGCAGTCTTCGGAGAATGGTACCGCAGGTAATGCGCAGATACTTGGCTATATTTCCCGATTTGGCGACGGATCAGTTACGATCGACAGACAGAATTGGGTGACGCCTGAGGATCCTGATTGGAAGCCGGAGTATGATGCGGATGCGGGCTTTGAAATCGTGGATATAGAAGGCGAAGACGTCACCTATCCGCTTGCGGGCGACTGCCACTACTTTGTTTTGGAAAATCATCAGGGTGAGCGTATAGAAATAGACGAGGCGGCGTTTGCGGACTATCTGCGGGAAACGGATTTTCCGATGTTCTGGGCGATAGAAGTTTCGGAAGGACAAGTGGTCGGTTTTGCGGAATGGTATAGGCCGTGAGGGAGCCGCAGGTGATTAAGAACGGAGGTTAGATTGTAAAATAAGTCTGATGACCATATTTTTCAATCTCGCAGATGCAGAATGAAGTATTCCTTCGGAAAACTTCGAGATTCTGCTCGCGTTACTCAGCGTAAAACGCTTCGAAATGGAGGGAAACTATGTTGGATTTCAGTATGAATGAAATGCTGGAAATGCAAAAGCAGCTTCAGGATCAATATCAGGCTCAATGGGAGCCAATCTCGCCTGAAACAGGAAAAAATAAACTGCTGTGGATGATAGGGGAAGTAGGGGAAGTCATAGATATCGTGAAAAAGAATGGCGGTGAAAAGGTTTGTGCTGATGCCGGATTGAGAAAGGATTTGGTCGAAGAATTGGCGGATGTACTTATGTATTATAATGACGTGCTGCTGTGTTATGATATTTCAGTCGATGAATTAAAAGAGATATATCAAAAGAAGTTCGAGAAGAATATGAAGCGGTGGTGAATTGTTTTTGTTATTTACTTTCTCGCTTAAATGTGTGTATGATTTAAGCGAGAAAGTGAAGGGGTGAATTTAAGATGTTTATGATGTCCATCATAGGTAAAATGTTGCATTTGTTTTTGTGGCTGCTATATTATGTAATCATTACAACGATGATTAACAGTATTGTCATGGGCGTGCTGCATTTTCGCTTTTCATGTGAATGTAAAACCAAAGAGTTTGTGATTGCGAAGGCCAACAGATTTGAGATGCAAACCGGTAATCAGTGCGCCGGTTTTGCGGCGGCTTATCTTTTGCGGCACTGCAATATTGAAAAAGAAGGGAACAGTTTATATGAAGCGATGCCAAATAAGATGAAAGACGGCTGCGTGCGGCCCAAAGGAATCATTAAGCTGCTTTCTCAATATGGCTTGAAAGCAAAATACTGTGCCGGGAATCTCAACGCATTGAAAAAGGAAGTCAGCAAAGGAAGGCCCGTGATCGTGTTGATACGGACATGGAAAAATCAGAATTGGCTGCATTTTGTTCCCGTTGTCGGTTATGATGAACACTATATTTATATAGCGGAATCATTGAAAGAATTGGTCAACTGCAAGGAACGGTATTATAACAGAAGAATTGCGGTTGGCGAATTTCGGAAGTTATGGAATACGAGTATGTTGAAAATGCCGTGTTACAGGAATACGTATATTATTACAAAAGATTAAAAATATATTTGGATATTTAATTGAAAGGATTGTTTGGTAAAAATCGAATTGACTTTCAAACTACATAACGATAAAATACGTAGTGTGAAAGTCAACAAAAGGATATCGTTATAACATGAAAATAGAATACCAATTAGCAACCCCAAATAATCTAAACGAAATCATGCTCCTAATCAAAAACGCGATCCTCACCATGGAAAACAACCATATTCACCAGTGGGATGAAATCTATCCGACCAAAGAGGATTTTGCCGAAGACATCAGACAGGGGTGTTTACATATCGGCGTATCAGAGGGAAAAATCGCCGTGGTGTTTGCCCTGAACCGTCAATGCGACGAAGCTTATCAAAATGGCCAGTGGCAATATCCCGATAAAAACTACTATGTGGTGCATCGTCTTTGTGTGAACCCGCTTTTTCAACATAAGGGAGTGGCAAAACAAACGATGCTGTATATCGAAGAAAAATGCAAGGCGGAAGGGACCATGGCTGTCAGACTGGATGCTTTCAGCCACAACCCTTCCGCGCTAAAACTGTATTCTCACATGGGGTATAGCAGAGTCGGTTATGCCCATTGGAGAAAAGGCCGGTTCTATTTGTTTGAGAAATATCTTTGATAGAGGAGATTGAGCTGTTCATACGCGCGGCGATCTTCTCTTTGGCAGGCATCAATCAATTGGCCTAATTTTTCCCGGATTGGTCGGCTGCCAAAATTGTTGAGCATGGCCTTTGTATCGTTCCAATCGCCGATCAGGTCTTTCATATCTTCGGCAGCCTTGCTGACTTTAAGAAAAGAGGCGGAAATATCCATACAAAGTTTCTTTTCTGTATCTTCGCGTTGGTCTGCCAGCTCCTCAAAATAATTTGCCGCCCATTTTCTGCCGTCCTGCAGACAGGTCATCGCGTCATTTTGGACAAGAAACATGGAAAATAAGGTATCAAAAGTACTGCCGTTTTCAAACCACTTCTCCTGAAGCAGCATTTCTTTCCAGGCTTCATACGCTTGGATTCCTTTGGCATAGGTGTTTTCTTCTCTTGCCTCCATGACTGCAAGCGCCATTTTTATAATATCTCTGTCGTGGTGGGAAGTATCTTCAAGCGTACCGATGCACATCACTGCCTGTGTATCGGTATTTTCCCACCATGTGTGGCAGCGGAAATAGCCGTTGTCCAAGGTGCTGATATCGGAGGCAAATTCCGGGTCATTTTGAAAGAAATTCCAACCCATGACAATATCGCCATCTTCTTCAAATCCTGTGACGATGCAGGGTTCCGGCGGGCCAATGATACCTAAGGCAATAATCGGATAGCCGTTTGCGATCGTTTTCTTCATATAGTCGGAGAATTCCTTTTTGGTCGTCTCCTTATTCCGCCCCAGGAAAGAGAATTCCCTACCAAGCGCTTTTGCCCCATACCGGTAGATATCATTGGATTCATTCAGCGTATGATAGATGTCGATATTGCTCAGATCCCACTCGTTTCTGTTCCAGACCAAGCGGAAAGCGGCTCCGGTCGCTGCCATGATATAAGCATAAGAAACCGTATCGCCCAGATATTCTGATACCGCTTTTACACAAATGGGGAACATGGTGTTGCTGCCATAGGTCCCATGTTCGATTTTTCGGATCCCATATAATATCGTTTTGTTCTTGTTTGGTTTCATCCTGTTCTCATCGCTCCTTTTCATTTTTCGGTCAAGTTGTTCCAACCCAAAAACACCCGGCTCCAGCAGCCGTCCTCCCATCAATGGCCGCTTAGCACGAAATCGACTGGGAGTCATGCCGAAATGCCTTTGAAAAGCCCTTGTATAAGATTCCGGATTAGAGAATCCGTGCTCCAGAGCGATCGTAAGGATTTTTTTATCAGAATGCAGCAGTTCAAATGCAGAGGCAATCAATTTTCGCCTTTTATAATACTGCATGATCGGCATGTTTACATGTCTGTAAAACAGCTCCCGCAGATAAGTTTCGGAAAAGCCAAAACTTTTAGCCATCTCCGTGACACTCATATTCGTAAGATGACTCTCTACATAATTGATCAGAGCGTGTGTTATGGTTGAATAACTCATGTTTTTCCTGCTTTCCATCGCGATGTAATAACAGTATAGCAATGTTGTTTGAGTCTGTCTTGACTATTTTATGGTTCTTTTGCGGCGGCTCTGAAACCAATGGTTGAAAACCACTACGATTTATCCTTTGACTTTCTGTGCGGGGAACTTTACACTGGTCTTACATCGACTAATACGAACGACTCTGAGTTGTTGGATGATTCAGAAAAGGAAGGAAAGAATCATAAACGGTATGGAAATATCGTTATAATTTGGAGGAAACCAACATGGAAAATATAACCTGTCACGGAATATCCATGGGCGGGAAACTTTATTCCCTGCGCATGGCAAAGCGAATGAGTCAGGAACAGATGGCGGCAGTTCTTGGCATCAGTCCGGCAGCGGTCTCCAAATGGGAACGGGATCTGTCAAAACCGAGCATTGAAATGTTGTGGGCGCTGGCGGATCTTTTTGCGTGCAGCATTGACGAACTGGTGGGCAGAACGCAGATACAGGTAGAAAAAGTGGGGATTTATGACGAAGAAAAACTCCGCCTTGCCGTGATTGGGGAGGACTTATTACAATGCAGTGAGACCGGCAGGGCGCAGGGATTGCTGGCTTTGGAATCCTGCATTCCTACGTTTAAAGGCGGCAGCAGATTCCTTCCTTTTGCCATTCCTTATGCGCTGGATTTGTTCATGAAACAGTTGGGACCGGATGAGATATTTTCTTTTTTGGAAAATTATGCGGCGACACTTTCTGAGGAAGAACATGCGGAAGGGAAAATGATTGTGGCAGCGCTGCGAAAGATTTTTTCGGGAGAATCTACGGAAATCGTCAGGGAATTGATTACATCTTTTATCGGCATGGAGTACAGAGAGAAGAACGCTGAGAAAATACGGGAAGTATTACAGTATACGCGCGAGGAAATACTGGAACAGTATCAGGGCAAAAAACGTTTTTCCGAAAAAACAGATTTACTGGAGAATTTCGGGGGTTTGGGAGATTTTGAGATCCGCCTTATTTTGCGAAATACGGACAACGTGACGCTGACGACGGCGCTTATGGGCGCATCCGGCAAAGTCGTCAAAGCTTTTTTGAAAAACCTTTCGGAACGAATGCTGTACTTTATTCATGAAGATATGGTACAATGGAGCGGTACGGAGGATGAGATTCTGGATGCACAGAGAAAGCTGCTCGAGCTTGGACATTTGTGTCTGAAAGAAATGGATAAGGATGAGAGCGCCGATTCCTGACGGGACGTAAATGTATGGAGAATGTGATGTCCAAAAAATTATCGGAAATGACATTGGAAGAACTGTGGCAGTTATTTCCCATTTTTCTTGTGGAGCATGATAACAGATGGAGAGTATGGTACAATGAAGAATGTCAAAGAATACATGATTTTTTAGCGGGGATAGATGTAAGGATCAGCCATATTGGAAGCACTGCGATCGAAAACATTTGGGCCAAGCCGATCATTGACATTTTGGTGGAGATTCCTTTGCAGGAAGATATCTTTAACGTGAAGGAGCTGATCGTACAAAACGGGTATCTTTGTATGTCGGAAAGCGAGCGGAAGATATCTTTTAATAGAGGATATACTGAAAACGGATTTGCAGAAAAGGTATTTCACTTACATTTGAGATATTCGGGCGACAACGACGAAGTGTATTTCAGGGATTACTTGAATGATAATCCTACGATAGCGAAAGAATATGAGAAGTTAAAGCTGTGGCTCTGGAAAGCCTATGAACATGATCGGGACGGCTATACGGATGCCAAGCATGAGTTTGTCTGTGAATATACCAAAAAAGCAAGAGAAACTTATAAGGACAAATATTAATAAAAATATTTTTAGGATAAAGACAGAAAGGATAAAGCAACATGAAAAGAATGATTGTAACAGGCTGTAACGGACAGCTCGGGCGGGCCGTGAATCTGCAATACGAAAACAGCAGCGAGTATGAACTGATCAATACGGATGTGGGAGAACTGGACATCACGAAGGTGGATGACGTGATGCAATTTGCGCGGGAGATCAAGCCCTATGCGATTATCAACTGTGCAGCCTACACGGCAGTGGAAGCCTGCGAGAAGGAGGAGGATCTTGCCTTTCGCATCAATGCCATCGGCGCGCGCAATCTGAGTATTGCGGCGAACGAGACGGGCGCAAAGCTGATGCACATTTCTACGGACTATGTGTTCGACGGCAACGGTACGAGGCCCTACAAGGAAACCGATCCGACGGGACCGCAGGGGGCATACGGCAGGACGAAGCTTGCGGGAGAGGAATTTGTCAAAGAGTTTAACGACAGGCATTTCATCCTGCGCACGGCGTGGCTCTACGGCGACGGCAAGAATTTTGTAAAAACAATGCTCAGACTGAGCGAGACCAATGATAAGGTGCGGGTCGTGCGTGATCAGGTGGGCTCTCCCACGAGCGCGGCGGAGCTTGCAAAGGCGATCGCATATCTTTTGCCGACGGAAAATTATGGGCTGTTTCATGCGACCTGCGAAGGGGATTGCAGCTGGGCTCAGTTTACGGAAGAAATCTTCCGCCTGGCAGGCAAAAAGACCGTGGTGGAGGCAATCACGTCTGAGGAGTACGGCGCAGCGGTGAAGCGTCCCGCATACTCTATTCTGGATAATTATATGTTCCGCATGACGACGGATTTTGCGTTTGCTGATTGGCATGACGCGATTGCTGCATACTTAAAGGAGCAAAATTAAAGGCATGACCACGGTTTTTCTTTACAGGTGGTGCTTTTTGTGAGAAGATGGACGAGAATAGAGCGTGGCACGAGGAGTGAAACGAAAAGCAAATCCTATGGCGACGCTGAAAAGGGATTGAAATTCGGATAGAAAGGAAACGGTGTATCAAGATGCAGAAGACAGCGCTTATCACAGGGATCACGGGGCAGGACGGCTCCTATCTGGCGGAGTTTTTATTGGAAAAGGGGTACGAGGTGCACGGCCTGATCCGCAGGCACAGTATTGCCAATACACAGCGTATCGACCATCTGATCGCGTCCGACTATCAAAAGGTGAAATTCTTCCTGCACTATGCGGATACCACCGATTCCAGCAACCTGATGCGGTTGATTGCGGAGATTCGCCCGACGGAAGTCTATAATCTGGCGGCGCAGTCTCATGTGGGCGTGTCTTTTGAGGTGCCGGAGTACACGGCGGAGGCGACGGGTGTAAGTACCTTAAAGCTTCTGGAGGCGATTCGGGTAAACGGCGGAACATGCAGATTTTATCAGGCTTCCACATCGGAACTTTTTGGAGGTATCCCGGAGACAGCGCCGCAGAGTGAGAAAACACCCTTTTATCCCAAGAGCCCTTACGGTGCGGCCAAGCTTTACTCCTATTGGATCACGGTGAATTACAGGGAATCTTATAATATGTACGCCTGCAACGGTATTCTTTTTAACCATGAATCTCCCAGACGCGGAGAGAATTTCGTGACGAGAAAAATTACGCTGGCGATTGCGAATATCATTGCGGGAAAGCAGGAGAAGCTTTCTCTCGGCAATATGAATGCAAAACGTGACTGGGGCTTTGCAGGGGACTACATCAAGGGGATGTGGCTGATGCTGCAGCAGGATAAAGCGGACGACTATGTGCTGGCGACAAATGAGACGCATACGGTCAGGGAGTTTGTGGAAGCAGCGTTCGGGGAGCTTGGAATCAGCATCCGCTGGGAGGGCAGCGGCGTAAACGAGAAGGGGTATGATGCAAAAACGGACAGGCTTCTTGTGGATGTCAATCCTGAATTTTATCGTCCTGCGGAAGTGGAATTTCTCTGGGGCAACTGCCAGAAGGCGGAGAAGGAGCTTGGTTGGAAGCGCGATGTGGACTTTAAGGGTTTGGTTTCCATGATGATGAATGCGGATTTGAAAGAGATCGCGGGAATGAGCTGCGAGGAATATCGGAGTAAGAACGAAAATTGAATTGCGCCAAAAGCGACGCAAGATACGATATTGGAAAATGCGTTTTAGGGTGTAATAGGATGTAATAAAAAACGCAATGGAAACGATGTAATATAAAGGAAATAGATAGCGAAATGTTGTCGGTGATATTGATATGGACCTATATGATATTGACCACGTTTTTGGTGGGGTATGGCGTGCTGCGTTTTTTAACGCGGCACCTTGCTTATATTGCCTCGAAGCACGGTGAAAATGCTGTCGGTAAGGAGAGCGTGGATGAAATCGGGGGAGTGGATGATGCGGCGGTCGGTCGGGTCTCCTATGAATATGGCGTAGACGCGTATGTCATGTGCGGGCTGGTCTGCGTCACGGTTTATGCGCAGTTTTTCAGCCTGTTTGCGGGCGTAGGGTTATGGGCGAATGTCGTTTTATGCGCCGCCTGTATTGTCATTTTTCTGCGGGAACGGCAGGGAATATTGGATACGCTGAAAGGGTGGCTGCCGTTGGGAGACGGCGGCGCGGTTAAAGCCGAGGCGGGGGTGAGCGGGAAATCTGACAGTATATTTTGCGTGATAAAATGCGCTTCTGTGATATTGCTGTTTCTGCTATTTGCCTACGGCACCTCCCACGGGATCCCCCACTACGACACGGCTCTCTACCATGCCCAGAGCATTCGCTGGATCGAGGAGTACGGCGTGGTAAAAGGTCTCGGCAATCTGCATTGCAGGCTGGCCTATAACAGTTCTTCCTTTGTGCTGTCCGCCCTTTACAGCATGTTTTTTTTAGGGGGACAGTCTTTTCACTGCGCGGCGGGATTTCTCGCCTTTGTTCTGGCGGCAGGGTGCCTGCGGCTTATAGATTCCCTGCGGGAAAGAAGGCTTCGTGCCGCTGATTTTGCGCGAGTGATGTGCGTCTATTATCTGGTCAATATTTTCGATGAGATGATCTCTCCGGCTTCCGATTATTTTATGGTGTTGATTGCCTTTTATCTGGTGATCACATGGCTTTCGCTTGCGGAGCGTGGAGAGAAGGAAATCTTCCCCTATGCGCTTTTATGTGTGCTCGCCGTGTTTTTGCTGACGGTGAAGCTTTCGGCGGCTTTGATTTTACTGCTTACCATTTATCCCGCCTGCCGTCTGGTAAAGGAGAAGCGGTGGGGGCAGACGGGCGTTTATCTGGGGCTTGGCATTGTGATGGCGTTACCTTTTTTGATCCGAAATGTGTTGCTTTCGGGGTGGCTGGTTTACCCCTTTACAAGCATTGATTTCTTTGATGTGGCATGGAAGATACCCAAGGGCATAGCGGATTATGACGCGCGGGAGATTCAGGTCTGGGGCAGGGGTTACAGCGATGTGGCAAATTATGATATTTCGCCGAGGGCATGGCTTCCCGAGTGGTTTCGTGCTCTGGCAGGAAGCGATAAAGTTTTTGTGATGGCTGCGGTTTTGGCAGTGGTGGCGCTGCTTGTTTGGATCGGGTATTGCTTATGGCGGCGCCGGTTTTTTGCACTTTTGCTGATACAGTGTACGGTAACGGCCTCCTTCATTTTCTGGCTGGGCACTTCGCCCCTGATGCGCTACGGCTGCGTTTATGTGTATCTGACCCCGGCGCTTGTGTTCGGGGGAATCTATGCGGCGGTGATGGAAACGGAGCGGCGGGTGCCGATTGGCAGCAGGCGGAAGGCAGTAAGTCGGTGTGCTTGCGCAGCAATATGTTTGCTGCTCGTTTACAAAGCATTTGCACTGGGGCATGGCATCGTTTCCTCCTATGAAAATAATCACTGGATCTTGCAGAAGGATTATGAAAATTTTGCTGTGGAATCCTGCAAGATCGAAGGGGTGACCTTTTATTACCCTGTCGAGGGAGATCAGACGGGGTATGACGCGTTTCCCTCCGCGCCGACCAGACCGCAGATCGCCTTTTTGGGGGAAGGCATTGGGGATGGATTCCGCGCGGCACAGGCGGTAGAATAATGGATCAGGCAAAAGACGGCCGATAGCGGCCGTCAATGTAGATGCGTATCATAAAATTCTAAAAAAGTCTCAAACAGTTCATCGTTGAGCATATGACTCCATTGATCCCGATCAAGATTTTCATGGATATAGTCGGCTTTCTCCTTTGTAAACTGTGCCTTGTTTTCAGCGGCCTGATAGTCGTAATCCAGTGTTTCAAGCCATTGCGAAAATGAGGTATTGAACGCGTCGACATAGGCCGTATCATGGTAAATATGATTGTGTTCTGCACGATCAAGGCGAAGAAAGGAAAAGCGGGGATCGTCTCCGTATTTTATGTAATAAGTATCATATCCGTAATGAATCGGGACAACATCGTCATCGGTGCCATGCACGATCATGACAGCCGCATTGGATGCGGCAAAACCATCCAGCGCCGTGTTCGAGGCATAGCTGCCATATTTGAGCCATTCATGCAGTTTGACGAACGGCAGCATCAGATAGATTCCGTTTCCTGCCTGCTTTTTCCCTTCTGATTCAAACAGATCGATGGAACTGTTGAAACCGGAACATTCGATGACAGCCTTTACTTCGGGATGGTAAGTAAGTACGCTGCAGACGCTGTATCCGCCCCAGCTGTGTCCGAATAAAACGATGGGCAGATCGGCAAAATTGCCGCTTTGCTCCACAAAGGAAATCGCGTAGTCAAGGTCGACCACTCCCTGCGGCAGGCCGCCCACGCCTTTTCCTTCGCTCTCATCGTTTCCGGTGGCATCATAGGCGAACACGTAATAACCGTGTTGGGCAAAGTAGTTTGCACAATCCATGTACGAATTATGTCCGCCGCCGCCGAAACCATGCGCCAATACAAGGATGCCGCGCTGGTCTTCCCCTGTGCTGTACAGATAGCCGGTCAGTTTCTGCCCTTTGTCAGAAGGAAATTCATATTTGGTGCGCTGTAATCCCTCGTAATCATCGACAGACAGCAGAAGCGGTTCGTAGCTTTCAAAACGTTTGTTGAAATTTTCATTGTAAATGGTTACGGACAACGCCCAGTCCCCGATGATCAATAATACCGCTAAAATACATACTGCGGTCAGGATGATTTTTTTCGGCTGCCGTTTCTTTTTTGTCATTTTGATAAGTTCTCCCAAGTGATTTGTATTGAAATCCATTCATTTGCATTACGGCTATTATATCATAAGTGTCATGATATGTGCAGACAGAAACGGCACTTCTTGAAAAAGAAAAGGTCCTGTGATAAACTATTAGCAGACATGATCGGGTGCGGCAAAGATGCCGCGCTGATAAAATGGCATAGGATTAGGAGAGCAGGATGAAGCAGACGGACAAGATTTACGTGGCAGGGCATAGAGGGCTGGTGGGCAGCGCGATCGTACGTTCCCTGCAGGCGAAGGGCTACACGAATGTGATCGGCAGGACGCACAAAGAACTTGACTTGCTTAGTCAACAAGAGGTGCGTGATTTTTTTGAGAAGGAGCGCCCGGATGTGGTGGTTTTGGCGGCGGCAAAAGTGGGCGGCATCAACGCCAACAATACAGCGCCTGCGGAGTTCGCATACGAGAATATGCAGATCCAGTGCAATGTGATCCAGTGCTGCCACGAATATCAGGTGAAGAAACTTCTGTTTTTGGGAAGCACCTGCATTTATCCCCGCATGGCACCGCAGCCGATTCCGGAGGACGCACTGCTCACCGGGCCGCTGGAGGAGACGAACGAGGCCTATGCCATTGCGAAGATCGCGGGGCTTGAGATGTGCAGGTTTTATAAGAGGCAGTACGGGGATGATTTCATCAGCTGTATGCCGACTAATCTTTACGGTCCTCATGATAATTACGATCTGGAAGGATCCCATGTGATGCCGGCGATGATCCGTAAATTCCACGATGCCAAGGTGAACGGCGATCCCACGGTACAGTTGTGGGGCACGGGCACGCCGCTGCGGGAGTTTTTATATGTGGATGATATGGCGGATGCCTGTGTGTTTCTTTTAGAACATTACAGCGGCGAACAGCACGTGAACATCGGCACAGGCAAGGAAGTCACGATCAGGGAACTGGCGAAGACCGTGCAGAAAGTAGTAGGTTATACGGGTGAGATCGTATGGAACAAGGATATGCCGGACGGCACGCCGAGAAAGCTTACGGATGTGACAAAACTTCACGGGCTTGGCTGGCGGCACCGGATCGAGCTGGAAGAGGGTGTTGAGCTCGCCTACAAATGGTTTCGGGAAAACGTGGAAGAAGCGCGATTATAGGACGCGACAGCGCGATAACTTATGATTTACAGCGCGATGGATATTTGGTATCATGTCGAAAGAAAATGATAACCGACGGGGAAACGATGGCAAGGTTGTCAAACTATAAAGTTGCAAAGGAGTAAAAGGGGAATGGCACAACAGAATATGGTGAGCAAACATGAGACTACGCAGATGATCTCGGATTTCATGTTGGAACTCGGTATACCGGCACATTTGCGGGGATATCAGTTTTTACGGAGCGCGCTGGAGATGTGCGTGGAGGATATGGAGCTTGTGGGGAGCGTTACAAAGCTTTTGTATCCTGATCTGGCAAAGCATTATCAGACCACGGACACAAAAGTGGAGCGGGCGATCCGCAATGCGATCGAGGTTTCCTGGGACAGAGGGAACGGCGATCTGTTTGAGGAATTGTTTGGCTACAGCAACAGTCCGGAATATACCAGACCGACCAACAGTGAGTACATAGCCGTCGTGGCGGATCACATACGTTTGGAAAATGGTTTGATTGGTTAGAAGGGAGAGATACGTCTCTTCCTTTTTTTATGTAAATGTGGTACACTATTATCGATATGCACGAAAGGAGAACGTTATGAAGTTACTCAGCGTTATCGTGCCCTGTTACAATGAAGAAGAAAACGTCAGGGATTTCTATGATGAATTATGTAAAAATACGGAATTTTTTGAGAAAAAGCAGATCGCTTTGGAAATCCTTTATGTGGATGACGGCTCCAAAGATAAGACAGTCTCGGAGGTAAAAAAACTTTGTGCGGAAGATGCGCGCGTGAGGCTTGTTTCCTTTTCCCGTAATTTCGGGAAAGAAGCGGCAATCTACGCAGGCTTGCAGAAATGTAAGGGCGATTTGGCGGTATTGATGGATGCGGATTTGCAGGACCCGCCCTCGCTTTTGCCGGAGATGTATTCCTATATCGAGCAGGGGTATGACTCCGTGGCGACCAGGCGCGTGACAAGAAAGGGTGAGCCCTTGATCCGTTCCTTTTTTGCGAGGATGTTTTATCGGCTGATGAATCGGATCTCCCGCACGGAGATCGTGGACGGCGCGCGGGATTATCGCCTGATGACCAGACAGGTGGTGGACGCGATTTTGGCGATGTCCGAGTATAACCGTTTTACCAAGGGGATTTTCGGCTGGGTGGGCTATGAGACCAAGTGGTTGGAATATGAGAATATAGAACGCAGAAAAGGGGAAACGAAGTGGTCTTTTTGGAAGCTTTTTCTCTATTCGCTGGAAGGGATCATCGCCTTTTCCACGGCGCCGCTTACCATTGCTTCCGTGATGGGCGTGCTGTTTTGTGTGCTTGCTTTTGCGATGATCATTTTTACGATCGTACGTAAAATATTGTTTGACGACCCGACTTCCGGATGGCCGTCTTTGGTTTGCATCATCATGATGGTCAGTGGGGTGCAGCTTTTTTGCCTGGGGATTTTGGGGCAGTATTTATCAAAGACGTATATGGAAGTAAAGAAGCGCCCGATCTACCTGGTGAAGGAGGAGACGGGAGGAGAGGCGCCGGATGAAAGCGAAGGAGAGAAGGCTTGAAGGAAAGAGAAGACGGGCTGATCAGCGTGATCGTTCCGGTGTACGGCGCAGAGAAGTATATTACGAAAACCATAGATATGGTGGCGGCGCAGACTTTTGAGAGCTGGGAGCTGTTGCTGATCGAAGACGCTTCGCCTGACGCAAGTGCACAGACTGTCCGCAGCGCGCTTGCGGGATACAGCCGGCAGGATGTGACGGCAGAATTTTCCGCGCGGATATCTAATGTGCGCCGGGCAGAACGCTATACGGACGGTAAGGGCAGACAGATTCTTTTTCTTTGCAAGGAGAAAAATGAGGGAGCGGCGGCTGCGAGAAACACGGGACTTGCGCTTGCGCGGGGCAGATATATCGCCTTTCTCGATGCGGACGATGTTTGGTATCCTGAAAAACTTACAAAAGAGCTTGCTTTTTTACAAAAAAATAAGGCGGGGTTTGTATTCAGCGCCTATGAGTTTGGCGATGAGGAGGCGGCCCCCACAGGGAAGGTGGTACACGTGCCGCCCGTTCTCACTTATCAAAAAGCCCTTTCGCGGACGGTAATTTTTACCACTACGGTGCTTCTTGACAGAGAAAAGATCATGGACGAGCTGATCAGGATGCCGCTGGTGGAGAGCGAAGATACAGCAACCTGGTGGAATATCCTGCGGGCGGGCCATAAGGCGTATGGGCTTGACGAGACGCTTGCAATCTACAGAAGACCGCCAAAATCCCTTTCTTCCAACAAGATAAAAGCGCTGCGGCGGATCTGGAATCTTTATCGCAGGCAGGAAGGGTTTTCGGTACCGGAGAGCCTTCGATACTTTATTCCATGGGCTTTCAGGGCTGTTTTAAGGCGTCTGTAACGCAAAACGGAGTGAACCATGAGACGATTTGAATCCTTAAAAAGATTGATTATATTGCAGTTGTCCTTCGTTGGGTTGATCATTCACACGGCGGTCTACGCTTATTTTTGGTTTCAGGAATACTATCCTTATCTGCGCTTTCACGGCAAAGCAAAATTTTTCCGCAACGGTCATTTGTTAATGATCCTGATTTATTTTGTGCTGCTATTCTTTTTTGCCAATATGTACGGCGCATTAAAGGTTGGCTATTTGAAGGCGACAGATGTTTTTATCTCGGAGGTCTTTTCCCTTTTATTTGTCAATGTGATTTCATATTTCCAGATATCTCTGATGGCAAACTGGGTGGTGGCAGTGCGCCCTATTGCGATGGTAATGCTGATACAGATCATTATTTCGGCAGTCTGGATCTATGTCTGTAACGCCTGTTATTACAAGGCCTTTCCACCCAGAGATATCCTCATTGTCCACGGTGAGAGGCCGATTGATGATATCATAGCCAAATTCAACTCCCGCCGGGACAAGTATCAGGTGAAAAATTGCATAAACGTTTCCGAGGGAATGGACGCCGTCAAGCGTGAGATCAATGGAAAGTACGGTGCGGTGGTGCTTTGGGACATTCCCGTGGCGGTGCGGAACGATCTTTTAAAATTCTGTTACAGCCGGTCCATCCGCGTTTATATGATGCCCAAAATATCTGATGTGCTGGTGAAGGGCGCGGATCAGCTGCACCTGTTTGACACGCCCGTTTACCTGACCAGGGAGTACTCTCTGAAAGTGGAGCAGCGGCTGGCAAAACGGCTGATCGACTTGGTTTGTTCCGTGATCCTTTTGGTGATCGCGTCGCCCTTTATGCTGATCACGGCGGTGGCGATCAAGCTCTATGACGGCGGTCCTGTCTTTTATAAACAGATTCGCTGCACCAGAGACCGAAAAGAATTTTATATTCTCAAATTCCGCAGTATGCGGGTGGATGCTGAGAAGGACGGTGTGGCAAGGCTGGCATCAAAGAATGATGACCGTATTACGCCGATCGGGAAATTTATCCGCGCGACCAGGATCGACGAACTGCCGCAGCTCATCAATATCTTAAAGGGAGAAATGTCCTTTATCGGTCCCAGACCGGAGCGGCCTGAGATCATTGACAAGTATCTGGAGGAAATGCCTGAGTTCGCATTTCGTATGAAGGTGAAGGCGGGGCTAGCGGGTTATGCGCAGGTTTATGGGAAATATAACACCACGCCTTATGATAAATTAAAACTGGATTTAACCTATATTGAACAGTACTCGGTATGGCTGGACTTAAAGCTGATGATGCTTACGTTGAAGATCCTGATCAAGCCGGAGAGTACGGAGGGGGTCGAAAAGGATCAGACGACGGCCATGAAATAGAAAGGTTTACGCTATGGAAAGCAGCTATATAAATGAGGGCATGGATTTGAAAAAGTATATGATCTGTCTGTGGCGGCGGCTTCCTTTCGTGATTGTGATTGGTGTGGCGGCGGCGCTTCTTTTTGGGGTTATCTATACGCTGTCGCGGACGGTTCCGGAGGGGGAGCGGGAATATCAGGCGTTTGCGAAGGTATATCTGGATTTTGCGGCAGATGAGACGGGGGAAGTTTATCAGGCATACAATGGCTATACCTGGAATGATTTAATGGCGGCTGACCCGCTCATGGACTTGACGCTTTCTTATCTCTCGGGGGATTATACCCGAGAGGAAGTGCAGGCGTCGCTCAAGGCGGAAATTCTTTCGGATATTCGGCTGCTCACCGTGACGGTGACAACGAACCGGGAGGAGCGTACGGAAGCGATTTTGCACGCTGCGGTGCAGGCGCTTACCGCATACGGAAAGCAGGCGAAGGAGTTTATTGAGATCAGCGCGATTCAGGAGACGGAAGCAAAGCTGGTGGTGGCGGACAGCCGCCTGCTGCAGGCTGTTTTGCTGGGGCTGTTTTTAGGCCTTTTCCTTGCGCTGTTGGGTCTTGCACTCCGCGGTGTTTTTGAGGCAAGGATTCTTGTGACAGGCGACCTGAAAAAAGTGACGGATGTATTGTTTTTAGGCTATGTGGATGGACCTGGGAATCTGAGCGGAGATTATGAAAAGAACCTTGCTTATCTGCGTGAAAAGGCAGGAGATATCACGGTCTGTGAAGCTTCTTTGGAGCAGCCTTTTGTGGAGGAGGATTTTCAAAATCTTCGTGAGGCGCCGGGCGTGGTTTTGTCCGTTCCGTTTGGAAAGGCAAATGCCGCCTGGGTATCCTATGCGATCGATCAGCTGGCGGCGCAGGACTGCGCACTTTTGGGTGTGGCGATACGGGACTGTGACGCGGGATTTTTGCGGAAATATTATGGGAGAGAATGTCTGCGGCTGCGGGATGTGAAAGAAGCGTAGCGATTGGCAGGAACATATGGGCAGGAGAGAGAAGAGGTGCGGCATGAAATTGGAGGTCCTGGTCTCCGCGGTGGAAAAAGACGCGGCGGCACTTCTTTCAAAAATGAATATTGCCACAGATGCGGTCCTTGTGAACCAATGCGATCGGTATGGGTATGAAACGCTTTCCGTACCGAACGGAACGGCGCGCTGTTTTTCCATGCCCGAGCGGGGCGTGGGGCTGAGCCGTAACACGGCGCTGTTACATGCTTCGGGAGAACAGGTGCTTTTTTCCGATGAGGATATCGTGCTTTCGTCTGACTATGCGGAAAAAGTTATGGATGCTTACCGTGCCCTTCCCGACGCGGATCTGATTCTTTTTAATGTAAAGGTCGCTCCCGCCCGCAGGACTTACTGGAATCGGTCGATCTGCCGCGTCACCTGGAAGAATTACGGCAGATATCCTGCTTACAGCATTTCAGCGAAGCTTTCGTCCCTGCGGCGGGCGAATGTGCATTATTCGCTTCTGTTTGGCGGCGGTGCAAAGTACAGCAACGGGGAGGACAGCCTTTTTCTGCGGGACTGCCTGCGGGCGGGGCTTACCGTATATGCACATACGGCCTGCATCGGGGAGGAGAAGGAGCGTCCTTCTACCTGGTTTAACGGCTATACTGAAAAATTTTTCCGCGACAGGGGCGTGCTCTACCATCATCTTTACGGAGGGCTTGCCAGGCCGCTTGCCCTGCGGTTCCTTCTGGTGCACAGGAAGGAAATGTGTCGGGAAATTTCAATCAAGAAAGCCTATCGCATCATGTGTGAGGGTGTGCGGGAGGCAAAAGGCGGATGATCCTTTATATTACGGTGGCGGTTTTTACGGCGCTGCTTGCGGGGATGGTGGATAACCACCCGATCAGACAACCCCATACGGTAACACGGCAACAGCTTACAAACAAGGTCTGCCTGTGGGCGATTTTTATCATCCTCTTTGCCCTTTCCGCGTGCAGACTGAATGTCGGCAATGACTATGCCAAATATGTAGAGTTTATGCACCTTGTCAACTGCGATTCCTATGTGCCCACGGAGATTGGTTTTAATCTGCTGGTAAAGCTGATTTACGGACTGTCGGGATTTGAGAATTTTCTGCTGGTGTTTGCGGTCTATTCTTTTGTGACGGTGCTTCTTTTTCTGCTGGCGTTATATGAGCAGAGCGACGAGTTTTCTCTAAGCTTTTTCCTGTTTATGACGTTGGGATATTACTTTCAGACCTTCAGCACGGTGCGCTATTATCTCGCGCTTGCGATCGCCCTTTATTCCATGAGGTTTGTGCTGCGCAGGCAGTGGGGCAGATTTCTTATTTTAGTCCTTTTGGGTGCGACCTTCCATAAGTCGCTTTTGGTGGTGATACCGCTCTATTTTCTGGCTTCCCTTCGATGGAAGAAATGGCAGCTGGCGTTGGCGGCGCTCTTTTGCACGACCTTTTTATTTATGCAGGATTTTTATCTGAAAGTGGTGGTGTTTCTCTATCCGACCTATGAGGATACGGAGTATCTGGAGGGCGGCACCAGTTATATCAATATCCTGCGCTGCGCGGCGGTGCTTGCCTTTGCGGGGATCGTGTATCTGATGGAGCGGAGAGAGAAGGCGGAAACATTGGCGGAAGACGCACGATTTTGGTTTTATTTCTACCTTAATCTGGGTGCGCTGGTACTTTACACGTTTTGCTCGTTTTTGCCTATTATATCGCGGATCGGCTACTACCTGACTGTAAGTCAGATCCTGTTTTTGCCCATGCTCCTTGCAAGGGTGAAAGATGAAAGATGGCGGCGGCTGTTTCGGGCCGGGATTTTGCTGGCGGCGGTACTCTATTTTGCAGTGTACTTAAGGCGCGCCGCGAATGACGGCGTGCTGGTTCTGCCCTATAAGACATTTTTGTTCAACGATATGGTAAACATCCTGTCGGATGTCAATTGACAGATCGAGCAAGCTCGATCGCGAGATTTGCCTGAAGAAATTCTTTTAGAATTATCTTCGCAAACTCGAAACGGCGAAATATCAGGAGAAAGAATATATGACATTTAGTATCATCGTCGTCTGTTATAACGCAGGCGAAAAATTACAGAAAACGATCGAGAGCATCCGCCGTCAGACGGAAAAGGATTATGAGATCATCGTGGAGGATGGTCTTTCCACGGACGGCTCTGTCGAAAAACTGACGCCCGGAAAAGACTTAAAAATTTTCAGGGAGAAGGACGAGGGCATTTACGATGCCATGAACCGCGCAGTTTCCTACGCGTCAGGCAGGTATCTTTTTTTCCTAAACTGCGGAGACTATTTCGAGGACGATACGGTGCTTGCCAGAGTGCGGCATCATATCGAGATTGACTCAAAGGGTCAGCAAAGCCGGGAAGCGGGCGTATCGCTAAAAGGACGGCCATCCGTTGGAGAACAGGAGAGACAACGCAATCTTCCGCCGCGTATCTTCTACGGCAATATCAGAGAGCGGGCGACGGGCGCGGCGGTAATGTCGAATCCGAAAATCGACGATTTTGCCTGCTATCGCAATGTGCCCTGCCATCAGGCCTGTTTTTATGACAGAAGGCTCCTAAAAAAAAGAGGATTTCATACCTGCTATCAGGTGCGTGCCGATTATGAACATTTTCTCTGGTGCTATTACAAGGCGCACGCCAAGATGCGTTATCTGCCGGTCACGGTGACTTCTTACGAGGGCGGTGGCTTTTCGGAGACGAAAGAAAACAGGGAACGTTCCGCTGCTGAGCACAGGCACATCGTGCGAAAGTATATGAGCAAGGGGCAGATTTTTACCTATCAGCTCATCATGCTTTTGACGCTGTCGCCGTTTAGGACCTATCTGGCACAGAATCCTGTCACAGCGGAAGGATACCAAAGAGTTAAGCGCATGTTGTACAACAGAGAGAAAAATTGAGCGCATGAATCGGAGACTTGTAAACAGGAGAGCAGAGATGGGCGCATGATACCAAAGCCTGACAGGAGAATTATGCAGGTATAGGCGGAATAACGAAAGAAATCACAGAAAGGAACAAGCGAAGAAATGAAAGTGTTGTGGGTGTGTAACATTATGCTGCCGGCGATCGCCAAGAGGCTGAACCTTCCTTGCAGCAACAGAGAAGGCTGGCTTTCGGGACTTCTTGACAGGGTGGTGATGGAGCAGGATCGGAATCGGATCGAACTGGGAATTGCCTTTCCGGTGGATGAATCCGTGGGAAATTTTGACAGGGTGATGCAGCTTGGGGAAAATATTTCCTGCCACTGTTATGGGTTTGTGGAGGATCTGACTGCGCCGGAGCATTACGATGTGGAGTTGGAGAAGCATTTCGAGCTGATCCTAGGTGATTTTAAGCCTGATATCCTGCACGTGTTCGGCACGGAATTTCCTCATGCGCTTGCTGCGATCAAGGTGTTTGACAACCCGCAGCGGACGCTTGTGGGCATTCAGGGTGTCATTTCCGCGATTGCAAAGGTCTATATGGCGGATCTGCCGGTAAAGGTTCAAAGGCAGAGCACGTTTCGGGACCGGGTCAGAAAAGACAGCATCAGGCAGCAGCAGAAAAAGTTTGAGAAGCGCGGTGAATATGAGATCGAGGCAATCAAGCGGACGGGGCACATTGCGGGCCGCACGGACTTTGACCGGGCGGAAACGCAAAAAATCAATCCCGATGCAAAGTATCACTATCTGAATGAAACGCTGCGCGGTGTATTCTACCGCGACCGCTGGAGTAAATATAACTGCCAGACGTATCGTATTTTCTTAAGCCAGGGAGATTATCCCCTGAAAGGCTTTCACTATCTGCTGCAGGCCATGCCGAAGATTCTGGAGCAGTTTCCGGATACGGAGGTCTACGTGGCGGGTGCGAATATTTTGAAAGCGGAAACTTGGAAGGATGTGCTAAAGCTTCCCGCCTACGGCAAGTATCTGAAAAAATTGATCCGCGAACATCACCTCGAGGAGAAGGTGACCATGCTCGGCCGTCTGGATGCGGAGGAGATGAAAAAGCAGTATCTGAGCTGCCATGTGTTCGTCTGCCCTTCCGCTCTGGAAAATTCTCCCAATTCCGTGGGAGAGGCGATGCTTCTCGGTGTGCCCTGTGTGGCGGCAAATGTGGGCGGCATACATAACATCCTCACGGACGGCGGCGACGGTTTCCTCTATCCGCCCGGGGATGTGGATGCACTGGCGGACAGCATTATCGAGATCTTTACGAAAGAAGCGATCGTGGACCGCCTTTCCGACAATGCCAGAAAGCACGCCCGTGTCAATCACGATGCGGATCAGAATTATTATCGGCTGATGCACATTTATCGGGAGTTAATGGAATGACATTTACGTTTGTATCAAATTATATCAACCATCATCAGATCCCGTTTTGCGAGGCGCTTTGGAAACGGCTGGGGAAGGGGTTTACCTTTATTCAGACCATGCCGATGGAGGCGGAGCGCGTGGAGATGGGATGGCGCGTTGATATAAACGAAATATCATATATAATGTGCCTGTATGACGACGAGTACGAATGCCTGAAAAAAATCATGGAAAGTGACGTCGTGCTCTTTGGCTGGACGGGGCGGGAGGATATCGTGACGCCCAGGCTGCAGTCGGGGAAGACTACGCTGCGGGTCAGTGAAAGGCTGTACCGCGAAGGACAGTGGAAGGCGGTCTCCCCCAGAGGGCTTATTGCCAAATACAGGGAGCATATCAGGTATCGGAAACAGAATGTGTGTATGCTCTGTGCGGGAGCCTACGCCGCTTCGGATTTTCATCTGATCGGCGCCTACCCGAATAAGTTGTTTCAATGGGGGTATTTTACAGCCCTGCGTACCTACAGCGATGCGGCATTTGCGGCGCTCAAAGCGGAGGACGGACCACTTCACATTGTCTGGGCGGGGCGATTTATCCCCTTAAAGCATCCTGAATATGCAGTGCGGCTGGCAAAGACCTTACGGCAAAAAAATCACGCCTTTCACATCCATATGGTGGGCGGCGGAGAACTTCTGCCTGCCATCCGACAAAAAGTGGAGCGGGAAGGGCTGGCGGATGCCTTCACTTTTCATGGGTTTACGCCTCCTGAAAAAGTGCGGGATATCATGGAGCGCTGTCATATCCATCTCTTTACCAGCAATCATCTGGAAGGATGGGGCGCGGTGGTGAATGAGGGCATGAACAGCGGCTGTGTGGAGGTAGTAAACGTGCAGGTGGGCGCGGCACCCTACCTCATCCGCCACGGCGAAAACGGCCTGCTCTATCCGCATGGTAGTTATGATAAGATGGAAGCGCTTATGCTCGACCTCTTTGCACATTGGAACGAAAGAAAGCAGATGGGCCGGGCAGCCTACGAGACCATCCACGACCTGTGGAATGCAGATCATGCGGCGGCGGCGCTTTTGCGGTTTGTGGAGAGACTGCGGCAGGGAGAAATCAGGGCGGAGGCCGAGGGGCCGATGAGTGCGGCGCCTGTTATCAAACCGGGGAAGTACCTAGGCGTGCCAGAGTGAGGTAAAAGAATACTAGTTTATTTCTCTTTTTGGAGTTATGTACTCATTTGGAAATGTATGCGTTTAGAAACACAATCCTGAAAAGGAAGTTAAGTTATGGGAGATTGAAATATGGAGAGACAACTGCCAGTAGACATAAAAGCTGAATAATCATTGAATGAATTGTGCACAAATTCAATAGATTTAGTTGAATATGCGAGGGGAATTACAGCCAAGCAGATTAACATTATTCAGCTAATGTATGTACATTACTATGACAGATATGAGAAGCTGCCGGAGGAAAATCCAACGGTGGGAATTTTACTATGCAAGGAAAAAGATGATGCTCTTGTAGAAATTCCATTGCCGGATGATGTCAATATTTATGCAGCAGAGTATCAATTGTATTTGCCTGATAAGAAGGAACTTCAGAAGAAATTAAAGGAATGGATAGAAGAAGGGGCAGACGCATAGATAGAAAGGAACAAATGGAAGCAAAAAAAATCAGCGTGATCGTGCCGGTATACAATTCCATAAACTGTCTGGAAAAGTGTGTGCGCTCCCTCTGCGCGCAGACGTATCCCAATCTGGAGATCCTGCTGATCGACGACGGCTCCACCGACGGGACGGCGGCACTTGTGGAGGAGCTTGCCAAAACAGATCCTCGCATTCGTATCCATCATAAGGAAAACGGCGGCGCATCCTCGGCGCGCAATGTGGGCATTTCGTTGGCGACGGGAGAATACCTTGCTTTTGCGGACAGTGACGATTATCTGGAGCCTTATGTTTATGAGGAACTGTTGCGGGCGCTGACGGCAGGAGATTATCCTGTAGCGCAGATTTCCAGGGACGAGGTGGACGAGGATGACAACCGCCTGCCGGATGTTTGTATTCCTCCTGCAAAGGAATGGTTTTGCGATGCCGAAACTTTTATCAAAGAACTGCTCCTGCATCGGGGAGACTGTTCGTTCTGCACGAAACTTTTTCCCCGTGAAGTGTTTGGAGCGCACCGCTTTCCGGAGGGGGAATTGAATGAGGATTTCAGACTGCTTGTGGAGATTTTACAGGAGATTACGGGTATTGTGATCCTGCCAAAACAGGGGTATCATGTGGTGGCAAGAAAGACCAGCACTACCAGGATGAGGACGAAGGACAGCTTTTCCCGCGTCTTTACCGATATCGTGGAAAATGCCGACGGGATGCAGGCGCTGGTGGACGAAAAGTATCCTGCTCTCCACGCGTACGCGATTCGTTTCAATCTCTATCAGCGGTTGGATTATCTGCTGCATGTGCCGATTTTGCAGATGCGGGCGGACAACGCATTTTATAAAAGGGTGAAAACGTATCTGCGCAGACATCTTTTCGATACGATAAAAAATCCGTATCTGACGAAAAAGAATAAGGCGTATCTGCTGTTGTTTACAGCCTCGCCAAAGACGGTCAGGCGGGTGCATGCAGGGAAGATGAAATTGCGGAGAGGCGCATAAAAGAAAGCTGTTGGATGAATTGAATAGCAGGGAAAAGCAATGGCAGACGGAAGCAGAGAGTGAGACGGAGAAAGCTGCGAAAAAGCAGAGAACAGGCGAATATAGCATGGAGCTGCGGGCATGAACGCATTGCGTAATAGTGAAATAAAAAGAAAATATCTTATTCGTTTCTTTATCCTCTGGGTCGTGCAGATGGCGGCGGCCTTCTATTTTTGTACGCAGAAACAGGGTTTTCACGAGGATGAATTTTACACTTATTATTCCACGGCGCGCACGAACGGCTTTTATGTGGAGAATGGGAAATGGATGGAGCGGGAAACCTATCGTAATGAGTTCGTGGTGCTGCCGAATGAACGATTTCAGTATGGACTGGTAAAAGAGGTGCAGTCCTGGGATGTGCACCCGCCCATGTATTATTGGGTCTTTCATACGGTGGCCTCCCTTGTGCCGGGGGTCTTTTCCAAATGGATTGGGCTGTCTGTGAACTTCTTTTTCCACGGAATCAATTTATGTCTGTTGGCATGGTTGACTCACTTAGTTAGCGAGAAGGATTGGACCATAACGCTCCTTGTCAATCTGGTATACGGATTTTCCCCGGCGGCCATGAGCGGCGTGGTGTTTATCAGGATGTATGAGATGCTCACGACCTTTGTGCTGCTGTGCGCGATCCTGCATGTGCGCGTGGTGCGGGAGGACGGCGAAAGGCAGGCGGCGCAGATATGCGGTGCGGGAAATGGTAGCGGAGGGGCGGCGTGCGCGAAAGGAGACGGCGTAGGGTTTCCTCGGGCAAAGCAGGAAAACGGGGAAAGCTCATTTAGGGCAGAGAAAGGAAACAATGACGCGCAGGGGAGGACGGTGTTCCTGCCTGCGGCAACGCTGCTTCTCATGGCAATCGTGACCTATCTCGGATTTTTGACCCAGTATTATTATTTTATCTTCCTATTCTTTCTGGCAGGCGCCTTTTGTCTGTGGCTGTTATGGCGGGAGAGAAAAATCTGGAATTGTTTGCGGTACGGCTTGGCGCAGGGGATTGCCTTTGGATTGGCTTATCTGACTTACCCGTCCTTTCCAGGGCAGATGTTTCGCGGGCAGCGGGGCGCGCAGGCCACACAAAACTTTTTTGATTTGTCGAATACTTTTGAGCGGCTTGGCTTTTTTCTGGATTTGTTGAATGGTTATGTGTTTGGGTATTTCTTTTTTATCATCCTGATTGTGATGGCAGCGCTGGCGGTCAGAGTTTGGCGGCAGAGAGCCCAAAACCCACCTCGATTTGGCATGGCATTTTGGATGCTGTTTTTTACGGCAGCGGGCTACTTTATCGCCGTTTCCAAGACAGCGCTGCTGCTTGGCAATACCTCGAATCGCTACCAGCTTCCGATTTACGGGATCGTCGTGCTGCTCGTTGTCTATGCCTGCAGCACACTGTGGAGGCAGGCAGTATCTTTGGCGGATGTCAGACGCGTTGCAGGAGAGGAGAAGAAACCGGGGCGGCTTTATCGGTTATGCCCAGCGGCGATCGTCTTTTGCCTGGTGATGGTGGCAAGCGGGTATCTGTTTGCGGAGGTGGTGTTTCTCTATCCGGAGGCGGGGGAGGCGGTTGCCCTGGCGAGAGAGCAGGCGGCGGCAGATATTCCCGTGGTCTATGTTTATCGGCCCGGAGAAGAATGGTGTATCTGGGCAGTAGCAGACGAGCTGATGGAATATGACCGCGTCTATTTTGTTTCCGCTGAAAATGAGGAGCCGCTGGGGGAATCGGCGATTGCGGATGCGGACGCAGTGGTGATCTATCTTCCCTATTATGATGATGTGAAGGAAGAAGAAGCGCAGAGTATGCGGCTGCCTGCGGGGAATTTTAAGCTGACGGAAGGCCACTTGCAGTATAGGCATAAGTATTGTTCGGAATGGTACTATTGTGGGGATGGAGCGGCTTGGAACAGCGCTGTAAATCCCTGAGGCGGGGCATTTGACACACCCTTAAAAACTGCTATAATGGTTTAAGATGCGGGGATTGTAAAATTGTCCTGCTATGTTGGATTTATGGTAAAATATGCGCCGAATGGAGACGACTATGCGTGTACTTGATTTGGATACCGTGCGCCTTTCGGAGGACAGAAGCTGTCTGGAGATCTTAGACCAGACCCTGCTTCCGGGGACGGTAAAGGTGCTGCGGCTTGAGAAAATAGAGGATATCTTTGAGGCGATCCGTTTTTTGCGGGTGCGGGGCGCGCCGGCCATTGGGGTCTGCGCGGGCTATGCCATGGCGCTTGCCGCTTCCCGTATCGAAGCGGAAGATCATAAAGATTTTTTGGCCGCATTTTTAGAGAAAAAGGCGTATCTGGCAGGGGCGCGTCCTACGGCGGTGAACCTTTTTTGGGCGCTTGATCGAATGGAACGTGTGCTGCGGGAAGTCGCGGACATGTCGATTCCTGAGATCAAAGAAAGACTCTTTGCGGAGGCGCAGGCGATACGCGATGAAGATGTGGACATCAGCAGGCGCATCGGTGAAATCGGCTTTTCGCTGATGAAGCCCGGAGACGGGATTCTCACCCACTGCAATGCGGGGACACTTGCTACAGCAAAGTATGGGACTGCCACTGCGCCGATGTATATTGCCTTGGAAAAGGGTCTGCGCGATTTCCGCGTGTACTGCGATGAGACCAGACCGCTTTTACAGGGAGCAAGGCTGACGGCCTTTGAATTACACGACGCAGGGATCGATACCACCCTGATCTGCGATAACATGGCGTCTGCCGTGATGCAGGCGGGAAAGGTGAATCTGGTGTTTGTGGGCTGCGACAGAGTAGCCGCAAACGGAGATACGGCGAATAAGATTGGTACTTCGGGGGTAGCAGTGTTGGCGAAGCACTATGGGATTCCCTTTTATGTGTGCGCGCCGACGTCTACCATAGATATGTCCATCCAAACGGGAGCGCAGATCCCTATCGAGGAGCGAGATCCTTCGGAAATTACGGAAATGTGGTACAGGGAACGCATGGCGCCCGAGGGCGTAAAGGTGTATAATCCCGCTTTTGACGTGACGGATCACGGCCTGATCACAGGGATCATTACGGAACGTGGACTGTGTCAGGCGCCCTATGAGGAGGCGTTCCGTAAGCTGGGAATATAAAAACGGATTCCATCAAAAGGAAATTGTGAGACGTTTTGCGATTGCCTTATAAAGAAGGATGAGCAGAAAGGAGTCATATGTTAAACGGAAAAACAATACTCATTACAGGCGGTACGGGGTCTTTCGGCAAATGCTTTACCAAGTATGTGCTGACCCACTATGAGCCCAAAAAGATCATTATTTATTCCAGAGACGAGTTTAAGCAGTGGATGATGGCGAACGAGTTTCAGGAGTACGCGGAAAAACTGCGGTTCTTCATCGGTGACGTACGGGATGTGGAACGCTTAAGGCGTGCCTGCGAGGGCGTGGATTTTATCATTCACGCGGCGGCCTTAAAGCAGGTGCCCGCCTGTGAGTACAATCCCAATGAGGCTATCAAAACAAACATTCACGGCGCGATGAACGTAATCGATGCCGCTCTGGATACGGGCGTGCGCAAGGTGGTTGCCCTCTCTACGGACAAGGCGGTAAATCCCGTGAACCTTTACGGTGGGACGAAGCTTGTTTCGGACAAGCTTTTTGTGGCGGCCAATGCTTATGTGGGGACGAAGGATATCAATTTCTCCATTGTGCGTTACGGTAATGTGGCAGGAAGCCGCGGGTCGGTGATTCCCCTCTTTCACAGACTCATTCAGGAAGGGGCGAAGGAGCTTCCGATCACGGATCTGCGCATGACGCGCTTTTGGATCAGTCTGACGCAGGGCGTGGAATTGGTCATTAAGGCATTGACGGAAGCGAAAGGCGGAGAGACCTTTATCAGCAAGATCCCGTCCTTTAAAATTACGGATCTGGCGGAAGCGATGCTGCCGGGCTGTCAGATCAAGGAGACCGGGATCAGACCGGGAGAGAAATTGCATGAGATTATGGTGACGACGGAGGATTCTGCCACCACTTACGAGTATGATAAGCATTTTATCGTCTATCAGCAGATGACGTGGAACGATAAGCAGCAGCCCGATCTTTCCGGGAAAAAGGTAGCGGAAGGTTTTGCTTACAGCTCCGACAACAATACCGAATGGCTCAGCGTGGAGGATATCCGTGCGCTGTTAAAAGACGTAGAGCTGGAGAAATAAGATAGGCAAAACGTGCAGAGAAAGAGATTCACAAGGATAAGGGAGTAAACGGTATGGAATTACCTGCAATTGAGGGAGGCAAGTCTGTTCGGGAAAAACCGATCTACTACGGGCACCAGTACATTGACGAGGCGGATATTCAGGCGGTGGTGGATGTTTTAAGGAGCGATTACCTCACCTGCGGACCCAAGATTGAGGAGTTGGAGCAAAAACTCTGCGCACTCACGGGGGCAAAATACGCTGTGGTCTGCGCAAACGGCACGGCGGCTTTGCATATCGCGGCGTTGTCCGCGGGCGTGGGAGAGGGCGACGAGGTGATCACGACGCCCATTACTTTTGCCGCTTCCGCAAACTGCGCCCTCTATTGCGGCGCAAGGCCTGTTTTTGCGGACATCGACCCTGAGACTTACAATATCGATCCGGCTAAGGTGGAGGCAGCTGTCACAGCGAAAACGAAGGCAGTGGTCGCGGTTGACTATACAGGTCAATCCGCGGCGCTCGATCCGCTTCGTGAAGTTTGTAAAAGGCACGGGCTTATTCTGATTGAGGACGGTGCGCATGTGATTGGCACGAAATACAAAGGACAAGCCAACGGTTCCATTTCAGATATGACTACTTTCAGTTTTCATCCCGTAAAAACGGTGACCGGCGGCGAGGGTGGCGCGGTGCTGACAAACGACGAAGCGCTTTACGAAAAACTGCTGTTGTACCGTTCCCACGGCATTACCAGAAAAGAAGATTTAATGGAGCATACGCCCGACGGACCCTGGTACTATGAGCAGATCGCGTTGGGGTATAATTACCGCATGACAGATATGCAGGCGGCGCTCATCATCAGCCAGCTTGATAAGCTCCCGACGTTTTCGGCGCGCAGAAAAGAGATAGTTGCGCGTTACGATCAGGCGTTTTCTGAATCGCCGGCCTTTTTTGTACAGCGGGAGATCGCGGAGTCGGATACGACCAGGCATCTTTACATCCTGCGCCTTGTGCCGGAGAGACTAAAGATTGACAGAAAACAGTTTTTTGCGGCGCTTGCGGCGGAGAATGTCTGCTGCAACGTGCATTATATACCAACTTATTATTTTCCTTACTATGAGAAATTAGGCTACTGCAAGGGGCTTTGTCCGCATGCGGAAAAATTGTACGAGGAGATCATTACGCTGCCGCTTTACTACGGAATGAGCGATGAAGACGTGGAGAGTGTGATCGATGCGGTATATAAAATCGCGGAATATTACGCTGTATAGCGGCACCTGCAGATGAGAAATTGCCTTCGCGAATTTCTCATCGTGTGTGATCGCAGTAAACTTCTCTGATATGGAGATTCAAATGAACGAAGGAGTATCGCTGAAAAGTAAAATCGTATATATTGTGCTGGCAGCGTTGACGGTGCTGCTGATATGGCTGGGAGACGAGGGAAAACAGCCCATCGTTTATCTGGGCACGGAGTTACAGCATTCCGTGGGGCTGATCGATTCGGAGAGTGCGCTTGTATTGCAAAATTCCATTGCGCGGTACGGCAATGTGGCGAACACCCCCTCCTATGTGGTGAATCGGGGAACTTATCAGGTCGATTTGGTGTACAGTGCGGAAGATAAGGACAGCGTGTTGGAGCTGTGGGAGCAGGGGGATAAGATCGCTGCCTGGCCCATCAACAGTTGGGAACAGGAGCTGACTGCAGAGTTTACTCTCTCCAAGGACGCAAAGGCACTCCAGTTTCGCATCAATTACAGCGGGAACGGATCGCTTGTTATTAAGAAGCTTACCTTTTCGCCCCGCACGCTGTTTTATACAGACACTTATTTTATGATGCTGGTCGTGCTGGCATTGTATGTTGTCGGTTGGAAATGTTTTATGGAAGACGGAATCCGTTTGAAACAGGGACAGCTTTTAGACTTATGCGTGATTTTCGGCGCGGCGTTTCTTGCCACCACGCCCCTGATGCAGACCTACCTTTATAACGGCGATGATCTCTGCTATCATCTTGCCAGATTGGAGGGATTAAAGGACGGTATTCTGGACGGGCAGGTGCCGGTCAATATTCTGCCCGAAGGCCTGCAGAACAACGGTTATATGAACGCCATGTATCCCTATCTGTTTTTATACATCGGCGCCTTTTTGAGAATTTGCAGGGTGTCATTGGCCCTTTCCTATAAAACGATCGTTTTACTTGCGAACGTGGGAACAGCGGTCTGCGCTTATGCGGCGGTGAAGTCCATGGTGCGCGAGAGACGATGCGTGCTGCTGGCAGTGGTGTTATATACCCTCATGCCTTACCGTTTTACCAACATTCTCCACAGAGGAGATCTGGGGGAGACACTTGCGCTTATCTTTTGGCCGATGGTAATCGCGGGGCTTTATCACATCGTGATGGGGGACCGTAAAAAGTGGTACTATCTGGTGATCGGTTTTTCAGGCGCTTTGCAGAGTCATATTTTAAGCGTGGCATATGTGATGGCATTCTGTGTATTTACGGCGCTGTTCTACTGCGTGCGGATCGTGCGCGAAAAACGCTATATCGAGATCGGCAGGGCGGCGGGGCTTTCCCTGCTCCTAAACGCCTGGTATCTCGTGCCTTTTTTGTATTACTATTTTAGGGAAGATTTGAATAAAGAGGTGCTGCGTTGGAGCGGTTATTACGAGCAATCGATCAATCCCTCGAATCTGACGCAGTCCATCAGTCTGTATAATAAGCAGTATTTTTCGCTGGGATTTGCGCTCATCGGCTGTCTGGCCGTCGGTTTTGTTTTTTTGCTGGTTGAGCGCAAGGAGCGGGACACGGATTTGGACGGCTTTTTAGCCTATCTGTTGATGGCGGGAATCGTTTTTACCTTTTTGTGTACGGGCTATTTTCCGAGCCGCGCCCTGATGGAGAGTGCCTTTTTCCGTAATATCGGCACGATGCTGCAATTTCCCTGGCGGTTTCTGGGACCTGCATCTGCCTGTTTCCTCTTTGTGGGCGTGGCGGCTCTGGAACGGTCCAAACTCCTGGCGCCCTACAAGAATGCCGTGCTCGCATTGCTTGTGGGTCTGAATCTCTTTATCATTATCACGGTGCCGACGGACAATATCCATATGCCATACAAAAATGCGCAGGCGCTTGCCACCAAGGGACATGAGACGAAGCTTGGCACCAGCGTGGGCCTGTTCTATCCCCATGAGTGGCGGCTGACGGATGCTACCGACGACAAATTGACGACCAGCGTAGTGATCTCCGATTTTGGCGCGATTACGGTGAACGATTATAAAAAGAAGGGCACAAAGGCTGTGGTTTCTTACACGGCAAATGATTCCACGGCTTATCTGGAGCTGCCGATCCAAAGCTATCTGGGCTATCGGGCAAAGGATGAGAATGGGGTGCCTGTAACATTTACGCGAGGGAATGGCGGCCGCATCCGCTTTTTGGTGAACGGGGACGGGATGCCGCACCAGGTCTATGTGCGATATGGACCGGTGGCAGGTTTCGTGATTGCGGATATTGTATCCGCACTGACGATTTTGATTTGGCTTTTGTGGGGATATCCGGGAAGAAGGCTGCGGGAGCGGATCGCGGAGGCAAAGGTATCTGCTTTGCAACAGGCAGAGGAGGAGCGTGAAAAACCGCAGGGGGATTCTGGACATGAAACTTAGCGTCATCGTACCGGTTTATAATATGGCGGCGGAAAAGAAACTGGAATATTGTCTTGATTCACTGGTAAATCAGACTTTGTCTGACTATGAGATCATTGCAGTGGATGATTGCTCAACCGATGAATCGTGGACGATATTGCAGCAATACGAACGGCGCTTCCCCGAAAAAATCCGTGCGGTACACTCGGAGGAAAATAAGCATCAGGGCGGTGCCAAAAATATTGGATTAAAACTGGCCAAAGGAGACTGGATCGGTTTTATCGACAGTGACGATTGGATCACTGCGGATATGTATGAGCGATTGATCAATAAGGCGGAGGAGACAGGCGCTGATCTGGTGGGCTGCGATTACTGCCTGACGGACGAGCATTCCATGAAGGTAGGGCAGGTAGTGCGTAACAATAAGGCGGAGCAGACAGGGATTCTCGATGATGAGAAGCGGCGCAGTCTGATCCTGGACGGGGGCAGTCTGGTGGTGAAGATTTTCCGTCGCTCCATGATTTTAGAGAACGAGCTTTGGTTTCCGGAGCATATCTTTTATGAGGATAATGCGCTGGGAAATTCTTATCTGCTGCTGGCAAAGCATTTTGAATACATCGAGGAGCCGCTTTACTATTATTATCAGCACGACGCTTCTACCGTGCACACGATTTCCGAAAAACGGTGTGAAGACCGCTGTGCAGCCGGGCGGCTGATGCTTGCAGAGGCAAAGCGGCACGATTTTCTGGATCGGTATCGGGCGGAGTTGGAATACAGCTTTACACTCCTCTTTTATGTGAATACGCTCTTTACCTATATGGCAGGCGTGAAGCACACAAAATATCGCTTCGTCAAGGCGCTGGGGGAGGAAATGCGTGTGCAGTTTCCGGATTTTCAAAAAAACCCCTACTATCTTGCGCGGACCCATGAAGAAGAAAAGAAACTGATCAGGATGCAGATGAGATCGACGCTGTGGTTTATGGCGTATTATAAGGTGTTGTGGGCGTATCGTAACCTAAGGAAGCGTACAGGGAAACGGTAAGAGGGCAGGATAAGGGAAAGTGCGTTTGGGAAAACGGGCTGCAAGCGGAGGACTGCTTATGGAGATCGGAAGTATCTATGAAATCAATCCCGACACAGTAAAAACAGGAGCGGAGGGCGGGCTTCACCTCGCACAGATGGAAAAATACGGGAGAGCGCATTGCTGCTTTACGGCTTCCGGCAGGGAGGCGATCGAGCTGGCGCTCATCAGTCTGGAGCGGGAAAAGCCGGATCTTCCCAAACGCTGCCTGATGCCCGCTTATATGTGCGACTCGGTGTTCCTTCCTTTTTTGAACAGGGGATGGGAGCTTGTATTTTATACGGTGGACAGAGGGCTTTTATCTTATGGGGAGGAATTGTTTCGTCTGGCGTTGGAGACGGATCCCGGTTTGATTTTGATTCATCCCTACTATGGGACGGATACCTGTAAGGAAATGAGAGTTCCGCTAAAAGCGCTCAGGCGCAGTGGCATCTATGTAATGGAGGATGTGACCCAGTCTTATTATCTGGAAGGTGCCGGAAAGGATGTCGATTTTGTAGTGGGGAGCCTTCGTAAGTGGTATGCCATTCCCGACGGCGGCTTTGTGGTGTCGGATCTTCCTTTGGCGGAGGATGTTTTGGAAGATGGGGAGGAGCAGGCAAACGAACGCCTGTCTGTCTTGACGGAGAAGTGGGCATATCTGTATGATGGTGCACGCTCTGAAGAAACAAAGCGGCAGGAGAAAAAGGCGGCTTACCGCAAAAAGAACTGTGCGTTGGAGGAAGCCCTGGATCATTATACGGGCGTGCGGCGTATGTCGCGCGTCACAAGGGCAATGCTGGCTGAAATCGACGAAGCAGGCGCAGCCCAAAAAAGAAAAGAAAATTATCAATATCTCTATGAAAAGATAGAAGGTTTGAGACGGCTTCGCCCAATATTGCAAAGACAGGGCGGGGAGGCGCCGCTTTATTTGCCAATTTATGCCAGAGAACGCGAAGAATTGCAGAGCTTTCTGAGGGATCATGATATCTATGCGCCAGTGCTCTGGCCTTTGGGAGAGGAGAACCGCAATGCGTTTATGGGAGATGAGGACTATATCCATCGGCATATGCTCGCATTGCCAATCGACCAACGGTACGGGATCGACGAGATGGAGCGGATCGGAGAGGTCCTTACCAAATTTGAAAGACGACGAGTAGTCGGAATCCGCGCGGACGCCAATAAAACGGCGGCTATAGGACATATCATGCGCTGCATTACGATTGCCGGTGAATTGAAAAAAAGGGGAATGCGCGTGGTGTTTTTCACGGCGGATGAATGGCCGAAGGAGGCGCTTACGACTGCCGGGATGGAGCAGATATGCCTTCATACGAGATGGGATTGGATGGAGGAGGAACTGCCGCGGCTTGGGGAACTGATCACGAGGCTCGGAGTAGGGACGCTGCTGGTGGATTCCTATCAGGTATCGCCTGCTTATTTTGAAGCGCTGCGTGATCAGGTAAAGCTGGTGTATCTGGATGATTGTTTTGAGGCGGTCTATCCCGTAGACCTGCTGATCAATTATAATGCATTTTACACACGCTTTCCTTATTATGAGCGCTATGGAGAGAAAACAAAGCTGCTGCTCGGGACATCCTATGTGCCGCTGCGGGAGGAGTTTTCGCAGGCAGCAGAAGAAATCCGACAGGAAGAATCTGCGCGGACGGTAAATGGGAACGGATTTTCCATATTTTTGGCCAGCGGCGGTGGCGACAGTGAAAATGCAATGCTGGGGATCTTAAAGAAGCTTGTGGAAAGGGAAGCCTTTGCGGACGTTATGATCCATGTTGTGATAGGCGCATATTATCCGAGAGGGGACGAGATGAAAGCCTTTGCCGATGCGCACGCTAATGTGCGGGTGTACCATCCCTGTCGAAATGTGGCGGCCCTGATGAAACTGTGCGACGCAGCGGCTTCCGCAGCGGGTACCATGCTCTTTGAGCTTTCCGCCATGCAGGTGCCGACCGTATTCTTTCAGACGGCGGACAACCAGCGCTATGACAGTGAATTTTTTTCGAAAGAGGAGCGGATGATTGACGCCGGCGATATCAGGAAGGATAGAGAGGCCTGCCTTAACGCGGTCTGCGTGGGGCTGGAGCAGCTCTTGGCAGATGGAGATCTGCGCGCGCGGATGCGGGAAAAACTCTTATCCGTGACAGACGGAAAAGGGGCGGAACGCATCGCGGAGGAAATTGCGAAATTGTAGAAATGAGGCTTATGATATCACTTCTTTTTAAGCAGCTCCAGTTCAGCGCGGAGCTGCCGGATTTCGGCGGCCTGTTTGGCGTATGTGCGCTCATAATTGCGCTTATCCTGTTCATACTCTAAGCGTTGCTGCTCGTGCTCCGAGCGCTCCTGTTCCAATGTCTTCCTGTAATTCTGCAGATCCTGCTCGCGCTTCGAGCGTTCCTGCTCCAGCGTCCTCCTGTAATTCTGCAGATCCTGTTCATGCTCCAGGCGTTCCAGTTCACGGTCTGAACGTTCCTGTTCGATCGCCCTCTCATAATTGCGCAGGTCCTGATAGTACTCCTCACGTTCCAGACAGCGTATACGGATCTCCTCATCGGAGCACGTATAATATAATGCCTTCGCTGCCTCGTATAAAGCTTCGTCCTCGGATGCCGTCATTCTCAGTTCCTCCCATGTGGCAGCTTTCATCAGTCTCGCCCAGCTGTCGATGTGATAGCGTTTATCTTCTTCGGTGGCCAGATCGATGCGGGTCAGATCCGCCACATACAGGGTCAGGTCATCGTTGTAGACCTGATGGTTTTTGATATTGATCAGTTTGTAGGCCGCGTAGAACTCGGGGCGCTCCTCAAACAGGGTATAATCCAGCAAGCCGATATGGACGGCGGGTCCGGCATCTTTGTAATCCTGCCCTCTGTTGAGTTGGTCGTAGGATCGGCACAGGTACATGACGGAGCGGTTTGGCCAGTTGAGGCGGTTGGCGATCTGCATCTCAAGATTTATCCGTGTACGGTCATTCAGGAGCAGCTGGATATCCAGGCGGAATTCCTTGTCATCGATACTGTCCCCCAAAAGGATCGGGTTGGTGATCTCCACGGAGGTCACTTCCGAATCTGCAAGGTGAAGCAGGGAGCAGATCAGGCCGCGCAGGGCTTTATTACTTGACTGAAAGACGGCGCGGAACATATAGTCGTTGGTCAGGCCGTAAGGAATCTCACCCGTGGCATCCTCAAAATCGGTGCTGCCGGGAGATGTTGTGTCCGGGTATTCCCTGAGACGGGAGTCCTGACTGTGATTGTTTGAGTACATAGATGTGTTTTCCTTTCGTAAGCAGACGGGACGGGTCCCGAAGATGACGTAAACCCCGGATGGGAAAGGTTTACGGGTGACAGTAACAGACATGAAGTCCGGAACCGATACAGTCAGTAAAGCAGGGATTTTCCGACACGGCAGAGAAGATGCCGTCAACAAACTGTAATGATCTATGAGACAGATATAACATAAACGGGAGAGAAATACAATGAGTATCTGCAGGATGGCGTGTAGAAAAATAGTTGACGAAATATTGATAAGCACAATTTGCGAAACAAGATATTGGTAAGGTGGACGGGAAAACAGAGGATCAGACACAACATATTGTTTGTGCAGTTTGTACCGGAAACCTTTACAATTTGCAGGTAGGATATTACAATAACGATATGAGTTTTAATATGTCGGACTGATAGAATAGAGAAGGGATAACCAAAATGAGAACGGATATCAACGCGGTTGCCATTATCACAGCCCGGGGTGGCAGTAAGCGCATACCGGGGAAAAACAGCAAGCTGTTTTTGGGCAAACCCATGCTCGTCTACTCTGTTGAGGCGGCTCTTTCGGCAGGGATCTTTCGCGAGGTCATGGTGTCCACGGATGATGAGGAAATTGCGAAAATTGCGAGAGAGGCAGGAGCGTCGGTTCCTTTTATGCGCAGCGAGGAGATGGCAAATGATTTTGCAACCACTGACGATGTACTCCTGGAAGTGTTAGAGACCTATGAGCAGCGGGGCGAGACCTTTGACTATATGGCCTGCATTTATCCGACGGCGCCCTTTGTGACGGCGGACAAGCTTCAAAGTGCCATGTGCCTTTTGATTGAGCAGGATGGCGCGGGTGTGATGCCGGTGGTGCGCTATTCGTTTCCGCCGCAGCGCGGTATGGCGGTGCGGGATGGAAAACTGGTGTACTGCTATCCCGAAAACGCGACCAAACGCTCTCAGGATCTGGAGCCCATGTATCATGATTGCGGTCAGTTTTACTGCTATCATGTGGCGCGGTATCTTGCCTGTAAGGGTGATCTTTCGGACGGCTATCTGCCCATCTTGGTAGACGAGACGCAGGTGCAGGATATCGACAATCCGTCTGATTGGGCGCTGGCGGAGATGAAGTATAAGATGATGCTGAAAAACGACGCTTGAGCAGAAACGGAAAATATGTTGAAACGTGAAAGGACAGCGGAGTGAGAGCGGTTTAGGAAATAAAGATACTGAGAGAAAACGTTTGGCAGAAAAAAGGGGGGGAGCTCTTTGTGGATAAAAGGATTCAGATAGACGGGAAATGGATTGGCGAGGGTGAAAAGACCTATATCGTGGCGGAAGTATCGGCCAACCATTTACAAGATTACGACAGGGCGGAGGCGATCATTCGCGCGGCGGCCGAGGCGGGGGCGGATGCGGTAAAGCTGCAGACTTATACGGCGGACACGATTTCGCTTGACTGCGACAATGACTATTTTATTCGGGTGAATCAGGGCACGATCTGGGAAGGCAAAAGCGAGTATCAGCTCTATCAGGAGGCCTATACGCCCTGGGAATGGCAGCCGAAATTAAAGGCGTTTGCAAAAGGGCTGGGACTGACCTGCTTTTCTGCACCCTTTGATGAAACGGCTGTGGATTTTATGAGAGAAATGGATATGCCTGCCTACAAAGTGGCATCATATGAAATCAATGACATCCCCCTGATTCGAAAAATTGCGCGTGTCGGTAAGCCCGTGATCATTGCTACGGGTGTGGCTTATCTGGCGGATATCGAGCGGGCACTTGCTGCCTGCAAGGAGGAAGGCAATGAGCAGGTGATGCTCTTAAAGTGTACCTCTGCCTATCCGACTCCTTACGAGGATATGAATATCAGCGTGATTCCACATATGGCGGAAAGTTTTGACTGTCTGTCGGGCCTTTCGGATCACAGCATGGGCAGCGCGGTAGCGGTAGCAGCGACGGCGCTCGGGGCAAAGATGGTGGAGAAGCATTTGACCCTTTCCCGCGCGGATGGCGGCCCCGACGGTGCTTTTTCCATGGAACCGGCGGAGTTTGCGCGTATGGTGGAGGAAATCCGTATCGTGGAGGAGGCGGTGGGGAAGGTGACCTATGAGCTGACTGACAGCCAGAAGCGCAGCAGGGAGGATATGCGGTCCCTTTTTGCGGTGCAGGATATTTGGGCGGGAGAGACTTTTACAGAACAGAATGTGCGTTCCATCAGGCCGGGATTTGGGCTGGCGCCCGTGCATTATGAGGAAGTACTGGGACAGAAGGCAAAGGCGGATCTTGCGAAAGGGACGCCGCTTGCATGGAAAGATATTATGTAATCAAACGCTTTCGACGGAGGAAGGTTGAAAATTAAAATTTTCAATCGAGAGATTTGTGTCTGCGCGCTGCTTGCCACAAACTCGTTTATGCGAATCTCAGACAAGCTGAGATAAAAGCAGCGCAGAAATGAAGGAAAAATGCAGAAAAAAATGATGATTCTGGGAGCCGGGCCATTACAGATTCCCGCGATCCAAAAGGCAAAAGAGCTTGGCTATCAGATTATTTCGGTAGATTACGATGAACATGCGCCCGGCTTTGCGCTGGCGGACATAAAACTTCTTGTGAGCACGCTCGATCAGGAAGCGGTACTGCGAGAGGCGCAGCGTCTGCAGCCGGATGTGGTGATCACTTCCACCAGCGACGGTCCCGTGCGGACGGCAGCTTATGTCAATGAAAAGCTGGGAAAGCGGCCTGATCTTTCTTATGAGAATGCACAATGTGCCACCATAAAGAGTAAGATGAGAGACCGTTTGAAAGAATGCGGCGTACCAATACCAAAATATTTTGCAGCGGCAGATTTTGATGCGTTCAAAAAGGCTGTGGAGGCTCTGCGCGAGCATTGCATCGTGAAGCCCGCGGATAATGCGGGCAGTCGTGGCGTGGCGTTGTTGGAACCGGGGGAACGAAACAGCAGGGTGTTATATGAGTATAGCAAAGGCAATTCCCGTAACGGCACGGTGATGGTGGAGGAGGTCATGGAAGGCCCCGAAGTCAGTGTGGAAGCCCTTGTGATCGAGGGCGAGCCGCACATCATTACTGTTACGGATAAATACATCACGCCGCCGCCCTATTTTGTGGAACTGGCGCACTGCGAACCGAGTATTCTGGACAGCAATGTAATAGAAGAAATAAAGACTGTGGCGGCACAGGCGATCAAAGCCATTGGCATTGAAAATGCACCTGCCCATGTGGAAATCAAGGTGACAAAGGACGGCCCACAAATCGTGGAACTAGCGGCCAGGCTGGGCGGTGACTTTATCACGTCAAGGCTGGTGCCCCTGTCTACGGGGATCGATTTGGTGGGAGCTTCCGTCCTACTGGCTACGGGGAAAAAGCCGGATCTTATGTCCAAAAAGCAGCAGGGCGCGGCCATTCACTTTATTCATACAAGGGAGGAAGGGATTCTCTCCGAGATCGTTCTGCCGGAAACGGGACAGGAAGGCGTGGAGGAGATTGTGCTTTATAAAAAGCCGGGCGAGAAGGTAAACGGCACCCGTTCCAGCAATGACAGGCTAGGCCATGTGATTACCACGGGGGCGTCTGCGCAGGAAGCCAAGGCGCTGGGAGAGAATATTCTGGCGCGGATTAAAGTGCGAGTAGCGGAAGAACATTGATTAGAATATGGATGCTGAAAGCCGTCAGGGAATATAAAAATAACGAGTGTTATAGGAAAACGCGCCCGTGCCGCAATATGAAGCAATGTAGAATGGGAAACAGAGCATGAAAGATCGAATTTACGTCTGCCACACCTACTATCATGTGTATGTGGCGTGTCTGAAAGAACTGAATCTGGACAAAGAGCTGCGCGGTGCAGCCACCTTAGTCTTAAGCACTATGTCGAACGATTTCGGCGATTTGCAGAGCAGAGCGGAAGCCTGTGGGCTTTTCGAGGCCGTGTATCTGTTTGAGGAGAAAGAAGATGTGCAGTTTCCCGAAATCATGAAGTACCATGTGGATCGGGGGAACCTGTTCCTGAACCTGCTTGCCAGGATGCGCTACACGAAGCTTTTGGGCAAGGCGCAGCAGCCTTACGTGCCTGTGGACTTTAAGGAATACGGGGATATTTACGTCTTTTGTGATTCCGATCCCATCGGCTACTATTTGAGCTGGCGGAAAATTCCCTATCACGCGCTGGAGGACGGTCTTGACTGCATCAGTACCTACGACACCGCCCGCTACGACAACAGGGGACATTTTAAGCTGAAAGCTTTTCTGGCATCCTTAAACCTGATTTTTATCCAGAACGGCTGGGGAAAATATTGCCTGGATATGGAAGTCAACGACATTTCCGTCCTGCCCTACCCCTGCCCGAAATACATCGAAAAGAAAAGGAGCGAACTGACCGCCGGGCTGACGAAAGAAGACCAGGCGCTGCTGGTAAAGCTCTTTATTGCTAACATTGACGAAATCAAGAGCAAGCTTTCCGGGGATCGGGATATGGTGCTCCTTCTGACGGAGCCGCTTTGCGATTTGACGGTGCGGGAGAAGATATTCCGCGATTGTATCGAGCAGTACGGGGCGATAGAGGATGCGGAGAGCGTTATCTTGATCAAACCGCATCCCAGAGATGTCTTGGACTACGAAACGCTGTTTTCGGACTGCATTGTGCTGGACAAAAAATTTCCCATGGAAGTCTTAAATTATATCGAAGGCCTGACCTTCTGCCGCGTGATTTCCGTCTTTACGGTGGTGCACGCCATTCGCTTCGCGAAAGAGATCGTCTATCTGGGCGAGGATTTTATGGACAAGTATGAGGAACCATCCCTCCACAGGCAGAATGAGGAGATTTAGCATCAGAAAGAGATTTGACCCTGTGAAGGGAAAGTCTGACGCCTTAGGGAGAGGACATAGACCTAATTTGCCCAAAATGGGGTTTTGTGGTAAAATATAAGCTTATGAAACGCCGAGCCTGTTTGGCAGATGGGCGTAAGCTTGGCGATGGAGAACGTATATGCTTAGAATCCTCAAAAAAATGAACCTTCTGCTGGATCGCAGGCAGAAGCGTACCATGTTAGTCCTCATTGTGATGATGCTGGTGGGCGGCGTTTTGGAAAGCCTTGGCATTTCCATGCTCGTGCCCATTGTTACGGTGGTCTTGGACCCTTCCAAGATCGGAGAAAGCGCGATCCTCTCTGCGCTTTATGACGGATTTGGGATGGAGAGCAGTGCGCAGTTTGCCGTCTTTCTCCTGCTTGCCTTTGTGGGAATGACGGTGATCAAAAACATTTATCTGTTCTTTCAGCAGAAGCTTCAGCTGAAATTTGTCTACACTAACCAGTTTGCTACGTCAAGGCGCATGATGATCAATTTCATGAAGCGACCTTATGAATATTACTTAAACGCAGACACGTCCGTGATTCAACGAAATATCACTTCTGATGTCAACAATATGTACGGGTTGATTCTAAGCTGCCTGCAGCTTTTTTCTGAGTGTATCGTCTTTGTTTGTCTGGTCGTGGCGTTATTCCTTTATTCGGATGCCATGATGATCATGGCGATGGCAGTCCTCATGATTTTGCTTCTCCTTGTAATCAAAAAAGTCCTAAAACCCATTATGATACGGGCGGGACAGGAGAATCAGGAGTTTTACAGCGGGCTTTACAAATGGATCGAGCAGTCCGTCATGGGCATCAAGGAGATCAAGATCGGCTGTAAGGAAAATTATTTTATCAATGAGTACGCAAAATGCGGCGCGGGCTATGTGAATGCCGTGCAGAAATATAATCTGTTCAACGCGACGCCAAGGCTTTTGATCGAGACGGTATGTATCACAGGCATGGTAGGGTATTTTGTGCTGACGATAGGGCAGGGAACGGAACTTTCTGAGCTGCTTCCCCAGCTTACGGCGCTCGCGGCGGCTGCGATGCGGCTTCTGCCCAGCGTCAACCGCATCAACAATTACCAGACTTCGATCTCCTACTTTGAACCTTTTTTCATGGGCGTGAGCGACAACTTGCAGGAGGAGATCCATGACGGGAAGATGACCTACGACGCAGAGGTCTATCGAAAAAAACAGGCGATTGAGAAGCTTCCGCTGCAAGAGAATATCCGACTGGAAGATATTACTTACAAGTATCCGAACACAGAGAAACTGATTTTCGATCATGCGGGGATGGAGATCCCCATCGGCTCATCCGTGGGGATCGTGGGCGTTACGGGATCGGGAAAGACCACCATTGTGGATGTGCTGTTAGGACTTTTAAAGATGGAGAGCGGCAGGATCCTGGCCGACGGTGTGGATGTGAGCGGGCATTACGAGGCGTGGCTGAAAAACATCGGCTATATTCCCCAGACCATCTTTATGATAGACGACTCCATCCGCAAAAATGTGGCCTTCGGCGTGCCGGAGGAGGAAATCGACGAAAAGAAGGTCTGGAGGGCGCTCGAGGAGGCGGCGCTGGATGATTTTGTGCGTTCTCTCCCCGAAGGTCTGGAGACAGGGATCGGCGAGCGCGGCATCCGCATTTCCGGTGGGCAGAGACAGCGGATCAGCATTGCCAGGGCTTTGTATGAAGATCCCGAAGTGCTGGTGCTCGACGAGGCGACGTCGGCGCTTGACAATGATACCGAGGCGGCCATCATGGATTCCATCAACAGGCTGCATGGTAAAAAAACACTTGTTATTATTGCGCACAGGTTACAGACGATCGAGAAGTGCGATATAGTGTATCGTGTAGTAGATGGCAAAATCACACGAGAAAGGTAGTGTGAGAAGTATTTCCAGTCACTTGCAGCAGAGGCTGCTTCGCGAAGAATTGCTATGTCTCACACAGGATACTGAATGGAGGAATGGTATGAAAAAATTATGGGATTTCGGCTGGGGACTTTATAAGAGACACGAGGAAGGTTTCAACTATCTGATCTTCGGTTTTTTGGCGTTTGTCCTGAATTACATTTTATATTTTGTGTTTGCGGACGCGCTGTCGATGCACTACATGGTGGCTACGGTGCTCTCCTGGGTGCTGACGGTGGTGTTTGCTTACTGGACGAATCGCACCTTTGTCTTTAAGAGCCGGAATAAGGATGTTTCTTCCATGATGAAGGAATTTATTTCCTTTATTGGCGCGCGGGTGGCGACAGAGGTGTTGGAGATCGTGCTGATGTATGTGATGGTGGATTTGGTGACCGTCAACGATAAGATTTCCAAGCTGGTGTGTCAGACGATCGTAATTTTGGCAAACTATGTGCTCAGTAAAATCTGGATTTTTAAGGACAAGGCTCAAGAGGGAGAAGGGAATGAGCAATAAGAGGCAGGCAAACTTTGAATTGCTGCGTATTGTGGCGATGTTTATGATCATCTCCCTTCACTATCTGGTGAAGGGCGGGGCGGCCACGCCGTTTCCCTTTGCGGCAAAGGAACATCCGGCGGGCGTTTTGGCCTGGCTGATCGAATCTTTCTGTATTGTGGCGGTAAACTGTTATGTGCTCATCAGCGGTTATTTTTGCGTGGAATCTGCGTGGAAGCCGGGGCGGGTGGTCTCCCTGCTTGGTCAGGTTCTTTTTTATTCGCTGCTGATTCCGGTGATACTGCTATTGACGGGGGTGGTTTCCGCAGGAGACCTTAATGTTTACGACTGGACCGGATTTGTGCTGCCTTTTGGGACCGAGCATTATTGGTTTGCCACGGCTTATTTGGTACTGTATCTGTTTGCGCCCTTTCTGGCGGCAGGCATCCAAAAGTTACAAAAACGGGAATTGCAGATATTGCTGGCATTGCTGTTAGCATTTTTCTCTTTGGAAAAGACGATCGTGCCCGTTTCTATGGCGACGGATCGCTACGGCTATGATTTTGGGTGGTTTCTCTGCCTGTTTGTGGTTGCGGGTTATATCAGGCTGTATGGGATTTCCTGGCTGGAAAAGTGCGCAAATGCGGTGGGGCTCTATGCGATCTCCTGTCTGGGAATCTGGATACTTTCCCTGTTCGCCAATACGCTTGGCGCACAGATGGATGCCTTGACATATTATGCGGATATGCCCTATACCTACAATCATCTGCTCTGCCTGACGGGAGCGGTTTCCCTGTTTTATGTTTTTAAGAATCTATCCCTTCGGGAAGGCCGCGCGGTGGATGTGATTCGTCTGCTGGCGCCCTGTACGTTCGGAGTTTACCTTCTGCATGAACATATTCTCGTGCGCTATCAGTGGCTGGAGTGGCTGTATGCGGATCAGGTTAAGGAGAGTTTTCTGTTTGTGCCGCATATGATCGGCTGTGTGCTGCTTGTCTATGTGGTCGGGACAGCGGTCGATATGACGAGAGCGTGGGTGTTTGGGCGGATAAAGAAGCATCAACGATAAGCTGTGATAGTGGACAAAAAGGCTTTAATGCAGTGAGGGGAGGACTGTAAAGCATGAATGATAAGCTGTTGGAATGGGCAGTCAGAATACAGGGGATCGCGCAGGCAGGACTTACCTACGGACGGGATGCTTACGATAAAGAGCGGTATGAGCAGCTGCGTGCCATTGCGGCGGAAATGGTGGTGGAGAAAGCGGAGATCTCCGTGGAGAAGGTCAAAGATCTTTTCTGCAATGAAGAAGGGTATCAGACGCCCAAGGTTGACACCAGAGGGGCGGTTTTTCGGGAAGGAAAGATTTTGCTGGTGCATGAAAACAACGGGACCTGGTCGCTTCCGGGCGGCTGGTGTGACGTGGATCAGTCCGTTGCGTCCAATGTGATCAAGGAAGTGAAGGAAGAAACCGGACTTACCGTACTGGCGGAAAAGCTGATCGCCGTGCAGGATTGGAGAAAACATAACGTCTGTAATTATATTTATGGCGTAGTCAAAGTATTTATTCTTTGTCAGGAAGTTGGCGGAGCGTTTGCGGAGAATATCGAGACCACAGGCATACAGTATTTTGGGCGGAACGAACTGCCTGACCGATTGGCGGTTGAAAAAACGACGGCGGAGCAGATTTTGCTGTGCTTTGATGCTTATGAGGATCAAAATTGGCAAACGCGCTTCGACTAGCAGGCAGAAAGCGGAAGATGGCTATGGGTATTTACAATAAATATAAAAACAGCATAGAGAACTTTTTATTTCCCGTGTTGCTATTCCTCTATCCCTTCATTGGGGTCTGCCAAGGGCTTGATTTGGAGGATGCAACCTACTCGCTGGCAAACTTTCAGTATTTCGGGCAGATGGATGGCACTTGGGCGGTGGCTACTTTTTTGTCCAATGTCTGGGGAAATCTGCTCATGCACCTGCCTTTTGGTGGGACGCTGATTGGAATGAATTGTTATACGGTGCTCGTGCAGTCGGCGATGGCGCTCATGGTCTATCTGACGTTTCGAGGAAGGATGGCGGCGCCGCTTTTGTTTGTGGGAGAACTGATTGCGCTGGGGCTGTGCTGGGCGCCCTCTGTTGTCCTGTATCATAATTTGACTTATTTTTTCATGACGGCGGGTATCCTGTTTTTGTATGTCGGCCTGACGGCAGAAGGGACAAAGACGCCCCTCTCGCGTGGCAGATATCAGGGATGGAGCCATGGAAAGGATGCAGGAGCGGATTTCCGTAAAAAGCAGCGCCTGTATTTTGTGGCGGCGGGACTGTGTCTGGGCGTGAATGTGGCGGTGCGGATGCCGAACGTGGTACAGGCAGCGTTGATTTTAGTGGTGTGGTATGGAGTCGTGCTTTGTAAATTAAATAGCAGATGTTATGGAAAAGGAAAGGCGAAAAAGACGGGCGACAACAAGTCAGAGACGTCAGGAAAACCGACTGTTTTGCAGGCGGCGGTGGCTTCCACGGGCTGGTGCTTCGCCGGTTATCTTGTAGGCTTCGGGCTGCCCTTTTTCGTCATTTGTTTTCGCTACGGCGTTTCGTCCTACTTTGATATGGTGCATACACTGTTCGCCATGACGGAGCAGGCAACAGACTATAAACCGACATCTATGATAACAGGGATGTTTGGGGATTACGGCAGAGGATTATGCTGGCTGGCGTTTGCGGCGCTGTGCATGGTGGCGGCAGGACTGGCGGCGGCGGTACGCGAGCGGCTGTACGGCAGAAATGACGACGGCGGGCATACAAACAGTGAGACAGCATTACACGTCAGAGAAACGTCCGAAAGCGGGCGTCAGGCGAAGGCGGATTCCGGTAAATGGGATGCCTATAGAATAACGGGTGTGATAATAAAGGCGGGTTACTGCCTGCTTCTGTTGGTGCTGCTCCGCTTTTACTGGGGCAGGGGGATGTTCACCTTCCGCTATTATGAATATACAAGTATTTATGATCCGACGGTACTGCTGCTGCTTGTGACGATTGGTATGGCGATATACTGTCTGTTGAAAAAGGATATGGCGGCGGAGAAAAAAATCCTGGCAGCGGCGGTGCTTTTGGAGATTTTCCTCACGCCGCTTGGCAGCAATAACGCTCTCTACCCGATCATCAATAACCTTTTCCTGGCGTCGCCTTTTTTGCTGTGGGTGGCGCACGACGAAGCGGCAAGAGTTCGCAGGAACCGCAGATTCCGCGTGTTAAGCGGTTCGGCGGCAAATGCTGCAGATGGTGAAAACCGCGTTTTATTGCCTGCGTTCCTCTGGCAGATTCCGCTGGCTTTGCTGGTGACTTTTGTGCTGGTGCAGAGCATCGGTTTCCATACGAGTTTTGCCTTTAACGACGGCGTCTTCGGGGAACCGAGGGACAGACAGGTCGTCCTTCCCGAAAAGGCAGCAGGCGTTTGGACAAATCAGGGAAAAGGCACGCTTTTGGAGGAGCTGGTGCATTTTGCCAAAGAGGAAGATCTGACGGGGCGGGAAGTAATCTGCTATGGCAATCTTCCGGGCCTTTCCTATCTGCTGGATATGCCGCCGGCTTTTTCTACGGGCTGGCCTGATCTGGCTTCCTATCGCATGGTGGAGTATCAGCGGGATATGGAAGCGTTGGAAGCGGAGACTGCGGCGGGGAAGGAACTGCCTGTCGTCATTGTCTCCACACCTGTGGCAGCTTATCTGAGCGACGACGGCGAGGCGATCGTGTGGTTTGGCGTGGATATGGAGGCTTATACGGCGGACGAAAAATTGCAGGTATTGGGAAATTTTCTCAGAGAGCACGGATATGTGGAATGCTTCGGAAATGCGAGATACGTAGTTTATTGCGCAGAATAGGGCGTTTGCGGATAATTCTAAAAAGTTATGTTAGCAAACATAATGTTTCAAAACATAATGTTTGCTAACATAAAAAATGTGGTAAACTGTATATAAGGAGGGATTTCTTATGGCACAGTTTGTCGACCGCGAGTTAGAGATCGCCACATTAGAAAAAGAATACGCAAAAAAGGAAGCTTCTCTGGTCATCGTCTACGGCAGGCGGCGGGTCGGGAAGACCACGCTTTTGTCGGAATTTATGAAGGACAAAAAGGCGATGTATTTTCTGGCAACGCAGGAGTCGGAGGCGTTGAATCGCAGCGCCTTTCAGGAAAAGGCGGCAGCGTTTACGGGAAATCCCGTTCTGGCGGAGACTTCGTTTGATAAGTGGGATAGCATCTTTCGGCTGATCGTTTCCGAAAAATGGGAAGAAAAGCCGCTTTTGATCATAGATGAATTTCAATATCTGGGAAAGACAAATCCCGCCTTTCCTTCTGTATTCCAGAGGATATGGGATGCGATTTTAATAAAAACACCCGTTATGGTAATTCTCTGCGGGTCTCTGATTTCCATGATGGTCTCGCAGACGCTTTCTTATAGTAGTCCTCTGTATGGCAGAAGAACAGCGCAGATTCGCCTGAAACAGATTCCATTTCGGTATTACCGGGAGTTTTGCGGGGATTTATCCAGAAGGGAGCAGATCGAGCGCTATGCGGTGACGGGCGGCGTACCGAAGTACATTGAATCCTTTACGGGCTGCGAGGATATTTTTACCGGCATAGAAAAAAATATTTTGGACCGCACGGGCTACCTATACGAGGAACCGTATTTTCTCCTGCAGCAGGAGGTAGCAGAGGTGGGAAGCTACTTTTCCATCCTGCGAGCCATTGCTTTTGGCAGAACCAAGCTGTCGGAGATCGCCTGTTTTATGGAGACGAAGGCCACGGATCTGACCAGAAATCTAAAGACTCTGATTGAGCTGGATCTGGTGCAGCGGGAAGTACCTGTCACGGAGGAAAACCCGGAAAAGAGCAAAAAGGGCCTTTATCGGATCACGGATTATTATATCCGCTTCTGGTTTACGATGATCTACCCTAACCGGGGAGATATTGAACAAGGAATTGTAACATATGTTATGGATAAAATTAGGAAACGCTTTATAACAGGCCATGCCGCGTATATTTATGGGGATGTCTGTCGGGCGGAACTTTCCGAAAAGACGGAACTGCCCTGCCATTTTTCCAAGATCGGGCGCTATTGGGATAAGAACACGGAGATCGACGTGGTGGCGCTGGCTGAGGAAGAAAGGACGATTCTGTTTGGAGAGTGCAAGTATCTGAGCGAGGCAGTGGATGCAGATGTCCTGTACCAGCTTCAGGAGAAAGCAAAGCGGGTAGCCTGGCATCGGGACGACAGGCGGGAACTGTACTGTTTGTTTTCCATTGGCGGTTTCAGCGCACGGCTTCAGGAACTGGCGGCGGCGAGAGATGATCTTTTCTTGTACGAGTGAGAAGATTGCGGTAAAATAGGAGCGGTAACAAAGGAAAAGAAGCGGACAGGTTTTGGGAAAGGTAAAAAGATGATAAACTTCAACGTACCCCCTTTTACGGGGAAAGAATTTGACTATATGAAGGAGGCGGTGGCGCAGGAGAAGATCTGCGGCGATGGTCCTTTTACCAGAAAGTGCAGTGATAAGATCGAGGAGCTGACGGGCACGGCGAAATGCCTGCTCACCACTTCCTGTACCCATGCCACGGAGCTGGCGGCATTGCTTGTGGACTTAAAGGAAGGGGACGAGGTGATCCTGCCTTCTTATACCTTTGTGTCGACGGCCAATGCCTTCGTACTGCGCGGTGCGGTTCCTGTTTTTGTGGACATACGGCCAGATACCATGAACATAGACGAAAAATTGATAGAGTATGCCGTTACGGAGCGTACCAGGGTGATTGCGCCGGTGCACTATGCAGGTGTGGGCTGTGAGATGGATGCCATCATGGATATCGCGAAAAGGCATAGCCTGACGGTGGTTGAGGATGCCGCACAGGCAATCATGGCTTCCTACAAGGGAAAGCCGCTGGGGACCTTCGGTGAATTTGGCTGTTTCAGCTTTCATGAGACAAAGAATCTGAGCATGGGCGAGGGCGGCGCGCTGCTGATCAGAGACGAAAAGGACGTTGAGCAGGCGGAGATCTACAGGGAAAAAGGAACAGACCGCAGCAAGTATTTCAGAGGGCAGGTGGACAAATACCGCTGGCAGGATCAGGGTTCTTCCTATTTGCCAAGCGATATGAATGCGGCTTATCTGTATGCGCAGCTGGAGATGGCGGAGGAAATTACGCGGGCGAGAATGGAGAGATGGAACCAATATCTGGAGTTGCTGACTCCTTTGGCGGAGGCAGGGAAGATAGAGTTGCCCTATATCCCGGAACATTGTACGCATAATGCGCACATGTTCTATCTTAAGACGAAGGATATGGAGGAGCGGAGCCGTTTGATCGATTTCCTGAAAGGAAAGAATATCCTCTCGGTATTCCATTATGTGCCGCTTCATTCCGCACCTGCGGGTAGGAAGTTTGGCAGATTCCACGGGGAGGACAGGTACACGACAAAGGAGAGCGAGAGATTGCTGCGCCTGCCGTTGTTTTATAAGCTGACGGCGGATCAGGTCGAATACATTGCGGAACAGGTAAAGGCGTTTTATCGTTGATATAAGGCGAATTTGCGGACTGTCTGCGGCGTCATGAGGATTTCGGGTTGCGTGCGATTCATAAAATATGAGCAAAATAGGAAAAAGATGTGAAAACTGGATACTGACGTTTCTTGCGATGGGGATCAGTGCGCTCCTAATGGCTTTCTTTTTTGACTTCTATTTTGATATAAATGATGACACCCTGATGCGGGACATTATGTCGGGCATTTACAGCGGCACGCCCGACGGGCACAATATGCAGACGCTCTATCCGTTGGGGGCGGTGATCGCGCTGTGCTATCAGATCAATGGTTCCTTTCCCTGGTATGGGGCGTTCCTGTTTCTGTGTCAGTTTGGCTGCTTTTTTGCGGTGGGGGTCAGACTGTGCACGCTGATCGATGTGGCAGGCACGCGGCGAAAGTTCGCATGGAAACTGCTCTGTCTGCTGGGATTGGTGCTCTTTCAATGGGGCATGTGGCTGACTCATATGGTCAATGTTCAATATACGATCACCAGCGGTATGCTTGTGGGGACAGCAGTATTTCTATTTCTCACGATGCCGCGCGGCACTGTCAAGAATGTTTCAGAGGGCGGATCGGAAACGTCCTTAGTCAAAGACTTCCTGGTGGGAAGTCTGCCGTCTTTGCTTTTGTTTCTCCTGGCATTTCAGCTTCGATCGGAGATGGCGCTCCTTGTACTGCCGTTCCTGGGGCTTGCGGGGGTTTTTTGCTGGTGGGAGGACAGGCCTGTAGTTACAGGAAAGAATCTCAAAAAATACGGCGGCCTTTTTCTGCTTTTGCTTGCAGGTATGGGACTTTCTCTGGGGGCGGATGCGCTTGCCTACGGCGGAGAGTGGAAGGAATTTCGCCAGTTTTTTGATGATAGAACGACGATTTATGACTTTTATCCGGAAGTAGTGACGGATGACGCCTATGCTGCGGATTTGGATGAGATGGGCGCCTGGTATGGAGCGCGGCTCCTGCTTGAGAATTATAACTATGGCCTGGATGAAAAGGTTGATGCACAGCTTCTTGCGGATGTGGCGGCTTATGCGAAAGAGCGTGTGGGCGGTGCGAGAGACTGGGGCAGGATTTTCCGGGAGAAGCTTCTGTTATACCGCTACCGTAGTTTTCACGGAGGAGATGCACCCTATAATATGTTAGTCGGGCTGGCATATGCGGCAAATATAATAGCAGCCGTTACGCTATTTTGCGGGAAAGCAGGGCGGCGGCATGGAGAATTGTGCGGTGTGGTCGTGCGGCTGCTTCTGGTTTTTGTGGTCAGGACTGCCCTTTGGATGTTTATTTTGCTGCGCGGGCGAGACCCCGAGCGGATCATACATCCTCTATATCTGGTGGAGTTTTGTCTGCTGGCAGGGATGTTTCTGCATTATCTGCGGGGGACGGCGGTTACGGGGCCTGTGGCAAAAGCAGTGGATGCAGCGGCGGCTGCCCTCTGCCTGCTCTCAGTGGCATTTATGATAAAGGCGATCTCTACCGTACAGGCCGATCAGGTCAGGCGGCAGGAAATCAATGCGGACTGGGAAGCGATAGACGCCTATTGCAGGGAGCGGCCCGACACTTTTTATTTTGAGGATGTCTATTCCACCGTGGCCTTTTCGGGGAAATTATTGGAGTGCAGGGATAACACATTTTCAAATTATGATATTGCCGGAGGGTGGATGTGCAAGAGCCCGCTGTACCGGGAAAAACTGGCGGCTTTCGGGATCGAAAATGCCGTGGACGCGCTTGCGCAGGGCAGGGCTGATTTCATTATGTCGGACGAAGAAATCAGTCTGCGGGGGCTGGTATGGCTCGAGATTCCCTTTGCGCTAAAGGAAATGAGCGTGTACATCGAGGAGTATGACAGGATCGGGGAAAACTATGGTGTGTATCAGATCATTCCCATTTCAGAAAACGGCGAAGGAGAGGCAGATGGGTGCAGAAGGGGTGTATCTGAGACCAATCACGTCAGCGGATACGGACAAGATCGTAACCTGGCGGAATCAGGACTTTGTGTGGAAAAACTTCATTTATCAGAAGCCCTTTACCAGAGAGGGGCATGAAACCTGGCTGAAAGAGCAGGTGGAGCCAGGGCATGTGGTGCAGTTTATTATCTGTGTGGCAGATACGGATGCTGAACGGGATATGGATTGCCGGGCTGATGCAAAGGATGGCAGCAGAGAAATCGGCAGCGTCTATCTGCGGGACATTGACAGAAAGAAGGGGGAAGCCGAGTTCGGCATCTTCATTGGGGAGCGTGATGCCTTGGGAAAGGGATATGGCACACAGGCGGCAAAATTGATGCTGGATTACGGATTTGACAAGATCAGGCTGCAAAAGATATTTCTGCGGCTTCTGGAGGACAATCCGCGTGCACTGAAAAGTTATGAAAAAACGGGTTTTCAACTGATAAAAAACAAGCGGAAAACCGTCGATTTGCAGCAGGGTGAGTGCGTCGTTCTCTTTATGGAGATCAATTGCCGCCAATGGAAAGAAATAAAAGAGAAGAAAAAGAAATAACAGCAAAGAAATAGAGGCAACCGCAAGGATATAGAGGGAAAGAGTCAGGATGATTGCAGAAATGGAGAACAGCATGGGACAGTTGGTCAGTTTTGTGATTCCCTGCTATCGGTCGGCGAAGACTGTGGGCGGGGTGGTGCAGGAAATCAGGGAGGCAATGAAGGGGCTTTCACAGTACCGCTATGAGATTGTTTTGGTCAATGATGCTTCCCCCGATGATACCTTTGAGACGATCCGTGCGCTGTGCAGGGAAAACAGAGATATCTGCGGTGTGAATCTGGCGAGAAATTTCGGGCAGCATGCGGCGCTGATGGCGGGATTTTCCCATGTGCGGGGCGATATCGTGGTCTGTCTGGATGATGATGGGCAGACGCCTGCCTCGGAGGTGGGCAAACTCCTTTCGGGAATCGAAGCAGGCTCTGATGTGGTCTATGCAAAGTATCAGAATAAACGGCATTCCGGATTTCGCAATTTCGGCAGTAAAGTAAATGAGTTGATGACCAGGGTCATGCTGAGCAAGCCCAAGGAGCTCTATGTCTCCAGTTATTTTGCCGCCAGGCGTTTTGTGGTGGAGGAACTTTTGCGTTATGAGAACCCTTACCCTTATGTGATCGGGCTGGTGCTGCGCACCACGAAAAGGATCACAAACGTCGAGGTGACGCACAGGGAGCGGGAAGTGGGTGTATCCGGATACACCATCGGTAAGCTTCTTGGTCTGTGGTTCAACGGCTTTACGGCTTTTAGTGTGAAACCGCTTAGAATAGCAACTGTTATTGGAATCGTGTCTGCGTGCGCAGGGTTTGCCTATGGCATTTTTACGGTGGTCAAGAAGTTTGTTAATCCGGCAGTCCCGATAGGGTTTAGTGCGTTGATGGCGGCAATCGTTTTTTTCTGTGGGCTGATTTTGTTGATGCTTGGCATTATCGGAGAGTACATCGGACGGATCTATATTTCTTTGAATAATTCTCCGCAGTATGTGATCAGGGAGTGTGTGGATGAGAGAGAGGCAGAGTGAGAAAAAGCGCATAGCGTTAAGAAGTCCGTTGATTGCAGCTGCGTTTTCTCTCTGCTTTTCGACAGCGATCCTGTTTGGCGCGCGGCTGGACAGTGTGGAGAATGTGGATGTGAAGGATGTGAGGCTCTGGCTGCATTTGCTGGCGTTTACGGGTGTTTTTACGGGGCTGGTGCTGCTTTTATGGGGGCTTTTGGACGGGCTGCACAATGTGGGCAAGTCTTTTGTCGGAAAAGCAGTTGATAAAATAACACACGTTCTTAAAATGACGGACACGCAGGCGGATCTTGCTGCTTTCCTTTTTTTGCTATTATGTTGGATGCCTGTGTTATTAGCGGTTTATCCGGGCTTTTTTGTCTATGATGCCCAGGACGAGTATATTCAGGTAGCGACCAGGACGTTTTCCACGCACCATCCGCTGGTGCACGTATTGTTGCTTGGCGGGATGATTTGTGCGGTCCATAAGCTGACGGATTCCTATAATTTGGGTATCGTCTGCTATATGGTTTTTCAGATGGCTGCCGCAGCCGGCGTTTTTACCTTCCTTTTTTCCTATTTGCGGAAAAGAAAGGTTTCCCGAACCCTGCGTTTGAGCGGCCTGCTGTGGCTGGGGCTGTTTCCCACGGTGGTGATGTTCACCCTGTGTTCGGCAAAAGACGCGCTGTTTACCCTGGCGCTGCTGCTGCTTTTGATCTGTCTTTTGGAACTGGGCAGAAATGGGGAGGCTTTTTTTGCGTCAAGGAGCTGGCAGTTTCTTTTTGCGGTAAGCGGCATGGCGATGATGCTTCTTCGCAACAATGGCTTTTACGCCTTTTTAGTGATGATTCCCTTTTTGCTTCTCCTACAGAAACATTACCGCAAAAACCTCCTGTTGTTGTCCGCCTGTGCGGTGGCAGGCTGCCTTCTTGTAAACGGCGGCTTGAAAGTGGCGCTCCATGCGGACGACTCCGAGTATCAGGAACTTTTGACGGTGCCGATCCAACAGCTCGCCAGGACCTACAAGTATGCGCCCGAGGCGTTTTCAGCGGAGGATCTGGAAACGCTGCACGAGGTTTTGGATGAGGAGGCGCTTTCCCTGTATACGCCGAGGCTCTCCGATCCGGTCAAATACTGCTTTGACAATGCGGCGTTTGCAAAGGATAAGGGGCGCTATGCCGCGCTCTGGCTGCGCATCGGCAGGAAAAAACCCCTGATCTATCTAAATGCCTGGTGGATGACATCCTACGGCTTTTGGTATCCGAATACGGTGATCAATGTCTATGGGGGCAATACGGTTTTTACGTTTACTTATCAAGATAACTCCTACTTTGGCTATGAAGTGGAGCTGCCGGGCGTGCGGGAGAGCAAGCTTCCCTGGCTGAATGAGGTGTACCGCAGGCTGTCGCTGGAAATCTGGAAAGAGAAGATCCCCGTAGTTTTCTGGCTGTTTTCTCCGGGCGCCATGTTCTGGCTTTATGCCTTTTTCTTTGCATCATTATTAAATAACAGACGATATGAAATGCTGTATCCGTTTTTGCCGTTTTTTCTGATTTGGCTGACCGTGCTGCTGGGGCCGACTTATCTGCCCCGCTATGTGCTGTTTTTATGGTACGCGCTGCCGCTGTTTTTAGGGATGGTGCAGCTGGGCCACAGTTGCCATTCTGCTGCATAAAAATACAAAAAGAGTGATATTAGTGAATAAAACACAGCAAACATTGAATTATATACAAAAATATGATATGCTTTACGGAAATATAAGGAAAGGATATGAATATTTATGAAAACAAAAGTTTTTATTGACGGAAGTGAGGGAACGACGGGACTGCGGATCAACGAACGGTTTCAGTGCCGTGACGATATTGAATTGTTACACATCGATCCGGAACTGCGAAAGGTTCCGGAGGAGAGGAAAAAGATGATCCATGCGTCAGATATTACGTTTCTGTGCCTGCCGGATGAAGCGGCCAGGGAGTCTGTCGCGCTGGCCGAAGGGGAGGATGTGGTGATCATCGACGCCTCGACCGCGCATCGGACCGAGGAAGGATGGGCTTACGGCTTTCCTGAACTTTCGGAGACGCACAGAGCTGCCATTCAAAAGGGGAAGCGGATCGCGGTCCCGGGATGCTATGCGACGGGCTTCATTTCTCTGGTTTATCCGCTGATCGCGGGCGGGATCCTGCCGAAGGATTATCCGGTCAGCAGCTTTGCGATCTCAGGATACAGCGGAGCGGGCAAGCGGACGATTGCGGCTTATGAGAGCGAGGACAGAGCGGCAGAGTTGTCTTCGGGGAGAGTGTATGCGCTGACACAGCAGCATAAGCACTTAAAGGAGATGCGGAAGATCACAGGGCTTGCACGCACACCCCTGTTTTCACCGATCATTGACGACTATTACAGCGGCATGGTGGTTTCTGTGCAGCTTTATGCGGATCTGCTGACAGGAAAACATACGCCGGAATCCCTGCTGCATTATTATGCGCAGTATTATGATAAGAAACGCTTTATTCGGGTGAGCGCTGCGGACGATGCAGTTGCCGCGAGCGGCTTTTTGGCAGGAAACGGATTGTCCGGCTGGGATGGATTGAAAATCTATGTGACAGGGAACGAGGAGCGAATTATTGTTTCTTCGCAGTTTGATAATCTGGGAAAAGGTGCGTCCGGCGCGGCGATCCAGTGTATGAATATCCTTCTGGGGTGCGATGAGGCAAAGGGGCTTGATCTGTGATGGCCCGGATACCGCATAGGAGCGGTTTGTTGTAAAAATTGCCTGTTTGTGGTAAACTAAGTGCGGAATGGAGGACAGATTGAAACATCACACTGATGTGCCGGTTTTTCAATCGGGAGTTTGCGCAGAAGCGTCGCAAACGCCATAATTGCAGGGCAAAATCTGAAATTATGCCCGCGTTCCTTTGCAGAAAGCGCTTCGGAATGGATGTAACCATGAATCGAATCATCAATAAGAGACAAGCTATCTGTGGGACAGTATGGATCTTGGCGGCGTGCATCCTGATTACGTTATGGCCGTTGCGCCTTATTCATGAGGAGGTGCGCACCGAGAGCGGGAATCAGCAGAGCGTATTGTCTGAATCGGTCAATAGCAGCAAGGTGGTACAGCAGCGCTTCATCGCACAATATGACAGATTAAAGGAAATAGAGATTTATCTGGCGGAGTGGACGAGGGGAGAAACGTTTAACTTCGTGCTGCGGGACGGCTCCATGCAGACCCTCATGCAGCAGCTGATAGATACCAAGGAGATGGAAGTTCCCGGTTATTGCAGGATTCAGGTCAATATTGACACCGAGGTTGGCAGGGACTATTACTTCCTGCTCCAGGGCGTGGAATCGGAATTTCGGGTGGCCTATGTCGGCAATGCGGGCGAGAGCTACAATATCTACATTGGCGCGGTCTATTACGACGGTGTGGAGGATGTGGAACGTTGCATGGCTGCAGACTATGTCTATGAGGTGCCGCTGCGCAAATTAAAGACCCTGCTTGTGGCAGCGGTCGTTCTTGCGGCGGCGATCCTGATCACACTGTTTGCGGGATTCTATTATAAAAAGCAGCCTGAGAAGAATCGGCTGCTGACGGTGGAGCGGACCATGCGCATCGTTTTGGTGCCGCTGATTGCCGCAGCAGGTATTGCGGCGACAATAGCTGTCTGGCCGCTCCATCTGTTTACGACGGATCCCTATTGCATTGCCTTTTATGAGGCAGGCGTACTTCTTCTGGTGGCTGCCGCGCTTTATGCTGTCGTGCACGACCGCACGGGGAGCGCCACAGACAGGACTTTTTTTATGGTGGTCCGTGAGAGATGGCGTGACGACTTACAGTCTCTGATGTTTGCCGGAGCCATCTGGGGATGCTGTAATTATATGAACGCTCTCTATGAGATTCATCACACGGTTGCCTATAGGCAGACGCTCATCTTCTTTGCGCTGGCGCTGCTTGTGACTTGGCGGAGACAGGAAATGTTCTCGTTGGTGAATCTGCTTTATGCTGTTGCTGCTGCAATTGTGGGACCGATGTACTACCAAAATGCGCTGACCGTTTTGCTGGAGGCAAGCCGCGAGGCAGGAAAGACAGGTCCGGGGGAAGAAGAACTTCTTGCCCTGAAGCTGACGGTTTGGGCAGGCATTTTGGCGGGGCTTGTGTTTTTGAATACCGTGAGGATATTATGGAGGCGGGAAATTCATGGTGTATCTGTGCCGTATGGTCTTTTGGTGGGAGGATTCTTTGTGCTGCTCCTTCTGCGGCGCAATACGAGAGGGTGGCCGATCTTTCTGGTCTGCGCTTTTACGCTCTGTTACCTGCGGATGGCGGCGGGGATCAGGCGGGAAGCGTTGCTGAGTAATATTGTAAACGGCATCCTGATCCATTTTTTGGCGACAGTGGGGTTTTGTCTGCTCCACAGACCGTATATGTATTTTCGGTATTACAGATATCCCTTCCACTTTCACACGGTGACGATCTCCGCGGTGTACCTGGCGCTGGTCTTTTGTGCGGCGCTTGTAAAGCTGCTGGATGCTTATCGGAGAAAGCCTTGTCTGGCAGGGGTTTATAAAGAACTTGCCGTGTTTGGCGTCAGCGCCATGTATCTGCTCTTTACTCTTTCGAGGACAGGTTATCTTGCCGCTCTGGTGATGGCAGCAGTGGTGCTTCCGACAGCTTTCTTTGTGGGGAAGGAGCAGTCTTTTCGGCAAAAATGCCAACGTCTGTTGCAAGGTGTCGGGTTGATGGTGTTAGCTGCCCTTGTGTGCTTTCCCGTTGTTTTTACGGCGCAGAGGATCATCCCGGCGGTGGCGGCGGATGTGAGGGCGCACGAGATCGAGGAGTTTCCCGCAGAACTGGTACACGGCAGAGATTTGGATTCCTATTACTATATCACGATCGAGCGTTTTATTCAGACGTTTCAGATGAAGGTGTTGGGGATTCCCGAGGAGAAGTGCTTAAATGCCTTTCTCTTTTTCAGCAAGGCGGATGATGCGTCTGATTACAGGAGCCCCTATCTGGAGCTGGGGAGCAGGATCCTTCTAGCCTCTGCGGAGGATATGGCGGCAAAGGAAAAGGAAGAAGAATCCTATACAAACGGAAGATTATATATATTTGAACAATATTACAATAGATTGGACAAGTATGGTCACGATGATATGGGTGTCATGGAGCCCGACGGCAATTACCTTGCCCATGCGCATAATATTTATCTGCAAGTGGCTTACGATCACGGGATCCCGGTAGGTGTCGCATTTCTTCTACTGGGCGTGGCGACATTAGTGCAGGCAGTTTTTTATTACCGACGTCACAGGCTGGATCGGGAATGCGCTCTCTTTCCACTGGCGCTCCTGGTTTTATTTGCAGTGGCGGGCATCACGGAGTGGATCTTTCATCCCTGTTGTCCCATCGCCTTTTGTCTGCTCCTTACCATGGGACCTCTTTTGGTGGACAGCAGATCATAATACAACAGACATAAAGCAGAGAAAACGAAGACTATGGAAAAAGCAAAGAAAATTTTTAACGCAAAATTGTTTTACAGAAGAACCTGTCTGATTCTTTACGATGTGATCAGTGTAGTGCTGGCAAGCTATGTGGCGATCTTGTGGCGCTATGACTTTCATCTGGATCTGATTCCCGGGCACTTTATGCGACCTATTGAAAGAATACTGCCCTTAAACATCCTGGCTACGCTGGTCATCTTCTATTTCATGCGTCTCTACAGCAGCCTGTGGGCGTTTGCGGGGGAGACGGAACTGCAGAACATCGTGATGGCCTGTGCGCTTTCTACGCTGGCGAATGGGATCGGTCTGCAGTTTTTCAGAATCACTGCGCAGGCAGTGCCAAGAAGCTATTATCCCGCTTATCTGGCGGTGCTCGTGGTTTGTATTTTTGCCAGCCGTTTTTCTTATCGCTTTTTCCGCAGTTTAAAGCATAAGCAGCAAAATAAAAAGAATCAGATCTCCGTGATGGTGATCGGCGCAGGCGAGGCAGCCAACGTCATTATCAAGGAGATTGTGAACAGTAATTTTTCCACTATGGTCATCAAGTGTATCATCGACGATGATAAGGGAAAGTGGGGACGCTATATTCAAGGCATCAAAGTGGTCGGCGGTCGGGAAAAGATCGTGGAGTGTGCTGATATTTACGAGGTGGACGAGATCATCGTTGCCATGCCCTCCGCATCCAGGCTGGAGATCCGCAATATTTTGGAAATCTGCAAGGATACTAACTGTAAGCTCCGCTCTCTGCCGGGGATGTACCAGCTTGTGAATGGTGAGGTCAATATCAGCAAGCTGCGGGATGTGGAGGTGGAGGATCTGCTTGGCAGGGATCCCATCACCGTTGATATGGACTCCATTCTTGGGTATGTGCAGGGAAAGGTGGTGCTCGTCACGGGCGGCGGCGGCTCCATCGGCAGTGAGCTGTGCAGACAGATCGCGACGCACAAGCCAAGACAGCTTGTGATCGTCGATATTTATGAAAACTCTGTCTACGACGTACAGCAGGAGTTAAAATCGGATTTTCCCGAGTTGGATCTGGTGGTGCTGATTGCTTCTGTGAGAAACACGAATAGGATGAATTATATTTTCTCGAAATATAATCCCGATATCGTCTATCATGCGGCGGCGCACAAGCATGTGCCGCTGATGGAGGACAGCCCCACTGAGGCCATCAAGAACAACGTCTTTGGCACCTTTAAGACCGCGCAGGCAGCGGCCATGAGCGGCGTGCAGCGCTTTGTGATGATCTCTACCGATAAGGCGGTCAATCCCACGAACATTATGGGGGCCAGCAAGCGGATCTGTGAGATGATCATTCAGACGTTTGATAAGCATTACGAGACAGAATTTGTGGCAGTGCGCTTCGGCAATGTCCTGGGCAGCAACGGCAGCGTGATTCCGCTCTTTCGCAAGCAGATCGCGGCTGGCGGACCGGTCACGGTCACGCACCCGGATATCATCCGTTATTTTATGACCATCCCGGAAGCGGTTTCTCTGGTGCTGCAGGCAGGCGCCTATGCAAAAGGAGGCGAGATTTTCGTGTTGGATATGGGAGAGCCTGTCAAGATCCTTTCTCTGGCGGAGAACCTGATCAAACTCTCAGGGTTTCGTGTGGGCGAGGATATCAAAATCGAGTTTACGGGTCTGCGTCCGGGAGAAAAGCTCTATGAGGAGCTGCTGATGGATGAGGAAGGCATGAAAAATACGGCAAACAAGATGATTCGTATCGGAAAACCGATTGAGTTGGATGAACATGAATTTTTTGCGGACTTAAAAGAACTCAAGGACGAGTGCCAGATTGAAAATTCGGATATCCGACCGCTGATTCAAAAGATTGTGCCGACATATCATTATGAGGAGAACCAAAATCATGGATAAAAAGAGAATCTACCTATCTTCTCCGACGATGCACGGGGAAGAACAGAAGTATGTACAGGAGGCGTTTGATACCAACTGGGTGGCGCCGCTGGGTCCCAATGTGAATGCCTTTGAGAAAGAGATCGCGGCATATACGGGCTGTGGTCATGCGGCCGCTCTGTCTGCCGGCACGGCCGCCATTCATATGGCGCTGCGGCTTTTGGGAGTCGGAAGGGGAGATGTGGTGTTTGTCCCGGATCTGACATTCGCTGCATCGTGCAACCCAATTGTATACGAAAACGGTACGCCCGTGCTCATCGATGCGGAGCCGGATACCTGGAATATGTCTCCGCAGGCGCTCAGAAGAGCATTTGAGAAATACCCGCATCCCAGGGCGGTGATCTGCGTGCATCTCTACGGTACACCTGCGAAACTCGACGAGATCATGGAAATTTGCGCGGAACACGATGTACCGCTGATCGAGGACGCGGCAGAGTCTTTGGGCAGCACCTACAAGGGACGGCATACGGGAACCTTTGGAAAATACGGGATCTATTCCTTCAATGGCAATAAGATCATCACCACTTCCGGCGGCGGCATGTTCGTCTCGGCGGAGGAGGACGCGGCGAAAAAGGTCACCTTCCTGGCGACCCAGGCCAGAGATCCCGCCAGACATTACCAGCACTCGCAGATTGGCTATAATTACCGCATGAGCAATGTGACGGCGGGAATTGGCAGAGGGCAGCTTCTGCATTTGGAGGAGCACAAAGCGAAAAAGAAGGCCATCTATCAGCAGTATCGGGAAGCCTTTGCGGATATCCCGCAACTGCGTATGAATCCCATGAATCCTGACGGGGACGCCAACTGCTGGCTCTCTTGTCTGACGATTGACAAGAGTAGTGAAATAACATCTGATATTGTAATGGATGCGCTGGAGGAGAAACTGAATGCGGAGAGCAGGCCGATCTGGAAACCCATGCACTTACAGCCCGTCTTTTCAGAGTGCGATTTTTTTGCGCACAATGAGGACGGCAGCAGCGTAGGCACGGATATCTTTGAGAGGGGCTTTTGCCTGCCCAGCGATATCAAGAATACGGAGGCGGAGATGGAGGCAATCATCCGCACGGTGCGGGAGCTGTTTTAGGACAGTAAAGTATGGGTGTCGATTTCGATGCTGTGCCAATTCACTGTGCGAAAGGAGAGCGGGATGACAGGCGTATTTGAAGATCAGGTCAAGGCGCAGATGTGTGATGAAATTGCGGCTTTTTTTAAGGAAGAACATGATTTGGATCTGGGTATCATTGGAACAGGCAGGATTCTGGACTTTTTTCAGGAGATGCTGGGGAGTCGGATCTATAATAAGGCGCTTGACGACGCAAAACAGTTTTACGGCAGGTATGCGGATAATATGGAAGCGGATTATTATGCGCTGTATCAGGATATCAAGTAGACAGTAAGAACCCAATCAAAAAGTAAAGTTATTTTGAGGTATCAAAATAACTTTACTTTTTTGCAGATCAGACTATTGTAAATACAAAAATATTTCCTTCGATCGTCTACTGGATCGCAGAATAGCCATATGCGTTGGCAAAAGCGTCGATAGCCTGTTTTTCTTTGCATAATGCGCATTCTTCCGGGCTGTAAGTCTTGTACTCGGGGATGTCCGATGTGGTAAACAGCGCATTGATCGGGATGCCCACGACAGAGTTGGCGGCGCTGAAGATGGCGCTTACGCCGCTGATGGTCGCACCGTAATAGGTCAGGGTCTGAACCGCCTTAGTGACGGTACGTCCTGTCGTTGCGCTTGCAAGAAGCAGCAGTACGTTCTTGTCCTTGATCATGGGCAGATAGTTATCGCGGAACAGCATTTGGCCGGATGTGGAATACTCAGGTGTGACGATGTAGATCGTCTGGTGCGCATTGCGGGAATAGATGCCTGCTCTTGTCAATTCCTCTGCCAGGAAGGCACCGATGATTTCACAGCCGTCGATACAGACGATCGTATCCACTACGGTAGAGAGCATGATCTGTCTGCTTAACTCCTTTGCAGCGGTAGATGCTTCACTCAATCTCGTTTTCATGGTGGTCATATCCAAAAAGTGATTGATATGAGAGTTGGGGGTTACAAAGTGGCCGTGGATCGCCTTTAATTCGATGTTGGGATGGCTTTTGGAGTGGATTTTTACAAGTTCTTTCATGCGCATACCTCCTTATTAAGCAGTTTTGTATAATTTCCCGGAAAGATTTCTCGTGTTATAGTAAATATTATACAACTTATACGAAGGTAACGCAATGTAGACTTAAAAATAAGTTGTGTCGGGATGATATATTTCATGATATAATATTCGCGATGGCAACGAGCAGTATACAGACGGAAGATGATAATTTACCCGCAAAGAGGAACACTATATGTATAAGAACGGTATCAAAAGAGGTTTGGATATTCTGCTGTCCCTGTGCGGCATTATCGTTTTGAGCCCTGTTTTGGCGGTGCTTGCTGTTTTGGTGCGGGTGAAACTGGGCAGTCCTGTCCTTTTTAAGCAGGAGAGGCCGGGAAAAAATGAGAAGATCTTTACGCTCTACAAATTCCGTACCATGACGGATGCGCGGGATGAGAAGGGCGAGCTTCTGCCGGATGCGGTGCGGCTTACGAAGTTTGGGAAGTTTTTGCGGGCGACAAGTTTGGATGAACTGCCGGAGCTTTTTAATATTTTGAAGGGTAATATGAGCGTGATCGGTCCGAGACCCCTGCTCGTTTCCTATTTGCCTTATTATACGGAGCGGGAGCGCTTAAGACACAGCGTGAGACCGGGACTAACGGGGCTTGCGCAGGTCAGTGGGCGCAATTTCCTTGATTGGGACAGGCGGTTTCAAAAGGATGTGGAGTATGTGGAGCATCTGACCTTTGGTATGGATATGAAGGTGCTGTGGATGACGGTGCAGACGGTGCTTGGGCATACTGACGAAGTGGCGGAGGACACCAACGCGGCGGAAGGAAACTTTGCGGAGATCCGCAAGAAGCGGCTTGAGGAGACAGGGAGTTTAGAGGCATGAATATTTTGATTTTGAGTGCGGGCACCCGCGACAAGGTGGTGCAGTATTTTAAGAAAGAACTGGCGGGCAGGGGTAAAGTGGTTGCGACGGACTGCTCTAACCTGGCGCCTGCGGTGTACGAGGCAGATGCTTTTTATCTGGTGCCGCGGATCACGGCGCCGGGATATTTGGATGTGATACTGGATATTTGTATGAAAGAAAAAATAACAGGTGTTTTTTCTTTGATCGATCCGGAACTGTCCCTTCTGGCGAAGGAGCGCGAGAAGTTTCTGGCGGTGGGGACGACGCCCATCGTCTCTGATTACGAGCTGGTGGAGACGTGCTTTGACAAGTACAGGATGTTTGAACTGCTCCAAAAAATGCAGATTCCTACGGCGAAATGCTATGCGGACAAGGAATCCTTTTACCGGGCGAAGGAAGCCGGGGAGATCGCCTACCCGGTCTTTGTGAAGCCTGTGCGAGGCAGCGCCAGCATTCATATCAATAAGGTCGGGAGCAAAAAAGAGGTTGAAGTTCTCTGCGATCTCTATGACGATCTGATGATTCAGGAGTACATGGACGGCAAAGAATTTGGCGCGGATGTGTATGTGGACATGATCTCCGGAAAATGTACGGATATCTTTGTAAAGAAGAAGATCAAGATGCGGGCGGGAGAGACCGATAAGTCTGTGTCCTACAAAGATGAGAAGTTGTTTGCACTGATTCGGGATTTTGCAGAAAAATGCGGCTTTCGGGGCATGATAGATATTGACATTTTTGAGATGAACGGTGTTTATTATATTTCTGAGGTCAATCCCCGTTTCGGCGGCGGTTATCCTCACGCCTACGGCTGCGGCGTGAATATGGCTGCGGCAGTGGTCAATAATCTCTCCGGGAAGGAGAATGAGAAGCGGATCGGGGAATATCAGGAAGGGGTCTGCATGATGAAGTTTAATGAGGTGATGATACGGGATATGGCTGGGGAGGAGATCGTACCGTGAAAAAAGTTCTGGTTTTGACGAACTCCTCCGGCGGACTGTATGACTTCCGGGGCGAATTTATAGAGGCGCTCTGCGCAATATATGAAGTGTGGGTGAGTATGCCGGACGATGTAAAGGTCATGGAGCTGGAAGCGGCGGGGTGTCATATCATAGAGACGCCCATCAACCGCAGGGGAATCAATCCGCTGGAAGACTTGAAGTTATACTGCGCTTACGCTAAAATGATGAAAGAGATCAGACCGGACCTGGTGGTGACCTATACAATTAAACCCAATATCTATGGAGGGTTTGCCGCGGGGATGCGGAAGATTCCCTATATTGCCACGATCACGGGGCTTGGGGGCGCTTTTGACAGGACAGGGCTATTCCTGAAACTAATTGTCGGGATGTACCGTGCGGGACTAAAACGCGCGGCATGCGTGTTTTTCCAGAATGAGGAGAACAGAGGTATTTTTCAGGACATGGGTATCACGGCGCGGAAGACGCGGATGGTCATGGGCTCCGGTGTGAGTTTGGAAAAACACACATATGAACCGTATCCGGAGAGGGAGGAAACGCATTTTCTCTTTGTCGGCCGGGTGATGAAGGAGCGGGGCATCCTGGAGTATATAGAGGCGGCGAAACGCTTACATAGCGACCGGGTATTTTTTGATATCATGGGTTACTGTGACGAGGATTATCAGGAGCTTTTGGATGATCTGGAGAAGGAGGGTGTGATCCGTCAGATCGGCTTTCATACGCAGGTACATGAGTATTTGGCGGCAGCTGACGCCATTGTGGTGGCTTCCTTTCACGAGGGGATGTCCAATGCGCTGATCGAGGGCGCGGCCACGGGCAGACCGGTTATTGCCTCGAATATCAGCGGCTGTAAGGAGGCATTTGAAGAGGGCGTGACGGGCTTTGGTTTTACGCCGGGTGAACCTGTTGAGCTGATAGATGCGATGGACAAGTTTCTTGCGCTTTCCACAAAGGAGCGGGCGGCCATGGGGCAGCGCGGCAGGGAAAAGATGGAACGCGAATTTGACCGTAAGTTGGTGACAGCGGCGTATATGGATGAGGTCGGGCGGATACTGGACCAAGGCTGAAAGCTGCGGCGTATTTGACGCTGGGACTGCGCAGTAAAGATAGAGAAGATGGAGTATGGAGGCATACGGAAAGGAGAATGGATAACAAATGGATTTATTTGAAAAGCTGGTGAGCGGTGAGGAAAAGCTCTCCCTTGTAGGGCTTGGCTATGTAGGCATGCCGATTGCGGTTGCTTTTGCAAGGAAGATTCAGGTAGTGGGCTTTGACTTAAATGAGGCGAAGATCGATCTGTACAAAAAAGGCGTCGATCCCACAAACGAGGTGGGTGACGAGGTGATTCGCAGTACGAAGGTGGAGTTTACTGCAGATCCGGCAAAGCTTAAGGAGGCAAAGTTCCACATTGTAGCGGTGCCAACGCCCGTCAATGACGATCATACGCCGGATCTTTCTCCTGTGGAAGGTGCGAGTCGCATTCTGGGACAGAACCTGACGAAGGGTTCTGTGGTGGTGTTTGAGTCTACGGTGTATCCGGGTGTGACGGAAGATATCTGCGTGCCGATTTTGGAGAAGGAGTCAGGCTTAACGTGCGGCGTGGACTTCAAGATCGGGTACTCTCCCGAGCGCATCAACCCGGGCGATAAAGTACATAGGCTGGAGACGATCACGAAAATCGTGTCGGGTATGGATGAGGAAACCCTTGATATCGTGGCTAAGGTCTATGAGCTGGTAGTGGAGGCAGGCGTTTACCGCGCGGAATCCATAAAAGTGGCGGAGGCGGCCAAGGTCATTGAGAACAGCCAGAGGGATATCAATATAGCGTTTATGAACGAGCTTTCCATCATCTTTCACAAAATGGGGATCGACACGAAGGCCGTGCTGGAGGCGGCGGGTACGAAATGGAACTTTCTGCCTTTTATGCCGGGCCTTGTGGGAGGGCACTGTATCGGCGTGGATCCTTACTATCTGACTTATAAGGCGGAGCAGCTCGGTTATCATTCACAGATCATCCTTTCCGGCAGACGCATCAACGACGACATGGGTAAATATGTGGCGGAGAGTCTTGTAAAAGACCTGATACGGGCGAATATACCCGTGAAACATGCGAAGGTGGCGATCCTGGGATTTACTTTCAAGGAGAACTGCCCGGATACGAGAAATACGAAGGTGATAGACATCTACAGAGAGCTGGGTGAATATGGAATTGCGCCCATTGTGGTGGACCCGGCGGCAGATGCGGGAGAGGCGAAACATCTTTACGGGATCGAGTTTCAGACGATGGATGACATTAAGGATGTGGACGCACTGATTATTGCTGTGGCGCATGAGCAGTTTCTGGAGCTTGACAGGGAGAAGATTTCTTCTTTCTATCATCCGGCACACAAGAGAAAAGTGCTGATGGACTTGAAAGGGATATTGAACCATAAAGAATATCTGACAGAGGATTTTCTGTATTGGAGATTGTAGGATTGAGTAGAGACAAAAAGAGAGCTCTGTGTCTTTTCGCAGGGCTTCTTGCCTTTTTTCTGGGGCTGCTTGCAGTCAGCGGAGTCGGGGTTTATAATGATTCTGAACAATATATTATGATGCATATCCACAGGGAGCCGCTCTACCCGCTCTATCTGGCGGCTTTCCGTGCGGTTTTTGGAGAAGGGTATCTTGTGTGGGCGATGGCCGGGCAGGGGATTCTCACGGCTTTGGGGATCACCGCGCTTGCGGAGTATGTAACTCGTCATTTTGGTCTGCGCCTGTGGGAGGAACTGCTGATCGTGGCCTTGCAGCTTCTGCCGCATTTGATCACGCGGTATGTGTCGGCGCTTCATATTTTCCTGGAAAATTCGGTGATGAGCGAAGCATTGTGCATCCCGCTTTTTACTATATTTATATACTTTGTTTTGCGGATGCTTTTTGAGGGGAAATGGCGTGATACGGTATTGGCACTGCTTTTTGCCTATCTGCTCTCCATGACAAGAGGACAGATGATGACTACGATCCTTCTGTGGGCGCTTCTCCTGGGAATCCGTCTGCTGTTGAACAAAAAATATCGGGCGTTATTCATTTGCGCATCAACGGTGGTTTTCGTTTTTCTGCTGCGTGATTTGACGGTTCATGTATATAATTATGGTGTCACCGGCTATTTTATGGGCAATACCTACGGACAGGTGAACACGCTGACCAACGTGATGTATGCCTGCGACGAGGGGGACAGGGAGGTTTTTGAAGAGGGAGCTCCGGAACAGGTCTTTTTTGATGATTTCTACGGAAAGGCGATGGAACAGAAACTAAATTATGTGTATGCCGGAGACGGATTTGACGAGCGTGCGACTTATCTGGAAGAAAATCATGATATTTTGAAATTTCAGATTCTTGAGGCGGAGCTGTCTGCTTACTATTTCGGGTTGGGAGAAGTGGACTATTACGAGCAGAGCAGCATGTCTGATGAAATGGCGGGAAAAATGATAAAAAAGCTCCTGCCGGCTTGCTTTGGTCAGTGGCTTTATGATTATATCCTATTATGCCGCAACGGTTTTGTCAGGAGTATCGCTGTGGTGCATCCGCTGATCAATTTTGCTGCGCTCTTTTTGTACGTGCTGGCGGCGGGGCTGCTGCTTTGGCAGGTGTTTGTCAAAAGGCGGTTTCAGGCGGCGGTCGTTATGGGAACGGCGCTGTTGTTTATTGTGGCGAATGTGTGCGCAACTTCCATTACGATCATGTGTCTGTCGCGGTATATGATCTATGGGTTTTCTCTGTTTTATATGGCACTGTATCTGCTGGTCAGAGAAGTGTGCGAGAATCGATTATTTTGGAAAAACGGACTGGAAAAGACAAAATCAATGAGTTGATGAACAATGGCTTTCGGCGGGAAGCCGTCATGCTGTGAAAGGGAGGGAAAAATGGGTTATCAGGATATTGCATTTGAAAAGGGGACGGTATTTGTTGTGACGGGGGGCGCGGGCTTTATCGGCTCGAATCTCTGCGAAGCACTGCTCGACATGGGCTGCATCGTGCGCTGTCTGGACAATCTGTCCACGGGAAAATATGAGAATATCGAACATTTTATGGGAAAAGAGGAATTTAATTTTATAGAGGGAGATATCCGGGATCTTGAGACCTGTAAGCAGGCATGTATGGGTGCCGACTATGTGCTGCATCAGGCAGCTTGGGGCAGCGTGCCCAGAAGCATTGAGATGCCGCTTGTCTATGAGGAGATCAATATCCGTGGCACGCTTAACATGATGGAGGCGGCGACAGAGTGCGGCGTGAAAAAGTTTGTCTACGCGTCCAGTTCTTCCGTTTACGGCGATTCGACGGAGCTTCCGAAGAAGGAAGGACAGGAGGGGAAGGTGATCTCTCCCTACGCCCTCACCAAAAAGACGGATGAGGAATACGGAAGGCTGTATAAGGAGCTGTACGGCCTCGATACCTACGGGCTCCGCTACTTTAATGTGTTTGGGCGCAGGCAGGATCCAAACGGCATGTATGCGGCAGTGATCCCGAAATTTTTGAAGCAGCTTCTGCATGGGGAGGTGCCGACCATCAACGGAGACGGCAGGCAGTCCCGCGACTTTACTTATATCGATAATGTGATCGAGGCGAATCTGCGAGCCTGCAAAGCGGATTCTTCTGCGGCAGGAGAGGCGTTTAATATCGGCGCAGGCGGGAGACTGTATCTGATCGACATGTATGAGCATCTCTGTAAGGCGCTGGGGATGTCGGTGGAGCCGAACTTCGGACCGCCCAGAGCAGGCGACGTGCGGGATTCCAATGCCGATATCACCAAGGCGAGGACGCTTTTGGGGTACGATCCCACGTATGACTTTGAGAAGGGGATCGCGCTGGCGATCGATTGGTATAAGGAGTATTTGAAATGAAATATAAGGTAGTTGTATTTGGAGTGAAAGATACATCCGAGAATATCGTAAGTTTTATACAGGAGGAGATATGCCCTGTGGATTTGGTGATTACGATCAGCCCGGAGGTGACGAAAAAGAATCAGATTTCCGGTTACAAGGGTTTGTCGGTGCTGACGGAAAAGTATGGGATTCCCGTGCACGAGGCGGACAGCTATTTCCTTACTGATGAAAAAACGCAGAAACTGATGCGGGAAAACGAATTTAATATCGGAATTTCCATGGGCTGGCAGAGATTGATGCCAAAATCAGTGTTGGACTGCTTCAAGTATGGGGTGTTTGGCTTCCACGGCAACAGCGGCTATCTTCCCTTTGGCAGAGGACGTTCGCCGCTAAACTGGTCGATGATTCTTGGAGATACGCGTTTTAACCTGAATTTGTTTCGCTATGACGAGAAAGCGGACAGCCCGAACATATTTGCCACGGAGATGTTTTCCATCACGCCTCATGACGATATCCGCACGGCCCAGTATAAGAACATGATCTGCTCGAAACACCTGATCCGCAGGCTGCTTACCGCTTATGAGAGCGGAAAGGTCGAAGTGCGCACGGAATCCAAGGACTTTGACTCCTGGTACGAGAAGCGCACGGCGGCAGACGGCAAAATTGACTTTCATAACAGAACACGTGATATTTATAATCTGATCCGTGGGGTAGCGGCGCCTTTTCCGGGAGCGTTCGCCTTTTGTAAGGGGGAGGAGGTACGCGTCTGGGAGGCGCATCCCTTCGATGAAATGATTGATTTTTCGGACTTTGCGCCGGGAGAGGTCATCGATGTTTTCGACGGCAGGCCCGTGGTGCGCACGGTGGACGGTTCGCTTTTGATCGATCGATATGAGAGCAGCCTGATGCTGGCGGCACACGATATACTGGAATAGTATGGAGACAGGCAGTGCGCTCCTGGACAGATTCGATATGGAAACAAGCGGTTTTTGCCTGAACAGATTCGGCATGGAGGATGGATGACCATATGGATAAGGGAAAACAGATACGCGTACTGCATGTGCTGGGCGGCGTAGGGCTGGGCGGCGCGGAGAGCCGCATCATGGATCTTTACCGCCAGATGAACAGAGACGAGATTCAGTTTGATTTTTTGGTGCATCGCAACGACGGGAAACCGCAATTTTATGACGAGGAGATCAAGTCTCTGGGCGGGCAAATCTATGTGCTCCCGAAATTTAAAGTCTACAATTATTTTTCTTATAAAAAGGCAGTTACATCCTTTTTTGCGCTGCATCATGCGTTTCAGGTGGTGCAGGGGCATATGACCAGCACGGCGGCGATCTATCTTCCCATCGCCAAGCGGTTTGGGATTCCGATGACTGTTGCGCATGCCAGAAATGCGGGGGTGGTGAAGGGACCGAAAGGGATCGCTACCCGCTTTTTTCGGAGAGGGCTGGCTAAGAAGGCGGACGTTTTGTTTGCCTGCTCAAAGCTTGCAGGGGAGGACGTGTTTGGCACAGATGCCATGAAACAGGGCAGGGTGAAGATCATTCACAATGCCATAGACGTGCAGCGGTTTGCCTTTGATGAGAAGAAAAGGCAGGAGACGCGTGAGGCGCTAAAAATCACCGACAAGCTGGTGCTCGGTCATGTGGGAAGGTTTGACTATCAGAAAAACCATCCTTATCTTTTAGAGGTATTCGCGGCGGTCTGTCAAAAACGGTCCGATGCCGTATTGCTTCTTCTGGGAGACGGCGGAGCGCGTCAGGCGATGGAGGAACGCTGTCGGGAGCTTGGCATTGCGGAGCGCGTGAAATTTTTGGGGAATCGGAAGGACACCGAGCGGTATTATCAGGCGATGGATGTGTTTTTGCTTCCTTCCTTTTTTGAGGGGCTGCCGGGCGTGCTGGTGGAGGCGCAGGCAGCGGGGCTTGCCTGTATCGTTTCCGACACTGTGACGAGGGAGGCCGAGGCCACGGATCTGGTGACCTGGCTTAGTATTGACGAGCCGCCCGAGCGCTGGGCGGAAGAAGTGTTAAAGCAGGCGGCGTATGTGCGCCGCAATACCGCGAAAGAATTGACGGAGGCCGGGTTCGATGTGAGGACGCAGGCGCAGGGGTACAGGCGGTTTTATCTTGGAGAAGGCGCTGCGTATATTGGCAGTGTGACAGCACAGTAAGGCGGATGAGGCGCGGATGCCTGAAATGGAGTTTATAAACGATGAAAAAAATGTTGCTGATTGCGCCGTCCCTGCATCAGGGCGGACTGGAAAAAGTTTGTGCCATGACAGCGGTGGCCTTACAGCCGTACTTTGAGGTAAAGATCGCGATTTTTGATTCCGCCAATATCGACTTTGACGTGGAGGGGACGCCGGTCATTGACTTGAAGGTGCCGCCCCGTCTGGGGAAATTGGCGAAGATACTCAATGTATTGAAACGCGCCCACCGCTTAAATAGGCTGAAAAAGAAGGAAAAGATCGACATTGCCTACAGTTTCGGTAACACGGCCAATCTGGCGAATGTGTTTGCCGGGCGGCTTTTTGGGAAAAAAGGTGCGAAATGCTGGCTGGGCGTCAGAAGCTATATGGATCTGGAAGGCGCGAAGATCAGGCTGTACTGCAAATGCTCAGACAGACTTTTGTGCTGTTCGGAGACGATCAGGCAGGAGATCGAAGAGAAGTACGCCTGTGATCATGCCTATACCCTGCAAAATTTCTTTGATATCGCGCAGATCGAAGCCCGCGCCGAGGAAGGGACCGCCGACCTTCCCTGGCAGGACGGCAGGATCATTGTCTCTATGGGAAGAGAAGATGTAGTCAAGGGATACTGGCATCTGCTCAAGATTTTTTCGCTGGTGCATAAGGCCCTTCCAGATACGAAACTGTTATTGATTGGCAAAGGGGAGTTTACAGCCTACCGAAAACTCGCGGCTGACTTAGGGATCGCAGACGCGGTCTGCTTCGCGGGGTTGCAGAAAAATCCCTATCCCTATCTGAAAAAGGGAACGCTTTACCTTCTGACCTCTTACTGGGAAGGATTTCCGAATGCGTTAGTGGAGGCGATGGCGCTGGGGCTGGTGGCAGTGGCGACGGACTGCATGACGGGGCCGGCGGAGATTTTTGACGGCAAATATGGTGTTTTGGTGCCCAATATGGAAAAGGAACCTGACATGGACGCTTCCCATATCGAGGAGGAAGAAAGACGTACGGCAAAGCGGGTGATCGCGCTTTTGCAGGACGAGGAGGAAATGGCGCGCTACAGAAGGCTTTCCGTGGAGCGGGCGGGTGACTTCTCTAAGGAAGAATATATTCGTAAAATTAGGGAGTTGTCGGATGACTAAGATTGCGTTTCATTTAAATTGCCTGGAGCAGGGGGGCGCGGAGCGGGTGGTTTCGAATCTTGCCAATCGCTTTGCGGCAAACGGCTACGAGGTGCTCGTCGCCACGCTGTGGCAGGGGGAAGATGAATTTCAGCTGGATGACAGGGTGCGGCGTATTCACGTCGGTTTACGGCCGGGGGATGAAAAGAAGGGCAGTATCGCTCGGTTTTTGCTGCATATTCATTATTTGAAACAGTTTTTGCGTGAAGAAAAGCCGGATATTTTGATTCCGTTCGCCAGAAAAGCCCTCTATCGGGGACTGACTGCGGCATTCTTTATGAAACTGCCGGTGCTCATCTCTATTCGCACAGATCCCGCAGGGCACTATGACATGCTTTTCGACAAAGTACAGATTCCCTTTCTCTTTCCCAGAGCGGACGGCTGCGTTTTCCAGACAGAAGGAGCGAGAGAATTTTTTGCGCCCAGACTGCAAAAAAATTCCCGCATCATTTTAAATCCCTTAAATCCAAAGTATATCGGCGTGCCAGAACCGGCTAAGCGGACAAAGACGGTGGTGCAGTCGGGACGTCTGGTGGATTTCAAAAATCAGGAAATGCTGATTCGGGCGTTTCATGAGGTGCATCAAAAGCACCCCGACTATGACTTAAAAATTTACGGACCAGATTCCAAGGATGGCACAAAAGAACTTTTGGAGCGCACCATTGCGGAACTTCACGCTGAGGACTATGTGCACCTGATGGGGGCAAGTGATTCTCTGGAAAAGGACCTTGTGGATGCGGCGCTCTTTGCTTTCAGCTCCGATTGGGAGGGGCTGCCCAATGCCCTGATGGAGGCGATGGCGCTGGGGCTGCCCATTGTGGCGACGGATTGTCCCTGCGGCGGTCCGCGTACCATTATGACGGATGAGGTGGATGGCCTTCTCATTCCCATCAAGGATCAAAAGGCCATGGAAGATGGCATCAACCGCTTGATTGAGGATCCCGATTTTGCAGAAAAGCTGGGCAGGAATGCGCGGAAAATTGCGGAGAGAGCCAATGACGAGGCGATCTATGAGCAGTGGCGGGATTATATCGAGGAGCTGTGCGGGAAATATCGACGGTGAGGCAGTTATGGCGGCAGTGAGTGCGTGCAGAAAAAGGCGGCAGCAAGGGCGATCGGTTTTACGGGAGAGAAACAGATCTGTAGAAAACACGGAGGTTTGAGCATGGAGTCAGAGAGAGATAGGCGAATACAGCCCCCCAAATGGCGGGAAATCCTGCTGATGCTTCCGTTTGCGTTCTGTTATGCCTTTTTTATTGTATTGGGCGATTGGCAGAGGTCCGCCCACTACAGCAATGCGCGGAATATGGGAAGACTTGCGCTCTGGACTGTCATTGCCTGGGCTGTGTTGCTGCTGCTGGGATTTTTGTTGGAAAATGGCAGCGCTCTGGCAGCGGGGGTGACGGCGCGCTTGGCGCGAAATGTTACCTTACCCGTGAGTTTGCGTAAGAGTGTGACAAAACTTTTCGTAAATGAAGGCAGACGGCAGGGACACTGGTGGATCCGGTTTTCCTTTTTTCTGCTGTGTCTGCTTTGCTATCTGCCTTATTTTCTGATGTATTATCCCACCTGGTATAATAACGATGCGGTTTGGCAGATGGAGCAGGCGCTGGGTATGGCGGCGAAATCAAACCATCATCCGTACTTTCACACCCTGATCATCAAACTGTTTCTGGATGTCGGGGACGTTCTGTTTGGGAACCTGACAGCGGCAGTGGCTCTGTATACCTTTTTCCAGATGACATTGACGGCTGCGGTGTTTGGCTTTTTGCTGTTTCTCCTATATAAAAGGGGGACGGGTATTTTTTGGCTGATTCTGGCAGTATGCTTTTATGCGCTGCTTCCGGTCAACGCCATGCTCTCGATCTGCATGGGGAAGGACGCCTGGTTTACGGCGGCATTTTTGTTGTTTATGTGGACGGTTTTTAAGTGTGCACAGGCGAAAAGTACGGCGTGTATAGAAAGTGTAGAGAAGGCAGCAGGAGCGCGGGGCCTGGTGGACCGACGGTGGGTTTGGTTTGCTGTGACAGGGCTGGCAGTCTGCCTCCTGCGCAGCAATGGTATTTTCGTCTTTTTGGGGACGGCGGTGTTTTTGATGGTGTCTGCCTGCTGGCGGGAGCATGTGCTGAGACAGCCGTTGACGATATCCACGTTAATTGTGCTGGCCTTGTATTTGCTCTGGCAGGGGCCGATTCTGTCCGCTCTCCAAGTCGAGCCGCCTGATACCATCGAGAGCCTGACCATGCCGACGCAGCATCTGCTTTGCGCTTACAAAAGAGGGGGTTCCCTGACGGCTGAGGAAATCGGAATGCTTGAGCAGGTGATGCCGCTGGCTGATATTGACGAATATTATAATCCATATTTGTTTGATTTGACAAAGAATTACATACGTGAAAATGGCAATCAGGAAATCATAGCGAAAAACAAGGTTGCCTACGCGAAACTCTGGCTTACGGTGGGACTGAGAAATCCGATGCTTTATCTGGAGGGAGAGATCAGGCAGACGGCGGGGTACTATGCATTACATATTCCCCATGAACTGTATCTTTACAGCGACTATTTTATGGTGGATAATCCCTTTGGGATCGAGGGCGAACGAAAACTGTTTACATACGATGACAGCCTTGCCATGGGAACGTTTTTGCAGGACTTTCAGGAACTGTACAGGCGGGTGTGGAGCCTGGGGGCCAATACCTGGCTGTTGCTGGCTGCGCTGGCCTGTGCGCTTTACAGGAAGCGGCGGATCGCGGTTTTTCTGCCTGCGCTGTGTCTGCTGGGAAGTTTGATGCTCGCGACCCCGGTATATAATGAATTTCGGTATGCTTATGGGGTGTTTGCGGCGCTGCCGGTGTTGGTTTGTTTTGGGGTGGGGAGGGAGGAGAAGTGTTAAAAGGTATAGTTACCGAGAAATTCTCTGCAACTGCCAAAGACGGTAAAAGTTACTTGTTCAGTTTTAGTCGTTTGATGCCATTATTTCCGTAGGCTATCGCGTCAATTCCAAGAGAGCAACAAGTTTTCAGATATGGGCAACAAAGGTATTAAAGGAATATATGAAAATGGTTTTGCGCTTGATGACGAGCGATTGAAGCAGGGCAAAACAGTTTTTGGAAAAGATTACTTTAAGGAGATTACAGTGCCTGTAACCCGATTCAGATCGGCGTATACGAGGATAAAATATACATCTGGAATGATGGCGAGATGCCGTTTGAATTGGATTCAACAAAGAAACTGTTTGAAAAGCATTTTTCCAAACCGTATAATCCTAAGCTGGCAGATGTTTTCTTTAAGAGCGGTATGATAGAGGCGTGGGGCAGAGGGCTTGACAAGATTAAGGATGCGTGCGCAAAGTACGATGGTCGTTTGCCGGAATACAATATCAGCGCGTCTGGGATTATGGTGCTTTGTAAAGCGTGTGATAAGTATTTGGAGCTCTTATCGGGAGATGAAAATAATTCGCTCATTTCAGATGAGCAGATTATGAGCGAATTAATGAGCGGAAAAGATGCGTCAGTAAAAGTAATCATGACCATATCATAACCATTTTGGTCATGATGTGGTTATGATGGCTGTCTACAGGACAATCACATCTTGTTCAAAATGATTAAGATGTGACCAAGATGTAAATTTCATTAAATTTTAAATTCAGCGGGGTTACATATGATGAAAAAATGGCTCAAGGCAGCGCTTTTTCTCCTGCCATTACTTCTTTTCATAGGAATCATTAACTGGTACGTGGACTCCTACGCCCTCCTGCGCGTCACCTACGACGACATAGCCGCGCAGATGGCAGCGGGCAGGCATGTGGAAGGTCTGGAAGACTCGGATTACAACGACAGAAACCTTTTGGCGGCGCGCATCAAGGCGATGGACGAGGCGCCGCAGGTGATGGTGTTCGGTTCCAGTCGCGTGTACACCTTCGATCACACGATGTTCGGCACGGATTCCTTTTACAATGCGGGACTGTCGGAAGCCACTATTTATGATCTGCTGGCGGTAGCGGGCATAGCGGTCAAGGGGGATAAACTTCCGCAGACAGCGGTGATCGGCGTGGATGCCTTTCTTTTTAACAACAGTCACGACAACGAGAAATGGAAGGAGTTGGAAAGTTACGCGAACTATATGTCTCTGACCATGCAGGGAAAGTTGTCGCCGGAACTGGCGCATCCGTACAAAGACACGGGACGGGACTGGAAAAAGGCGCTCTCACTGGATTACTTCCGCTACAATGTCACCCTGCTTCCGGCAAAAAAGCGGTTTGCCGTTGCCTACACAGATGACTGGGTGACGGAGGGTTACCTCAAACATTCTGACGGGAGTGTCAGTTATCAGCGCGAACTGCGGGAGGTAGAGGCAGCGGACGTGGAGGAGATAACGAGGCAGGCCATGGAGGAGCATGTGGTCTACCGCATGACGGATTACACCGAAATCGACGAGCATCATTTTCAGCGGCTTTCCCAGCTGATCGACTATCTGCAGGCGGCAGGCGTGGAGGTCATTTTGTACTTGCCACCCTATTCGCCCGTGATGTATAATTACATAGAATCTGAGGCAGCATTTCAAATTACGCTCACGGTGGAGGATAATGTGAAAGAATTGGCGCTGGAAAAGGGGATCGCCCTCTACGGCTCCTACGACCCGGCGGGCTGTGGGCTGGAGATGACGGATCTTTACGATGTGTACCATGTAAAGACGGAAAAGACGGCGGATACATACTATCCTGTGATAGATGCGCGCTAAATATGGCGGAGGCTATAGATACTTATGAAAGCAAACGTTACTTATTGGCTGGACGAGACGGCGGCACGTTTCCCCGACAAGACAGCCTATGCGGATGAGAAAAAGGAGATTACTTTCAAAGAATTGCGTGCGCAGGCGAGACGGATCGGCGGCGAACTGGCTCTGCGAGGGCTGTTTAAGAAGCCTGTCGCTATTTTTTTGGAGAAGGGCGTCGATGTGCTGGTGTCCTTTATGGGAACAGCCTACAGCGGCAATTTCTATTCGCCAATCGACGTGGATATGCCCGGAAGCAGGGTAGATAAGATTTTAGAAGTGCTGCAACCTGTAGTTGTTATCACCACGGCGCCCCTCAAAGAGGTGTTTTCGCAGTATGCCTATGAGGGTGAAATTCTCCTGCTGGAGGATGTTTTGGCGGAGGTTGATAGAGGGGGAAACGCCTCATTTACGGAAGGAAAAGATGCGTTGGTTGAGAAAGGCAGCTCAGGCAGCGAGGTAGGGGAATCAGAAACAGCGCGGGAGGCGGCTCTTGAGGCTGCGCGCAGAAAGTGTATTGACACGGATTTCCTCTATGTGCTCTTTACCTCAGGTTCCACGGGCGTACCCAAAGGCGTGACCATCAACCATCGGGCAGTGATCGACTACATAGACTGGGTAACGGAAACCTTTGAAATCACGGAGAAGGACAGCTTTGGCAATCAGGCGCCCTTCTATTTTGACAATTCGATCCTCGATATCTACAGTGCCTTAAAGACGGGCGCGACCGTCTATATCGTGCCGAAGAATCTCTTTGCGCAGCCCGTACTTCTCTTAGAATATCTGCAAGAAAAGAAAATCAACACCATCTTCTGGGTGCCCTCAGCATTGATCGTGGTGGCAAAGTTAAAAGCCTTCCGCAATGTGGATCTGTCAGACACCTTAAAGCGCGTGCTGTTCTGCGGCGAAGTGATGCCGAACAAACAGCTCAATGTGTGGCGTAAGTTCCTGCCGAACGTGCAGTATGCGAATCTGTACGGTCCCACGGAGATCACGGATGCCTGCACTTATTATATGGTAAACCGTGAATTTACAGACGAGGAACCACTCCCTATTGGGATTCCCATGCCCAATACCGATATTCTTGTCCTGAATGAAAAGGACGAGCCTGTGCAGGGCGATGAAGCGGGCGAGCTGTGCGTGCGGGGCACGTCCCTGTCCATGGGTTATTACAACAACCCCGAAAAGACGCGGGAGGCTTTCGTGCAGAATCCGCTGAATCAGGCGGTGCCGGAGCTGATTTACCGCACGGGCGATATCGTGAAATACAATGAGCACGGCGAGCTCCTTTATCTTTCCAGAAAGGATTTCCAGATCAAGCACATGGGTCACAGGATCGAGCTGGGAGAGATCGAGACAGCGGTATCTTCCCTGGAGGAAATTTCGCAAAACTGCTGTCTTTACGACGAGAAGCATCAAAAGATCGTGCTCTTTATCGAAGAAAATCTGGAGAAAGCCTATATCAATGAGAAGATTTCGCATCTTGTTCCCGAGTATATGCTGCCGAATAAGGTGATCATGGTGGAGAAGATGCCCATTAACGCTAACGGGAAAATCGATCGCGTAAAATTAAAGGAATACATTGGCTGATGAGGTGATGCGGAAATAACACGAAATGTGCAAGGAGCCCTTAAAGCAGGAATCCATGTTATTTCATAACATAAAGGTGTCATATGAATACGAATTTTAAAAGACTGGTCGTCATCGGCTATGGCAAAGCAGCCGGCGACATCCTCAAATACATAGCCGACAGAAGGTTGGATTACGCATATCAATTGGAGTTTATCGAACATGAGATCCATGCGTTAAGCGTTACGGAAAACATCTGCACAGAGCGAGGCATTCCTTTTCAAAGGATTCCCGAAAAGGAAGTCCTTGCGAGGTATCTTGACGAGATTGCGGAAAGGACCCTGATCGTTTCCGCCAGCAACAATTTCCTGTTCCCGGGGGCCTTGTTGGAAAAGGAAAACATTACCATCATCAACTTTCACAACGCTCTTTTGCCGAATTACCCCGGGCGCAATGCCCCGAGCTGGGTGATTTACAAAGGAGAGCGGGAAACGGGCATCACCTGGCATTATGTGACGGCGGGCGTGGACGAGGGAAAGATCATTGTGCAGAAACGCTGTGAGATCGGGCCCGACGAGAAAGCCTACGAGCTGACGGAACGACTGATGAACCTGGCCTGCGAAGGGTTTGCCGAGTGTTTTGATACAGTTCTTGCCGAGAGTGCGCAGGCTGTGCCGCAGGATCTTTCGGGGGAGCGGCGGCTGTACCGTTCTAAAGAGATTCCGGGCGACGGTTTTTTGAACGTTGCGGGCGACGCGGAGGCGGCGTACCGACTTTTGCGCTGTGTAGACTATGGAAAAAGCGAGATATTTCCGCCGCTTCGTTTGGAGATAGAAGGCCGTGAGGCCGTGGTCGTGCGCTATCGGAAGGTCGCGCCCGAGAAAAGGGAGGAAGGGGAAAAGCTGTTGTTTTTGCCGTTGCGGAGCGGAGATTTTCTCAAGATAAAATATCGTGTGTTATAGAATGCGGAATGGATATTTTAATGCGGGCATGCTTTCGCGGCGTTCTGCTCGCAACGGTATATACTATGGGAAAGGTGAATAGGATATGGAAGAAAAAGTGCTGGAAATCTTAGAGGAGTACTGTGAGGAGGCGCTCACTTACGAGGGCGACAATATGATGGAGGAAGGAATCATCGACTCCTTCACAGTCATCAACATCGTAAGCGAGCTGGAGGATGCTTTCGACATTGAGATCGACGCAAAGTATGTGGTGGCGGAGAACTTTAAGAACAAGGCGGCGATTCTGGAACTGGTAGAACGCCTCTTAGAGGAAGCGTAAGTATGCAATTTCTGTCAGGCAGTTTTGTGATCCTATGGGTGATAAGCTTCGCCCTCTATTATTTGCTGCCCTCAAAATATCAATGGGTGGTCCTGGCCGTGACGAGCGGCCTTTTTTACGTGATTGGAACAGGGTCTTTTCCGTTGGGGATCTTTGTAACGGCCCTTTCCACCTACGCCTGCGGGAGGGCGCTTGCAAAAAGTCTTGCCGCACAGAAGGAAGCTTTGACACACTGCGCGGACAAGGAGGAGAAAAAGGCGGTCAAGTCTGCCTTTGAAAAGCGCAGGAAGTGGTTGCAAATTCTTCATTTTGTTCTGAATCTGGGAATTTTGCTCTGCGGCAAGTACACGGCGGTGATCCTGCCGTTTCTGCGGGAGAATCATCTGCTGTCGCCTGATGGAGATGCCTTTTTTTCCAATATTATGATGCCGCTTGGCGTCTCCTTTTACACGCTGACGGCCATCGGCTATGTGGTGGATGTCGGCAGGGAGCAGTGCGAGGCACAGAGAAATCCCCTGAAATTGTTTTTGTATCTGGCCTATTTCCCGGCGATCACGCAGGGACCATTTCACCGTTATGAGAAGATGCGGTTGGAATTTGGCAGAGAACATATTTTTGACTACGGAAGGCTGGCGAGCGGCGTTCAGCGCTTTGTCTGGGGTGCCTTCAAAAAGCTGGTGATCGCGGACAGGCTTGGTATTTTTGTGGGCAATGTCTTCGACGGCGGCAGACTGCAGATCACGGGCGGCATCTACGGCGTAGCGGTGGTTTTTTATATGCTGCAGCTCTACGCCGATTTCTCGGGTTATATGGATATGGCGCTGGGGGTCAGTGAGACCTTCGATATTGCTTTGCCGGAGAACTTTAAGCGGCCTTATTTTTCGACTTCAGTGGCGGAATTTTGGCGGCGCTGGCACATCACGCTCGGCGCCTGGTTCAAGGATTATGTCATGTTTTCGTTTGTCATGTCAGATGCGGGGCGAAAGCTTGGCAAGGCGGCAAAGAAGCGGATGCCGAATCTGGGAAAGCAGGTCACTGCCCTGGCGGGGACCATGCTCGTCTGGCTCTTTACGGGTCTGTGGCACGGCAGGACGGTAAGTTATCTTTTGTGGGGCGCCTATTACGGCGTTATCATGTGCCTGTCTCTGGTATTGGAGCCGCGTTATGCTGCCTGGAAGGAGAAATTGCATATCAGGGAGGGAAAGGTCTGGTCCTTTGTCTGTATGGCAAGGACCTGGCTGATCGTTTTTGTGGCGGATATCCTCATCCGTACGGTGAGTCTGTCTCAGGCGGGAGAGGTTTATCTGGCCATTCCCGCGAAATTTGGGATTCTGACGACTCTCGGGACGCTGACGGATTATGGCCTGAGCAGATACGCTTTTCTTCTTTTGATATTTGCCTGCGCCCTGTGGCTGTTTGTCTCCGTTTGCGAGGAGCGCGGTATGGATGTAAGGGCGCGGCTGTCGGCGCTTCCGCTTCCGCTGCGCTGGGGCTGTTACTACGGGGTTGCGTTGCTGCTCATCGTTACAGGGATTTACGGCGGAAGCTATGATACGGCAGCGTTTTTGTATCAAAGTTTTTAGGTTTTTGCGCGTGCAGGGAATATATGGTATACTGTACGCAGACTCGGCAGTCTGCGTACAAAGAATCACTTAAGGAGGAGCCTATGTTTTCATACGACGACTACAGAGAGATCATCCGCATTATACAGTCTACCGGCAGGCAATGCGGCTATCGGGAGGCGCTTACAAGGGACCGTTTCATCATTATGCGCCATGACGTGGAATACAGCGTGGACAGGGCGTGGCAGCTTGCCAAAGTGGAGCAGAGCATGGATTTTACCTCCACCTTTTTCTTTCAGTGGACGAACAATTCCTACAACATCCTGTCGCGCAAAAATATGGATATCATTAAGGACATGCACGAGAGGGGACAGCGCATCGGTCTGCATTTTGCCTTGAATGGCATGACAGACATGGAGCAGATCAAGAAGCGCATCCGTATGGAGATCGATATTTTGAGCGAGATGTTTGGCTTTCAGATCACGGAATTTTCGGTACACAGACCGTCTAAGGATGTGCTGCGGGAAAACATTAAGCTGGACGGCGTGCTCAATGCCTATCAGGACGATTTTTTCACTTTTGCAGATAAAATAACGGATGATACTGAATTGGGTGTCAAATACATGTCCGATGCAAACCATATCTGGCGCTATGGGTATCCCGACGAGGAGAATATCACAGGCCATGATAAGGTGCAGATCCTGGTACATCCTTTTGCCTGGAGCAGGGAGGGCTGCAATAATTTCGAGAATTACCGGGCGCTCATTCAGGAAAAGTATCGGGAACTGGTAGAGTCTGTGGACAATGAGTGCAAAGATTTTGGAGAATATCGGGAATACTTTATGGGGAAAGAAGTGAGATAGATGTGTGGAATATGCGGAACCATTAGAAAACGGGAGATCACGCTGGAACAGCTGCGGGAAATGAATGATACCATGTATCACAGGGGTCCCGACGACAGCGGTCAGGAGTTCTATGAGATGCGGGGCGGTTATCAGGTGGGTTTCGCTCAGAGGCGCCTTGCAATCATGGATCTTTCGGCGCTGGGGCACCAGCCCATGCACTCGCCGGATGAGCGTGTCAGTGTGGTTTATAACGGAGAAATCTATAATTTCAAAGAATTGCGCGAAGAATTGGCGGACTATCCCTTCCGATCCGACTGTGATACGGAAGTCATCATAGCCGCCTATTTAGCATGGGGAATTTCCTGTGTGGAGCGCTTTAACGGGATGTTTGCCATTGCGCTCTATGACAGAAAGGACGAGACCGTCTACCTGATTCGGGATCGCATCGGCAAAAAGCCGCTGTATTATTGGTATCAGAACGGGGAGCTGGTCTTTGCCTCAGAATTAAAGCCTATTATGGCCTGCCCTGATTTTTCGGCCGAGATTGACAGAGGGGTACTCTCGCGTTTCCTCTATCAGAAGTATATCAATGCGCCGGAGAGTATCTACAAAAACGTTTACAAGCTGGAACCGGGCGCGATCCTTGCCTTTCAGGGCGGTGAGATCAAGACATGGAAATATTGGAGTGTGCGTGATGTTAACCGTCAGGCGGCGGAAAATCCCGTGAAAAGCTATGAGGAGGCAAAGGAACAGTTAAAGGCGCTCCTAGTGCGGGCGGTGTCACTGCGCATGATTGCGGATGTGCCGCTGGGAAGCTTCTTGAGCGGCGGGTATGACTCCTCTTTGGTGACGGCGATTGCGCAGGAGGTCTCCGCTTCTCCTGTAAAGACCTTTTCCATTGGATTTCATGAGGAGAGATATAATGAGGCGGGCTATGCCAAAGCAGTGGCGGAGTATTTGGGAACGGACCACACCGAGCGTATCATGGATGAGAAAGATATCTTTTCGCTTGTAGAAAGTATCCCCAAATATTATGATGAACCTTTTTCGGACTCCTCGCAGATTCCTACGATGCTGGTCAGTGCACTTGCCAGGGAGCGGGTGACGGTGGCGTTATCGGGTGACGGCGGGGATGAATTTTTCTGCGGTTATAATCAATATGAGAAGGTGGCACAGGCACAGAAGCTTGATCTTGCAGGCGCTTTGGTGCATGACCTGTGCAATATGCCGGGCATAAGGCGGTTCTCTTTGGAGAAGAAGCTGCCCTTTAAGGTACGCGTGATCGCGGGAAACAGGGGACGTGAGACCAAGACGCAGTTTGGGGCAGGAAATTATCCCGCTATGGCGCGGGCAATGGTGGGGGAACTTCCTTCGGGAACGCGCGTCCTGCCGATCCATTATCCCATCGAGAGCAGCTACGGCGTCAAAGACTGGCAGATTCGCAGGATGCTGTTAGATATGGATACCTATCTGCCGGGGGATATCCTCTGCAAGGTGGATCGCGCTTCCATGAAATATTCGCTGGAAGCCCGCTGTCCGATCTTGGATGCGGATGTGATGGCTTTCTCCTATCGGATCCCTCATGCTTATAAGTACGCGGCCGGAGACAAGAAACATATTTTGAAAGAGATCGCTTATGACTATATTCCGAGAGAATTATTAGACCGTCCCAAGGTCGGTTTTGGAGTGCCCCTCGACAAGTGGCTGCGTGGACCATTAAAGGAACACCTGTTATCTTACACGGATGCTGAACTATTAAAACGTCAAAATTTATTTGATGTATCATTTGTGCAAAAAACGATTGGCAGCTATCTGGAGACGGGGGACAAGGGACCTGCAACGGGAGAAAATTACTCCGGAGTGATCTGGTCGTTTTTCGTTTTCCAACAGTGGTATGAGTCTTACTGTGGGAACGTCTGATGGAAAAATATGAAATACAGTTTTAATTGCAACTGTTATTTAGAAGTTTTTCTGAAAAAGTTTTTTGACAAATTACGAAATTATCAGAAGATTCAGACAGGCAAAAATAAATGAAAGTTTAATTAAGAAGTCGTTTTTTGCCTGTTTTCCATGAAAATGCAGGATATAATTGCAGATTTTAAGGTTTTTTATCAAAAAATGAAGGAAGTTATGCAAGCCGATGAAAGAAAAAACAGGGGAGAAAAAAATAGCGTTCTATATCGGCTCCCTTAGAAAGGGAGGAGCCGAACGGGTATTCGTAAATCTTGCCGACTACTTTCAGAAGGAAGGGTACCGGGTCGTTATGGTGACACAGTACCGCTTCGAGGAGGAGTATGATTTGCCGGCAGGGGTCGGAAGAATTTTGTCTGACATCGGGGAGCAAGAAGTGACCAAAAGCCGGATCCGAAATTTCTTCTTGCGGCTCAATAAATTACATGTGATATGGAAAACGGAGAAACCGAATCTGGTGTTGTCCTGCATTGGAAAAAATAATTTTATGGCAGTTGTCTCGACGATCGGGACGGACACAGAGGCGGTGGTATCGGTGGTGGGGGAAGCTGCCGAGGAGTACCCGACAAAGATGATGCGTATGCTGGCAAATTTTCTGTTTCCCCGTGCGGCCGGTGTGATTCTGCAGACGGAACGTTCCAGAGGTTTTTTTAGCAAAAGAGTTGCAGCACGGGCTGTGGTGCTGCCCAATTCCCTGAATCCTGTCTTTATCAGGCCGCGATTCGAGGGGGAACGGGAAAAGGAGATCGTTTCCGTGGGCCGCATGGACGCAAACAAGAACCATGAGATGCAGCTTTGTGCTTTTGCTGCGCTGCAGCCTGAGTTTGCGGATCATACGCTGACGATTTACGGGGATGGAGAGCTTCGCCCTTTTATAGAAGAATTGGCAGGGAAGCTGGGGATCAGTGAGCGCGTGCGACTTCCGGGCGTGGTGCCTGACATCGCGGATCGAATCGGGAAGGCATCTCTTTTCCTGCTGACTTCCTATTCAGAGGGCGTTTCCAATGCCCTGATCGAGGCGTTGGCGCTGGGACTTCCCGTGATCGCGACGGATGTGCCAAGCGGCGGTACGGAGGAGCTGATGGAAGACGGCATAAACGGCCTTATCATTCCTGCGGGGGATCAGAAAGCGCTGGAGCAGGCCATGAGGAAAATGCTGGGCGATTCCGCCTATGCGGACAGGCTTGGCAGGGAGGCGGCTAAAATACAGGAAAGACTTGCGCCGGAACGGGTCAATGCCCTGTGGAAGGCTTATTTTGAAGGAATCATAGGAAAAGCAAAATAAAATAACGGACGGTATTGGAGAGAACTTGTGAGCGAAAAAAATGTCGATGAAAGGAAGACACGGGAGCAGAATGTAAAACAGCATAGGGGTGGTCGGCGGACATGGCTTTTGCAGGCCGTTTGTTTTCTTGTGCTCTTTGGCATGATTCTTTTGCCCGTATCTTATATGGTAAGGACAAACGGCGACGTCAAGGATCGTTTTGCGGGCTTCTATGCCGAGAAGAAGGACAGTCTGGACGTGGTGATGATCGGGTCGAGCCCTGTCTTCCCCTATTATGCGGCACCGAAGCTCTGGGGAGAGACGGGGATCGCCATGTACCCGCTTTCCACGAATGTACAGCGTCCTGCCGCCATGAAATATTTGATGGAAGAAGCGGAAAAAACGCAGTCGCCGCAGCTTTATATTTTTGAAATGCGTATGTTTACCATGGAGGAGGAAGGCTTAATGGACAATATGGCCTACACCCGTGGTGTTACAGATAACATACGTTATTCGATTTCGCGTGTGAAGGCAATACAGGGTTTGGTGCCGGAAGACGATGAGGAAGGGCGGCTGAGCTACTATTTTGACATCATGAAGTATCACACAAACTGGAAGATGCTGGCGCTGCCCTCTGAGTGGAAGAATATGTTTTATCATAACAGCCATCCCCTAAAAGGCTATACTTTTCGGGATGAGGTGGGGCCTCAGCCCATGCCCGATATTGCTGAGGTGGAAGGGGAAAAGCCCATACCCACGGAGCAGGAAGCTTATTTGAAAGAGCTGCTTATGACATTGCAGAAAGAAAATCAGGATGCGCTGTTTGTGGTCTCCCCCTATGGAGAATCGGCGCAGGAACAGCAGATGTTTCATTATATGGAAGAGATCGTGGCCTCTTACGGCTATCCTTTCCTCAATATGAATGATTATTATCAGGAAATCGGCATTGTATTTGAGGAGGATTTTGCGGATTACGGCAGCCACACCAACGCTGTCGGAGCGGAGAAATGTACGGATTTCCTGAAAGAATACTTACAGGCGAATTACAGCCTCCCTGATCACCGTGGGGACGCTTCTTACGCCTCCTGGGACGCTTCCTATCAGCTTTGGTGTGAGCGGCAGGCGGAGGCTGTGGAGACGGTGCGGGAGCGGATCGCGAAGGGAGAATATGCGCAATACGAAGAGTAGTTCTAATGTTCACAGCAAAGGCTGTTTCGCAAAGAACTACTATGCTTCGTATGGGAGAATGCAAAAAACGCATTCTCCGTACTATGAATTTAGGAAGGAATATGGCAGTTTATGTGTGGTATCGCGGGATTTTGTAATTTTCGAGGGGACTGGCAGAAGAATATTGAGCGTATGTGCGATCGGATGTATCACCGCGGGCCTGATGCGTCTGGGGTGTGGGCCTCTGAGGATCACCGCGTGGTGCTGGGGCACAGGCGGCTTGCAATCGTCGATCTAAGCCCTGCGGGAGCACAGCCTATGATTTCCCGTGACGAGAGATACGTGATTGCTTATAATGGGGAGATCTATAATCATGGCATGATCCGCAAAAAACTGTTGGCGGAGGGAAAGGTGCCGGCATTTCGAGGCAGCTCTGATACAGAGACGCTGGTGGAGGCGATTGCGGCCTATGGCATTGTGGATACGCTGAAAATGACAAAAGGAATGTTTGCAATTGCGTTGTTTGACAGGCAAGAACATGTGTTATTTTTGGCGCGGGACAGGGTCGGCGAGAAGCCTTTATATTATGGAATCTTAAAAGATGATTTAAAGAATGGCGAAAATGATGGAGCCCTTGTCTTTGCCTCAGACCTTCGGTCAATCACCTCTTTGGATGGATTTACCAATTCGGTCAACGTAGATGTACTGGGCGATTACATGCGTTATGGCTATATTTCAGCGCCATTTTCCATTTATCGCGGAATTTGGAAGCTGGAACCAGGTAAAATATTAAAGATTAAATTACCTTTTGATAAAATGGAATTTTTTACCTACTGGTCGATGATGGAAGCGGCTGTTGCAGGACAAAAAAACCGCTTTCGCGGAACGGCGTCAGAAGCAGCCGATGAACTGGAACGTCTTTTACGGGAAGCGATCGCCGGACAGATGGTAGCGGATGTGCCGGTGGGGGCATTTCTTTCCGCCGGAATCGACAGCAGCACAGTGGTCTCCCTGATGCAGGCACAGAGCGTCGACAAGGTGAAAACCTTCACCATAGGGATGTGGGAGGAGCAGTTTAATGAGGCTCCCATCGCGAAGGAGATCGCGGCGCATCTGGGAACGGAACACACGGAAGTCTATATCAGCGAGGAGGACGCCAGGAGCGTGATTCCTGCTCTTGCAGGGATGTTTGGGGAGCCATTTGCGGATTCCTCCCAAATTCCCACCTATCTGGTCAGCAAGATCACCAGAGAGCATGTGACGGTCTCTCTCAGCGGAGACGGCGGGGACGAGCTTTTCTGCGGATATAACACCTATTATTCTATTCCACGCATTTGGAATAAAGTGCGGAAACTGCCCGCAGCCCTGCGGATGCCGGGCAGCGCTCTTTTGGGAGCACTTTCGCCTGTTTTGGGCACCCCTGCCGCGGCCAGGGCAAGGCTGCTTGGGGCACGCTCTATCGAGGATCTCTACCTGCGTTCGGAGATCGGAGAGGGTCTTGCGCTGATCAGGCGTGATAAAGGGGAGGGGACGTGTGATTTTGCCTCCTGGGATGCCGTGCAGTCAAGGGCTGCGGGGAGGACCTGGATGGATGACTATCCTGCGGGGCTGCTGGAAGACGGGCAGCATAATCTGATGCTGATGGATCTTTTGATGTATCACCCCGACGATATCCTGACAAAGGTGGATCGGACGGCGATGGCGGTCTCTTTGGAGACGCGGGTGCCCCTGCTTGATAAAGATGTGGTTGAATTTGCCTGGACCCTGCCGCTCTCCTATCGGAATGATAACGGTGTCCGTAAAAAGATTTTGCGTGATATTTTATACCGTCACGTGCCTCGTGAATTGATGGAGCGTCCCAAAAAAGGGTTTTCGATTCCACTGCATCAGTGGCTGCGGCAGCCGGAGCTCAGAGAGTGGGCGGAGAGTCTGCTGGAACCTGCCAGATTGGAACGGCAGGGGCTGCTGTATGTGAAGAATGTTGGAAAATTATGGGATGATTATATTATGAAAAATGTCTGGAGGCCGCAAATTTGGTACATTTTGATGCTGCAGCAGTGGCTGGAAGGATGAAAAATTAAATTGTAATATAATGAATGAGACTGAAAAAATATGGGCAAAAACAAGGAAAACGCTCGTTATTTTCAAAAGGAAGAAAATGGGGAAGCATTTCATAACAAATGATTGCCATAAAATAACATAGAAAACCAAGAGAAAATGCGGTCGAAATATAGGATATCATGCGATACGAAATGGGCAAGCAGAAGCACCAATGCGGATGCGGTTTTGTACCATGATGGAAATCATGTGAGGCGCTTTGCGGTTGCCGGAAGACAAAACACAGATACATATGGAGAAGAAGGGGGAGCACAGATGAACATCATAGAGAGCTATTGTCCACCTAAAATGGAGCAGGAAGAACAGACGGAATTACTTTCTGTGATCATTACCGCTTATAATATAGAGGCTTATGTGGAAAGGGGCGTTCGCTCCGTTTGCGAGCAGACCTATCGCAATTTGGAGATCATTGTGGTGGATGACGGTTCCACGGATGCGACCGGGAGCATTCTGGATCGGCTGGCGGAAAACGACGCACGCATTCGGGTGATCCATCAGGAGAACGGGGGGCCTGCCCGGGCGAGAAACGTAGGCATCGGGAAAGCGGGCGGCGATTACATTGGCTTTGTGGATGGAGACGACTGGATCGACCCTGATATGTATGAGAAACTGTTTTCTGCCCTGCAGGATCAGCAGGCGGATCTTGCTGTATGCAGGTATCGTCAGGTTTCCCAAGTGGGAACGGTGGACGGTTCTGTGGACCGGGCGGTCATCTTCGAAGGACAGGAAGCGCTTGCGGCCTATGTGGAAGAACGGGAGGAATTCATGATCCAGAACGCGGCGTGGAACAAGCTGTATCGCAGGACGGTCCTTGGTGAAAACCCGTTTCCCGAGGGTGTGTGGTATGAGGATATCATGTTTGCCACGAAGGCGCTGACACGCGCCAAACGTTGCATTTACCTTGACATTGCCCTGTATAACTATATAATAGACAGAGAGGACAGTATCATGAATCGGCGCATCAATTCGCGCACGTTCACGGATCAGATTCCGGCCTATTATGAGAAGACGAGCCTGCTGCAAAATCTGGGCAGAGGGGATTTGGCCCTGACCCATGATTATTTTTTTTATAAGAGACTTTTGCTTTTTTACGGACAGCTTTTCGGGGCGGAGGATGGAGAGGCCTATCGGATGCGGTTGGAAGAGATTCTGCGGCATGACAGAAAGCGGGCCGAAGAAGCCTTTCGGGCGCCGATTGCGGACCCGCGGGACGCAAAGAAACTACAGCAGTTTTATTGCTCGCCCGAGGCGTATTGCAGGAAGCTGTGGTGGGACGAGCAGGTGGTGATTCCCTGTAAAGCGTTTTTGAAGCGCCTCTTTCGTAAATAATAACATATGTTTTGAAATGCTCCGATATGGAGGAAAAAATGGTAATCATACAGCTTGCGGGCGGCTTGGGCAATCAAATGTTCCAGTATGCCCTCTATCTGGAATTGGTATCGCTTGGCAGAGAAGTAAAGATCGACGACGTGTCGGGCTTTGTGCAGGATGTACAGAGGAAACCAGCGCTGGCGCCTTTTGGGATCACCTATGAGTGTCCCACGATAAAGGAACTGGAGAAGATGCTTGACTCCTCCATGCTGCCGTGGCAGCGTGTGAGGCGGAAGCTCTTTGGCAGACATAAGAAAGCCTATTTTGAAGAAAGCAAGCTCTTTCTGCCAGAGGTTCTGGAATGGGATGACATTTATCTGGAGGGGTACTGGCAGTCGGAGAACTATTTTCATGCCGTGGAGCAGCAGGTACGGGAAGCTTACGATACGGACAGGCTGATCGAATATCTGAAAGGGATCGGCATGTGGAATGGCGGTGCGGAAAGAGATGCTGCAAATGCAGGGAGCTGTCACGGTGGAGAGAACAGGCAGGAAAAAACGACCGCACAGTATTTGGATGAAATAGATAACGCGTGTTCTGTAAGCGTACACATTCGTCGCGGCGATTATCTGACCCCGGAAAATCAGGCGTTGTTCGGCGGTATCTGTACAGACGCTTATTATAAGGAAGGAATGCGGCAGATGCAGGAACGCTTACCGAAATGCAGCTTTTATCTGTTTTGCAACGATAAGGAATGGGCGAGGGAGAACTTCTCGGGACGAAAGGATATTACCCTCGTCGATCTGTCTCACAGTGGAGAAGGTTGTGCGGCGGATGACATGGATCGTGACTTTGCGGAGTTTGTGCTGATGAGCCGCTGTAAGCATCATATCCTTGCCAACAGCAGTTTTAGTTGGTGGGCGTCATACCTAAATCCGAATCCCGACAAGTTTATCCTTGTGCCGGTTCGCTGGCTGAATCACGTGGATTGCAGAGACTTTTACCGCGAGGATATGCAAAAAATTACTCTTTGAAAGGGACTGTATTATATTATGAAGAAACACGAACAGACGCAGGCTGGTCTTCTGCAGAAAATTGCATACCTTTTTGAGCGGAAACAGCTTTGGCAGCTTGCGGGATTGGCCGTTCTCATTCTGATTGGCGGTATTTTGGAGACGCTGGGCGTTTCCATGATGCTTCCCGTGGTGGATGCCGTGATGGATCCGGATAAATTTATGCAGAAGTCTTATGTGCAAAAGATCGCGGGTTTTTTTCATATTCAGTCTGCCAGACAGCTCATTATCGGAATGCTGCTCCTTATGATTGCTCTCTTTGTGGTAAAAAATGCCTATCTGTTGTTTCAGATCTATGTACAGAATACCTTTGTCACCAGAAATCGCAACCGTATGATCAGCCGCGTGATGCGCGAGTTTTTGAACCGTCCTTACGAGGATTATCTGGGCGCTGACATCCCCACGGTATTTCGTTTGACGGACAGTGATATACCAAATGCCTTTCAACTCATTTTAGTGCTGATCCAGATGATCACAGAGATCGTGGTGGCGGTCTCGATCTGTATTGTGCTGGTGGTGGTGGTCAGCCCTCTGATTTCCATTGGCTGCGGTCTGCTTTTCCTGGGTATGACGCTCATTATCACAAAGGTCTTAAAGCCGCGCTTAAACGCGATCGGACGAAAGAATCAGGAGATCCAGTCGCGGATCGCCAAGTGGCGTATTCAGTCGATTTACGGCCTGAAAGATGTGAAAGTCCTGCATCGGGAAGAATTTTTTGTGCGAAACTATTATGAGAGCGGCGCCATTGGGGCTAATGTAGCCAGAAATTATGCGGTGATGAACAACGCGCCCAGACTTCTGATCGAGACGATTTTTATTGCAACCATGCTGACCTTTATTTTGGTGTTTGCCGTGCAGGGAGGCGATTTTACGACCCTGATCTCCAAGCTGACGGCCTTTGCGATGGCGGCGATCCGCGTGATGCCGGCCACGAACCGCATCAATACCTACCTTTCGGAGATCGCCTACGCCCAGCCCTGTCTGGATTATCTCTATGAAAATCTGACAGAGAATATGAAGCAGGATGTGAATGGCAGCGTGACAGGTCTTTTGGGAGAAAAAGAGAAAAAGGAAGAAAATCCGCCGCTCACCCTGACGGACAAGATTTCCCTCGATCATATCAGCTACACCTATCCGAATACGGACAAGCCCATCTTTACGGATGCGCACATGGAAGTGAAGAAAGGCCAGTCGGTGGGGATCATGGGACCTTCGGGGGCGGGAAAGTCCACGATCGTCGATATCCTGCTGGGGCTTTTGCATGTGCAGGCAGGGACTATCACCTGCGATGGCAGGGATGTGTTTGAAAATTATCCCTCCTGGCTTTCGAAGATCGGCTATATTCCGCAGTCGATCTACCTGATCGACGAGTCCATTCGGGACAACATCGCTTTCGGTATCGATGCGGACAAGATCGATGATAAGAGGATCTGGGAAGCGCTGGAGGAGGCGCAGTTAAAGCAGTTTGTGGAGGAACTTCCGGAGGGGCTTGACACGACGATCGGAGACAGGGGCGTGCGTATCTCGGGCGGTCAGAGACAGCGCCTGGGGATCGCGAGGGCTCTTTACTATAATCCGGAAATTTTGGTTTTTGACGAGGCGACTTCCGCGTTGGATGGAGATACGGAGACGGCGGTCATGGAGGCCATCAATAGTTTTCACGGCAAAAAGACGATGGTCATTATTGCGCATCGTCTGAATACCATTGAAAAGTGCGACGTGATTTATAAGGTAGAAGACGGAAAGATCACAGAGACGTCGTTGGGATAAAATAGCGGGCGTTATATCATATAGACATGTGGATTGGTAGCAGGAAGCGGCGCAGAAGAACGAACGGAGGCACAGATGCTGGGAATCGAGACACAGGAGGGCTTCGGCCTGGGAAATCAGCTTTTTTTCTATGTAACGACCAGATGTATTGCGCAGGATAAGGGCTATGCGTTCAGCGTTCTTGATCCTGAACATTTTGCCAACAATATGCACAGCGACTGCGGGCTCTATTTTATGGATCTGGATATGGGCCTGCCTTCGAAAAAAGAGGATTATAAAAAAGTATTTTATGAGAAGGAGACTCGCCTGTTTGCGGGAAATTCCAAGCATGACCTGACGCATGGCATTTATGTGACCGATACGGACAAAGCGCTTTTTGAGATAGAGGACGATACGCTTCTCTACGGCAATTTGCAGGCTGAAGATTATTTCATCTCCCATAAGGAAGAAATCAGGGAGTGGCTTAAAGTGAAACCTGAATATGACTGTCAGGAGTACAGTGAGGACGATCTTTGTATCCTGCATCTGCGGTGCAGCGACTATATGGGCTCCCCGGAACTTTATCTGCGCAAGCGCTACTGGGTGCAGGGAATGCGGCAGATGAAAAAGATCCGCCCGGATATGCGGTTTATGATCATCACCAACGATGTGCGGGAGGCGAATAAATTCTTGCCCGGCATACCGGCATACAATTTTGATTTGGCGAAAGATTACTCCATATTAAAGAATGCGCGTTATTTATTGCTAGCCAATTCATCCTTTGCCTATTTTCCGGCCTTTACCAGCGATACGGTGCAGTATATCCTGGCGCCGAAGTATTGGGCGAGACATAATGTTTCCGACGGTTACTGGGCTTCGGAACAGAATATTTACGAAGGCTGGCATTATATGGACCGACACGGCAGGGTCTTTACGGACAAACAGTGCAGGGAGGAGCTTGCCGCCTACAAGAAGCGCTCGAAACGATGGGCTGCCGTGAATGTGCAGCCGCAGGGACTTAAGCTTACGTTCATGAAACTGCACGCGCAGTATTATTATAAAAAAGCGTATCTGCGCAAGATTGGCAGGGGTGTCATGCGGCGGGTGAAAAAGCTGGCGCATTTGGCGTAAGGCGGTTTGGGCAGGCATGTTTCGGGAACAGATGTGAAATGATCGAAAAAAGGCAGGATCGCATGAAGGTTTGGGAAAAACTTGAAAATCTTTATAGCGGCAGGAGGGCGATGGTTCTGACGGCATTGCTTTTGCTCCTGTCATTGATTCCTTTGCTCTGGCTGGGAAAATATAATGTGATGTGCATTGACGACTACGACTATGGCAGGCGGGTGCACGACGTTTATCTGGCGACGGGCTCCTTTGGTGCCTCCGTACAGGAAGCCTGGCGGCAGAACATGGACTTTTATCGCGACTGGCAGGGAACCTATGTGTCCTGCTTTCTGATGGCGATGTGTCCCATGAACTTTCGCTATGAGATCGCCTGGGTGGTGCCGATCCTGATGATCGGGATGTTTGCCGCATCTTCCTTTGTGTGGGGGCGGCATATGCTGGTCAGGTGGCTTGGCTGTGAAAGGCGGGGGGCATCCCTGTGCATGATCCTTGTGCTTTTTCTGTTTTATCAGGTGATCGAGGCGCCTTTTGAGGGAATTTATTGGTACAACGGCGCTGTCCACTATGTGCTGATGCAGTCCGTATGGTTTTTCCTGCTGGCTCTGATTTCGGAGAGCATTTGGACAGAAAAGAAGGGGCGGGCGGTGCTATGCTGCACGGTATCAGCGGTGTTTTCGGTCGTTGTCAGCGGCGGGAATCTGGTGACGGGCCTGCAGGCGGAGATTTTAATGGCGGCCCTTGCGGGGTATGTGGTCTGGCAAAAGCGGGATAAAATAGCATATGTTATGATACTGTTTCTCACTGGGACGGCGGGTTTCCTCGTCAATATTCTGGCGCCCGGCAATGCAAGGCGGGCAGGCCTGGATGTGGACGAGGGCTATGGTGCGGTGAAGGCGGTGCTTTTGTCCTTCTATCATATGGTGGTGTTTGCGATCCGCTGGACGCCGCTGTTTGTGATTCTTGTCTGGCTGGCCCTTCTGCCGCTTCTTTGGCGAATGGTGAAGGCCTCGAAACGTGACTTTTCTCATCCGATCCTGGTGACAGCGGGCGCATACTGCGTGCTTTCGGCCATGTTTACTCCCACCCTCTTTGCGGTGGGAATGGCGGGGCTGTCGCGGGTGGATAATATCATTCAGATGACTTATTATCTGGCGGCGCTTTTGGTCACGGCCTACTGGCTGGGATACGTTTCCCACAGGGAGGTCGACAGTGCGGCACAGGCGTTCGGTGTGTTTCTGGAGCGGGCCGGCGCTCGGATGACTGCCGTCTGCCTGCTCTTACTTCTGGCAGTGTGGGTGCTGACGGCGGACAAGAACACTTACACGAGCATTTCGGCGCTGCGGTCTTTGGCCAAGGGGGAGGCGCAGACCTTTTATGAGGAAGCCATGGAGCGTTATGCGCTCTACACAGATGAAGATTTGGAGGAGGTAGCGGTTGCGCCTTACAGTGCCAAGCCGTACCTGTTTTCGTTTGATGATTTGAGCGAGGACGAGAGCAATTGGCTGAATTTGGCAGTTGCAAGGTATTATCACAAGGACAGTGTAAGAAAAAGCGTGACAGACAGCGAACCATAAATTTTGATGCCGACCGGGCGGCACAGAAATATGGCGGTATGGGGAGAGGAAACACATGGACAGATCACAGAGACAAAAGGCAAACACGGATGCAGGAAGGAAGCTGTCTTTGCCTAATGTGACGCTGGCGGCGATGACCAGCGTAAATCTCTATGAAACGATCCGCGCCATGGAGTACAGTATGCGGGGGATCGACTTTGGGGATGTGGTGTTGATCACGCACAGAAAGCCCCTTACTCTGCCGAAAGGGATACGGTATTCGCACACCTCCAAATTGAATGATATCGATAAGTTCAATTATAAGATGGTGTATGAACTCGGAGAGCACATTCACACGGAGTTTGCCCTCATTGTGCATGCGGACGGTTTTGTGGTGCACCCGGAGAGCTGGCGGGCGGAATTTCTTGCGTATGATTATATCGGATCGCCGTGGCCCCTGCCGCAAAACGACTACGCCTATCGGGACAGCAGGGGAGAGATCGTGCGCGTGGGCAACAGCGTGTCGATCCGCAGTAAACGGCTTTTGGACTTTCCGGGGCAGGCGGGCCTTAAGTGGGAAAAGATGGCGGAGGATGATAATTACAATGAAGATACCTTCCTTTGCTGTAAATATAAGAATGTGATCGAGGAGGCAGGAATGCGCTTTGCTCCGATCGAGGTGGCGAAATATTTTGGCCACGAGCATATGATTCCTGAGATCATGGATGTGGAGGCGCCTTTTCTCTTTCACAAGTGGCGGGGAAGAAACGCACAGTATCCGCAGTTTCATAATCCCTGGAAACTCAGGTGGCAGAAGTGTAAGGATGTTTTGCGGCCCCTGCTTTTCTGGAGGAGATTTTTGAGAGGATAAAATAGCGAATGATATTTGATTGTATCCCTTTTTTTAATGAACTGGATATTTTGAAGCTTAGAATGCAGATCCTTGCGCCTCTGGTGGACTATTTTGTGCTGGAGGAGTCGACGGTGACTTTTTCGGGGGAGCCGAAGGAGATGGTCTTTGCCAAGAACAGAGAGCTGTTTGCGGAATTTGCGGACAAGATCCGTTATGTGGCAGTGGAGGATTCCCCCATGGAGGGCGTCACCACTCACGAGCGCGACAAGTATCAGAAGAATCAACTCATCCGCGCCCTTTCAGATGCGAAGGCGGAAGATATCATTATTTTCAGTGATGTGGACGAGATTCCGAATCCCAAGACGCTGGAACGGCTGATTGCACAATTTGAACCCGGCAAAATCTATCATTTGGCGCAGCGGATGTTTTACTGCTTCTTAAATATGGAAGAAGTGTCGGGGAACCTGCTGTCCATCACGGGGGAATTTCCGGGTGTGGAGCGGCGGCAGTGGCTGGGCACGAAGGTGTGCAGTTTCGCAAAACTTCCCGCAGAGGGAATCGTATATTTGCGCGAGGTGTCTCCTGCGGATCCACGCAGCGTGCGCATAGCGGACGGCGGCTGGCATTTCGGCTATATGGGCGGTGACGGCGAGCGGGATGTGGCGAAACGTATTGGCATAAAAGTACGGGCAGCAGCCCATCAGGAATACAACAGCAAGCGTTATCTGAATGAGGCGGTGGACAGGCTGCTCTGCGGGGAGGATATTTTCGACCGGGATGCCAAGTTCGTCCGCGTAGAGATCGATGAAAGCTTTCCCGCTTATCTGCGGGAACATCAGCAGGAATACGAGTTTCTCATTGCACCCGCGCTTAGCAGGACGGCTCTTTTGGCAAAGCGGGCGCGGCTGTGGATCAGACAGAGTATGCGAAGACTGCGCGGCAGAGCAGCGCGGATTTTGCGGCGGTAGATTTGCGACGGTATGCAAAAGCATTGCCCAGGCGGCAATACAGCAGACGGAGGAACAGAAGTGGACGGTGCGAAAGGAAGTATGGCTGCGGTGAAAAACAGGATATGGGATCTCTACAGGCGGCTACGGGACGAAAGCCCCCTTCCCCGTCTGATTTTCTATATTGGCTTTACCATCGAGCTTTTGATGGTCATCGTGGATAAGAGCAATTTTGTCAATCCCATTGAGGGCTGGCTTTTTCGGGTGACCTTTCTGCTGTTTGCGGCGAAGCTTCTGCTCACGAAATATGAACTGCGCGAGTGGGGCCTCATCTTCCTGCTGGAGGGAGTCGCGTTTGTCTCCTATCTGGTCACGGGGGAAAATGAATTGATCCGCATGGTGACGTTTGTGGCAGCGTGCAAGGGAATACCGTTGCGAGAGGCGCTGAAATATACCTTTTTTGTGACACTTGCGGGTTGCCTGTGTATCGTCGCGCTTTCGGTGACGGGTATTTACGGCGATATCAGCCTGACGCAGGTCTACGGTCATGATGCGGCGGAGGAAACCATCTATATCGGCGTGGAGGGGAAGGAGGAGACCCGTTATACGTTGGGGATGGGGCATCCGAACGCACTCTCCTGTATGGCTTTCATGCTGACGGCGCTGTGCGTCTATGTTTGGTTTGAGAAGCTAAAATGGTATGGCTATCTTCTCCTATTCCTGCTCAATACGGGGGTCTTTCTGCTGACGAAATCAAAGACAGCCATGCTCATCGTCACCGCTTTTTTGCTGGGCTCCTGTTTGATGCGTTTGGTGAGACCGTTTCGGGAAAAATCATTTTTTTATCTTTGCGGCCTGCTGGTTTTTTCGCTGTGCATCGCCTTTTCCGTGGATGCGGCAGTCTGCGCCCAGCGGGTGCGGGAGGCGCAGTGGAATGCCTTTTATTATTTGGATCCCCGGGATAATGCGCATATCGTGGCGCTGGGAAAAATCGACCGCCATATCAGCGGCAGGATCATCTCCCTGACGGAGACAAACAGGAAAGACGGGATGATCCATACGTGGTCAGCCTTTTCCTGTGAAGAAAATACGAAACATTATTTTGATATGGGATGGGTCAAAGTCTTTTACCGTTACGGCGTGATACCGGGCTGCCTGTATGTGGCGGCGCATCTTTATCTTTTGTGGAAGTTATGGAAAAGGCGGGACGGCTGCGGGCTGGTGCTTTTTGTGATGTTTGCCGTTTATACCGTGGTGGAGGCGCACCTGATCTCTGTGTATCTGGGGAGGAATTATCTGCTGCTCATGCTGATGGGGCTGTCGCAGGATCAGTATCAACAGGCTCCGTCGACCAAAGAATGACGGAATAGGAAATTTGTGATAAAATAGATAGCGCAGAGTCGGCACTCTGCGCTAAGAGAATTGCTTCGCAATTCTCCTGAAATGATTTACGGTGTTTGCTTCTGAGATATGATATAATAGCAAGAGGTGCTTTTTATGAATCGCAGAATGAAACTGATCGAGAGCTATCTGCTGCTTCTGGCGGATGTGGTCAGCATTACGCTGGCTTATGCCGCCGCTATTTTGCTGCGTTTTAAGAAGTTTGCCTGGGTTATGGAACCGGAGCTGCATTTTTTGGTTTATATCGGTTTTTTGCTGTTTTGTACCATCTACAGCTTTTTCTTTGACTGGAATCGGGAATTTCTAAAAAGAGGCGTGCTGGTCGAGTTTATCGCGGTGACGAAGTTTGATATCTTTATGGAATTGGCGGTGATGGCCTGTCTCTTTGTATTGCAGGCAGGAGCGAGGGTATCCCGACTGGCAATCGGCTACTTCGCGATCTTCAATCTTCTGCTGGTATGGATCGTGCGACTTTGTATGAAAAAGGCGCTGCGCATTTATTTTACCACCAAGTCCAACATGGTAAAGATGATGATCATTACCAAGAAGGCGCTTCTGCATAAGACAGTGGAGAAGCTGAAAGCAGCCATGGATATCAACTATGAGATCGTGGCGCTTGCCTGTATGGATGCGGATGTAAAGGGGGAGGAGGTCCAGGGGGTTACGGTGAATGCCGACAGAGAGGATGCGCTTGATTTGGCGAGACAGATGCCGCTTGATGAAGTGTTCTTATATCTGCCGGAGGAGGACATGGCGTATGTCAAGCACATGATCTACGAACTGGAATCCATGGGAATCGCCTGCCATTACAATATCGATATCGTGGAGAGGCCCAGCAAAGAAGTGCGGGTAGGGAGTTTTGGGGGCTATACCGTAGTGACCTACTCTATCAACCACTTTGACTACAGGCGTATGGTGGTCAAACGGGCAATCGATATTTTGGGCGGATTGGTTGGCTGTTTGATTACGGTGGTGATTACCCCGTTTGTCGCCTTGGCAATCAAGTTGGATTCTCCGGGACCTGTGTTTTTTTCTCAGACCCGCATCGGCAAGAACGGCCGCCGTTTTAAAATCTATAAATTCCGCTCCATGTATATGGACGCGGAGGAGAGAAAGAAGGAACTGGAAGCGCAGAATGAGATGCAGGGGCTGATGTTTAAGATGGAGAACGACCCCCGCATTACAAAAGTCGGCAGGTTTATCCGCAAGACCAGTATCGATGAACTGCCGCAATTTTTCAATATTGTCAAGGGTGATATGAGTCTGGTGGGCACCAGGCCGCCTACGGAGGCGGAGTTTGAACAGTATAATTCCCACTACAGAAGGCGTATCAGCATGACGCCGGGGCTGACAGGACTCTGGCAGATCAGCGGCCGCAGCGAGATCGTGGACTTTGACGAGGTGGTGCGGCTGGATCTGGAATACATCGATAACTGGACGCTGGGGCTGGATATCAAGATTTTGTTCCGCACGGTCTGGGTCGTGCTTGCAGGAAAAGGTTCAAAATAAGAGGGTTCAATATAATGGGGACAGACAGGGTACTGATGGTCGGACCGGACAGAAGCGTGCACGGCGGCATATCGGGTGTGGTCAATAACTATTATCAGGCGGGGCTCGATCGGCGCATCAATCTGTGCTATATCGGTACGATGGTGGAGGGATCGGGGGCCAGGAAGCTTTTACAGGCGGTAACCGCCTATTTTTCCTTTTTAGGGCAGCTTCCGCGCTATCGTATCGTGCACGTCAACATGGCGTCCGACACCAGTTTTTATCGAAAATCTGTGTTTATTTGGACGGCAAAGCTGTTTCGGAAAAAAATAGTGATTCACCAGCACGGCGGAAATTTCCCGGATTTTTACGAAAAGACGCTGAAAAAGGCAGGCAGAGCATATGTAAAGAGGACGCTTGCTCTGGGAGACGCCTTTTTGGTGCTGGCGACGGCGTGGAAGGACTTTTTTGGGGGAATCATCGACAGAGATAAAATCACGGTCCTGGCGGATGCCGTGGAACTTCCGGCGCCCTGTCAAAAGCAGTACGGCGTGCATAAACTCCTGTTTTTAGGGCGGTTGTGCAGGGAGAAGGGAATCGGCGAACTCTTGTCGATCATGCCGCAGCTGCGAAGCCGTTTCCCCGATGTAAAGCTTTATCTTGGCGGTATTTGGGAGGATGAAAAGTTAAAAGAACAGGCGTTATCTATGGAAGAGTGCGTGACGGATCTAGGCTGGGTCAGCGGCAGCGCAAAGCAGAAGATTCTGCGGCAATGTGATATTTTCGTGATGCCTTCCTATTTTGAGGGACAGTCCGTTTCGATCCTGGAGGCGATGGCAAATCAATGCGCTGTTGCCGCCTCGGATACGGGCGGCATTCCGGATATGATCGTGGATGGGCAGACCGGGCTGCTTGCACCGCCAAAGGATGCGCAGGCGCTGAAAGACAGGCTGCTTACATTGCTTTCGGATCCCGGTCTGTGTCGGGAACTCGGAGAAAATGCCCGCAAAAAGGCGGAGGCGGAATTTTCCATGGAACAGAACATCAAGCGGCTGTTGTCGATTTATGAGACGGTCAACAAGCGGTAAGCCTGGAGCAATGTCATGAAAAGAAGCGGATGGGAATCGCATGCTGATAAAGTATTCCTTCGGAAAACTTTAAATTCTCAGCGCGTGCCTTCGCAAAAAGAGCTTCGGCATGGAGAGAAAGATGTCAGAAAAAGCAGACGGTAAAAAACCGCAAATCAGTGTGATCGTACCCGTTCACAATGGACAGTTGTACCTGGAGGGCTGCATCGAGAGCATAGAAAGCCAGGCAGGGCTGACGTTGGAGGTGATCATCGTCAACGACGGTTCCACGGACGATACTGCCGCTGTCTGTGACAGCCTTGTCGGGCGCTATGATAACCTGCGGGTCATTACGCTGTCCGATCTGGGTGTCTCCGTGGCAAGAAACCGTGGTCTGGAACAGGCGGAGGGCGAATATATCACGTTTGTGGATGCGGATGACAGGCTGCGCCCGGGAACGCTTGCCGGGCTGTACCGCATTCTTTGTGAGACGGATGCCGATATGGCAGGCTGCGCCTTTGCGGTTTGGAGCGGACAGGAGGAGTGGAAGACGCTCGCGGAAACGCCGGAGAAGCCTTTGTCGGAATGGAAGATTGTCGAATACAATAACATAAGTTATCTAAAAGATGCACTCCTTTGTGGAAACAGCCGCTGCTGGAGCAAGCTTTATAAGCGGAGCCTGATTGGCAAAACACGGTTTCGGGAAGGACTTTCCATCGGCGAGGATATGTTGTTTCTGGTGGAGCTTCTGCCCCGCGTGCAGCGTGCCGTGGAGGCGGATTATCAGGGCTATGGCTATTATCAAAATCCAAACGGTGCCATGAAGCGCCCCTTTACGTCTGCCTATATGGATCAAATCTACTGTTGGGAGATGGCAAAGGAATTGATTCTTCGCAGGGAACCGTCTCTGAGGCCACAGGTCAACGCACAGCTCATGGTGGCGATCATGCTGGTGGTGGGAAAGATCGCCCTTCTTTCGGGAAAGGCGCGTAAGGAGGCGGAGGGCTATCTGAGGATATGCCGTGAAAAACTGCGGGATTGCAAAAAAGAACAGGGCTGTTACGCATTTTTGCCGCCCGGGTACGGCTTAAAAGTGCGCTTCTTTGGGAGTATGCCGCATTTCTATGTGCGGCTCTATCACTGTAGAAAATATTTATAGAATACGGAGTAGATTGAAAATCGGAATCGCAGTAAACTGCTCTGACATGAAGGAAAGCGGGAGCATATGAAAAAGACAAACCCCACGATTAGCGTGATCGTACCGGTATATAATAAAGAAATATATCTGCGTGCCTGCGTGGACAGTATTTTGGCGCAGACTTACAGGAGGATGGATGTGATCTTGGTGGACGACGCTTCGACGGATGGAAGCGGTGCGATCTGCGACGAGTATGCCCGCACGGATGAGCGGGTGCAGGTCATTCATCAGGAAAACGGGGGTCCCACGGCAGCCTGCGTGTCAGGGATGCAGGCGGCGTCCGGGGACTATTATATGTTTGTGGACAGTGACGACTATGTGGATGCGAAGATGCTTACCGAGATGGCAGCACGCCTGGCGGGGGTCCCGCGGGAGGTCGTCTGCTGTGATCATGTGCTGGAGAAGCAAAGGGAGACCGTAGAGGTCAAAAACGGACTTGAACCTGGCATTTACGAGGGCGAGAAGCTGCGGGAGCAGATTAAGACAAGACTGATCGGAGTGGAACATAAGCCGATTCCCCTTTCGCGCTGCATGAAACTGTGTGAAAAGTCTCTTTTTGCGGATGCGGCAGCGTATTATGATTTCAGCCTCCGCTTCGGTGACGATACGAATATGATGTATCCCGTCCTGCTTGGTGCGGACAGGGTCGTGATTATGAAGGATGCGTTTTATTATCACTATCGATATGTGGAAGGCTCGCTGGTGCACAGGTATGAGGAGCGCTTGTTTGAACACGTGGAGCGGCTGATAGAGATCCTTGTGCGGACCGCTGACGAGAAAAAGGCGCCGGGCGGCAGGAAGGCTGTGGACAGAGAGCACTGTTATCTGCTCCTGTATGCGTTGAAGAATGAGCTTAGAAGACCTGGGAAAGACTACAGAACAAGAATCCGGGATATTTTTTGTGAGGAGAAGATCAGGATGCTTGTGCAGAGTACGCCCATTGCGGTGACGACACGCTCGAATCAGCTTTTGTACCTGGGCGTTACCTACCCCGGCGGCGTGCTCCTGCGCGTGCTGCGCTTGATTATGCGGCTTTACGACAGAAGGTGACAGTCTGAATGTAAAGAGTGAATAAATTCCGCTCGCGTTCCTCAGCTTTGTATGCTTCGGAATGGAGGAAAAGATGAAACGGTGCCGCAGGATCTTTGTTTGATTCAGCGCGTCTTGGAAAGAAGATGGGAGATCAGGGATGATCATAATAAGAGTCATGGGTGGGCTGGGAAACCAGCTGCAGCAATACGCGCTGTATCGAAAATTCGGAAGTCTCGGCATTGAGGCGAAGCTGGATATCTCTTGGTTTTCAGCGGATATTCAGGCGCAGATGCGGGCGCCGAGAGAGCTTGAGCTGTGCCGCTTTGAGGAGCTGTTTATGGAGACGGCACAGGCGGACGAGGTGCGCGCGCTGCTGGGGCGGACCTATGAGGAGCGCGCGGGGATCATGGAACGGATCAGGCGGCGTTTTGCGCCGGGGACGCTTCCTGTGTTTGAGGAGTCAAAAATGTTCCACGAGGAGATTTTTTCCTTGCGGGACAGATATCTGGTGGGGTATTTCGCCTGTGAGGCATACTATGCGGATATTCTAAAGTTGCTGCAAAAGGAGATTCGTTTTCCCGCAAGCGATAACAGCAGAAACAGGGAGACCATGGAGGAGATGCAAAAGCAGACCGCAGTCAGCATCCATGTGCGCAGAGGGGATTATCTGGATGCCGTCAACGCGGCAAATTTCGGCGGGATCTGTACGGACGAATATTATGACAGGGCAATCAACTATATCAAGGAGCGGTTTCCCGCTGCGGTGTTTTATATCTTTTCGGATGACACCGACTATGTGCGGGCGCGGTTTCAGGGGCAGGAGTACCGCATTGTGGACTGGAACCGGGGAAAGGACAGCTTTTATGATATGCAGCTGATGAGCAATTGTCATCACAATATTTGCGCCAACAGTACCTTCAGCTTTTGGGGTGCGCGCCTGAACGCACATGACGGAAAATGTATGATCCGTCCCTCTGTCCACAGGAATACGCAGATCTGCCCGTCGCAGGAACTGCAAAAGCTATGGCGCGCGTGGACACTCATCACGCCGGGCGGGGAGGTTGTGTAAACAGACTCGGATATGATATACTATCCACGAAAGCAATGAAACCGAAGGTTTTCGAGCTTGCACTGCGAAGATTTTATCTATGGAAGGCTATCCACATGGAATACGGAAACGATAAAATTGTCATGTATCTGCATGGCGGCAGCGGCAACCACGGCTGTGAGGCGATCATCAACAGCACCTGCCATATGATAGAGGAGATTCCTAAGCTCCTCGTGACCAATAGCGAGCAGGAGGATCGGCGTTATTCCCTGGAGCCGCTCTGCGATATTTTACAGGAAAGAAAGATAGCGGAACACTTTTTTGCGCACGTTTGGTACTATGTCTGGAGAATGGTGTTTCACGATCCCGAATCCTTTATGCGCTATCGCTTTCGGGAGGTGATGGGAAAGAACCTGGCGCCCCTCTACCTCTCTACCGGCGGCGATATGTACTGCTATGAGCTATCCAAGAAAGAGGCGATCACCGCTAACAGTGCCTTTAACAGGGCGGGTGCAAAGACCGTTCTCTGGGGCTGCTCTCTGGAGCCGGAACTTTTGCAGGATCCGGTGATCGTCGAGGATATGCGGCGCTATGCGCTGATCACGCCACGTGAGTCCATCACAACGCAGGCACTTGCAGATGCGGGGATCACGGAGAATGTGAAGCAGTTCCCGGATCCGGCATTCGCCTTGACGCCGGTGGAGACAAAGCTTCCCTCTGGGTTTGTGGAGAAAAATACCATCGGCATCAACATCAGCCCCATGATCGTGCGGCATGAAAAAACAGAGGGTATCACTCTTGCAAACTATCGTAATTTAATAGATTATATATTGGAAAATACCGACTGTCATATTGCGCTGATACCCCATGTGATGTGGAAATATAATGACGATAGACTGACCTTAATCGAACTGTATAACGGTTATCAGGGAAATGAGCGGGTGGTTTTGTTTGAGGATATGCCCACCCAGAAGATCAAGTATGTGATATCAAAATGCCGTATGTTTATCGGCGCAAGGACACATGCCACGATCGCGGCATATTCATCCTGTGTGCCCACGCTGGTCGTGGGATACTCCGTAAAGGCGAGAGGGATCGCCAGAGATCTTTTCGGCACGGAAGATCACTATGTGCTGCCGGTGCAGAACCTGGCGGAGCCACAAGAATTGATAAACGCTTTTTCGCGGATTATGGAGCGCGAGGACGAAATTCGGCAGAGGCTGCAAAAGACTATGCCTGATTACTGTAAAGAGGCTGCAAAAGCGGGGGATGCGCTCCGTGAGCTTTGGAACAGTCTGCATGAGACGGCAGACCGGGACGGGCAGCCTGAAGGGAAATAGAGCGATGGGCAGAATACAGAAGACCCAAAAGAATATCGTGTTCGGATATCTCAGCAACGGGGTCATTCTGTTGGTGAATTTTATCAAGAGGACTGTCTTTATCTATGTGCTGGGAAAGACTCTGCTGGGGGTAAACGGCGTTTACACCGATGTCTTGAATGTCCTTTCCCTGACGGAGCTGGGGATCGGCACGGCATTAAACTACAGCCTGTATAAGCCGGTCGCGGAAGGAAACCGCGAGAAGATAAAATCTTATATGCGCTTTTATAAAAAGGCGTATCTGACCATCGCAGGCGTGATTGCGGTTTTGGGCATTGCCATTTCTCCGTTTTTGAAATATATCCTTAAGAATCCGGGATCACTGACGATGAAGGAGCTGGTTCTCTACTATTATCTCTTTCTGTTCAATACAGTGATCACTTATTTTGTCAGCTATAAGTACAGTCTGGTCAATGCGGAACAGAAAAACTATATCCAGACGAACATCACGACGCTGACCAGGATCGTGGTAGCCTTTGTGCAGATCGTGGTTTTGCTCCTCACCCACAACTTTTTGTTTTATCTCCTCGCGCAGTCCGTTGTGGAACTCTTGCAGAAGATCTTTGTGACGGTCTACCTGAACAAGCTCTATCCTTATCTGCGGGAAAAGGATGTTGTGCCGCTTACAGGGGAGGAGACGCAGGTGGTTGCCACTAAGACAAAGGCGCTCATCTGCCATAAGGTGGGGGATGTGGCAAGATCGCAGACCGATAAGCTCATTATTTCCTCCTTTGACGGCGTGGACTCTTCGGCAGTCGTCGATAACTATGTTTATATCATCACCTATGTGGGTAACTTTGTGAATATCATCTTCGATTCCGCGATCGCAGGCTTCGGCAATGTGGTGGCGACGGAGTCAAAAGAAAAGCAGTACCGTCTTTTTTTGGTGTATCGGTTTTTTGCCTGCTGGCTGTTTGGGTTTGGCGCAGTGGGGTTTTATCATCTGATCACTCCTTTTATCAGTGATATCTGGCTGCGGAAGCCGGGCTGGACGCTCCCGCAGATCACGGTGGCGCTGCTGGTGATGGAATTTTATCTGAAAGGCTGCCGCATCGTGCTCCTGAATTTTAAGATCGCGGCAGGGCTATTTGAGCAGGATCGCTATCTGCCGCTGGTGCAGGGGGCGGTCAATCTGATCCTTTCCATTGTGCTCGTGCGCCGTATCGGTGTGACGGGCGTATATGTGGGCACACTGGTGTCAGGGCTGTTAGCAAACCTGATCCGTCCCGGTATCATTTATCGGGTCTGTTTTGGCAGGACGGCCGGAGATTATTTTCGTGACGGTTTGAAATATATCGCAGTGATCCTATTGGCAGGCGGGATCGTGGCGCCGATCCGCCATATCATCATGGCAGAGACGACCATTTTTTCTTTTGCTTTGATGGTGATCGTGATCACGGTGATTTATAATCTGTTGTTCTTACTGGTATTTTGTCGGACGCAGGAGTTTCTTTATCTGTGGAATGTGGTGACTGCAAAACTGCCCGTGCTTAGAAAGTTTGGTGGACGCGGCGGATCCCGAGAGGAGTAAAATGCTGAAACGTTATCAAAACTATGAAAGGACGATATCCATTCAAGAGGCTTTCTTTTATGGCTTTTTCTTTCTGTTGTCCGTGACCAAGGGGCTGGGATTTTATGAATGGCAGAAAGTTTTTATCCTGTTGGTGATTCCTGCGCTGATCCTAGGATTTTTGAAGGTGCTGTTTACGCCCTATACAAAGGGACAGGCAGTGGTCGTTGCCCTGGTCCTTTTGCTGACGGCGGTCGTATTTTGGCAGTCTCACCAGATTGCAGTCTTTTTCGTGGTCTTTACCGTGCTTGGCATGAAGGGGATGTCAGTGAAAAAAGTGCTCCATCTGGCGGTCTGGGTGTGGACGGTCTGTTCGATCCTTCTTTCGGTCGTATCTTTTTTCCGTTTGGAACACACCGTTTACAGGGTACATGCCAAACTGGGGTTGGGACATATTTTTCGCTGGAGCCTTGGATTTACCCATCCGAATCTTTTGCACATCACCTATCTCTTTCTCTGTGCGCTGGCGATCCTTAAGCTGGAGGAACGGTATGGCTGGAAATCCTATTTTTTGTTGATGCTTGGCAATCTTGCGGTGTTTTTCTACTCGATCAGCTATACGGGCTTTGGCATCGTGGCCTTGCTTTTGACGTGCGGGCTCTATGTGAGACTGCGCCCCCGTTTCTGCCTGCTGGAAAAGCTGCTGGCAAACCTTGTGCTGCCGGTCTGCTTGGCCCTGTCCTTTGTACTGCCCTTCTTTCTCTATGACCATCCTTTATGCGGTTATGTGCAGAGGCTGAATTTCATACTCAATACCAGGATCTGGCTGGCGGAACAGTTTTTGCGGTCAGAGTACACCAGTCTGTTTGGGGCAAACGTCTCTAAGGTCGTCAAGTCCTCCATGAATATGGACTGTTCCTACATCTGGTGTTATATCAATTATGGCCTGTTTTTTACAGTGGTGATTTTGCTCGGATATCTTTGCCTGCAATTTTATGAGACCCATAAACAGCGCACCGGAGAACTGGTCGTGCTGGTGTGTTTTTTCGCGGCGGGGTGGACGGAGCAGCTGCTCTTTAATACTTCCTTCAAAAATATTACCCTCCTCTTTTTGGGAGAACTTTTGTTTTTACAGAAAGAAGGGAAGGCGGAGTACAGCCTGTTGTTTTTGATCCCGGAGAAGTTTCGGGAGATCACGATTCCGTTTGCGGGACTGCCGGACAAGCTGTTTCCGGAGGCGAGGGCGGTTTGTAAGGCGCATAAAAGCCGTGTGTGTATCTGTGTGGCGGCGGGTGCTGTTTTGGGCTTGCTTCTTTGCTTGCTGTTGTATCGGGAGCCTGTAGGGTATCTCGTGCCGCGTTCCTACACGGATGGACAGATCGCGATGGAGGAGGCAGTCTATCTTGAGAGTGCGGATGACGCCGACTGGTCGGGGTACCGCATTTTGAATTATAAGGATGCTGAAACGCCGATGCAGATCATATCGGGAAAGGCGATTTGGCTGGAGACGGCGCGGTATTATCTGGGATCTGTGCTCATCGGGGGAGTGGTTGGAGCGTTTGCCGCGATACTGTGGAATATGAGAAAGCGGCGGAGAAAAGCGGCTATGGCAGTCACGGAAATTTCGGGGTACGATGCCTGATGGCAAAAGCGGAATCGCATATATCATATCGGGAGAAAGATAGGAAGAACTGTATGAAAGACAAGTTGACTTATTGTAAGATATTGGGAACAAAGATTAACGTCACAAACATGGAAGACACCATCGCCTACCTCACAGACAATCTTGAGGAGCTGAAGGGCGATTATGTCTGCGTTTCCAACGTGCATACCACGGTGATGGCTCATCGCGACCCGGCGTACCGCAGCGTGCAGAACAGTGGGGCAATGGCGCTTCCCGACGGGCAGCCGCTTTCCATTGTCAGCAGAAAACGCGGGTTTTTGGAGGCAAGGCGGGTGCCGGGTCCCGATCTGATGCCGGCGATCCTCGACCTTTCACAAAAGACGGGATACCGTCATTACTTTTACGGCAGCACAAACGAGACCTTGAAGGCGCTGGGGGCTGTCCTGTTAAAACGCTATCCGAAGTTACAGATTGCAGGTATGTACTCCCCGCCGTTTCGGCAGCTGACGAAGGAGGAGGATGACGAGATCGTCAGGCGTATCAACGGGAGCGGTGCGGATTTTGTGTGGGTAGCGCTGGGAGCCCCCAAACAGGAGTGGTGGATGTATGAGCATCGAGGCAGGATCCATGCACTGATGCTGGGAGTGGGAGCCGCCTTTGACTTTACGGCCGGCACCACGAAGCGGGCGCCCATGTGGATGCAGAAACTTTGTCTGGAGTGGGTGTTTCGCATCCTCAAAGATCCGAAACGTATGCTGCCCCGCTATCTGAATACGAATTTTGCCTTTGTCTATTATGCGTATCGGGAGGGCAGGGCGCTCAGAAAAGCAAAGAGAAAGGGGCTGCGCGTCGCCATGATCGGGCACAAGCGGATTCCTTCCAGGGAAGGCGGCATCGAAGTCGTGGTGGAGGAGCTAGCCGTGCGTATGGTGGCATTGGGGCATCGGGTGGACGCTTACAACCGCTTCGGGCACCATGTTTCCGGTAAGAAATACGATCAGGAATATGGCTGGAAGGGGCGGAAATTTTACAAAGGGATTCGTGTCTACATCGTCCCTACGTTCCGCAGAAGCAGCTTAAATGCCATTGTCTATTCCTTTTTTGCAACGATCATGGTGCTCTTTCATCCCTATGACGTGCTCCATTATCATGCGGAGGGGCCCTGCGCCATGCTGTGGCTGCCTCATTTTTTGCGGCGCAAGATCGTGGTGACGGTGCACGGGCTGGACTGGCAGCGGGCCAAGTGGGGGAATTTTGCCTCCTTTGTGATCAAGTTCGGTGAAAAGATGGCAGCGAAGTATGCGGACGAGATCATTGTGCTGTCGGAAAATGTAAAGCAGTATTTTGCAGACACCTATCATAGAGAAACCATTTATATCCCCAACGGGATCAGTAGGCCGGCCCCTCAGGGAGCTTTCCTGATCGAGGAGAGGTACGGGCTCAAAAAGGATGGCTACTTCCTGTTTTTGGCGCGGATCGTGCCGGAAAAAGGGCTGCATTATCTGATCGAGGCCTATGCAAAACTGGAGACGGACAAGAGGCTGGTGATTGCGGGGGGAAGTTCTCAGGCTGTCGGTTATATGGAGAAGATCCACAGGATGGCGGCGAAGGATGAGCGCATCCTGATGACGGATTTTGTGCAGGGGCAGATGCTGGAGGAGCTCTATGCGAACGCCTATGCCTTTGTGCTGCCAAGCGACGTGGAAGGGATGGCGATGACGCTCCTTGAGGCTATGAGCTACGGTACCTGCTGCCTGGTCAGCGATATTAAAGAAAACACAGAGGTAGTGGAAGATAAGGCCTTTACCTTTCAAAAAGGCGATGTGAAGGATCTGCGGGAGAAGCTTTCCCGGCTGCTTGCGCATCCCGAGGAAGTGCGGCGCATGGGAGAGGAGAGCGCGGACTTTATTTGCGGCAAATATGATTGGGACGATGTGACGAGACAGACAGTGACTTTGTATGAGAGGGCGGCGGGCAGGCTTTTATGAAGATTTTAATGGTCAATAAGTTTCTGCATCCCAACGGCGGATCGGAGACCTATATTTTTCAGTTGGGAGAAGAATTACAAAAAAGAGGCCACGAGGTACAGTATTTCGGCATGGAACATGCCGGGCGCGCAGTGGGAAACCATGTGGATCAGTATACGGCCGACATGGATTTTCATACGGGAAAGATGGGGAAGCTTTTGTATCCTTTTAAGATCCTCTATTCGTTTGAGGCGAAACGGAAATTGACTGCAGTGCTGCAGGATATGGAGCCTGACGTGGTGCACTTCAATAATATCAATTTTCAGCTCACGCCTTCGGTGATTTACGCAGTGCGCGCCTACCGCAAAAAGACGGGGCGCAAGGTAAAGATCGTGTACACTGCGCATGACTATCAGTGGGTGTGTCCCAATCACATGATGCGGATCCCTGCTGACGGGAAGATTTGTTTTGCATGTCGGGAGGGGCATTTCTTCTCCTGTGCCAAAAATCGCTGTATCCATGGCTCCTTTGTCAAGAGCCTGCTCGGCGCTTTGGAGGGATTGCTATATCACAGACTGCGCACCTACGGCATGGTGGATGTGATCGTCTGTCCGAGCGCATTTATGAAAAGACAGCTGGACACGGATCCGATCCTGGCGGAGAAAACCGTGATGATGCACAATTTTGTGGAGAAGACGGCAGGAAACGAGAACATAGGTCAGAGTTCGGGAGCAGACTATGTCCTCTACTTTGGCAGGTTTTCGGAGGAGAAAGGGATCGCCACTTTGTTGAAAGCCTGCAAGGCACTGCCTGAGATTCCCTTTGTGTTTGCGGGTACAGGGCCTTTAGAGGAACTGGTGGCGCAGGCTGAAAATGTGGAGAATAGGGGCTTTGTTACGGGGGCGGCGCTGGGGGAGCTGATTGCAGGCGCTCGGTTTTCTGTCTATCCGTCGGAGTGGTATGAGAACTGTCCGTTCTCCGTGATGGAGTCCCAGATCTACGGCACGCCCGTGCTGGTGTCGGACCTTGGCGGCGCACCCGAGCTTGTGCAGGCGGGAGTTACCGGAGAGCTGTTTCGGGGCGGCGATGTGGAGGGACTGACGGCACAGATCAGGGAGCTGTGGGAGGACCCCGAACGGTGCAGGCGGTATCGTGAGAACTGCAAAGAGGTAAAATTTGACACAGTTGGGCAATACTGTGATAAAATAGTGAGGCAAGTATATGTATAGAGTATGCTTGCATACATCTATGCGTATATTTGCAGAACATCCGACATGAGCAAGAAGCACGAATCGTGCGGATTGCGAATGACGGCGGATGCGAAGCATCTGATTTTATCACAGCACAAGAAATAGAAATAAAGGGGTGATAAATATGTCCAGACGAACCTTATATGGAACCGTGATCGTGACATACCGCTGTAACGCGCGCTGCAATATGTGCGACTGTTTTAAGGATCCGACGAGACCCGACGAGGAGATCACGCTGGAAGATATCAAGAAGCTGCCGGAGATGGCGTTTACGAATATCACGGGCGGAGAGCCTTTTGTCAGGCAGGATATTCCGGATATCGTGCGGGAACTTTATAAAAAAAGTGACAGGATTGTCATTTCTACGAACGGTTATTTTACAGAGCGGATCATTGCGCTTTGCAGAGAGTTCCCGAGGGTGGGCATCCGCATCAGCATCGAGGGCTTGCAGGAGACAAACGATAAGATACGCGGCATACCCGACGGCTTCAACAGAGGCTACAATACCTTGAAGACGCTGGTGGAAATGGGGCATCCGGACGTGGGTTTTGGCATGACGGTACAGGATATGAACTGCGAGGATCTGGTGCCGCTTTATAACATTGCCAATGATATGGGGATGGAGTTTGCCACGGCGACGCTGCATAATTCTTTTTATTTCCGCAAGACGGACAATAAGATCGACGATAAATACAAGGTGGCGCAGAATTTCGAGAAGCTGATCAATGAGCTGCTAAAGAGCAGCTCGCCTAAAAAATGGTTCCGCGCTTACTTTAATCACGGGCTGATCAATTACATTTACGGCAACAAAAGGCTTCTGCCCTGTGATATGTCGAAAAACGCCTTTTTTATCGATCCCTTCTGCGATGTGATCCCTTGTAACGGTATGGAGAAAAAGGCGGTGATGGGAAATCTCAGAAAACAGTCCTGGGACGAGCTTTGGAACTCCACGCAGGCGGAAAAAGTGCGGGAATGCACGAGAAACTGCGACCGAAACTGCTGGATGATCGGGTCCGCCTCCCCGGCAATGCACAAGTATATCTGGGTGCCCGCATGGTGGGTGATCAAACATAAATTTTTGAAGGGCGGGAAGTACAGTTTATCGGAAAATAAATTTATGAAATGATGTAGAAATGGCAGTCCGCATCATAAGGAGAAGGATATATGAAATTTCTATATATCGCCCCGCGGTATCATACGAATCAGACAGATATCATGAAGGGACTGACGGCGCAGGGGCATGAGGTGCGTTTCATCAGCCACTATGCCGCGCTGATCGAGGATTATTCCTGCGTGACGCCCATTGTGCTCGGCTATTCCAAATTATATGAGCTGATCGATTTTTTGTATGTGAAGGTGATCCACAGAAAAGATCCGGAAGCCATTGTGTTTAAGATACAGCACGGATTTCCTCCGATGCGCAAACTGAAGAAACTGATTTGTGAATTTGCTCCCGATCTGGTCATTCTGCGGGAGCGTTCGATGTATTCCATGGCAGCATATCTGGTCTGCAAGCGCAAGGGGTATCCCTGCATCCTCTATAATCAGAGCCCGTTATGGTCCGAGCCCTTAAAGCGGGATATCGTGCACCGCGCGGCGAATCTGCTGTCACCGAAGATGCGCATGACGCCGGTGGTGGGTGAAAAAAAGCCGGGTACAGCCATCCGGGAAAATGATTATTTTGTGCCCTTTGTGGTCGATCCGCAGCGGGCGCCGCAGGAGAGGAGTTACTTTGAGGAGGATACGGTACATATCCTTTGTATCGGCAAATATGAGATCAGAAAGCATCACCTGATGCTGCTTGCGGCAGTGGAAAAATTGCTTGAAAAACGCAGTGACAGCGCGACAGACGGTCAGCGTGGCACACAGGGAAAAGGACGGGCAGTCGGCGTTAAAGTGACCCTGGTCGGCGAGGCGACGAACCGTTTTCAGAAAGAATACTGTGAACAGGTGAGGCAGTATGTAACAGAACATCAGCTGGAGGATATCGTCACGGTAAAGACAAATGTGCCTCGCAGCCAAATGGAAGCGGAGTATCTGGCGGCGGATGTCTATGTGATTCCCAGCACGCGCGAGATGGCTTCCGTGTCACAGTTGGAAGCAATGAGCTATTCGCTGCCCGTGATCTGCAGTGATAAGAATGGGACCGCCTGTTATGTGGAGGACAGCGTGACAGGATATCTTTTCCGGGATTGTGATCAGGCGGATCTGGAGCAGAAGCTTTTGACGATGGTCTCCGACAGGGAGGGGATCAAACGGATGGGCAAAGCAGGGTATCAGGCAGTGGTGGAGAAATATAATTTCAACCGATACTATGAAACGATCATGGAGATGCGGGAGAAACAATTGTGCGGGAAAAAGTAAGGAAGTCAGTGGGCGGTATATGGTGACCAAAATAAGGCAAACAGCAAAAAACAGTTTGGCTGCATTCGTCTATTTTCTCTATGAAAAAGGCGTTTTGCATGGCCGCATACAGGTGCATACGATCGACGAGACGATCGACGAGCTTCTGCACACGGAAAAGAGCATGGTGCGTTTTGGGGACGGCGAGATCGTGATGATAGGGGGTGTCGATCTGATGCTCCAGAAGGCTTCGGCAGAAATCGCAGATGGTTTGAAGGAGATTCTTTCCTATCAGCACGATGATCTGCTGGTGACGATCCCGGGCATCTTTGACGGGCTGTCGGATCACCATAAGGCCAGTCGGCAGTTTTGGCAAGATCACCTTCTTTTTCGCAGGAAAACCTATGAGACATACTGTAATCCAAACAGGGTTTATTACACGACCTTTGTATCCCGCTGTTATTATTTTGCGAAGGACCGTACCCCGTGCGGCGGATGGTTTGCAAAAATAAGAAAAATATGGGAAAATAGAGATGTTGTTATCGTGGAGGGCACAAGAACCCACAATGGCATTGGCAATGACCTGCTTGCCACGGCAAAAAGCATCGAGCGTATCATCTGTCCGCCGAGTGACGCTTACAGCGCGATCTCTGCGATTTTGGAAGCTTGTACGGCGTATCCCAAGGACAGACTGTTTCTCCTTTCGGCAGGCGTGGCGGCAAAGTTTTTAGCGGCGGAATTATTCCGGCAGGGATACCGCGTTTTGGATATCGGCAATCTGGATATGGAGTATGAGTGGTATGTGAGGCGCACCCCGGGCAAATGTAAGCTGGAAAAGCATGAAATCGCAGGGGAAGAAGCGAACCGGCAGGCAGCGCTTGCCGATAAGGCATATGCGGCATATTTGGCACAGGTGAAAGTGTGGCTGTGAGGGAAAAAGGGAATGATAGACAGTAAGGAAGCGTACAGACGCTATCTGAAACAGGACAGGCTCGCGCTGGGGCGGCAGAACGATCGGCGGCCCCGCCTCTTTGGAGATGAGATCTGGAAGTTTGAGATCCTGCTGCGCAAGGTGGAGTATGATCTGAACTGCAGACAGGGACTGTCGGCGCTTGTCGTGGGAAAATACCATAAATTCCGATTTCACCGTCTCTGTGTGCGGCTGGGATTTACGATCCCCCCCAACGTATTCGGGGAAGGGCTGGCAATCCCGCATTACGGAACCATCGTTGTACACGGAAATGCAAGGGCAGGGAAAAACTGCCGTATCCACGAAGGCGTGAACATTGGTGCCACGAGCGGCAGCCATGAGGCGGCGGTCATTGGTGACAACTGTTTCTTGGGAAGCGGCGCTAAGGTGATCGGTGCGGTTCACATTGCGGATGATGTGGCAGTGGGCGCAAACGCCGTGGTGACAAAGGATATTGCGGAGCCCGGCACCACATGGGCGGGCGTGCCCGCAAGGAAGATCAGCGACAACGATTCCCATGCGAATCTGTGTCAGGCGCTCTTTCAAGATGGATAACAGGAGAGCGCGATCGGGTCAGAAAAAGAAAAAGGATGGTCAGCGTATGCGCAAGGCGGGAGAACAAAAGCAGGGATCCCTGTTTCACAAGCTTGGATATATTTTTGATCAGAAAGATAAATGGAAACTTGCGCTCCTGATGGGTGCGATCGTGGTCGGGAGCTTTTTAGAGCTTCTTGCCGTTGTTGTCTTTATGCCTTTTATCAATGTTTTGCAGGATCAGAGTTCGATCTGGAAGACCCCGTCTATTAAGTTTGTCTATGACCTGCTGGGGGCCCGTTCCGCAAAGGAATTTATGATATGGCTGACAGTGGGCATCATCCTGATTTATATCATTAAAAACGGGTATCTGATTCTGGAGAAAGATTATATCTTTCGCTTTTCTTACAATATGCAGAGAAAGCTTTCCACAAGGCTGCTATCCGCCTACATGAAGGAGCCTTATACCTTTCACTTGAACAATAACATTGCGGTCATGCAGAGAAGCCTGCATGAGGACACCTCACGCTTTATGCAGGTCATCCTCTATTCCCTCGAGCTGGGGGCAGAGCTTGTGGTCTGCGCCGTTTTAGTCATTTATCTGCTGACCATCAGTAAGTCCATCACCATCATCGTGTTAACATTTCTGGCAGTTTTTGTCGGCGGGTTTCTGCTGTTTACCAGAAAATACAGCCGCAGGCTGGGGCTGGAAAACCAGGGTTACGGTGGCAAGATTTTTCAGTGGATGAACCAGGCGCTGGGCGGGATCAAGGAAATCAAGATCCTGGAGCGCGAGGCCTATTTTACCGAGGAATTTGAAGCCTATTGGAAAAAATATGCCAGAGGTTTACGGCTTGCCAGGACGATTTCCATCCTGCCCAAATATACGGTGGAAGCCGTCTCCATGACGGGGCTTTTGGTTGCCGTGATCGTGAAGCTGCTCTTTGGGGAGGCGGACATGGTCTACTTTATTGCGCAGCTCGGCGCTTTTGCAGTGGCAGCCATGCGCCTGATGCCCAGCATGGGGCGCATCAATGAACACGCCTCGAATATGCTCTACGCCCTTCCCTCCGTGGAACTGATCTATCATGCGTTGGAGGAAGTAGAGGAAGCAGACGGGATAACAGAGCAGGAGCATGTTGAGAAAGACTGGAAGCTGCGGGAAGGAATCTTGATACAGGATGTCTCCTATCACTATCCGGATACGGAGGAGTGGGTGCTGCAGGATGTGAATTTCACGATCCCGAAGGGGATGTCGGTTGCCTTTGTCGGTTCTACGGGTTCCGGAAAGACCACGATGGTGGATCTTATCTTGGGGCTGCTTACCCCTCAGAAAGGCGCGATCCTGGCCGATCAGATCAATGTCCACGAAAAGCCTAAAACCTTTCATGCGCAGGTGGGTTATATCCCCCAGACCATTTATCTTTCGGATGATTCCATTCGCAATAACATCGCTTTCGGTGTGCGGCAGGAGCAGATCGATGAGCAGGCGGTGCTGCAGGCGATGGAGAAGGCGCAGCTCACAGACTTTATTAACAGCCTGCCTCTGGGACTGGATACGATCGTAGGTGACAGAGGTGTCAGATTATCGGGCGGACAGAGACAGAGGATCGGCATAGCGAGAGCCCTCTATCACGACCCGGAGATCCTGGTGCTGGATGAGGCGACATCCGCGTTGGATAACGAGACGGAGGCGGCAGTGATGGAGGCCATCGAGAATCTGCACGGGATGAAGACAATGATCATTATTGCGCACAGGCTGACGACCATCCGCAATGTGGACAGGATCTACGAAGTGACAGAGGGCAGGGTGGCAGAAAAGAAAAAAGAAGAAGTATTTGAAACGTAAGAAATATACGGAGATACAGGGGATGAGAGATACGGAGGTGGAACGGAAAGAGGGCAGAAATGTTTCGATCGATGTCTTAAAGGGGGTAGCCGCTTTCCTGGTTGTTCTGGGACATTTTGTAGCAGGGAAAGAGGAGTATCATCGACTTTTTAATTTTATCTATTCGTTCCATATGCCGTTATTTATGTTTCTCGCCGGGTATACGGCTGTGCTTTCCTATCGGCACAGTACCGGAACCGGGAATTATCTGGCAAAGCGGTTTGTGAATATCATGGTGCCGTATCTGTTCTGGATAGTAGGGGCAGAGCTGGTCATGGAAGGATCTTTTGGCAGGGTAGATTGGCGCAGGATCGCCGCCGATACCCTGATCGGAAATAAGGTTTATTGGTTTTTACCGACCTTGTATGGGCTGATCATAGGTTATGTCTGCTATTGCAGGATTCGGAGAGGAATTTGTAAACTGAGCGGATGGCAGGCGGCACAGGAAGGGATCAGGACTTTGATCGATGCGGTGAGTTGCGTGTGCGTTGTGGGAATCTTTGCGGCGCTGATGTTTCTTACCAAATTGCAGGTATGCAGAGATATTGTGGGCTTTACGATCCCTTTTTTTGCGGCGGTCATGTATGTGGAACATAAATGGGTCCACGAGCTGCTGCATCATCGCGTGACGGCAGTGGCGGCAATCCTTGTGTTACTTTTGCTGATTGGGAAATTTGATTTTAACCGGGCGGGTCTTGTAACGTCGCTCTTAAGGATGATCCTGGGTATGTGCGCGGTGGTGATACTGCTTCAGCTTTGCGAGCGGGTGCATATGCCGAAATGGGCGGTTGGAACCTTGGCCTTTTGGGGACGCAATTCCCTGATGATCTATCTTTTGCCAAATTGGATCTTAGGGTATGGTAGATGGCTTGATATACCGCATTTCGGGGCGATAGGTATGCAGGTGTGGTATGGTGTCGTTGCTGTGTGGGTATGTATTGTGCGCAGCCTTTTATCGGAAGGACTGTCGCGGATTCCGGTCGTTAAAATGCTTGCGGTGGGAAAGACGAGAGGTATCCTGAAATTGAATGTTACGAAGGGAGGCGGGCGGTAATGATACCTGCTACACTGAGAATTTCACTGATCGCGGCGGTGATCTGCTACTTTATCGTGATCTTATATTTCCTGAAGCAAAGGGCGCTCAACCTGAAATACACACTGCTATGGCTGGTGGCAGGTTTCGTGATGGGGCTTTTGGTGGCGATCCCTGAGCTTTTGGTGGCGATCATCCGCCTTTTTGGCATTCAGGATAACATGAACGGCTTGTTCATTTTTATGATCGGGTTCATCATCCTCATTCTGCTCTCGCTCACTTCCATCGCCTCCAGGCAGAACGGGAAGCTCAGGAAGCTGACGCAGGAACTGGCGATTTTAGATAAGCGGGTGCGCGAGCTGGAACGGAATCCGGCAGCGCAGGCAGGCGGGAACGGAGGAGAGAGCGGACAGATGCAGGAAGGGCAGAAAGATGCTTGATATTGCGGTGGATCTGCTGTGGGTCCGTCCGAAAAAAGTGGGCGGCACAGAATTTTATATCCGAAATCTGTTGGATGGCTTTCTGCGGCTTGAGAAGCCGTTTCATCTTACGCTGTTGGTGTCAAAAGATAATTGCGAAGGCTTTCGGCATTATGGAACAGATAAGCGGATCGAGCTGTTGGAGACAAATGTGGTTTCTGCCAATATCGCAGGGCGGATCCTGTGGCAGTTTTTCTGCCAGAACCGTTTCCTGCGCAGGCACGGCATCCGCAAATGCTTTACGCCGGTATACTGCAGGACGCTCCTAAACGGAGGCATTGCCTATGTGAATGTGATCCACGATTTGCAGGCGGCGCATTATCCGGAGTACCATCCGTTTCATGAAATCGCCTACTCAAAGCTGTGCTGGTGGCTGGCGGTCCATTTTTCCAGGCATATCGTGGCCATATCGGAGTGGGTGCGGGAGGATATCCTCAGCAGATACCATGTGAAAGGAGATAAGATCACGACGATCTACAATCCGATCACGGTAGATCCGCAGGAGGCTGCTCCGCTTTCTGATTTGGAAGCAAAATATAATATACGGGATAAGAAATATTATTACACGGTTTCGCAATTGATTCCCCATAAGAACCTGGATACGGCGATCGAGGTCATGAGACGGATCAAGGAACAAAAGATCGATCTGCCATGCAGGTTATTGATTTCGGGCGTAAACGGTGAGAGCAGAGAAAAACTACAAAGGCAGATCCGGGAAAAGGGGCTGGCGGAAGAAGTGACATTGACGGGATTTGTGGAGACGGCGGAACGCAATGCGCTTTATCGGCACAGCAGGGCGTTCCTTTTTCCGAGTGTGTTTGAAGGCTTTGGGATGCCGCCGATCGAGGCAATGCTGTTGGGGAGCATTGTCATTACCACGGATCGGGCATGTATTCCCGAAGTGACGCAGGGCAAGGCAAATTATGTTGCAGACCCGTACGATGTGGAGGAGTGGATCCGCGTCATGCAGGCGCCTGTGGACCGTATCAAAGAGATGGATTTCTCTGCTTATGATCAGTTGAAGCTGACAGAAAAATATTATGGCCTTTTGTCGGAAATCTTTGCATGATAGGCTTGCAGTGCCGTGGGCAGGCGGCGGATGGGATGTATCGCGTATGAAACTGGCAGTTATTTTGGTAAACTATAACGGGAAACAGTATAACGAGGCGTGCATCGACTCCATTCTCTCGGGAGAGGGAGCTTGGGAGTTGAAAATTTTCGTGGTGGACAATGCGTCTGCGGATGATTCGATGCAGATGCTGCAAAAGTGCTACCATGGGGAGGAGCGGGTGCAGATCGCGCTGCTCAACAAAAATTACGGGTTTTCCCGCGCCAATAATGAGGGCATCCGCCTTGCTAAACAGTGGGGAGCGGAAGCGGTGCTGCTCCTTAACAATGACACGGAGGTCGAGCCTGATATGATCTCGGAGCTTGCGCAGTGTGCCATGCGGCACCCGGACTGCGTGATTGCGCCGAAGATATATTACAGTGATAGAAGGGATGTGCTCTGGTCAGCCGGCGGTGAAGTATCGCCGATTGTCCGCAAAGTGCGGCATATCGGACTGAATCAAAAAGATACGGGGCAGTTTGACAAAGAGCGGCGGATCGGGTTTGCCACGGGCTGCTGCCTGCTGCTGCCAAGGGCAGTCATTGAAAAATCGGGGCTTCTCGACGAGCGGTTTTTCTTGTATTATGAGGATACGGAATACTGTTTCCGCCTGCGAAAGATGGGAATTGATATCTGGTATTGTCCGCGGGCACGGTTGTACCATAAGGTCGGGGCAAGCTCCAAAGGAGCGGACAGTCCGCTGTGCGCTTACTATATCGCCCGCAATTGGCTGCTTTGCAACAGGCTGCATCTGCGGGGCAGATACCCGCTTTTTCTGTTCTATTATGGCATAAATAGGACGATCTGCTGTCTGCTGTGGCTGTTTCGCGGGAAATGGGCGCTGGTGCAGGCAACATGGAGGGGCATTCGGGATCACTGTAAGAGAAGGTATGGCAGGGCGCGTATTGCAGAGGAAACAGCGAATCGGTAAAAGGTAAAGGAAAATATGGCAATGCGTATAAAAGAGCGGACGGCACAATGGGAAAAACGGCAGACAGATACCCTGTTTTATCTGGCTTTGTTTGTGCTTGCCATTCTCATTTTTGTGTTTGTCGGATCGAGAGAGCCGGTGTTGTTTGACGATAGCAGCTCTTATACCAAGATAGAGCGCAATGAGGGAGTAATGCCGGTTTATCCGCTGTTTCTGTTGATGAATCAGTGGATATTCGGCAGTGACGGATATTTGCGGATCGTGATAATAGAGCAGGCGCTTCTTGCTGCGGTTTGTATCCTTCTATTTGTCAGAGAGATCAGGAATCGGTTTGCACTGCAGTATTGGGAAGGCGGCTTGATTTTTTTTCTTTCGCTGCTTACCTATACGACGGAAATGCCGCAGGCAATGATGACACAGACCATACTTACGGAAGGACTGGCGTTTTCCCTGTATTATCTGCTGGTGATTCTGTTTCTGCGGGCAGTCTGGCGAAAAAGTTACGCGATCCTGGCGGGCTCGTTTGCGATGGTGTTTTTGCTGGCTATGCTGCGTTCTCAGCTGCAAATCCTCTTTGGAGTGTGCGGCGTCCTGTTTTTGTATCTGACGTGGCATAAATGTGAAAAGGGAGGCAGAAAGTGGCTTGGCTTTTTGGGCGGTATGGTAGGGTGCGTGTTGATCGGTGTGCTGGGCGTGGCTCTTACCGCGTCGTCATTAAGCCGGTATCATTCGCTGGTTATCAATAATAGAAAGGTGAACGCGTTTATCATGAGGGTACAGGATCCGGAATATTATCAGTCTTTCAGCGTTGACGAAGAAGGAGCAAACAGAGAACAGAAAGAAATCGAGCATGCGATACAGGAGCAGATAGAGAATCTGTTTTCCGAGAAACCGCCGCTCATGACCAGTCAGTACACTTCACTGATTTATTCCAGAGGGATGTATGAGGCGGATGAAGCGGATGTGAGCTTATTTGAGGACGATTTGACGCGGGGGCTGTTTCAGGCGCTGTATGCCGCTACTGACGGAGAAAAACAGCGATACGTTTATGCGCAAAAGGGGCTTTGGATGTGGAAGGATATCGTGGGCGGTATCGGGAGCGTCGGAAAGACTGCCTTCTATACAGGTACGGATTACTATCGGGAATATGATCTGCAATATACGGAGGGTGATTTCAATGCCTTTTGGAATCGCAGTTTACAGACGATAGGGATGGCGCTGCTCAAGGAACACTTCGGCAGATTTTTATATCATACGCTGATGATGCTTCCACAGGCGTTTATCTGCACGGTTTTCTTTCAGATCAAGCCGATTTATCTGTTGTGCCACCTTGTCACGTTGTTTTTATATTTGTCTGCTCTTGCTTTGATGATATGGGGGTATGCGGATCGGAAAGCCGAGAATCAGTGCGCGGAATTTATGGCGCTTGTGCTGGGAAGCAATCTGGTTATGATCGTGATCATATCCATGGTTTTTTTCGGGCAGCAGCGGTATCTGGTCTATAATTTTGGCATTTTCTATATAGCGTATTATGTGCTGTTGCGGGAATTGTGGAACTGCCGCCTGCGGGACACCCGCTTGGGACAGTGGTTTAGAAGAGGCGAATAAGAGTGCGCGTCTGAAGCGTGCAAGGGGATTTCAAATGGAACGCAAAGAAAACGTATTGATCATCATACCGGCCTATAATGAGGCAGATAATATCGTGCGCGTGGTGAAGCACATGATGGAACAGGCGCCGCAGTACGATTATCTGGTGGTAAATGACGGCTCAACGGATGACACCCTAAATTTATGCCGTAGTGAGGGGTTTCTCCATCTGGATCTTTCCATCAATATGGGAATCGGCGGTGCGGTGCAGGCGGGATATGTTTATGCGTGGAAGAATGGCTATGATATCGCCGTGCAGATGGATGGAGACGGGCAGCATGACGTCGCCTATCTGGAAAAGCTGCTGGAGCCGATCAGACGGGGGGAAGCGGATGTGACCATTGGTTCCCGGTTTCTGGAAAAAGAAGGTTTCCAGAGTTCGGTAAGCCGCAGGGCTGGTATCAATATCCTGAGTTTCCTCATATTGATTACGACGGGAAAGCGTATCAAGGATGTGACCAGCGGCTATCGGGCAGTGAACAGGAGGTTTATCGAGATTTACAGCAAGGATTATCCAATGGATTATCCGGAACCGGAGGCGATCGTGTCGGCGATCATGCACCTGGGAAGGGTAAAGGAGATACCTGTGCAGATGCTCGCCAGAGAAGGCGGGACGAGCTCTATTACATTTAAGAAATCGATCTATTATATGATCAAGGTAACATTGGCAATTTTGATCTGCCGTATGAGCTATGGAGTGCGGCGGGCAAAAGAGAGCAAAACAATAGAAGCGCCGGCAAGAGAAGATCGCGAGGAAGGATGAAGGGTATGTTATTATCCGATGTGACGAAGGGTATAGAGGGCAGACTGCTCAAAGAGGGAACATTTCAGACGCTGGAGTACTGTACCGGCAGTTTGGAAGTGCCTTTTTTGACGTTTATGGGGAATCCGAAATTCGTAGATAAGATGAGCCCCTTTGCAAGCTGTGTGCTGTGCACCGAAAAACTTGCGGACAGGCTGCCGCCAAGTGTAAAGGGTGTGTTTATCACGGAATTTCCCAAAGAGAGTTTTCACAAGATTCATAACGGATTGAGCAAAGACGATGCCTATCGCCTCCCGACAACGCCGAATAAGATCGGGGAGGGCTGTGTGATCAGCAAGCGGGCAAGTATTGCGGCAAACAGTGTCGAGATCGGCGATCGGGTCATCATAGAGGATAACGTTACCATCTACGATCATGTGACGATTGGAAACGACTGCGTGATACGAAGCGGGGCCGTGATCGGGGGCAAAGCCTTTACCTTTGCCGGAACGAATGACAACCGTATTCTGGGTATGGAAGATTTAGGCCGGGTGGTGATTGGCGACCGGGTGGAGGTTTTTTCACTGACGCATATCGCAAAGGGGATCCTGCCCACGGATACCACGGATATCAAAGATGATGCGAAGATAGACGCACTGGTGCAGATTGGACACGGCAGCGTGATCGGAGAGAGGACGTTGATTGCCGAGGGCGCCGTGATAGCGGGTAATGTGCATATCGGCGCCGATGCGTGGGTCGGCGTCAATGCTACGGTTTCCAATCGGATTCGCATCGGTGATCATGCGCGGGTGAGCCTGGGCAGCGTCGTGACGAAGGATGTCGCAGAGGGTCAGACCGTGACAGGCAATTTTGCCATAGAGCACAGCCAATTCCTGCAGCATTTGAAGGATATGATACATTTGCATTGAAAAAGGGAGTATGCTATGATGAAAAAAGGTTATTATATCCATTTTCAGGGGCGGGAGTCCATCGGCGTCAGCAAAAAGATCGATATGCAGATGGAGGAGTTTGGCAGATATTTTGAAATGCAGGAAATAGAGATAAAAGCGCAGGCCAGATCATTGGTCTGGCGGATATTCGGGTTGTTTCCGACGGCTTCCATTGCCTGGGACTATCAGGCGGTGCTGGCACAGTTGGAGGATCCTGATTTTCTGTATGTCAGGAGGACGGTTGCGGACAGAGATTACCTGCGCTTCTGGAAGAAGGTAAAGGAGCGGTTCCCAAACTGTAAGATCATCATCGAACTGTTTACCTACCCTTATGACAGAGACGATTTCGGAAAATGGAATGCCTGGCCTTTTTATATCAAGGAGCTTTTATACCGTCCGAAACTGAAACGCTACGTGGATCGTTTCACAACCTACACGGAGGATCGGGAGATATTCGGGATCCCGACGATTCATTCGTCAAACGGTATTAATGTTGACGGTGTTTCACAGGTCGCAGGAAAGTTTACGGACAGACAGATCAATTTGATCGGTGTGGCATTCATGCAGCGACATCACGGGTATGAGCGCATCATCAAAGGCCTTCACGCGTATTATGAGAAGGGAACGCCCGAATATCAGGTCACGCTGCGGCTGGTCGGTGACGGACCGGAAAAACCGTTCTATCAGGAGCTGACGGGCAGATATCATTTGGAAGATTACGTACACTTTTATCCGACTCTGTCGGGAAAGGAATTGGATGAGCTCTACGATGACAGTGATATCGCGCTGGTATCGTTTGGCATGTATAAGCTGGGATTTTACGGTAAACTGTGCGCCTTGAAATCCCGTGAATGTCTTGCCAAAGGGATGCCGCTGGTCACGGGCTGTGAGATAGACGTTCTTCCGCAGGACTATCCTTATGCGAAGGTATTTCCCAATGATGCAAGTACGGTCGATATCGGGGAGATTACAGCCCTGTATGAGCGGATCACGGGCTCGGTGGGCAGCAAGAAGGAACTGTCTGACAGGATCAGGGAGTTTGCGAGAGAACACGTGAGCATGGAGGCGGTCATGAGACCGGTCATAGATTATATCGAACCCCCGGAATGGAGGACAGGTTGAAAAATCACACTGATGTGCTGATTTTTCAACCACGAGTTTGTGTCAGAGCCACAAACTCGGAATCGCAGTCGGGAATTTGAAATTCCCGACGCGTGCCTTCGAAAAAGAAGCTCCGGCATGGAGGGAAAAAATGATCACACACATTGTAGGAAACAGACCACAGTTTATCAAACTGGCGCCGCTTTATCATGCACTTGAGAACGCGGGATATGAGCAGAGTATCATCCACAGCGGACAGCACTATGATGAGAATATGTCCGATGTGTTTTTTGCGGAGCTTGGGATACCGGCGCCGCGCGTCAATCTGTCCGCGGGAGGCGGCAGTCATGCGCAGATGACGGCAAAGATCATGGTCGGTCTTGAGGAGGAACTGCTTGCTGACAGACCGAAACTGCTCGTTCTCTACGGCGATACGAACACAACGCTGGCGGGGGCCATAGTCGCGGCAAAACTGTGCATTCCCATTGCGCATGTGGAGGCGGGACCGCGGACGCATGATCAGGAAAATCCTGAGGAATGCAACCGCATCGTCACGGATCATTTGTCTAAGATCCTGTTTTGTCCGGACACGATATCGCTTCAGAACCTGGAGCGGGAAGGGCTGGGACAGGCAGCGTATGTGACGGGCGATATCATGTATGACACCTACCTTTCCATCGCAGATGGCATACAGCAGCCTGATCCGCAGGAAGAAATCATTGTCATGACGTGGCACAGGCAGGAAAATACCTGCAGCAGGGAGCGGATGGAGAGCATTCTGCAAGTGGTGGAGCGGCTGGAAGGCAAGATCGTTTGTCCGCTGCATCCGCGCACCAGAAAATGCCTTGCGGAATACGGGTTGTGGGAGAAAGCGGAGAAAATCGCTCATCTGGAAATCATAGAACCGGTAGGCTATACGGAGATGGTAAGGCTTATGAACAGGGCAAGACTGATTCTTACGGATTCGGGCGGTCTGTCAAAGGAATCGTCTTTTGCGGGGGCAAAGTGCCTGTTTATGTTGGAAATGGATTTATGGGATGATCTGGTGAAAGATCAGTGGATGCACAAGTTTAACCCGCAAGATGAGGAGAGCGTGGAGGAGGCGCTGCGGTTTGCGAAGCAGGCGGAGCGTGTCGCGCTGCCGGAGCGGCCCAAACATTACGGCGACGGCCACGCGGCGGAAAAGATGGTGCAGAAACTGAAAGAGAGAGGAATGATCTGAGTATGAAATATGCGTTGATCGGTTGTGGCAGGATATCCCCCAACCATATTGTGGCGGCACAGAAAAACAATCTGGAGATCGTTGCAATCTGCGATTTGGAAGAACATAACATGAAGGACAAGCGGTTGAAGTTCAGACTGCCGGATACCGTGCACAGCTATCTGGATTATAAGGAGATGCTGGCAAAAGAGAAGCCGGAGCTTGTGGCGATCGCCACGGAGAGCGGGAAGCATGCGCAGATCGCGCTTGACTGCATGACGCTCGGACATGCGAATCTGATCATTGAAAAGCCGATCGCCCTCTCGTTAGCTGACGCAGACAAGATCATAGAAACGGCCCAAAGAGAAAACCTTAAGGTCTGCGCCTGCCATCAGAACCGTTTCAATAAGTCGATTCAGAAAATTCGGGAAGCGGTGGAAATGGAGCGTTTCGGCAGGATGTTCCACGGAACGGCCCACATCCGATGGGCCAGGGACTATGAGTATTATTCGCGGGCAAAGTGGCGCGGAACCTGGGAGCAGGACGGCGGTGCGCTGATGAATCAGTGCATTCACAACATTGATTTGCTGCGCTGGATGATGGGTGATGAGATCGACTGCGTCGTGGGTATGACGGATCGGCTGCACCACGATTATATCGAGGCGGAGGATCTTGGCATCGCCCTGATCAAATTTACGAATGGGGCTTACGGAATCGTGGAGGGCACAACGAATGTCTATCCGAAGAATCTGGAAGAGACCCTGTATCTGTTTGGAGAAAAGGGAACGGTCAAGGCAGGGGGCGCGTCGGTGAACGTCATTGAGGAATGGAATTTTTCCGATATGCTCGATAATCCGGCACAGGTCAAAGCGCAGTTTCATGAGAATCCCCCCAACGTGTACGGCTATGGACACACGCCTCTCTATGAAAATGTGATTCATGCCATTGAGACGGATACGCAGCCTTATGTGGATGCTCTTGCAGGCAAGCGGGCGCTGGAGTTGGTGCTTGCCATTTATCAGTCTGCGGCTACGGGCGAGATGGTGAAGTTTCCGCTGACAGATTGTGATACCATACGGTTTCAGGGAAGATTTGATCAGTCATGAAAGGCAAGGCAGATGTGCCGCAGGCGGAACCCCCGGTCGGTATGATGGGACTGCGGCGGATTGGAAGGACGCAGGACAATGGAATTTCGTGATTTAAAAAGACAGTATCAGCTTCATAAAGAACAGATAGATGCCGCAATTCAGGAAGTGGTTGACTGCACCCACTTTATTATGGGTCAGCAGGTCGTTTCTCTGGAGAAAGAACTGGCGCAGTATACCGATACAAAGTACTGTATTACCTGTGCAAACGGGACGGACGCCCTGCAGCTTGCGCTGATGGCATGGGAGATCGGAAAGAAAGATGCGGTTTTCGTGCCGGATTTCACGTTCTTTTCCAGTGGGGAAGTGGTACCGCTGACGGGAGCAACACCTGTTTTTGTCGATGTGGATAAAGACACTTATAATATCAGCGCAGACAGCCTGCGAAGTGCCATCGAATATGTGATTCAAAATACGGATCTGCGGCCGAGAGTGGTCGTGGCGGTCGATCTGTTCGGGCGGCCTGCGGATTATCAGGCGATACGGCAGATCACGGATCAGTATGGACTTTTGCTTTTAGAGGATGGGGCGCAGGGATTCGGCGGCATGGCGGACGGCAGGAAGGCGTGCAGTTTCGGCGATATCAGCACCACCTCCTTTTTTCCGTCTAAGCCTTTGGGCTGTTACGGAGACGGCGGCGCGGTCTTTACGGACAACGAAGAATGGGCAAAGAGGCTTATGTCTCTGCGTGTGCACGGTAAAGGCAGCGATAAATATGACAATGTGCGCATTGGCATGAATTCCAGACTGGATACGATACAGGCGGCGGTGCTGCTGCAAAAAACAGGTTTTCTGGAAGAAGAACTGGAAGCGTGCGGGAAAATCGCAAAAGAGTACAGCAAGCGTCTTAAGGACATTGTTAAAATCCCCGCTGATTTGGGAAGTATGCGCTCGGCCTGGGCACAATACACGATCTGCCTAAAGAGCAAAGAGGAGCGTGAACAGGTGATTGCGCAGATGAGGGCAGACGGGATCCCCAGCGCCGTGTATTATAAAAAACCGATGCACAGACAGGAAGCGTTTGCAGAAAATCCAGTCGACGCAGTACCCTGTCAGAATACAGAGTATATCTGCGAAAGATGTCTTTCCCTGCCGTTTCATCCCTATCTGCAGGAGGCGGAGATCGAGGCGGTGTGCGGAAGTTTGAAAAAGGCTGTAGAGTGAGAATTGGGAAAACGGAAAAGATAAGGATATGGACGAAAAAATACAGTTGCGGGGCTGGCTTGCCGCCAGTCGGAATCTGAAAATCACCTGTTTGGGGGAGTACATGGATCTGGGCGTCTGTGTGCAGTATCGGAATTTGCTGAACAAGTTTCCGGCAGATCAGATCTTTTTCTCCGATACGGAACAGGTCTGCTTTTTAGACGGTTATGTGTATCACAGAGAAGACTTCATTCGTCCGGAGGGCTATCACGAGTGGCCGGATTCCTTCGCCTTTTCCCTGCGGGAGGACAGAAAAAAACATTTGTCAAAACTGCGGGGCGCTTTTTGCGGTTATCATTATGAAAAGGAGACGGATCGGATCACGGTCTATACAGATCAGGTATCGAATAAAGCCGTCTATTATTATTGCGAGAAAGATGGTTGGATCCTCTCTGACCACTTGGAATATATGGTGCGCGTGCTGCGGGAAAACGGCATCGCTTATGACTTTGACGAGCGCGCTGCGCAGTATATGCTGACCTGCGGATATATGTTGGATGACAGCACTTTTGTGACGCAGATCCGCAGACTGCTTCCCGGATATTATGCAGAGATCGCAGGCGGCAGCGTTAGTCTGTACCGCTACTATGAACTTCCCTGCGGACGGGAGGAGATGAGCGAAGACGAGGCAGTCGAGCGCATTGACAGCGCTTTCAGGCAGGCGGTAGACAGGGAATTTGCCAAAGACAGGGAGTATGGTTATCGGCATCTCGTGGATTTGAGCGGCGGACTGGACAGTCGGATGGTGACGTGGATAGCCCACGACCTTGGTTATACCGAACAGCTCAATGTGGCATACGGCAGGCTCGGTTATCTGGATCAGAAAATATCGGAGCAGGTTGCCGCCGCCTTAAAACATGAATATCTCCACAAGCCGCTCGACGATCTGACATGGATGTACGATGTGGACGAGATGACTCTGAAAAATAACGGGGCGGCGATCTGCCTTGGCATGACCGGCGGCAACAGGCTGCTGCAGGCGCTTAATACGGAGCGGTTCGGCATCGAGCATACAGGTATGGTGGGGGACGCGATCCTGTCCACCTTTTATCATGACAGGGCATTAAACGACAGGGCGCCGGCGTTTGGATCGCATCAGTATTCCAATCGGCTGCAGTATGATTTTGACGAGACGATCTTATCCGATTATCGGAATCAGGAGAGCTTTGCGCTGATGACGAGGGGGATTTTGGGGGCGCAGAGTTCCTATCTGATCCGCCATCATTATGTGGAGACGGGATCCGCATTTCTGGATGTGGATTTTCTGGAAGCGGTGATGACGATACCCTTTGAATATCGGAAAGGGCATCATATCTATCTCAAATGGATCGCGAAAAAGTATCCGCAGGCAGCGGAATTTGTCTGGGAAAAATGGGGCGTGAAACCAAAGGAAAGCCAGATCTTTAAGCGCAAGGTTCGGACCACGGGAAAGCTGGCGGAAGGATGTCTGCGGAAAGTGACCCACCAGCCTGAGCGGGTTTCCATGAATCCCACGGATTACTGGTATAAAAATGACGCAAATGTCAGAAAATATTTTGAAGCCATGTTTGGGCAGCGGATCGGCAGCCGTCTGTTATCGGATCGACTCAGGGACGATGTCAAACAGCTGTTTATAGAGGGAAATTTTTCGGAGAAGACCCAGGCGCTCACGGTCCTGAGTGGGCTGCATTTATTTTTTGGAGAGGGATGACCGCATGAGCAAAAATGTGCAGGAAGTAGATTTTCTCATTATCTATGAACATAAGGTACGAGAACTGGAAAATATGTGTCTGATCAAATATGAGTTGGAAAAGAGAGGCTACAAAGTGTTGATCAAGCACATCGAGGACGAGGAGGCGCTTGAGGCTGTCAAACCCATCTATCATGCCAAGGTGGTGATGACGATGGCCTGTTATCAGAATGCCTCTCTGGAATGGCACACAAAGGACTTTGTTTCCTTTGATAAAGTCATCGATATGCAGTGGGAAAACATCGTCTATCCCAAGGATGAGCGCGCAGGCGTTTTTAAGAATTACACCGGCATCGGCAGAGAGGTTGTGAGAGTTTCCTGGGGAGAAGCGAACCGCAGGAGGCTGTTAGAGGCGGCGCATATGGATCCCCGCAATGTCAAGGTGGTGGGGCATATTGGCATGGATTTTTTGCGGGATGAGTTAAAGGGTTATTATCAGGACAGGGAGACTCTTTTTGCGGAGTATGGTCTGCCGACGGATAAAAAGGTGCTGCTGTTTGCCTCTCCTTTCTACGCGGACAATCTCTCTGAGGATTACATTTCCGGTATGTGTAAAAAGCATGGGGATGATTGGCGGGATTATTATGAATTTATGATGCGTTCCGAGAAGATCATTCTGGAGTGGATGGAACGGCTTTGCGGAGAAAGAAATGATATTATTGTCATATACAGACCCCATCCCGGGCACATCGGTGTGCATATGTCCGAGGTGGCGAAGCGCCATGATAACTTTAAGGTGATCAGCGATAAATCCGTAAAGCAGTGGATCATCGCCAGCGATATCGTCTACACGGGAAACAGTTCCACCATTGTGGAAGCCTATTTTGCAGGGCGTATGTGCCATCTGCTCTTTCCGCTTGCGGTCACGGACGGCTTTGAACTGAAACTTGTCAGCCAGGGCAGAAAAATTACGGATTACGAAGCTTTTGCCTGCACGGTGGATGAAAAAGATCCCGTGTTTCCCATAGATAAAAGCGCGATCAACGAGATCTATCTGGTGGACGAGAAGGAGCCAAGTTATAAAAAACTCGCCGATATGGCGGAGGAGGTCTACAAGGATCCTTCCTATAACCTCACGAAAGAGCAGCTTGCCTCTTATCGGACCAAGCAGCCGCCCATGGTCCGTATGCAGAAAAGGCTGCAGCAGTGGGATTGGTTTTATGATAAATATAAGAATATCCTGGCTAACGAGCACATCCACTGGCACTGGATCGAGGGACAGCGGGCGCTGCGGCGGGAAAAGATGGAGCGAAATAAGCGCTTTGCCATCGAGAGTACGAATGAGGAAGAAATTCAGGCAATTATACAGAGGATCGCGGCACAGTTGGACAGAACAGTTAAGTAGGATGGAGGACAGGTTGAAAAATCACACTGATGTGCTGATTTTTCAACCGCGAGTTTGTGCCGGAGCCACAAACTCGGGATCGCAGCTGAGAATTTGAAATTCTCAGCGCGTGCCTTCGCATAAACAGCTCCGGCATGGAGGAGAAAAGATGAGCGACAAAATCACAGCAGTGGTACCGGTAAAAGGCAACAGCACAAGACTTCCCAACAAAAATATTTTACCCTTTGGGAACTCCAATTTATTGCAGCATAAGATCGAACAGTTAAAACAGGTGAAGGGGCTGCACGAGATCATCGTCTCCTCCGACTCGGACGAGATGCTGGCCATTGGAGAAAAATGCGGCGTGAAAGCAATCAAACGGCCGGAGCAGTACGCGAACGAATCCGTACCTTTTGGTATGTTTTTGGAGTACCTGTGCGATACGATAGAGGGAGACCATCTCTTGTATGCCTGCGCGACCTCTCCCTGCGTGGAGCCCTATCTGTATGAGAAGGCGATCAAAACTTATTTTGAAAAGTTGAAAGAGGGGTATGATTCCCTGATCACGGTATCTCCCTATCAGACTTACCTGATGGACGACAACGGACCTTTGAATTTCAAGATGGGACTTGAGCATAAAAACTCCGAGCAGCTGCCGATGATGTATCACTTTACGAACGGCATCGATCTGGCGCCCACCGAGAAGGTGAGGGAGTGGCACTATAATTACGGACCGAAGTATTATCAGCTTGTCATCAATAAGCGCGAGGCGGCGGATATCGACGATCTCTATGACTATGAGATGGCAAAGGCGCTCTATGCCATGAAGGATCCGAATCCCACGGTGTAGTGATTTTAGAAAAGGCAGGAAGATATGGGAATCAAACTGTTAGACTGTACCCTTCGCGACGGCGGGTACATCAATGACTGGAAATTTGGGGAATACACGATCAAGGACATCCTGACGAAACTCATAGAGTCCGGGGTGGACTATATTGAAGTGGGCTTTTTACGGGACTGCGATTATGAGCCTGACAAAGCTCTTTACAACAACTGTGCGGAAATCGCGCGTATCCTGCCGGAAAACCGCGGCAATACCCAATTTACCGCCATGTCTTTACACAACAAATACAGTATCGATAAGCTTGAACCGTATGACGGAAATACGATCGACGCGCTGCGCGTGACCTTTCATGATTACGATATTGACGAGGGACTGGCATACATCCGCAAGGTAAAGGAAAAGGGTTATAAAGTCTTTGCCAATCCCATCAATATCATGGGCTATTCGGATGAGATGATCTTAAAGCTTCTGCAAAAAATCAATGAGATACAGCCCTATGCGTTCTCCATCGTGGACACCTTCGGTTCCATGATGAAGGACGACTTACAGCGCATCTATTCCCTGATTGAACACAATCTGCGAAAAGAGATCGTGATCGGTCTGCATCTGCACGAAAACCTGGCGTTGTCCTACTCGCTGGCGCAGGACTTTATCGGCATGAAGGCCAGCGGCAGAGAGTGCGTGATCGACGCTTCCATGCTGGGCATGGGACGCTCGCCGGGAAATCTGTGCATGGAACTGATCATGGATTACATGAATAAGCGCCATGCGGGACATTATGACGTAAACCCTGTGCTGGACGGAATCGACGACCATATCGCGCGCCTCAAGCAGATCGAGCCTTGGGGGTATAACACGGCCTATGCGCTTTCTGCAAAATATAATCTTCATCGCAACTATGCGGAATTTTTACTTGATAAGGGGCGGCTGCGGGCAAAACAGATCAACCAGATCCTAGGCAGCATCGAAGAACAGAAAAAAACAGCCTATGACGGGGCCTATATCGAAGGCTTATATCAGGATTTTCAGAATAAGGCGGTTGACGATGCGCAGACGTTAAAGGCGCTTTTGGCACGGCTTGCGGGGAAAACATGTTTGATCCTGGCGCCCGGTTCCAGCATCGTTAGTGAGAAGGAGCGGATAGCTTCCTATATTGAAACCAAGCAGCCTGTGATTATCTCGGCAAATTTTGTGCCGGATACCTATGCAGCGGATTATGTCTTTTGCTGTAATGCCATGCGCTTTGAGATGGTGCTTGGCAGAAGGGAAATACCGGAACTGATCGTCACCTCCAATCTTCTGGAGATGTGTGCGGAAGAAGATACAGGCGGCAGAAAGCCCATGATCGTCAACTATACGGATCTGCATTTTGATGAGGCGGGCTCCTTTGATAACAGCGTGATCCTGTTGCTGCGGCTTCTAAAAAAACTGGAAGTGTCAGAGGCAGTGCTGGCCGGCTTTGACGGTTATAAAGAAAACGGCGGCGCAAATTATGTCGCTGACTATATGGCGAGCCAGCACATAAAGGGATCTGAGGAGAATAAGCGCATCAGGGAGTGCATGGCACAGATGGAGAAGCAGATGAAGGTGAGCTATCTGACAAGATCCCTTTATCAGAGCGAGGCGCCGGACGGCAGACAGTGAGCGCTGCGCGAGTGGAAAGGAAAGAGGACAGTGAGAGATTGGCATAAGATCAAATATCTCGTCATTGACGTGGACGGTACCATGACGGATGCGGGCATCTATTATGACGAACATGGCAATGAATTAAAAAAATTCTGTACGAAGGATGGAGCAGGTTTTTTTGCCGCGAAGCGGGTGGGCATCCAAATTCTGGTGCTGACCGGCAGAGAATGCGCGGCAACCACCAGGCGGATGAAGGAGATGAAGGTGGATTTCCTGGTGCAGAATTGTAAGGATAAGGTCGCATATTTGTCACAGTTTCGGGAGGAACATCAGATCGGCAGGGAGGAGATCGGCTATCTCGGGGACGACCTCAACGATCTGCCGCCCATGAAACTTTGCAGTTTTGTCGGTTGTCCTGAGGATGCCTGCGCGGAGGTGAAGGCGCGGGCGGACTATGTATCGACGGTGAAGGGCGGCTGCGGCGCAGTGCGGGATATCATCGAGCACCTGCTGCGGGAAAGAGGCGAGTGGGAGCAGGCTGTGTCGGAGATTTACGACATTGGAGTTTAGTGGTGGAAACAGAGGCGGTGGCAAGGTAGTCGACATTTTGGAAGGAACAGTAGTTTATGGGTGTCATGGATTTTTTGAAAAAATCGGAAAAGCTTGTATTTTGGAACCGATGCAGACTGCACAGCGGTAAGGCAGATTTCAGGAATATGGTGTTAAACGGATATCATAGTCCTGATTTTTTGGAACTGCATCATTATGGAGATGAATATCAGGGACGTATCGTGTACAATGCCGGGGAAACCGGGAATGGCATTGGCTTTTTTGCGGAGCTCGGGATGACGCTGATCAAGCTTCATTATGCCGATGACAGAGGGCTGGTGCCTTATATTTATTGGGGTGAGAATTATGTTTATTATGAGCCCGAAGGTATCCGCGGGGAAAAGAATGCTTTCCTGCATTATTTCAAACCGGCTTCGGAGGTGATGTCTATTGCGAAGGCGGCTTATGTGCTGGATCAGGAGACGTGGCATTGCAGTCAGGTAAAGGCGCTTTACGGGGCAGTCAGCTATGATGTGTCCCAAGACTATATAGACGCTATGGCGAGGATGCTTCGGAAATACATCCGTTACAATGACGAGGCGGAAAAATATCTGAAGGACGAGTATGACAAGCTGTTAGGGGATAAGAAGACCATAGCGGTACATTACAGGGGAACCGATTTTAATAAAGGGTATAACAACCATCCTGTACCGGTGCAGGTGGAGCAGGAGATCGAGAAGGTCAGGGAACTGTTGGATACGAAGGACTATGAACAGATTTTCCTTGCGACCGATGAAAATGCCGTGGTGGAACGGTTCCAAAAAGAATTTGGCGAGGCAGTAAAGGTGTATGGAGACACTTACAGAGACGACGGCAGCGGCGAATCTATAGCATTCAGTAAATCGGACCGGAAAAACCACCACTACAGACTTGGACTCGAGGTGCTGCGGGATCAGTATACGCTGACGCATTGCGCGGGAATCGTCTGCGGATATTCCAATATTACCTTTATTGCGCGGGTGATGCGCAAGGCATGGTTTGAGGAGGAGTGGGAGGACTATTGCCTCATTAATAACGGGCTGTATCATAACAAAAACAGTTTCAGTGAGAGCGGGCATGCGAGAAAACAGGGGTGAAACGGGTAACTATATGCGGGCACGAATGAATGTATATTTGACCACGGGCAAAAAGAATTATAAATATGCGTATGTGGCAATCAAGTCGTTGTTTGAGAAAAATCAGAACTCTGAAATATATTTGTATATCGTATCCGAGGATCTGGAAGATTCTGACTTACTATATGAGAATGAGCTGGCGCGGATTTATGGGCATCATATCATCATTCTGCGGTTTGATGAGGAGGAGGCGGGCAAACACATTCATTTCGGTCCCAACGATCACTGGGCTGTGGGCGCGATGTCCAGCTATTGGATGTTCCATGAGCTGCTTCCGGAAGACGTAGACAGGATCATTGCGATTGAATCGGATACCGTCATTGTGGGGGATCTTTCGGAAATTTATCATACTGATTTTGATGGAAACTATGTGATTTGCCCCGGGCCGGAGCATAAGCCTCAAAATCATCGGGATTATATGAAGAAGATCGGCGGAGACTGTCTGACGTTTGTCTTGTCGTTGTATGATGTGAAAAAGATTCGGGAAGACTTTTCGCTTGAAGATATTTTAAATACGGACGACAGGATTCGAAAAGAGTCGGGCAACTCTATGATGGAACTGACTTTTGGCTTATTGTTTTGCGGTAAGATCAAGTATATTGCGGCACGCATTGCCTGCATAGATGAAAATGAGAGATACATGGAAGAACTCGGCTACGATTATGTGGCTGCGTGTGAGAAAACAGCGAAGATCATCCACTTTTCTTCCTATGGGGACTACAGCAAACCATGGAATCCCGTCTTTTTGGTTCCGGGTTACAGTGTGTGGTGGCAGTATGCCGTAGACAGCCCTTATTACAAAGAATATATAGAGCGCCAATGGCAGATCTACAACAACACAAGGAAGAAACAACAGGAAATTGCCCAAAATATTTCCTATAAAAACATTTTGGCGTGCGCGCTTATCTTTATGACAGTGATGCTGATGGCGCTTTGTGTGATCATGCGGTCTGATTGGATCGGATGTTTGGTAGTGCCGGCAGCAGCAGGAGGGTCTCTGGGGCTGTCCCTGCTATTCAGGAAGCTCACCATAGCGCTTGGAAAGGTAAGAGGCCGATGAGAAAGCTGATTTTGGCGACAGAGAGTTTTCCTTACGGGAGAGGCGAGAAAACTTTTATTCTGCCGGAGATAGAGAGACTCAGGCAGCATTTTGATATTACGATCGTTTCCCATGCAAACCGAGAGCAGATGGAAGAAGATATTTGCGCAGAACTGCCGGGGGACGTTAAAGTCGTATGTCTTGGGAGACCACAGCTTTCTCTGTTCGATAAAATAAAGGCGCTTATTTCGATGTTTGCGGATCGGGATGGGAGAGTGGAATTAAGGGAAATTCTGAAAGGCAAATGTAATAAAGGAGAAAGATTTTATCAGTCTTTGGCTTTTTATGCGCAGGCCCGGGGCGATCAGAAAAAACTGCGCAAAAGCGGTGTTTTTTCTGGAGAAGAACCTTTTATCTATTATTCGTTCTGGTACACATATTTTTGCTACAGTATGATCCGTGAAAAAAACAGACAGTCTAATATCCGCGTGATCACAAGAACACATGGGGTCGATCTCTATCATGAGAGGATACCGGGCGGAAGGCAGCCGTTTCGGCATCAGATGGAAACGAGATTGGACGCTATTGTTTTTGCGTGTGCGTATGGGGCACAATACTATAAGATTCATGTAAAAGACAGCAGCACAGACAGCAGCAGACTGCATGTCTGTAAGCTGGGGATCGAAGCGCCGAAGCGGCAGATGCCTGCAGGGCAGGAGGAAGAACGGGAACTTTTGAGTTGTTCCAACATGATTCCGCTGAAACGGATACAGTTGATCGTTGACGGGCTTGCACAGATCAATGCGTTAAAAATTCATTGGACACACATTGGCGATGGAAGTGAGAGGCAAAAGCTGCAGGAATATGCAGAGCAAAAACTCGGCGATCAGGGTAATATACGATATACATTTACCGGTTATGTCGAGGATGTCAGGGCGTATTATGAGCAGAATCAAGTGGACTGCTTCATTACGACGTCTGAAACAGAGGGCGGCTGTCCGGTTTCCATACAGGAAGCCATGTCATATGGGGTTCCCGTTATTGGAACGGCTGTGGGCGGTATTACGGAGATGATTGCAGACAATGGCATTTTACTGTCTGCGGATCCTGACCAAGGAGAGGTTGCCTCAGCAATACAGAGGATTTTGACACTGGAGGAGTCTGATTTGCAGAAAGCGAAAGCGGCGGCGTACAGAAAATGGCAGGAGGAATTTGATGCGGATAAGTCGTTTGACCGCATGTATCAGGTATTGAATAAATGATAGCGAGAATTTGATGGTTGGAAGTTTTACCGGATATGACATACAGGGTTGAAAAGGAGCAGCAATGGGGGAGATTGATAAAAAAAGGAAGGTATATATTGATTTCTTGAAAATAATAGCTATTTATATGGTAATGTTCAATCATACCTATGAGAAGGGATATCTTCTGTTTACCATTACGCAGGGCTCAAATTGGTACCCTGTATACCTGTTTTGTTCCATTTTTATTAAGATTGCGGTTCCTCTGTTTTTTATGGCTTCCGGTGCGCTTTTGCTTGGGAAAGAGGAATCATACAAGGATCTATTGTGTAAGAGATTTTTCAAATATTTTCTTATATTGTTAATGGGTTCTTTTATCGCCTACCTGTATCAATGTCTGCGCTTAGATTCAGAAAAAGTGTCCATACAAAAATTTTTCACGCAATTATATACCAAAGACTTAACTGTGGCGTATTGGTATTTATATGCCTACCTGGCATTTATTCTCATGCTGCCGTTGCTTAGGAAATTGGCAAAAGCAATGACGGATCAAGAATATAAATGGATGTTTTTCATGTTTGGTATCATTAAAATGCTGCCGATTTTAGACTTTTTGATTTGGCAGGGAAATGCAGAACATAACAGTAATTTCTCTTTCTTTATTTCATCGGACACTGTTTTTTATCCGCTTATGGGATTTTATCTGGATCAGCGCATGAAAAAAGAAGATTTTACGTTAAAAAAGCTTTTGATTTTAAGCGGTATGAGTGTTGCGGTAATTACTGTTTGTGGCTTGCTAACAAACTATAAGTGTACGTTGACCGGGGAATGGGGAGACGTTCCCAGTCAAACTTTCTTTAAGACTTTGATTTTCATTCCTTCGATTACGGTTTATTATAGGGTAAAAATGTGGTTTACGAATCATGAGTTGAATGGAAAGCTGTGCGATATCATTGCGGAGATGGGAAAAGCAACGTTTGGAATTTTTCTGTTTGAACAAATATGCAGACATGAAACAAAATTTGTCTTTTATTTGTTGGAACCGTATATTCATACGTTCCCGGCTTGCTGTATCTGGATACTTGTTGCATGTATATGCGGTATGACGGTTGTTTTGGGGGTTAGAAAGCTGCTGATCCCCAAAATCCTAAAAAGGAATCAAAGACAAATTAGATAGTGTTTTACAAATTATTGTATGGTATAATAAGCCTGTTATCGGGAAGTGATCAAACGAAGGGGTATAAACTTTCAGAAGTTAGCCTATAATGAGGAAAAGCACGGAGCGTGCGAATGGAGTTCCTGTTATGAAGCATGAAATTGAGAAGATCAAGGATTTGGCTCATAAATTTAACGTGATTCTGTCCGGACAGCAGAAATTGTACGGCGGTATGATTTTGATCTGTACCATATTTGCCGCATTTATGGAGACTCTTGGCATATCTGCCATCCTTCCGATCATCGAGGGACTGATGACGCCTGAGGGGCTGGAGAATAAATGGTATCTGAGACCCTTCGTCAGTATTTTTCACATTCAGGAAACGCAGACGCTGATTTTGGTGGTTTGCGGTGAAGTTATCATATTGTATGTCGTTAAAAATATGTATTTTATTTTTCATACATGGCTGGTTCGCAAATATACATACAAGATAAAGCGGGAACTGGGCAGCGTTGTTATGCAATCCTATATGAAACGGGGATACATTTTTTTTGTCAATAATAATACCAGTAAACTGATACAGGGTATTACAAATGATATAAATTCTATAAATGTTATTTTAAGCGGTATTTTTAATTTGGTCACGAAAGCGATGACAATGGCGGCAATCAGTGTTTATATGTTTATGAAGACCCCTTCCATAGCGACCGTACTTGTTGTGCTCGCAGTAGTAAGCGTACTTGCGATTCAGTTATTTTACAAGAAATCGCTTCGGAAATACGGCGTACTTTTGCGGATCGCCGAGCGGGAGAATTACCAGGTTTCCTTGGAAGCGATACATGGAAACAAAGAGATCCAGGTTACCCGCAGACAGGATTATTATATCAAAAGATATCGTGATACCATGAATGATCACATAAAGGCGAGTATTAAAATTGATATGTCGACCCTGACGCCGGGATATATTATTGAAATGATATGCATTAGTGGTCTGCTGCTGGCCATTGCTTTTCAGACACGGGCCGGAGGGGTGCCGCAGGAAATGTTATCATCCCTATCGGTAGTTGCGGTTTCTGCTTTTCGGATTTTCCCGAGTATAGCTGCTGTCAGCAGTACATTGAATACGATCAGGGGACGTATGCCGTCTTTTAATGCGGCGTATGAAAATATAAAGCAGATAAAAGAGGAAAAAACAGAGGGTGCTCAAGCAGCACTGCAGGATAATGGGGAATTGGAGGAGAATATTGACTTTAAGGAGGAAATCAAGTTTAACAATGTCTCCTATCGTTATCCCAATACTGAAAAATATATCCTGAAAGACATGAATTTTACGATCAAGGCGAAAACTTCCATTGGTTTGATCGGTCCGTCGGGAGCGGGGAAATCCACTATGGTCGATGTTCTTTTGGGATTGCTGATTCCTGAGCAGGGCAGTATCACTATGGATGGAGAAGATATTCAGAAACTGGGAATAGAATGGAATCGAAACGTTGGATATGTACCGCAGAGCGTATATTTGACAGATTCAAGCATACGAAAAAATATTGCGTTTGGAATCCCGGAAGGACAGATCGATGATGCAAGAGTCTGGAATGCTCTCGAAATGGCTCAATTATCTGAATTTGTAAAGAAACTGCCAAATGGGCTGGAGACGCAGGTGGGCGATCGCGGCATTAAGTTTTCGGGGGGACAGAGACAGAGGGTTGCCATTGCAAGAGCTTTGTATATGAACCCGGATATTTTGATTTTAGACGAGGCGACCGCAGCATTGGATAATGAGACGGAGCATTCGCTGATGGATGCAATAGAATCCCTGCAGGGGAAAAAGACGCTGGTCATTGTTGCGCACAGGCTTACCACGATTAGAAACTGTGATCATATTTATGAGGTGGTAGAAGGGAAGATCATAGAGAGAGATAAAGCGGAAGTTTTTAGCGAGCTGTATACTTAATGAAAGGATAAGACCAAAATGAGCGGAGGAAGCCCTCAGATCAAACTGTCCTGCTTGATTACGAATTATAATCAAATAGAATGGATCGAGGAGGCTGTTGAATCGATCCTGAATCAGAATATAGATTTTGCGTATGAAATTTTGATTGGAGACGATGGATCAAATGACGGATCCTTGGAACTGCTGAAAAGAAAATACGGAGAAAAAGAGCAGATCAGGATACTGGTGCAGGACAGGACGGAAGGCATTAAGGAGTTTTCCAATTGGAGACACAGCAGGCTCATTTTTCGTCTTATTGACGAGGCTCGGGGAGAATATCTCTCTATATTGGATGGGGACGACTACTTTTGCGATCGGAATCACTTCCAACATAAAATAGAATTTCTGGACAGGGATGAAAACCGGGACTGCATCGCATATTACGGGAACATGTATAAATTGACTGAGGGCAGGCTTGAATTATATACATGCGTTCCTTATGTCAAAGGGAAATATCAATGGCTGAAGGATATGATATATATCCATTTGGCAGCGGGAGTCTTTCGCAAAGAGGCGATGGATCATGTCCCGCGAAATATTTATTATGAAGAATTTGCCGATTGGCTGATTACGACATGGCTTGCTCATCAGGGGTTGATTTATTACGATCCGGAACCGTGTTTTGTCTACCGTGTTTTGCCGAACTCCATATGGCATAAGGCTACGACGGAGTTAAATGCGCTGCGTCAGGTTATTGTGTGTGATTTGAATTATCAGGCATATGGCGGAAAACGGATAGCTGCTTATCAACCGCGCAGTAATTGTGTGGTTATCGTGTATGAAAAAAAGAATCTTCCAAATGATATTGATTATGAAATGTGGAATGGTTTTACGATAAAATATCATGCGAAAGTGGCGTATATGCTGCTAAACAGAAAATCTCTAAAATCGTCAGAAAAATTGTGGCTGTTTTTTTTCTATTTGCGATTGAAAAAACCATTGAAGAAATTGGGGCACACGCTTTTGGGATACTGTATTGGTATCGGACAGCTATGTAATCCCAAAATCCCTATGGCACAAAAACGGGCATTGATCGGCAACTGGATGAGACGTATCAGAGGTTCTTAAGGAATACGAACATTTTGATTTTCAGCTATATTGGTATGATGGAGGAAAAGATGGCGGGATTTTTTCATAAGATAAAGGATTTTATATATAAGACAAATATTTTAGTCAGCAGATCGAAAGAATATTACGATAAACAGGATTTAGAATTGAAAATGACGCAGGAAATGCTATGGAGAGATGTCTTTGTAGATACTGTTGCCGGCTATGAATGGTATAAAAAGAAGTCCATATCCCTTGGAAGATGGGCGATTGGGTACAATTATGCGTATGTTCTTGCAAGAGTGCTGAATGAATTCAAGCCGTCCGGTATATTGGAGTGCGGTCTTGGGCAGAGTTCTAAAATCATGATTGATTATGTCTCTGCAAACGAGAATGTGACTTATGATATCGTGGAACAGGATAAGAACTGGGTTGAATTCTTTCAAAAGAATTGTGCTTTGGACAGTCGTATGAAAATTCATGTCAGAAATATCGTTGAGACAGATTTCTCAGGGGGAGGGGCTGATCATATTGCAAAAACTTATATGTATGAGGACTTTGCCAGTGTCGTAGAAGGGAAAAATATGCGCTGCTGTCAATAGACGGACCGTGGGGGAATAGACAATATTCCCGCGTTGATGTGATTGAACACATTCCGACAATTTTAGAGGATGATTTCGTGATCATGGTCGATGATTTTGAGAGAGTCGGCGAACAGAATATGATCAAGCTGCTTAAGGACAAGCTAAGATCGAATAACATTACATTTTATGAAGCTAAGTATGCCGGCATGTCGGATGTGTGCGTGATCGTTTCGGAAAGATGGAGTTTTCTGACATCTTTGTAAGTCGGAATGTGTGAAAACCGATATAAGGGTATACTGTAATGGATCAAGATTTGTGTGTGAGATGGGATAGCGGGAAATGAAAAGATTATCGGAGTATTTGTCTGGTGTGACGACCTATAAAATGGATGCGCGGAAAAAGAAGTTATTACTTTGGACGGCTATCATTACTCTATGTGCAAACGGGTACTCTTTTTTGAATTATATGCCTGCGCATGATGCGGTCAATCATATGTTTTCGTCGGCGGGAGAATGGGAAGTGCAATTGGGCAGATTCTTACAGCCGTATTATGCTTCTTTGCGCGGCAATGTGGTTTCACCGTGGCTGGCAGGACTGATTGGTGCTGTATTTGCGGTAATGAGCGCCGATTTGATTGCGGATATGATAAAGATAGAAAGCCCTGTCTTTGAGATTTTGGCATGCGGATTTTTAATGGCTAATCTCTCCGTGACCGAGCTGTGCGGAATTTTTATATACATATATGACTGCTGTATGATTGCCCTATTTCTTTCCTGCTTATCCGTATGGTGCTGGCTGCATGTCAGGCACCCGTGGAACCTTATTTTGGGAGCGGTGTGTATTGTATTATCCATGGGACTTTATCAGGCATACATCAGCGTGACGATCGTTCTGTGCGCGGTTGTATTATTACAGAAAGTATTGGCGGATACGTCTTGGAAAGAGGAAGTACGCAGCGCAGTCTCTATGGGGTTGATGATGGCAATTGGTGCAGCAGGTTATCTGCTGCTTTATAAGATCATGTTGACAGTATGGCACACAACCTCTACAAGCGGATCTAACGGCATGGGACGTTTGACAGAATTGTCGGTGCAAATGATTTTTCAGAATATTATAAAAGCATATAGTAATATAGTGTCCTTTTTTGTTGTGGGCAGCAGACATTTTGGCAAGATTATTTGTACATTACACGGGGTGCTGCTGTTGATTGTGATGGCAGGGTTTATTCTTTTATTGAAGCAGAAAAAATTAAAAATTCATAATAGCATTGGCGCTGTTTTGATTTGCATGACATTGCCGATATGGTGTAATTTTACTGGTGTCATACAGGGAGAAAATATTGTTTTGAGAAGCTCATACGCCCTGTATCTGCTTTTCCCTATCGGGATCATGATCGTTGATAGCCTCGGGGATATTCCGGTCAGGAAACCCATGCGGTATCTTACGGGGATAATATGTATTTTTCTGCTTGTACGTAATATCCAATACAGTAATATCGCTTTTATGTATGACAGAGCGGCATATGACAGAAGTATCAGCATCATGACGAGAGTTTTGGATGACATTGAGACATATGAGGGGTATGAAATTGGTGTGACGCCCATTGCTGTCATAGGAGAGTTTACTGAAAATGATAATATTGAAGTTTATAGAGGTGATACAAGGAACATAAACGGGCATAGAAGGGTAGCGACGACTTATCCGAAAACCACATATAATTTCTGGCGGAGTATGGGAAGCTTGATCAATGGGATAGAGGATGATGATATTTTGGCGACATATAAAGAGTTAGACGAGGTGCAGCAAATGCCCTGTTATCCACATGAGGGGTATTGCCGGATGATAGGAGATGTCATGGTTGTCAAAATAGCAGACAGGGAATAATGGATGTTGAAAAGAGAGGAAAGATGAAAAAAATAAAAGCATTTGCCCAAAGAACAGGTGTGACAATAAAAGAATATACGATGCCGTATCAATGGGAGTACCTGTTTGGCGGCATCATGGTATTTTTTATTCTATACGCATCGATGTATGACGATTTTTTTGCGACCTATCGGCACGGACTGAATTTCTGGTATGCGCTTACGGAAGGGCATCCGCTGTCTTTTTATTCATATGCAAAAGCCATACCGGGAGCGACGATACACCGTTCGATCAATTCCGGAGCGGCATATGATTTTACGATTTATGCTTTTTTTGCAGTGTGGAATTTTCCGGCTTGGCTCTATGAGAGGATTTCAGGAAACACGGCGGAGAGTTGTCTCTTATGTTTGATGTGGGGCAAGACGATGCTGGCAGTCGTTTCCATCGCGGGAGCAGTGGGTGTCAGGAAAATACATGCGTTTATTACAGGAGATCGTGAAGGATCAAAGACAGCGCTCTATGCTTATCTGTTTTCCGGGATTCTGCTCATGTCGGCATACTATGTCGGACAGTATGATATCATTGGCGTAGTATTTGCCATATATGGAGTGTATTATTATCTCAGGAAGGATTATAAGAAATTCTATCTGTTCTTTGCGGCGGCAATCAGCTGCAAATATTTTGCCATACTTGTGTTTGTGTGCCTGGTGCTTTTGTGCGAAAAAAGGATTCTTTATATCATAAGAAATATGGCGCTTGGCTGTTGGCTGGTGGTGGCGGAAAAGTTCCTCTTTAGTCTGGGGAAAAGTTATGCACAAATTCATCCGGAGGCGCAGGCCGCTGCTCAATCGGGCAATAAAGTGGTAGCTACCGGCATTCTATCTTCCAGAATGGGGTATTTATTTTCGTTTCAAATTGACATGGGTGTTGATAACCTCTCGGTTTTTGTTCTTGCGATCGGGCTGCTGTGCGCATACTGCTATCTGCAGAAAAGGGAAGAAAATTACGCGTTTTATTATAAGGCGGTCTATGCAGCTTTTGCGGCTAATGTTTTCTTTGCGATCTTCACATCTAACCCCCCGTATTGGGTGGTTCTGGTAGTGCCGTGGATGATGCTGACGATCTATTGCAATGGAGAGCATCTCAAACTGAATGTGATCGCGGAGACGATAGGGACCTGTTCGTTTCTGATTTGGCATATGGGTAGAGAATTTTATATGTTTCGGAGCTGGGGATTTGAAAGTATGTTGATGTATTACATTCTGGGGAAACCGCACCATTACAGAAAAGGTGCGGGAGATGTGATGCAGGTGCTGATGGAGGGAAAACTTTCGGTATTGTTTAGTCTTTGCAGATATGCTTTTTATACCTGTATGATCATATTGGTGGTGGTCAATTTTCCCAGAGCAAATAAGGCGCGGTACGTAAAACAGCAGGAAGTGGGTATGCGGGGACTGCACATTTTTCGGGAGGTGTGTGTGGTTGGGATTCTTTTGCTGCCGGTGATCGTTTATGTGATCCAGGTCGTGTTTGCGCAGCAGATCATGGACGCAAGCTTTGGCAGCGATACGATTATGCAGATTGTGCAGCAGCTTCGGGAATAGGGATGCGAGACGGTGCAGTAGAACGATTTGCTTGTATACAGCACCTTTGTTTTATGGTAAAATCTAGGAGTAGCGGCGCGGGGTAATACAACAGGATGCCGCAACAGAAAGAATGATAAAAAAGATACGGGGAGAAGAAGAAATGAGCACATTTATTATTGCTGAGATCGGTATTAACCATAACGGTGATATGAAACTTGCCAAAAAGCTGATCGATACAGCCGTGATTGCCGGATGCGATGCGGTAAAGTTCCAAAAGAGAACAGTGGACAAGGTCTATACGAAGGAGTATTTGGATGGTCCCCGGCAGAGCCCGTGGGGAACGACGCAGCGTGCCCAGAAGGAAGGCCTGGAATTTGGTAAAGAACAGTACGACGAGATTGACCGTTACTGTAAAGAAAAAGGAATCGCATGGTATGCGTCGGCATGGGATCTTGATTCTCAGAAGTTCTTGCAGCAGTATGACTGTAAGTATAATAAAGTCGCTTCCGCCATGCTGACCAACGATGAACTGCTCGAGGAGATTGCAGGTGAAAAGAAATATACATTTATTGCTACGGGAATGAGCAGTTATGAGGAGATCGATCACGCAGTGGAGATCTTCAGAAAACATGACTGCCCGTTTGAATTGATGCACTGCAACAGCACTTATCCGATGCCGATGGAGGACGCCAATTTGAAGCTCATCCATGTTTTGGAGGAGAAATATGGCTGCAAGGTGGGATACAGCGGCCATGAAGCAGGTACGTTAGTCAGTACCTGTGCCGTGGCGGCAGGCGCGACCTCGATCGAGCGTCATATCACCATGGATCGCAATATGTACGGTTCTGATCAGAAAGCATCGATTGAGCCCTATGAGCTTTGCAAGCTGGTGAAAGATATTCGTGATACGGAAAAGATCATGGGCACGGGTGAGAAAATGCTTACGGCGGCGGAGGAAGAAGTCAAGAAGAAACTCAGAGGTTGAGCTATGTATTCGCTTATGTTTTCTTTCATTGTTTTAATAGGCTTTATTTGCCTGATTCTGGCAGGATGTCATAAACGAGATATTCGAATTGAGACGAGAGAATCTTACCTTCAAATGCTTAATGGTTTGAGAGGGATATTTGCGCTGGAGATTGTGGTGGGACATGTTGTAAGGAACGAACGAATACTTTTATATCCCTTAGGAAAATTTATGATTTGCTCAGTTGCTTATTTCTTTTTTGTTTCGGCTTTTGGAATGGCTGTATCGTTTGAAAAAAAGAAAAATTATTTGAGTTATAAATTTTTGATTTCGAAACCGCTTTATCTTTTTATCATTTCTTTCATATTTTATTTAGTTGATATGGTGATTGATTATGTATGTAGAAGTGATTTGAATTATGTTACGCCGGGAGTGCCAAAAGCATTTTTTGTTACGACAAATTGGTATATATGGGAATTGATTGGATTTTATATTCTCTTTTTCTGTGTTTATAAATATATGCCTAAATTCCGCATACCTCTTGTTGCCGGCATAACCATTATTTTATCTGTCGTTATGTATTACAGTGGCTTTAAAGAAACTTATATCGCCAGCTCCTTTGCATTTCCGATGGGCTTGTTATTTGGAGAATATTTTGAGAATGTGAAGCAATTCTTATTTTCCTTCAAAGGTTTCTTTATGACGGTTACATTGAGTATTTTTGGAATGAGCTGTTTTTTGATTAAAAATGAGAATGTTATAAGCATGGTGTTTATGAGAAACGCGATTGGCATAGCCACTATTTTGATTATATTCTTTGCTTGTACAAGATATACTTTGGGGGAAGGGCAAATTGTAATATTTTTATCTAAATATTCAACGGAAATTTATTTGTCACAATTTGTCTGGCTCCGACTTACAGAATCTTTGGGTTGGAATTACATGATAAGACTGCCCTTTGTTGTTGCGGCGACAATTATCATGGCGGTGTTGATGCATCCGATTGTACATGTTGTGAGAAAACAATGTAGTTGTAGGTTAGCAAAGGAACTGTTGATTGATAAGAAATAGATTTGATGCTTTATATAAATACACAATAAAAACGTAGAGGTTAAGGAAAAGAATGATCGAACTTATCGTATTTGATATTGACGGCGTGATCACTGACGGATCTGTTATTATTGATTCGAGCGGAAACGAGCAAAAACAGATCAATTTGAAAGATATCGACGCGATTTTCGAACTGCATCGCAGGGGCTTTAAGTTGGCTGCGATCACGGGAGAAGATACGGAGATTGTCGACTATTTTGAAAAGAGATTTCCGTGGGAGTATTTCTATCGCGGCAATAAGACCAAAAAAGAGACCATGAAGCAGATTGAAGCCGGAACCGGAGTCAGCAGAGAAAATATCTGTTACATTGGTGACGGCAAATATGATATTGAGCCGTTAACGTATGCAGGGCTGGGCCTTTGCCCCGCCAATGCGATAGATAAGGCGAAAAATGCAGCGGATATCATTCTTCAGAACGACGGCGGAAAAGGCTGTATCTGGGAAATCATTTCGATTCTCGAAAAATATAATGACGAGAACTCGGCGCATAACTACTTTTTCAGACGCCTTGAAGAACATACGCAGATTTTTAAGAAACTGGCATCTGATCAGGAAGTGACAGATACCGTGATGCAGATCGGCGACCGCATCATTGAGATTTTTCAGAAGGACGGCGGGCTGTTTTTGTGTGGTAACGGAGGAAGCGCGGCGGATGCCCAGCATATCGCAACAGAGTTTATCAGCCGTTTTTATAAAGAGCGTCCCGGCTTAAACGCGGAGGCGCTGACGGTAAATACCTCGACTCTGACGGCGATTGGGAATGATTACAGCTATGAGCGCGTATTTGCCAGACAACTGGAAGCCAAGGCGAAAGCAGGCGATATGTTAATAGGAATCACTACAAGCGGCACTTCCAAAAATGTATTGGAGGCGCTTCGCTATGCAAAAAAGCATGAAATAGAGACCGTTCTTCTGATGGGCGGATTTGAGGATCCCGAGCTGTATGATGCGGCGGACTATATGATCAAAGTTCCATCTTTGATCACGCCGCGGATACAGGAGGCGCATATTTTTATTGGCCATGTGATCGCAGAGTATGTGGAACATAGAATGTTTGGAGGCAAATAGACGGTATTATGATAAAATTATCAGATTACGTATTTCAATTTTTAGAAAGCAAGGGTATTAAGCAGGCGTTTATCCTCCCCGGCGGCGGAGCCATGCATTTGGACGATTCCATCGGGAAATCGGGCATCGATTACGTCTGCTGTCTCCATGAACAGGCCGCGGCTATCGCTGCAGAAGCCTATGGTCAGCATACCAATACGCCCGGGCTTGTATTGGTGACGTCAGGTCCCGGTGCAACCAACGCCATCACCGGGGTGACGGCAGGCTGGATCGATTCCACGCCGATGATCGTTATTTCCGGGCAGTCGAAGCGGGCAGATCTGGTCGGAGATAAGGGCGTCAGACAAATTGGGTCCCAGGAAGTGCAGATCGTTCCGATGATCACACCAATCACAAAGTACGCCGTGCAGATTTTGGAACCTACGGAGATCAGATATCATCTGGAAAGAGCGTATTATGAAGCGGTAAGCGGCAGGCCGGGTCCTGTCTGGCTGGATATTCCGCTGGATGTTCAGGCGGTAATGCTGGACGAAGAAGCGCTGAAAGGATATGTTCCGCAGGCGCAGGAGACTGCGGATGTCACAGACAAGGCAGGACAAGTCTTAGAACTGCTTAAACAGGCGGAAAAACCTCTGTTTCTTGCCGGTAACGGAATCAAACTGGCAGGGGGAACGGAGACGTTGTACAGACTTCTTGCAATCAGCGGGCTGCCTGTACAGACGACGTGGAAGACAATCGATATGTTTGGCGAGGACGAGGCGGCTTATGTGGGACATCCGGGTATCATGGGTGATCGGGGTGCCAATCTGATTTTACAGGAAGCAGACCTCATCCTTTCGGTGGGATGCCGTCTGGACACCAGTGTCACGGCGTTTAACGACAAAAATTTCGGCAAAAATGCGAAGAAGGTCATTGTCGATATCGATGAGAACGAGATCAGGCGCATGGAGGTAGAGAAGGAAATCGCCGTTGCCTGCGATGCGAAAGTATTTTTGCAGGAACTGGTTTCTCAGATAGAGGACGGAAAAAATGCGCTGGATGAGAAAAAGGGTGTCTGGCAGCAGTGGATCAAACACTGTAAGGAAATGAGAGCGAAATACCCGGTGGTCACCCAAGAGCATGCGGAGGCAAAAGGGCATGTCAGCGCATACTATTTTATAGACAGGTTGTGCGCATTGCTGCGTGAGGATGATGTGGTCGTTCCCGAAAGTTCGGGCGGCGCAGGGGAGATCACTTATCAGGCATTCCGCCTCAAAAAGGGGCAAAAGATGAAGAACGCGGCGGGTCTTGGTTCTATGGGATTCGGACTGCCCTATGCGATTGGCTCCTGCATTGCTAATGACAGACGCAGAACGATCCTGATCAATGGGGACGGAGCGTTTCAGTTGAATATTCAGGAACTGGAAACCCTGCACCGTTTGGGACTTCCGGTGAAGATTTTTGTCTGGAACAATGACGGCTATGCCAGCATTCGTTCCATGCAGCGGAACAACTTTGAAGGGCACTATGTGGCGAGCGACCGCGAAAGCGGCCTCACGATGCCAAACCTGTGTAATGTGGCGGAAGCATACGGCTTCAAAACGTATCAGATCTACGATAACGGAGAATTGGATGCCATGCTGCCGGAGATCATGAAGGACGATGCACCCCTGTTTTGCGAACTTATGGTTTTGCCGGAAGAAACTGTTTCGCCGAGGGTCAAGGCAATCGTGGGGGAAAACGGAAAGATGATGTCGGGGCCGCTGGAGAAGATGTGGCCGTATTTGGAGGAGTGAACCTGATTTAGGCTGAATCGGGATTTGGGGGATTTATGGCGAGAACCGTAGGGATCGGGATCCAGGATTTTAGCAGGATCATTGAAAATAATTATTTTTACGTGGATAAGACCCACTTTATAAAAGAGTGGTGGGAAGGCGGTGACAGTGTTACCCTGATCACCAGACCACGCCGCTTTGGGAAGACTCTGGCCATGAGCATGACGGAGCAATTCTTCTCGGTCAAATATGCAGGTCGGGGTGATTTGTTTGAAGGGCTGTCCATCTGGCAGGAAGAAAAGTATCACACCCTACAGGGTATCTATCCGGTGATCAGCCTTTCGTTTGCCAATATCAAAGAGGCAAATTATCAAAATACCCGCAAGAAGATATGCCAGATGCTTGCGGAGCTCTATACGGACTATGAGTTTCTGCTGGAAGAGAACACGATGGCGGAAGGGGATCGAGCCTTTTTTAGAAGCGTATCGGCTGACATGGATGATGTAGTGGCAACCATGGCGATTCACTACCTTTCTAAATATTTAAGCGCTTATTACGGCAAGAAAGTGATCATCCTGCTGGACGAATATGACACCCCCATGCAGGAAGCCTATGTACACGGCTATTGGGAAGAACTTGTTGCGTTTACCA